>NZ_LMJK01000004.1:0-190031 GCF_001428975.1 Microbacterium sp. Root280D1 | reverse complement strand
CCAGCCGAAGCTGAATCGAGGTTATTTGGCATTTGACAAGTGCACGCTGTTGAGTTCTCAAGGATCGGATGCTCCCACGACCCAGTCATCACAACCAGGCCCGAAGGGCAACTTCTCTATCTTATCTGTGCCATTCGGCCTGTCAAATCGACACGCCGTGAGGCTCAGAACCAGATCTGCAGCTCGGGGCTCAAGGCCGCCGAGGCAACTTCACTAGCTTATCCGTTCCGGAGTCGCTGTCAAATCGACCGTTTCTCCGAAGTGGAAGCTCCAGGTCAGACAGAAGTGTGTCTGCGATCTGCTCCGAGGAGCTGATCGAGTGGAGGTGGTTCTCCGCTTGAGGGGGGTAAGGCTCTCGGCCTCTCCGCTTCCCTGTGGGGCGAACAAGTAATAAGTTACGTGGGTTCCGGGGTTCCGGCAAATCCGGGCTGTCCGCCGGGCGTGTCGCCCGGCGGACAGGGCGTCACGCCCCGAGAACCAGCTTCAGCTGCTCGACCGCCCAGTCGAGTTCGGTCGCGCGGATCACCAGCGGAGGGGCGATGCGGATCGTCTGACCGTGGGTGTCCTTGACGAGCACACCCCGGTCGAGGAGCTTCTCCGCGATCTCGCGGCCGGTCCCCTTGGCGGGGTCGATGTCGACGCCGGCCCACAGCCCGGCGATGCGCACCTCGGTCACCCCGTGCCCGATCAGCGGCTCGAGGCCGGCGGCGAGGTGGGCGCCGAGTGCGCGAGCGCGCTCCTGGAACTCCCCGGACTCGAGCATCTCGACGACCCGCAGGCCGACGGCCGCGGCGAGCGGGTTGCCCCCGAACGTCGAACCGTGTTCACCCGGGCGGATGACTCCGAGCACATCCGCGTCGCCGACGACCGCCGACACCGGAAGGATCCCGCCGCCCAGCGCCTTGCCCAGGAGATACAGGTCGGGCACGACGCCCTCCCGATCGCAGGCGAAGGTCTCGCCGACCCGGCCGAGACCCGACTGGATCTCATCGGCGATGAACAGCACGTTCTTCTCGTCGCAGATCTCGCGGATGCGGCGCAGGTATCCCTCCGGGGGGATCACCACTCCGCCCTCGCCCTGGATCGGCTCGATCAGCACGGCGGCGGTGTTCTCGGTGATGGCCGCTGCGACGGCATCCGCGTCCCCATAGGGAACCACGTCGAATCCCGGCGTGTACGGGCCGAAGTCCGTCCGCGCCTCGGGGTCGTCGCTGAAGCTGACGATGGTCGTGGTGCGGCCGTGGAAGTTGCCGGCCGCGACGATGATGCGCGCCTGGTCGTCCGCGATGCCCTTGACGCGATACCCCCATGCGCGAGCGACCTTGATGCCGGTCTCGACCGCTTCGGCGCCGGTGTTCATCGGCAGCACCATGTCTTTGCCGGCGAGAGTCGACAGCGCGGCGGCGAACGGCTCGAGCCGATCGCTCATGAAGGCGCGGCTCGTGAGGGTGACGCGACCGAGCTGCTCGGTCAGGGCCGCCACGAGAGCCGGATGCCGGTGCCCGAAGTTCACCGCCGAATAGGCGGCGAGCAGATCGAGGTACCGCTTGCCCTCGACATCCGTCACCCACGCACCCTCACCCCGGGCGATGTTGACCGGCAGCGGGTGGTAGTTGTGGGCGACGTGCGGCTCCGCCGTCACCTCGGCGCTCACGCCCGGGTCGACGGCGGTCACACCGCACCGCGCAGTTCGAGGGTGCAGCACTTGATGCCGCCGCCGCCGAGCAGCAGCTCGGACAGGTCGATCATGATCGGGTTGTAGCCGCGCTCGCGCAGCTGCTTCTCGAAGCCCTTCGCGCGCGGCGAGATGATCACGTTGTAGCCGTCGCTCGCGGAGTTGAGACCGAAGACGGATCCGTCCTCGTCGGACACGAGGATCGCCTCGGGGAAGCGCTCCTCGAGGATCGCCCGGCTCTCGTCATCGAACGCGCCGGGCAGATACGCGATGTTCGCGCGCTCGGGGCCGCCGTTCTCTACGCCCTGCACGGGGTCGAGCACCGCGATCGCGGTGTCCAGGTGGTAGAAGCGCGGGTCGACCAGGTTGAGCGACACGACCTCACGGCCGAAGACGTCGCCGACCTCGCGGTGGCTGTCGCCGGTCGAGCGGAACCCCGTGCCGGCGAGGATCACGTCGCCGACGAGCAGGAAGTCGCCCTCGCCCTCGTTGACCTCTTCGGGGATCACGGTGTCGTAGCCCGCGGCGCGGAACCAGTCGGCGAACGCGGGCGCCTCGCCCTGGCGCTCGACGAAGCGGAACTTCGGCACGTAGGCGCGGCCGTCGATCAGGAACCCGCCGTTCGCCGTGTAGACCATGTCGGGGAACCCGGCGAGAGGCTCGATCAGCTCGACCTCATGGCCGAGCTCGAGGTACAGGTCGTGCAGCTTCTGCCACTGCTCGACCGCCCTGGCCGTGTCGGTCGGCTTCGAGGGCTCCATCCACGGGTTGATCGAGTAGTTCACCGTGAAGTGCGACGGCGTGCACATCAGGTAGTGACGGTGGTGTGCGGTGCGGACCGGAGCTGCGGTCTCGGATGCCGGCGCAGTGGTTTCGACAGACATGGGGCTCCTCGAACGGATGCGGCGGACGCTGTCCAGGGGCCCGGCGGTCCTTCGACCCGCGCCGCTCGATGAGAGACGGCGCCCGGGGAAGATGCGACTCGGGCACGCCAGCATCCATTCTGTCACCCGCCCCCTGGACGCCGCCAGAGCGCAGGCGCTTCTCGCTCAGGCTCCGCGGACGACGACCTTGCCGACCGTATGACCGGCTTCGAGGTGCGCGAGGGCCGCGCGGGCCTCGTCGAATCCGAATTCGCGCTCGATCACGGGTGTGATCCGCCCCTCGGCGGTGAGCTCGAGCAGCTTCGCGAGGATCTCCGGACGAGGGCTCGCCGCGAGCGGGCGGATGCGGCGGCTCGAACCGATCGACAGGAACGCCGCCTTCACCATCCGCGGGATCGGGCCCAGCACGGGGCCGCCGTCACCCGTCACGAGCACCACCCGTCCGCCGGAGATCACGAGGCGCTGCAGGTCGCGCAGCGGCATCCCTCCGGCGATGTCGATCACCGCGTCGAAGTGCGCTGCGGGCAGCTCCGTCAGCGGCGAGCAACGGTGGTCGAGGGTGCGCACGGCGCCGAGGTGCTCGACGAGGCGCGCGTTGCGTTCACCGCACGTCGCCCAGACCTCGGCACCGCGCAGCGCCGCGAGCTGCACCACGAAGGTGCCCACTCCCCCGGAGGCGCCGAGCACCAGGACTCGAGGGACATGGCCCGCCGCAGTGTGCCTGACGGAGCGGAAGCCGGTCCCCGCGTGGTCGAGGGCCTGCCATGCGGTACCTGCGGCGATCGGCAGGCAGGCCGCAGTCACGGAGGTCACATCCGGCGGGATCGGGACGAGGCGCGTCGCGGGCACAGCGACATGCGATGCGAGTCCCCCTCCTCCGACGAGCTCGCCCACCACGCGCTCGCCGACCTCGGCGCCGATCTCCTGGGATCCGACGGCGACGACGGTGCCGGCCACCTCCATTCCCCGCACCGGATGCTTCGGGCGCGTCAGGCCGAAGACCGGACGCACGAGCAGGGGGTCTCCGAGCATGAGGCGGATATCACCGGCGTTGAGGGCGGTCGCCTCGACGCGCAGCACCACCTCGCCCGGACGCGGGATCGGAACGGGGATCTGCTCGAGGTGCACTCCGTCGGACGGGCCGTACGTCTCACGCACCCAGGCAGGCATCGTCTCGGTCATCTCACACCTCCGTGGTCGTGGGCTCGGGGTACTGGAACAGGTCGTCGATGCCGACGCCGAATGCCCGGGCGATCTGAAAGGCCAGTTCGAGGGTCGGCGAGTACTTCTCCTGCTCGATCGCGATCAGCGTCTGGCGAGTCACGCCGACGCGGCGGGCGAGCTCGGCCTGGGTCAGACCGGCGGCCTCCCGATGCGCACGGATGCGGTTGGAGACGAGCGTCGGCTTGACCATCAGACGAGACCCCTTCGATAGGCCACGACCCGCGCGATCCCGCCCACGATCGTCGCGATCACGAAGCCCGCGAACATGGCGTGGGCGATCCAGAAGACGTCCGCGTTCATCGCGCAGAGCAGGATCACGCCGGTGCCCGCGATGGCCACGAACGCCTGCTCGACACGACTCCCCATGCGACCGATGTCCCGATCGCGGATGTCGGACCTGCCCACGCCGTCGGGGTCGCGGGCGCCGGCGATCATGCCCCAGATGATGCTGATCGCGATGGTCACGACGATTCCGCCGCCGATCATCCACAGCATCAGCGGCGGCCAGTCGACCTCGGTCACGGGACCGCCGGCCGCCTGCTGCAGCACCACGACGACGTACGCCGTGATGGCGATCAGGCTGACGACGAGACCGACCCAGACGTTGCGCTCCTCGTAGACCATGACACCCTCCCGTGTAAAAGATTCTTGACACGAGGTTACGCCTGCGGCAGCCGCTGTGTCAAGAATTCTTTACACCGCGCTCGCGCGGCGTCAGATGACGGAAGCGCTCCAGGCGTCGGGGTTGCCGTAGCGGTGCGCGGTGATCGCGATGGCCTGCTCGTGCACGAAGGGCAGCAGCTCGATGCGCCCGGCGGAGGTGACCTCGCCGTCGTACACCGCGAGGTCGGGATCGCCGCCGACGGCTGTCGCCAGTGCGCGGTGCAGCGCTGCCACGGAGTCGCGGGGCCCGACCAGTCGCACCCGGCTCGGTCGCAATTCGTCGTCGAGGGATTCGAGCGTCGCGGACGACTGCTCGCCGCGCCGCCGCATCCGCTCGATCCACTCGTCGTCGCTCTCCATGTGGACGACGGCGCCGAGCTCGCCGAGAGCGCGGCGAACCGGCGCCGGAAGACCGACGGGCGTCGAGAGCACGAACCGGGCGCCGGCGCGCACCGCGGCGACGACGACGCGCAGCAGCTCCTGCCAGCCGGCATCCGCGGTGGCTCTGATCGCGACCGGAACCGGGCGGTAGCGGAACAGGTTGCGCTCGATCCCGAGGTGCGACACGTCGCGCACCTGCCCGAACTCGCGGTCCCAGGCGAGCGCATCCGAGAGCGCAGAACGACGCAGCCACTCGAAGGCCTCGAAGTCGAGCGACGGCTGCGCTGACTCGATGAGGTCGGTGATGCGCGAGTCCAGCCCGCGCAGATGGAGAGTGCTCGAGACGGTGCCGGACCCGCTCGACCGCCAGGATCCGAGTCCGATGAGGTAGTTCGGGCCGCCGGCCTTGGCGCCGGGGCCCACCGAGGAGCGCTTCCACCCGCCGAACGGCTGGCGCTGCACGATCGCACCGGTGATGCCCCGGTTCACGTAGAGGTTGCCGGCCTGCACGCGGTCGAGCCAGAGCGCGAGCTCAGCCGGGTCCTGCGTGTGCAGTCCGGCGGTCAGACCGTACTCGACCGCATTCTGCAGATCGATCGCCCGCTCCAGCGTCGGCGCGTGCATGACGCCGAGCACCGGGCCGAAGAACTCCTCGGTGTGGAACCGAGAACCCGGCTGCACTCCCACACGGATGCCGGGTCGCCAGAGGCGCCCCGTGGGGTCGTCGGTCGAGACGGCGGGCTCGATGAGCCACTGCTCGTCGCCTTCGAGCTCGGTGAGCGCCCACGCGAGCTTGCCCTCGGGTCGCTCGATCACGGGTCCGACCTCGGCGAGCGGATCGGTGGGCCAGCCGACATGCAGCGACCGAGTGGCATCGGCCAGCTGACGGGCGAAGCGCTGGGAGCGTCCGACGGGTCCGACGAGGATCGCGAGGGAGGCCGCCGAGCACTTCTGCCCCGCGTGCCCGAAGGCGCTGCGCACCAGATCGGCGACCGCGAGATCGAGATCAGCCGAGGGTGTGATGATCATCGCGTTCTTGCCGCTGGTCTCGGCGAGCAGCGGAAGTTCGGGGCGCCACGAGCGGAACAGCGCCGCCGTCTCCCACGAACCGGTGAGGATGACCCGATCGACGGACTCGTGCGAGATCAGCTCACGGCCGAGATCGCCCTCTTCGATGTCGACGAGGGCGAGCACGTCGCGGGGAACGCCGACCTCCCAGAGCGTCTCGGCGATGACCGCCGCGCAGCGGCGAGCCTGCGGAGCCGGCTTGAAGACGACTCCGGAGCCCGCGGCGAGCGCGGCGAGCACGCCGCCCGCGGGGATCGCGAGAGGGAAGTTCCACGGTGGGGTGACGACCGTCACGCGCGCCGGGTCGAACGTGGCGCCGGCGACGGCATCCAACTCCCGCGCCTTGGCGGCGTAGTAGCGCGCGAAGTCCACGGCCTCGCTGACCTCGACGTCGGCCTCGGCGAAGACCTTGCCGGTCTCGGAGGCGGCGACCTCGATCAGGTCTCCGCGGCGCCCTTCCAGAGCGGCGGCCGCGCGCAGCAGCACTTCGGCCCGCTCGGCGGCGGGGCGAGCACCCCAGAGCGCCGCGGCGTCGTGCACGCCCGCGATCGTGGCCTCGAGCGTGTCCGCATCGTCGATCCGGGCGGCCTCGATCGTCGAGACGCCGAGGGTGGAGTCGTCGATCCGGGCGGTGATCTCGCGGGCCCAGTCCCGGTTGGCCGGAAGCGACGGGTCGCTGTCGGGCGTGTTCGCGAAGCCCGGCGCGCCGCCGGTCGCCTCATCGATCTCGCGTGGGGCGTAGACCGCGGTCTCCAGGAACGGCCCGGTCGGGTCATCCGATCCGCGCGAGATTCCGAGCACCGCCTGGGTCAGCCCCTCCTCGGGCGCAGGCGCCACGGGCACGGGCCGCATGGACTCGTGCACGGGTGCGAGTCGGTCCTGGCTGCGCAGCGCCCCCACCTGCAGCGTCGGGGACGCCGAGCGGTCGACCGCATCGAGGAACCTGTCGCGCTCACGCACGAACAGCGCCTCATCGTCACCGAGGCGGAATGCTGCGGACAGGAAGTTGTCGCTCGACGCGTTCTCTTCGAGCCTCCGCACCAGGTAGCTGATGGCGACGTCGAACTCGCTCGGCTTCACGACCGGGACATAGAGAAGCACCTCGCCGACCTCGCGGGAGACGGCCTGCACCTGCCCCTGCGCCATGCCGAGGAGCATCTCGAATTCGATCGGCGGCTGCGAGTTCGCGGCGGTCGCCGATCCCGGGTCGAGAGCGCGGACACCCCGCTCCCCCGCGAGCAGCCACGCATAGGCGATGCCGAACAGGTTGTGACCCGCGATCCCCAGACGCACGGCGGCGACGTTCTCGGGGCGCAGCGCCCAGTCGAGGCAGCGCAGATAGTTGGCGTCGGTGTCGAGCTTCGTGTCGTACGTCGCCTGCGTCCATCCGTGCATCCGCGCCTCGACCCGCTCCATCGCGAGGTTGGCTCCCTTGACGAGCCGCACCTTGATGGGGGCGCCGCCGTGGTCGACGCGCTCGCGAGCCCAGGCGGTGAGCTGCTGCAGCGCCGGCAGGGCGTCGGGCAGATAGGCCTGCAGCACGATGCCGGCCTCGAGACCTTCGAGCCGCGGATCCTCGAGGATGCGCGTGAACACCGCGATCGTCAGATCGAGGTCGCGATACTCCTCCATGTCGAGGTTGATGAAGGTGCGATCCGCCGCGGCGGTCAGATACAGCGGAAGGAGTCGCTCGACGACCGACTGCACGACCTCGTCGAACGCCCACATCGAGATGTGGCTGACGATCGCCGACACCTTCACCGAGACGTAGTCGACATCGGGACGACGGATCAGCTCATGGATGCCGTCGAGCCGCCGCTGCGCCTCGGCCTCGCCGAGCACGGCCTCTCCCAGCAGATTGAGGTTGAGTCGTGCGCCCGATTCGCGGATCTTCGCGATCGCAGGACCGAGCTTCGCCGGTCGGGCGTCGACGACGAGGTGACCGACCATCTCGCGCAGCACCCGGCGGGCGATGGGCACCACGGGGCTCGGCAGCATCTGTGCGACTCCGCCGCCGATGCGCACGGCCGACCGCAGGTACCACGGCAGGAACTCGGGCACGATCGGGGCGATGCGGTGCAGCTGGGATGCCGCGGCGCTCAGGCTCTCGGGGCGCATGACCCCGTCGACGAATCCGAGCGTGAACGGCAGCCCGTTGGCATCCTGCAGCACACCGGCCAGGCGCTCGGCCGCCGGATCGACATCGGCGGCCGCGGCCTCGATCACCCAGCGGCGCGCGAGCTCGACCGCACGGTCCGCGAGCGAGACGGATTCGGGATCCGTGGAGGGCATCGGGTCGGCCATGAGCTCAGCCTAGGACCGCGGTGAGCGCCTGGCCCTGAGCGACGATCGCGTCGTGCGGTTCCGGCCGCAGTTCGTGCCGTCGAACGCGCGGGCGGGCGACACGAACTGCGACCGGAAGAGGTGGAACCGCTCAGAGCGCGGCGATCATCTCGTCGTATCCCTCGCGGAACGTCGGGTAGTCGAGATCGCCGAGGAACTCCTGCAGCAGATGCCCGTCGAGCACCGTCCCGCCGCCGACCTCGGGGTCGAGGTGCGGCGGCGGCTCGACGCCGAGCCGGGTGGCGATATGCGCGACCACGTCCCCGAGCAGCACCGGCTCCCGATCGACGGCGTGGATCAGCGGCGGCGCGGAGTCGGCGCGCAGCATCGCCTCGAGCAGCCGCACGAGGTCCGTCTCGTGGATCCGGTTCGTGCGACGCGTGTGGTCGACCGGTGCCGCCTCTCGCACCCGTCGGATGAGGAAGTCGCGTCCCGGGCCGTAGATGCCGGCGGGCCGCACGATACGGGCACCGAACAGCTCCATGGCCAGCTGCTCGCCCTCGACCAGATCGCCGCCTCGCTCGCTCGAGACCCGCGTCGCGTCGCGCTCGGTCAGCGGTGTCTCGCCAGGACGCCCCTCGAACACGCGCGTCGATGACACGAACACGACCCGCTCCGGCATCGACGGCAGGGCCTTCGCGAGCCCGCGCAGCGCCGGTGGATAGATCGAGTCGCCCTCGGTGCTGGGCGGCAGCGTGATCACGACCGAGTCGAAGGCCGGAAGGTCACGGTCGAGCGGATGCCGCAGGTCCGCCTCGATCGTCGGGAAGGGCAGCTCCCCTGCACTCCGGCGCATGGCCGTGACCTGTGCGCCCTGCTCGACGAGCCGCTCGCCGAGTCGCACGCCGAGCTTGCCGCATCCCACCAGCAGCACCGAGCCCGGTGCGCGCGTCTCGAGACCCCACGGATCGGTCACGGGGTCAGTTCCACACGCTCGGCGCGGAGGTGCGCACGGGAGGCAGAGCGGATGCCGCGGCCCAGTCGTGCACCCACGGATCGATCTCGGGCACGCCCTCGGGCTTGCCCACTGCGGCGAACAGCTCTTCGTTGCTGACCGTGCCTCCGGTGCGGCGCAGCATCCGCGAGCGCACGATCACCCGCGCGTAGATCTCGCCGCCGACGACGGCTCGGTGCTCGAGGAACACGGCCTTGTCGTCGTGTCCGATGAACCGGGACTGCACCTCGAACCGCTGCCAGAGCTGCAGGGACTTGCGGAAGGTGACGGTCTCGCTCGACACGACGGCGTACCAGCCGCGCTCGTTCATCGCGTCGAACAGCCCCGTGCGGATCAGCAGGTCCCAGCGACCGAGGTCGAACAGCGACAGGTAGCGACCGTTGTTCATGTGGCGCAGGATGTCGATGTCGGTGGGGAGCGTCGTCAGTGTGATGCTGCTGACGGAGCCCGCGTCGAGGGTCTTGCCTCGCCGCACGCGGCGACGGGCGGAGAGGATCACGAGGAGAGTGCGCCAGATCACGTTCACGAGCACTGATCGTAGCCAGCGACGAACGATTCGCGAACATCGTTGTGCGATGTCTCCAGCGGCATATCGGTGCTGCGGGAACGCTTCCGTTCGATTTCCTCTTCGCGGACCCCGCGCGTAGAGTCGCGATATGAGCGCCGAAGCCCAGCCTGAAGTCATCGTCCGTCCGGTCCGTGATGTGGATGCGGAAGCCCTGGGTCGCGTGCACGCGCAGTGCTGGCACGAGACCTACGACCACCTGATCAGCAAGGCAGCCCTCGAGAAGGTCTCGCCCCGCCGCATGGCCGAGCTGTGGACGCACTGGGCCTCGCAGGGCCCCGAGTTCACCATGCGCGCCGCGCTCGTCGACGGAGAGATCGTCGGGTTCGTCGGCTCCGGCCCCGCCCGCGACAAGGACGCCCCGGCGTTCCGCGAGCTGTACTTCATCTACCTGCTCGACGCGTACCACTCCACGGGCATCGGCCAGAAGCTGTTCGACGCCGCCGTCGAGAAGGACGAACCTCTCTACCTGTGGGTCGCGGAGGACAACCCCCGCGCCCACCGCTTCTACACGCGCAACGGATTCACGCTCGACGGCGCCAGCCACACCGAGCCGTTCCTCGGCGAGACGCTGACCGAGGTGCGCTTCGTGCGCTGAGCCCGCGCCTCGTGGCCCTCGCGCTCACGTTTTCGCATGAACGGCCCCCTGCCTCAGGCAGGGGGCCGTTTCGCTGCGTCGGAAGCAGTCTGGGCTGAATCGTGGACGCGTCAACGTCCGGAGACGGTGCCGAACAGCTTCGCGATCGGGGCGATGACGAGCGGCCGGGCGGCGACCCAGCCGAGGGCGATCACCACGAGGGATGCCACGAAGACCCAGAACCCGGTCCAGCCGACGGCGTCCGAGGAGGCGTACATGTGGTTGAGGTTGCGCAGGAACCCGGTGAGGAACACCAGCGCGACGTGGCCGATGATGAACACCACGAAGTAGATCATGATCGGGAAGTGCAGCGCGCGGGCCCACTCGATCGGGTAGGCCTTCGAGAGACGCTCGGCCTTCTTCGGCCACATCCCCGACATGCGGAACCCGGTCGCCGCCGCCAAGGGAGCCGCGACGAACACCGTGACGAAGTAGGCCAGCTGCTGCAGGCTGTTGTAGTTCACCCAGCCGTGTTCGGTCGGCCAGTCGAACGACACGTACTGCAGCGCGGCCGACAGCGCGTTGGGGATGACCTCCCAGCTCGTCGGCACGATGCGCGCCCAGTGTCCGGTGACGAACAGCAGCACCACGAAGATCACGCCGTTCACGAGCCAGAGGATGTCGAGCGCCTGGTGGAACCAGATCGTCAGGCTGACCTTGCCCTTGGGATCGTTGCGCGGGGTCCAGAACGCGGTCGGGCGCTTCTCGTTGCGGATGCGGAGGCCCGACCGGATGATCAGCACCATCAGGAACACGTTGAAGAAGTGCGCCCAGTTGGTCCACGGGGCGAACCCCGGTTCGACGGCGACGGCCGGCTCGTATTCGCCGGGGAACGCGGCGAGGAAGTCCTGCATGAACGGGAAGCTCAGCAGCGCCCGCACGAACGCCACGGCAGCGGCCGCCAGGATGCCGAGCGCCGCGGCGCCGAGGAGGACGGCGATCGCCTGGGTCCAGGTCGGCCGAGGTCGGTCGGATGCCGGAGCGGTCGCCGTGACGTGCCGAGGCGCACTGCCGTTCCAGACGGTGCGGGGAGCGGGCAGCGGGATCGAAGGATCCCCGAGCGCGAACGCGGCGGCGGTGGCGACGGCCGTGGTGGGTGCGGATGCCGGAGCGGCGGCCGGTGCGGATGCCGCGACCTCGGGGGCTGCATCCGCGGAGGCATGGGCATCCGCGGCTGCCGGGGCGTCCGCGGCGATGGAGGAGGCCGCGTCCGAGGCGACTGCGATCAGCGGAACGGTATCCGCCGGGGGCCACGGATCTCCGCCGGCGACTCGCGGCAGACCGCGACGCACGGATCCCGTCTGCGCGACGACCGGGGCCGACTCAGGCGTCGGCTCGTCGAGCGTGGACGGCGAGGCGGACCGGGTCGGCACGTCTGCCGCGGCGTCGGTGGCAGCATCCGCCGGCTCCGGCCTCGAAGACGATGTCCGCGCCGCGGCAGCGCCTGCGCCTGCGCCTGCGACAGCCGCCACGCTCGCGGGAGGCCACGGTTCGCCACCCGGCGTGCGCGGAAGGCCCCGGCGAAGGGACGCGCCACTCGCCGCAGACGGCACCGCGTGCTCGACGACCGAGGACTCGGGCTCCGGCACGGTAGCCACCGGAGCGGCAGCCGCCGGGGCGGCCTCCTCCGACTCATCGAGCGAGGTCGACGGCGCCGAGAGCGGCGATGCGTGCTCGGCATCCGCAGGCGCCTCAACGGCGATGTCGCCGGGAGGCCACGGCTCGCCGCCGGGAACGCGCGGGAGCCCGCGCCTGAGCATCCGCGTCGCCATGGCTACTTCTTCCGCGCCTCGAGGGCCGCGATCACCTGCGGGACGATCGTGAACAGATCGCCGACGATGCCGAAGTCGGCGACGTCGAAGATCGGCGCCTCGCCGTCCTTGTTGATCGCGACGATGTTCTTCGCCGTCTGCATGCCCGCGCGATGCTGGATCGCACCCGAGATGCCGAGGGCGACATACAGCTGCGGCGAGACCGAGACGCCCGTCTGACCGACCTGATGCGACTGGGGGATATAGCCGGCGTCGACCGCCGCGCGCGAGGCGCCGACCGCTGCGCCGAGAGCGTCGGCGAGCTCTTCGACGAGCACGAACTTCTCCTTCGAGGCGAGGCCGCGACCACCCGAGACGACCCGCGTGGCGCCGCGCAGCTCAGGCCGCGTCGACGTGGACTCGACGGCCTCGACCGCGCCGACGGTCGCCCCGACGGTGCCGGATGCCGACACGGAGAGCGCGTCGATCGTCGGCGACTCCACCGCCTCGGCTCGCGCGTCGACCGCGCCCTGACGCACCGTGATGACCGGCGCGCCGAACGTGGGAGCCGAGTCGGTGAGGTACGCGCCTCCGTAGACGGAGTGGTGGGCGACGATGCCCTCGTCATCCCTCGAGAGGCCGACGGCGTCGACCGACAGCGCCAGCTTCGCGCGCACGGCGAACCTCCCGGCGACATCGCGTCCGCTGATCGAGTTCGAGATCAGCACAGCATCCGGCCGCACCTGCTCGAAGGCCGCGTGCAGTGCATCGACGATCGGCACGGTGAGCACTGACGGGTCGCCGTCGGCCGTGAGCACGACCGACGCTCCGGCCGCGGCGACCTGAGCCGCCGCGTCTGCGGACCCTCCGACGACGAGCGCGACCGGAGCGCCGACGGTCGAGGCCGCGCCGATCAGTGCCGCCGTGCTGCTGGCGGGGTTGCCCGCGGGGTCGAGGTCGACGAGGACGAGGATGGGGTTCTCGGGGTAGGTCATGTCACACCAGCCTGTTCTGCACGAGGTACTCGACCAGCTTCTCGGCGGCATCGCCCTCATCGACGATCTTCACGCCGGCCGCGCGCGGCGGCTTCTCGGCGACCGACGTCATGATGGTGCGCGGTGCGGCCGCCGGGTCCGCGGAGACACCGAGGTCGTCGAGGGTGAGCACCTCGAGCGGCTTCTTCTTCGCCGCCATGATGCCCTTGAAGTTGGGGAAGCGCGCGTCGGGCAGTGCCTCGGTGATCGAGATCACCGCCGGGAGGGATGCCGAGATCGGCTGCGCTCCGGCATCCGCCCCTCGGGTTCCGGTGATGCCGTCCGAGGAGATCTCGACCGAGGTCAGCGCCGTCGCCTGCGCCCACCCCAGGTGCTCGGCGAGCATCGCCGCCATGACGCCGCCCGAGCCGTCGGTCGACAGGTTGCCGGTGATCACCAGGTCGGGTTCGCCGCGACGGATCGCCGCGGCCAGCGTCTCGGCAGTGAGGCCGAGGTCGGCCCCCGCGAGCTGCTCGTCGGCGATGTGCACTGCGGAGCCTGCGCCGATCGCGAGCGCTCGGCGCACCGATGCCGTCGAGCCGCCAGGAGCCATCGCGACCGCGACCACCTCGGTGCCCTCGTTCTTGTCGGCATGGCTCAGCGCGACCTCGAGCGCGCGCTCGGTGATCTCATCGAGCACCACGTCGCCGGCACCTCTGTCGGCGAGGCCGGTCTCGAGGTTCAGCTTGCGGTCGCCATAGGTGTCCGGCACCTCTTTGACCAGGACGAAGATCTTCATCGATTGCTCCTCACGACTGCGTCGATTCTAGTCCCTTGATACTGAGTTCCACCCGACGAGCGACTGAGGACCACCAGTCGGCTCCCGGGTGCCGGGTCCCGGCTGCAGCGACGCGATGGCCTACCGTAGAACCGTGAACCGACCGCGTCCGCTGCCCGTCGATCCGCTCGCCGAGGCGAAGCGGCAGTGGCTCGCGCACGGATGGACCGATGCCGCCGACGGCATGACCGTCGTCACCTCCGTCATGCGCGCGCAGCAGCTGCTGCTCGCGCGGGTCGACGCGACGCTCAAGCCCTTCGCGCTCAGCTTCGCCCGATACGAGATGCTGCGTCTGCTGGCGTTCAGCCGGTCGGGCCGACTGCCGCTGTCGAGCGTCGTCGCCCGACTGCAGGTGCACGCGACGACCGTCACGAGCACCGCGGAGCGCCTCGTGCGCGACGGACTCATCGTGCGCGAACCGCACCCGCACGACGGCCGTGCGGCACTGCTCGCCCTGACCGAGTCGGGCCGAGAACTGGTCGCTCGCGCCACGGACGCCCTGAACGCCGATGTCTTCGCCGACCCGGGGATGAGCCGCGAGGATGCCGCCGAGCTCGTCGCGATCGTCGCCCGCATGCGCAAGGCCGCCGGCGACTTCACCGACCCCAGGCCGCAGCCCGAGCCGCTCTGACATGGCCGCGTTCGTGCTCGAGACGGTCATCGCCGCACCGCGTGAGACGGTGTTCGCAGTCGCTCTCGACCCCGGGATGCACCTGCGGTCGATGGCGCGATACCGGGAGACCATGATCGAGGCTCCCGCCGGCGGCGTGTTCACGGAGGGGTCGACCGTCACGTGGCGAGCACGGCACTTCGGCATCCCGTTCCGGCTGCGGACGATCGTGTACGACGTCGACCCGCCGCGTGGGTTCCGCGATCGGCAGCTCTCCGGGCCGTTCGGAGCGTTCGAGCACGAGCACGTGTTCGAGGAGCATCCGCAGGGAACCCTGGCCCGCGACACGATCGTCTTCCACTCGCCGTTCGGTCCGATCGGACGCCTCGTCGACCGTCTGATCCTTCGCGAGTACATGCGACGCCTGATCGAGGAGCGCAACGCCCACCTGGCATCCGAGGCCGAGGGACGCGGGCGTACACTGCCGGCATGAGCGAACTGCGCCTGCACACGATCCTCGAAGGCCGTGGCCCCGCCGCCGCGATCATCCTCACCGACGAGCAGGTCGCCTCGTTCGGAGCGGGGAAGGCGTTCCCCGTCGCGGTCACGATCGGAGGACGCACCGCCCGTCTGCGCCTGGCCCGGATGGGAGGTGCGAACATGATCGGCTTCAGCAAGGCTGTGCGCACCGACCTCGGCGTCGAGATCGACGAGGAGGTCGATGCGGTGATCCGGCTGGATGCGGCCGAGCGCACTGTCGAGGTGCCCGCCTCCCTCGCGGAGGTGCTCGACGCCGACACCGCGCTGCGCGCCGCCTTCGACGCGCTCCCCTATTCCGTGCGCAAAGAGCACGCCCGCTCGGTGGCGGAGGCCAAGCAGGATGCGACCCGCGAGCGGCGCGTCGCGAAGATCGTCGACGCGCTGCGCGGCTGAGGTCTCCCGCCGCCTGCGTGCAGGCTCTGCTCCATGACTCCGGAGATCCGAGGGGGCTCGGGCTTGCCGGCGGGTGCTCGGCACGGAACGGGCGCAGTCCTCCGGAGTTATGGAGCGGCGCTCAGCGGTTCTGGAAGTCGGGCGCACGCTTCTCCCGGAAGGCGGACATGCCTTCCTTCTGGTCTGCGGTGTCGAACAGCTCGGCGAACGCCCGCTTCTCGTGGGCGAGGCCATCGGCGAGCGTCGTCTCCATCGCCGCGTCGAGCGCGGCCTTCGCGGCGAACACCGACGGCAGCGATTTCGACGCGATGGTCTCGGCGAGCCTCGTAGCCTCGGCGAGGAGGTCGGATGCCGGCACGACGCGCGACACGAGGCCGGAGCGCTCCGCCTCCTCGGCGCCCATGAACCGACCGGACAGCACGAGTTCGGCCGCCTTGTAGTAGCCCACGGCACGGATGAGCCGCTGCGTGCCGCCCATGCCGGGAATGACGCCGAGGTTGATCTCGGGCTGCCCGAACTTCGCGGTGTCGGCGGCGAGGATGATGTCGCACATCATCGCGAGCTCGCATCCTCCCCCGAGTGCGAACCCCGAGACGGCGGCGATCACGGGCGTGCGCACCGCGGCGAACTCATGCCAGACGCCGAAATGATCGGTCTCGAGCATCTCGGAGGCCGACATGCCCTCCATCTCCTTGATGTCCGCGCCGGCGGCGAACGCCTTCTCAGACCCGGTCACGACGATGGCGCCGACCCCGTCGTCGAGGTCGAAGGCTACCGCGGCCGCGGTGACCTCGTCGGCGAGGCGACTGTTCAACGCGTTGAGCGCCTCGGGGCGGTTCAGGGTGATCCACCCCACACGTCCGCGCTGCTCGACCAGGATCGTCTCGTATTCCGTCATCGTGAAGGCCTCTCCGTCGTGGTCATCTCAGTATCTCGCGCGGCTCACACGCTGCCGTCGCGGATGTCGGTGATGATGCCGGAGAAGTCGCGGGTCGCGCCGTCGCCCGCAGCGAAGGCGGCGTAGAGCTGCTGGGCGAGCCGCCCCATCCGCGCGTCGGTCGACGTCTGCTCGATCGCCTGCAGCGCGAGCCCGAGATCCTTCGCCATCAGAGCACCGGCGAAGCCCGGCCGGTAGTCGCGGTTCGCCGGGCTCGTCGGAACGGGGCCGGGCACGGGGCAGTTGGTCGTGATGGACCAGCACTGACCGGACGCCTGCGACACCACGTCGAACAGCGCCTGGTGCTCGAGCCCGAGCCGCTCGCCGAGCACGAAAGCCTCGGCCACCGCGATCTGCGAGACGGCGAGCACCATGTTGTTGCACACCTTCGCGGCCTGGCCGAGCCCCGACCCCCCGCAGTGCACGATGCGCGTGCCCATGATCTCGAGCACCGGCAGTGCGGCGGCGAAGTCCTCGTCCGAGCCGCCCACCATGAACGCGAGCGTGCCGTTCTCGGCACCGACGACGCCGCCGGACACCGGGGCGTCGACATTGCGATGCCCCGCGGCGAGCGCGAGCGCGTGGGCGGCACGGGCCTCGTCGACCGCGATCGTCGACGACTCGATGAACAGGGTGCCGGGGCGGGCTGCGGCGAGCAGCTCGGTGCGGTACGCGTCGATCACGTGCCTTCCCGCCGGGAACATCGTGATGACGACGTCGACGTCGGCGTCGGCGACGGCGTCCGCTCCGCTGGCCGCGACGGGGATGCCGGCGGCCTGCGCCGCCTCGATCGCCGCGGGCACCAGGTCGAACCCGTGCACCTCGTGCCCTGCGGCGACGAGGTTCTTCGCCATCGGCAGCCCCATGTGGCCGAGTCCGAGGAAGGCGATCCGGACGCTCGACGACTCGCTCATGATGCGCTCCGCATCGAGGCGGATCCCGCCGGTCGCAGCATCTCGCGCCCGACGATCAGGCGCATGATCTCGTTCGTGCCCTCGAGGATCTGGTGCACCCGCAGGTCGCGCACGACCTTCTCGATGCCGTAGTCCTGCAGGTAGCCGTAGCCGCCGTGCAGCTGCAGCGCGCGGTTGGCGACGTCGAATCCGGCATCCGTGGCGAAGCGCTTGGCCATCGCGCATCGCATCGTGGCATCCGGGGCGTGCTCGTCGACCGCCAGCGCCCCGTCGGTCACCATGAGGCGAGCGGCCTGCAGGTCGGTGCGCATGTCGGCGATCGCGAACAGGATCGACTGCTTCTCGGCCAGCGGCTCGCCGAACGCCACGCGCTCGTGCACGTACTGCACCGCCCGATCCAGGGCCCACTGGGCGCCTCCGATGGAGCAGGCGGCGATGTTGAGGCGACCGCCGTTGAGCGCCGACATCGCGATCGCGAAGCCACGGCCCTCGTCGCCGAGCATTCCGGATGCGGGGATGCGCACGCCGTCGAGGATCACCTGACGGGTGGGCTGGGCGTGCCAGCCCATCTTCTTCTCGGGCGCCCCGAAGCTGAGTCCCTCGGCATCGCCGGGAACGAGGAAGGCACTGATGCCCCGGGCTCCCGGCTCGCCGGTACGGGCCATCACCACGTAGACGGCGGCCTCGCCGGCACCCGAGATGAACTGCTTCACGCCGGTGAGGAGGTAGTCGTCCCCGTCGCGCACCGCGCTCGTGGCGACGTTCGCGGCATCGGATCCGACGCCCGGCTCGGTCAGGCAGTAGCCGCCGAACTCCTGCATGGCGGTGAGGTCGGGCAGCCAGCGGCCGCGCTGTGCATCGTCGCCGTAGGTGTCGATCATCCACACCACCATGTTGTGGATCGAGATGTAGGCGGCGACGGCGGGATCGCCCTTAGCGAGCTCTTCGAAGATCGCCACGGTGTCGGAGCGGCTGAGGCCCGTGCCGCCGAACTCCTCGCTCACGTAGATGCCGCCGAGGCCCAGCTCTCCGGCCTTGCCGAGCGACTCGTGGGGGAAGATGTGCTTCTCGTCGCGCTCGGCGGAGAAGGGTGCGAGCTCGGTCTCGGCGAACTCGCGGACGGCGTCGAGAATGGCCTCGCGCTCTTCGGCGGTGGTGGTGACGGTGGTCATTGTCATGTCGATTCCTTGTGGGCGTCGCGAGGTCAGTGCATGGTGGGGATCACGAAGCTGGCGCCGTCGCGGATGCCGGCCGACGGCCAGCGGCTCGTGACCGTCTTGGTCTTCGTGTAGAAGCGGAAGGCATCGGCGCCGTGCTGGTTGAGGTCGCCGAACCCGCTGCGCTTCCAGCCGCCGAACGTGTAATACGCGATCGGCACCGGGATCGGCACGTTGACGCCGACCATCCCGACCTCGACCCGTGCGGCGAAGTCGCGTGCCGCGTCTCCGTCGCGCGTGAAGATCGCGACGCCGTTGCCGTATTCGTGCTCGGATGCCATGCGCAGCGCCTCCTCGTAGTCGGCGGCGCGGGCGATCACGAGCACCGGTCCGAAGATCTCCTCGCGGTAGATCGCCATGTCGGTGGTCACGTCGTCGAACAGCGTCGGTCCGAGGTAGAAGCCCTGCTCATGACCGGGCACCGTGAAGCCGCGACCGTCGGCCAGGAGGGTCGCGCCCTCGTCGACCCCCTGCTGGATGTACCCCTCGACCCGCTCGACGGCAGCCCGGGTGACGAGTGGCCCGTAGTCGACGTCGGAGGCGAGGGACGGGCCGATCCGCAGCTGCGCCACGCGCTGGGTGAGCTTGGCGGCGAGAGCATCCGCCGTCTCCTGACCGACCGGCACCGCGACCGAGATCGCCATGCAACGCTCGCCCGCCGATCCGTATCCCGAGCCGATCAGCGCGTCGACGGCCTGGTCGAGGTCGGCGTCGGGCATGACGATCATGTGGTTCTTGGCGCCGCCGAAGCACTGCGCGCGCTTGCCGTGCGCGGCCGCCGTCGAATAGATGTACTCGGCGATCGGCGTCGAGCCCACGAAGCCGACGGCGCGGATGCGGTCGTCGGTGAGCAGCGCGTCGACGGCCTCTTTGTCACCGTGCACGACGTTGAGGACCCCGGCGGGAAGCCCCGCCTCGAGGAACAGCTCGGCGATGCGCACCGGCACCGAGGGGTCGCGCTCGCTGGGCTTGAGCACCACGGCGTTGCCGGCGGCGAGGGCGGGGCCCGCCTTCCACAGGGGGATCATCGCCGGGAAGTTGAACGGGGTGATCGCCGCCACCACTCCGAGCGGCTGCCGCATCGAGTAGACGTCGATGCCGGCGCCGGCACCCGTCGAGTACTCGCCTTTGAGCAGGTGCGGCGCGCCCGCGGAGAACTCGATGACCTCGAGACCCCGCTGGATGTCGCCCTTCGCATCGTCGACCGTCTTGCCGTGCTCGCTCGCAAGCAGCTCGGCGAGCTCGGTCATCTCGCGCTGCACGAGATCGAGGAAGCGCAGCAGCACCCGTGCGCGCTTCTGGGGGTTGGTCGCCGCCCACTCGACCTGCGCGGCCTCGGCGTTCGCGATCACATCGGCGACCTCCTGCGCGGAGGCCAGCGGCACGCGCGCCTGGACGGATCCCGTGCTCGGATCGAACACGTCGGCGAAGCGCCCTCCCTCGGGGGTGAGGTGCTTTCCGCCTACGAAGTGGGGAATGGTACGAGTCATTGTGCGATGTCCCTTCGCGCCGTCGTTGGCACTATGACGATGGTACTTCGGCATCCGCATATTTACTAGGGCGTCCTTGCAGTTGCGGAAGTACGCCGGACGACTGTGCTGGAAAGCGCTTCCCCGCTAGGGTCGAGAGAGCAGGCCGAACACCCGACCCAGGAGACTCATGCACTACGGCGCCGACTACAACCCCGAGCAGTGGCCGCGAGAGGTGTGGCCGGACGACGTCCGGCTGATGCGCGAGGCCGGCGTGACGCTCGTGAGCCTGGGGATCTTCTCGTGGTCGCGCATCCAGCCGGCCGAGGGCGAGTTCGACTGGGAGTGGCTCGACGAGATCATCGGGCTGCTGCACGAGGGCGGCATCCAGGTCGACCTCGCCACCGCCACCGCATCCCCGCCGCCGTGGGCCTCGACCGCCTACCCCGAGATGCTGCCGCAGGATGCCGACGGCTCGACGTTCTGGCCCGGCAGCCGCCAGGCGTTCGCGCCCTCCTCTCCCGTCTACCGTCGCCTCGCGGCCGAACTCGTCACCGCTCTCGCGGAGCGCTACGCGCAGCATCCTGCCGTCGTGCTGTGGCACGTCAACAACGAGTACGGATGCCATCTGCACTACGACTACTCCGACGCCGCGCGCGACGCGTTCCGCGCATGGTTGCAGCGCAGGTACGCGACGATCGACGCCCTCAACCACGCCTGGGGCACGGACTTCTGGTCGCAGCGCTACACCGACTTCGATCAGATCGTGCCGCCGCGCAAGGCGCCGTACAGCATCAACCCGACCAGCGTGCTGGACTTCAAACGGTTCACCTCCGACACCCTGCTCGAGCTGTACGTGATGGAGCGCGACATCATCCGCGCCGCGGGAGCGACCCAGCCGATCACGACCAACTTCATGGGCGCGTTCCCGCCGGCCGACTACTGGAAGTGGGCGGCCGAGGTCGACGTGATCAGCGACGACAACTACCCCGATCCCAACGACCCCGAGTCGTTCCGCGGGGCCGCGTTCGCACGCGAGCTGATGCGCGGTCTCAAGCCCGGGGTGCCCTGGATCCTCACGGAGCAGTCCACCAATGCCCTGAACTGGCGTCCCACCAACGCCCCGAAAGCACCCGGTCAGATGGCGGCGATCAGCGCGCAGGCGGTGGGCCGAGGCGCCGACGGGATCATGTTCTTCCAGTGGCGGCAGTCGCGCCGCGGCAGCGAGAAGTTCCACTCGGCGATGGTGCCGCAGGCCGGGCTCGACACCCGCACCTGGCGGGAGGTCGTCGAGCTGGGCGGACAGCTCGCGCAGCTCCCCGAGATGCCGGACGTCTCGTCGGGGGCGAAGATCGCTCTCGTCTTCGACTGGGAGAACTGGTGGGCGATCGACGGGCGCGACCACCCGATCGTGCTCGACTACCTGACGCTCTCGCACCGCTGGCATGCGGCGCTGCATCGGCAGAACCTCGCGGTCGACATCGTGAACACGACGAGCGATCTCCGCGGCTATTCACTCGTGGTCGCGCCTCAGCAGTATCTGCTGAGCGATGAGGGCGCCGCGAATCTCACGGCGTATGTCGCGCAGGGCGGCAACCTGTTCGTCTCGGCGTTCAGCGATGTCGTCGACCAGGACGACGCGTTCCGCGAGGGCGGCTTCATCGTCTCGCTGCGGGACGCGCTCGGCGTCGCGCTCGAGGACTTCGGGGCGCTGGTGCCGCCCGAGTCGGTGCGATCGGCCGACTCTGCCGGAGAGGTCGCGAGCCACGCCGTGCCCGACGGGCCGGGCCAGTCGGAGGCGCGAGTGGACGGCCCCGCGGGGACGATCGTCGGCCAGTACTTCGCGGAAGAGCTCCTCGTGCAGGATGCCGAGGTGCTGGGTCGCTTCACCGAGGGTCGCACCGCCGGGCGAGCGGCGTTCACCCGCAAGGCCTTCGGGGACGGCAACGGCTACTACCTCGCGACGATCCCGGACGACGCCGGCATGGCAGCCGTGCTGCGCTGGCTCGCCGTCGAGGCGGGAGTGACCGCCGAGATCGAGGGCCTTCCCGAGCACGTCGAGATCGCACGCCGAGGCGGCATCCTCACCGCCATCAACCACAGTGCGGAGCCGTTGGCGGTCGATGTGCCCGGCCGCGATGTGCTCACGGGGTCGACCGCGGCGCGCCGCGAGCTCGGTGCGTACGGCTGGGCGTTCATCGACACGAGCGGGGTCGACGCGCGGGACTGATCACGCGAGGACGGCCGCGGTCGCGCGGGTCGAGGGGTGCGGCGCGCGGGCCGCACCCCTCGACCTCAATAGACGATCACCGGGAGGCTGCGCGTGCTGCGGGAGTCCTGCCACGGCTCCGTGCCGTCGAAGCGGACCGTGAGCAGGTGCACCCCACGGCTCAGCTTCGGCACCGAGACGGTGACCCTGCCCTTGTCGGAGGGAGCCAGCTCGACCGTGGCGACGACCTTGCCGCGTTCGTGCACCGTCACCGTGCCCACCGGCGCGCTGCCGTCGTCGGCCGCCACGGTGACCTTCACGGTGGCGCTCTTGCCCGACTTCACCAGCAGGTCGGAGGAGGCGCGCACCCGCGTATCGATCGGCTGCACCTGGTCGTCGACCAGCACGGCGACCGACCGGGCGGGGATCGTCACGGTGCCGGTCGCGGCGTCCCAGGTCGTGGTCTTGACCACGGCATCCGCTCCGTTCGCCTGAGCCGGGGTCAGCGCGAACGAACGCCCGGCCAGCCCCGCGACGGTCTGCGTGACCGGCGCAGGAGAGGAGTTGAACGCGACGAGCGCCCCGTCGAGATCGGCGTCGGCGTCGGGACCCGTCAGGTCGTCGATCTGCATCAAGATCACGCCCGGAGCCGCCCCCGCCCCGCCGTTCGGGAACGTGACCTTCTGCTGGATCAGCTCGGCCGAGCCGAGCCGCAGCAGATCGACCTCGTCGCGGATGCGCAGCAGATCGAGAGCGGATGCCTCTGCGGCCGCCATGTCGGCCGCGGCCGGCTTGAGCGCAGGATCGGCGAGCAGCGGCGCCATGATCGGCCACTTCTCCTCGTTGCCTGCCGCGGTCGGCAGCCCCGAGCCGAACGTCGACTCCTGACCGGTCCAGTCGATGCGGTTGAACCAGTCACCGGAGTTGTAGCTGTTGCGATCGAGGGACTTCGACCGCAGCAGCTCGGTGCCTGCGTGCCAGAACGACGGCGACTGCGAGAGCGTCACGGTCGCGAGCTCCAGCGTGTTCATCCGCACGCGGTCGGCCATCGTCGTGTCGACCGGGAGCTTGAGCACCGAGAGGTCGTAGAGCGTCTCGTTGTCGTGCGCATCGACGTAGTTGATCGTCTCGTCCGGCTGATCGGCATAGCCCGCCGCGGAGCCGCGATAGTCGATCGCCTCTCCCGCCGTCACCGAGCCGTCGCTCGTCGTGAACTCGAAGTCGCGCAGATTGCCCGCCAGCCCGAGCTTGACGAGATCGGTCTCGTGGCCGAGGTCGGCGAGCGCCTGCTCGACCGTGCCGTTGATCGGATCGCCGTTCGGGTCGGTGCCGAGACCGGTGCCGAAGCCCTGACGGAACGTCGACGACGAGTCGACCGGGCTGCCGCCGTGCACGGCGTCGCGCAGGCGGTCGTTGAACGTGCCGATGCCGGTGCCTCCCAGCTGCCCCTGGGTGGCCTGCTCGAACAGCGCATCGTCCGCCACCTCGCCGAAGTTCCAGCCCTCGCCGTACAGATGGATCGCCGAACCGTCGACGCCGTCCTTCGCGAGGGTCAGGGCGTCGAGCGCGTCGCGGATCGCCTGCATGTTCGTCGTCGAGTGGTGACCCATGAGGTCGAAGCGGAAGCCGTCGACCTTGTAGTCGCGCGCCCAGGTCACGATCGAGTCGACCATGAGCTTCTGCGCGGCGAGGTGCTCGGTCGCGACGTTCTGGCAGCACGTCGAGGTCTCGACGCCGCCGGCCGCGTTCAGCCGGTGGTAGTAGCCGGGCACGACCTGGTCGAGCACCGACTTCTCGGCCTGACCGGATGCCGCCGTGTGGTTGAACACCTCATCGAGCACGACCTGCAGGTCCATGTCATGGAGAGCGCCGACCATCGACCGGAACTCGCTGACCCTGGCGCCGCCGTCGGCGTCGACCGCGTACGAGCCCTCTGGCGTCGAGTAGTGGTACGGATCGTAGCCCCAGTTGAAGCCGTCGGCATCCGCGACCGCCTGGATGCACGCCTGCTGTGCCGCGTCGGCCGGGCCGAACGAGGCGAGGTCGCAGTCGGGCACCGCCTGCGCTGCGCGGTCCTCCTCGATCGAGGCGATGTCGAAGGAGGGCAGCAGGTGCACGGTGTTGATTCCGGCATCCGCGAGCTGCTTCAGCTGATCGGTGCCCGCGCTGTCGCGGGTGAACGCCAGGTACGTGCCGCGCTCGTCGGCCGGAACCGTCTCGTCGCTGATCGAGAAGTCGCGGATGTGCAGCTCGTAGATCGCCCGGTCGACCGCGCGCTCGACGACCGGCGCTTCGGCCTTCTGCCACTGCTTCGGCTGCCAGGCCTTGTCGTCGAGGTCGATGGCGACCGAACGCCGCGAGTTCAGAGTGAGCGCCGTCGAGTAGGGATCGGTGACCCGGTTCGTCTCGATCGCACCGGTCGTCGGCGCATAGACCACGACCTCCCACAGGAACTCGTCGCCCTTGAGATCCTTGGCGCCCGCGACCGACCAGACGCCGGACGCCGCATCCCACGCGGCCTCGTGCCGAGCGGGGTCGCCCTCGGCGCCCTCGTCCCAGGTGAGAAGGGTCGCGCTCTGCGCCGTCGGCGCCCACAGCCGGAACGTCGGCTTCTTGCCCGAGAACGTCACGCCCAGGTCGACGTCGTCGAGGGCTGCGGCATAGAGATCGTCGAGAACCCCGGCGATCTGCACGCCGGTGAATGCGGAGGGCGCACCCGTCTCGTCACGTTGGACGACCGCGAGCTGCGCGCGCAGCAGTGCCGCCGCATCGGCATCCGTCACCCGCAGGGCGAGGTATCCGTCGAGCGCGGGGAACCGGGCGAGCTGCTCGTCCGTCAGGCCGCCCTCGATCACCTCGAGCGCGATCGACTCGCCACCCGCGATGTCGCCGTCTGCCACCGCGAGCGAGGCGTCCGCCGAGGAGTACAGCTGATAGGCGGCCTTGTCGACAGACCCGAGAGTCGCCGGCCAGGCGATCGTCTCGGCGTCGACCCACTGTGCGCGCTGCTCTCCGGTGCCGGGGAGCTGCGGGTCCGCGCTCACGACCTCGAGGACGTGCGTCGCCAGCGTGTAGCGGAACGACGTCACGCTGCCCTCGGCCGCGCTGAACGAGATGTTCGCGCCGCCCGGCACTCCGTCGGCGCCGTAGTTCTCAGCCCAACTCAGGCCGTGCGCCACCTTGAGCTCGTAGGCTCCGGTGGGGAGGTCGGCGGTCGAGAACTCGTAGACGCCGTCGCGGTCGCCGTCGGCCATGAGGGTGCCGAGGCAGTCGGGAGACCAGTCCGCCGCGCAGCCGAGCTCGTCCTGCAGAGAGCCCGGCAGCGTCACGATGGGTCCGTCGGCCGAGGACTGCACGATGTTCGTGCGCGGGTCGAAGTAGAAGGTGATCGGCCCGCCCGCGTGGGTGAGCGTGACGTTCGAGCCGTCCGGCACACCGTTCGCACCGTAGTTGACGGCCCAACTGCCGTTGATCGCCGCCTTGTACTCGTAGTCGCCGGCCGGCAGATCGAAGGTCCCCTCCCATACGCCGTCGGCGCGCAGGGTCAGCTTCGCCTTCTCGCAGGCAGGGTCCCAGTCGCCCGCACAGCCCATCTCGGAGTTGAGACTGCCGGGCACGGTCACCATGTCGATCGGAGACTCGGGCTCCTCGCCGGCCGTCAGCGTCACGGCGTTGCCGACCGACGCGTACGTCGAGGCTGCGGCGTGGTTGCCCGCGGCATCCGTCGTCACGGCCCGGTATTCGACGAGCGTGCCGTTCGCGAGATCGCGGATGTCGTGGAAGACGCGGGGGTCGGTGTCCTCCGCGGTGCCGAGCGCCTGCCACTCCTCGGAGCCGACGACGCGCCAGGCGAAGCTCGTCTGCGCCCACTGATCGGCGATGTCGGCCTGCACGGCGGACTGTCCGGTGACACCGGCTCCGGCGGCGGGCACGACGACCTCGACGGATGCCGCCTCGGACGGCGCCGTGACGGTCGAGTCGGCTTTCCAGACCACCGCCGACAGAGCCGGCACCGTGATCGAGGCGGCCGCACCGGCATCCGTGGCGAGGGACGCGGCGTCACCGTAGAGCACCTCGTACGAGGCGTCGGCGGTCAGCGTGGTGAGGTCGACCGTCTGCGCGGTGGCGGCGTTGTTCACGGCCACCAGGTATTCGACCTTGTCGTCGGCATCCACGCGGGAGAACGCGTACACACCAGCACCGGACGCCGCGTACCGCTCGATCTGCGCGCCCTCGCTGAGCGCCGGGTTCGACTCCCGGAGCTCTGACAGCGCGGCGATGTGCTCGTAGAGCGCGGCATCCGTCGCATAGCGGTCGACCGAGCCGGCCTGCTCGCCGGTGATGAGGTTCTGATTCGCGTAGTCGGCGACCTGGGTGGCGAAGAGCGACTGCCGGGCGTCCTTGTCGCCGCCGGGGCCGGCGAAGCCCTGCTCGTCGCCGTAGTAGACGACCGGCTGACCCCGGGTGAGGAACATGAGCTCGTGCGCCAGCTCGTCGCGCTCGAGCGGAGCATCCGTCGTCTGGAGGAAGGATCCGACCCTGCCCATGTCGTGGTTGCCGAGGAACGTGGGCAGTGCCGTCGCCGACGAGTCGGGTGTCGTGTAGCGATCGTCGCCCGCGAACAGGGACTGCAGGCCCTTGGCCGAATTGCCCGACGCGTAGCTGACGGCGGAGGACTGGAACGTGAAGTCGAGGATCGAGTTCATGTCGGTGTCTCGCACGTACGGTGCGAGCTTCACGGGGTCGGCGTCGTAGACCTCGCCGAACATGAAGAAGTCGTCGTTGCCCTTCTCGTGCGCGTAGTCGAGGACGTCGGCCGTCCATTTCTCCCAGAACTCGAAGTTCACATGCTTGACGGTGTCGATGCGGAAACCGTCGATGCCGAGGTCGATCCACTTGTCGTAGACCTCGACGAAGCCGTTGACCACCGTCGGGTGCTCGGTCATCAGGTCGTCGAGTCCGCTGAAGTCGCCGTATGTGACCGACTCCCCCGACCAGGTCGAGTCTCCGCGGTTGTGATAGAGCGACGGGTCGTTCAGCCAGGCCGGCACCTTGACGTCGGCCTCGCTGTCGTCGATCACCGGCGTGTAGGGGAAGCTCGTCGCCGGGTCGAGTTCGGGGAACCCGTCGGTGCCCGCGTGGTCGGCCGGGTCGAACGCCGTGCCCGCGGCATCCGTGTAGGGACTCGTCGCCTGGTCGATGTAGGAGTACTGCCCCTCGGCGTAGTCGATGACGTCGGCGGTGTGGTTGGTGATGATGTCGAAGTACACCTTGATGTCGCGGGCGTGCGCGTCGGCGATCAGCGCCTGCAGCTCCTCATTGGTGCCGAGGTGCGGGTCGATGCGGGTGAAGTCGGTGATCCAGTAGCCGTGATAGCCGGCCGAGGCGTTGGCGCCCTCACCCTGCACCGGCTTGTTGGCGAAGCTCGGCGTCAGCCAGATCGCCGATGTGCCGAGCCCCTCGATGTAGTCGAGGTTCTCGCGGATTCCGGCGATGTCGCCGCCCTGATAGAAGCCCTTGTCCGTGGGGTCGAAACCGGTGGTGAGCCGGTCGCCCTCGAGACCGCCGGTGTCGTTGGCCGTGTCGCCGTTCGCGAAGCGGTCGGTCATCACGAAGTAGAACTGCTCGCCGGCACCCGCCTGTCGGGCCGGGCTCGCGATGAGCGCCTCATCGTCGGAGGTGTAGCCGCCACGCAGGTCGGTGGACTCGAGCCCGACGCGCTTGAGCGTGTCGTCGAACGTGAAGCGGAGGGTTGTCGGGCCGGCCACGGTCAGAGGGATGTCGTCGGCCCCGCCGTCGAGCCCGTACGCCTCGTCCCAGCCGTCGTTCACCGCGACTTTGTACTGCCACGTGCCCGCAGGGACCTCGAACTCGGCGGAGTAGATGCCCTCGGCGCCCGTGGGCTCGAGCTCGGTCTCGGTGCAGTCGGGCGCCCAGTCCGCCGCGCAGCCGAGCTCGGACTGCAGCGAGCCCACGAGAGCCACGGTGCGATCGGCCGCCGCGGCGGATGAGCCGCCGAGAGTGCCGGCCGCGCCGAAGCCCGAGACGACGAGCGCGGTGGCGGCGAGTAGGGCGAGCGGACGTGAAGCGGTCGTCTTCGACCGAGCCGACTTGAACAAATGATGCTCCCTGATGGCGGCGGACACGACGACGTGTCCGGAGGCTTGCGAGTGAAGCTAGCAGGGCGGGGTCTATGACTGCAAGCGCTTGCAGTAGTGTTCTGGCGAAAAGTCAGGGGTGTGAATGTTGCTGATGGTCTTAAGTCGCAAACGCTTCCAGGATCGCGAATCCCGGGTGAGGAGGATTTCTCGCCGCGTTCACCGCCCGGACACCTTCGCCGACTACAACTGCAGATGCGCGGACACAGACTCAGACCGGATCGGGTAGTCACGTCATCCGCGCATACGGTGAGCGTCTGCTCCCGAAGAGACCCCCGCCGAATCGGGTCGGCGGGGGTCTTCTCTGTCTTGTCCGGCGAACATCGACCCGGCAGGGGCACAGCGGGTGCCTGATGACTGATGCCGGCCTACAGCCGTTCGATGATCGTGGCGTTCGCCATGCCACCGCCCTCGCACATGGTCTGCAGCCCGAAGCGGCCGCCGACCGCGTCGAGGTGGTCGATCAGGGTGCCGAGCAGGCGGGTGCCCGACGAACCGAGTGCGTGCCCGAGGGCGATCGCCCCTCCGCGCGGGTTGAGCTTGGCGGCATCCGCCCCGAGTTCCGCGGCCCAGGCGAGGGGCACCGACGCGAAGGCCTCATTGACCTCGTAGGCGTCGAGGTCATCGATCGTGAGTCCGGTGCGTTCGAGAATGCGCCGCGTCGCGGGGATCGGGCCGGTCAGCATCATGAGCGGATCGTCGCCGACCACCGTGAACGCGTGGAACCTCGCCCGCGGCGTGAGTCCCAGCTGTTCGGCACGCTCGGCGCTCATCACGAGCGCAGCGGATGCTCCGTCGGTCAGCGGCGAGGAGTTGCCGGGAGTGATCCGCCAGTCGACGTCCGGGAATCGGGCGGCAAGAGCGTCGGTGCGGAACGCGGGGCTGAGTCCCCCGAGCCCCTCGGCCGTCGTGCCGGCGCGCACGGTCTCGTCGCCCGCGGCATCCGGAGCCTCGGCGACCGGGATGACGGTGCGGTCGAAGAATCCCTCGTGCCACGAGGCGGCCGCGCGGCGGTGCGACTCGGCGGCGTACTCATCCAGCGCTGCGCGATCGATGCCCCAGCGCTGGGCGATCAGCTCGGCCGAGACGCCCTGGTTCACGAGTCCCTCGGGGTAGCGCTCACGCAGGCGAGGCGACATCGGCGACCCGCCGGACGCAGACGATCCGAGCGGCACCCGACTCATCGACTCGACGCCGCCGACGATGACCGCGTCATACGCGCCGGCCATGATCCCCTGGGCGGCGAAGTGCACGGCCTGCTGGCTGGACCCGCACTGGCGGTCGATCGTCGTCGCGGGGATCGACTCGTCGAAACCCGCGGCGAGCACAGCCTGCCGCGCGATGTTCGACGACTGGTCCCCCACCTGACTCACGCAACCGAGCAGCACGTCGTCGATCTGCCTCGACTCGAGCCCGCTGCGCTCGAGTATCGCGGCGAGAGCACCCGCCGCGAGGTCGACAGGATGCACACCCGAGAGCGCGCCGCCCGGCTTGCCGCGTCCGACGGGAGTGCGGACGACATCGATCAGGACGGCTTCGCTGCGCGTGCTCATGCCTCCTATTCTCGCCCTGTCGCGGAGTGCGGGGACGGATGCCGCGTCGCTGCCCTGCACCAGCCTCGGCCATGCGCGCCCGCGACGGCCGGATTCCCGGCATCCGGCCGTCGCAGGCGCATTCGGCCTTCTGAAGCACCCGGCATCGGTACCCGGCATCGGCACCCGGCACCCGGCACCCGGCACCCGGCATCGGCATCGGCATCGGCATCGGCATGCACCCCGAGATGCCGTCTTCGCGCGCGGCGAAAAACGACCGGCGCCACCCGGCATCCGAAATACAATCGGATACGCGCCCGCACCCCGGCGCATCCCCCACCGTCGAGGCGCCCGTGACCCGGGCGATCCGCTCTTTCCGAGGACCCCACCATGTCCAGCGAACCCATCACCGTCTCCATCCGCCGCGAGGTCGACCCCGAGCATGTCGCCGCCGCCACCGCCTGGGTGCAGACCGGCGTGAATCTGGCGCACCGATACCCGGGGTTCCTCGGATCCGGCTGGGTGCGCGACGGCGAGGACTCGCATGTCTGGCACATGCTGTACCGCTTCTCCGACGAGAAGTCGCTTGTGGCGTGGGAGCAGTCGGGCGAGCGCGAGTGGTGGAAGTCGACCGGCGAGCAGTTCGTGCGCAGCGAGCGCGTGCGCCGCCGCACGGGCATCGAGGGCTGGTTCGACGAGCCGACCACCGACACCATCACCCTCCCCCGCGCTGACGGCTCGACGACCACCGTCGCGATGGTCAGCACTCCGCCGCGGTGGAAGCAGGCCGTGTCGATCTGGCTCGGGTTCTTCCCGCTGAACCTCGCCTTCACCTATGCGCTGAGCCCCGTGCCCGGCTGGAACGAGCTGCCGATCTGGCTGCGCGTGCTCGCCACGACCGTCGTGCTCACGCCGATCATGACCTACTGGGTGCTGCCCTGGGTCACGCGCACGCTGCGCCACTGGCTCAACCGCTGAGGCTCGGTCGCCACTGCCGCATCGGGTCTGCCGCACCTGCCGTGTGCGATCCGTCCGTGAGGGGCGTGCATGAGGTGCATGCGTCCGTGAGGCGCGGCATCCGTGAGTCGCGTGCACCCGCGAGACGCGTGCGTCCGTGAGGTGCGGCATCCGTCCGTCGTGTGCGTTCGCCGCGCGAGCGGCTGCACATCTGTGAGGCCGGGCAGTGCATCTGTGCGGGGCCACTACCGCATCCGAATCGGGCGTTTCCGATGCGAAACTGACTCCGCACCGGATGGTGGATGCGAAACTGACCCCGCACCGGACTCCAGATGCGAAACTGACCCCGCACCGCCGCCGCGACGAGCGTCAGAGGTCGGCGACGGCGGCGCGCAGCGCCTTCTCCACGGCCGCGACCCCGTCGGACAGCGGACCCGGTCGCCGCACGAGATACAGCGTGTTGATCGGCGGATCCTCGGTGGGTCGCAGGTCGACGAGTCTGCCATCGGCGAGTTCGTCGGCGATCAGGTAGGTCGGCAGTGCGGTGACGCCCGCCCCCGCAACCGCAGCGGCGGCGAGCGCGCGCAGGTCGGGGAAGACGAGAGCCGGTTCCCGGTCGAGACGGATGCCGAACACGTGGCGCCAGTACCGTCGGACGATCGGGACGTCTCGGTCGTATGCCAGCAGAGGTACGTGCGCGAGCGCGTCCGGCGAGAGGGCCGGAGACGGGTCGATGCTCAGCGACGGCGAGGCCACGAGCACGAATTCCTCGTCGAACAGCGGCATGCTCGGCAGCGTGCGTCCGCGAGGACGCACGGCGGAGATCACCAGCTCGAGGCTGCCGACCCTCAGCTGATCGAGCAGGTCGTCGGCCAGGCCCGTGGTCACCGCAAGCCGCAGTCCGCCGGCCACAGCACTCGCGAGAGCCGGGGCGGCGACGGCGGCCAGGAACTCCCCCGCCCCGCCGAGGCGGATGACCGGCGGTTCGAGGGCCGGGTGGGTGCCGAGAGCATCCGCCAACGCGTCGAGCGGGCCCGAGAGCCGCGCGGCGAGCTCGTCGGCTCGGGGCGTCGGACGGATGCCGCGGGCATGACGGACGAACAGCGGCTCGCCGACGCTCGCCTCCAGCGCCTGCAACTGCGTCGTGACCGACGACTGCGCGAGTCCGAGCCTGCGCGCCGCCGCCGACACCGACCCGGATCGGTGCGCGATGAGGAAGGTGCGCCACAGCCCCAGGTCGGGCAATCCATCGGAATTCCGATTGCTCATATCGGCAATCTATCGGAATCGTTCGTCATGGCGGGCCGTTGTCCTGGATATCGCATCCGCACGGCATCCGTCGTCCGAACCTTGGGAGCATCCATGTCATCCGTCCTCTTCGTCGTCTCCGGCGCCCGCACCTGGACTCTGTCCGACGGCACCGAGCACCCCACCGGCTACTGGGCCGAAGAGCTGCTCGCCCCCTATCGCCTGCTCACTGCCGCGGGGCACGACGTGGTGTTCGCGACACCCGGCGGTGTCGAGCCGGTCGCCGATGCGTCGAGCCTCGGCGACGGGGATGCCGCGGCGCTCGCGGAGATCCCGGGGCTCAGCACTCCCCTGGTGCTCGCCGATGTCGACGGCGCCGCCTACGCGGCCGTCTACTACCCCGGCGGGCACGGACCGATGCAGGACCTCGCTGTGGATGCCGATTCGGCGGCGCTCATCTCGGCGACCGTCGCGGCGGGACGTCCACTGGCCGCGGTGTGCCACGGGCTCGCGGCTCTGCTGCCCGCACGCGATGCTGCGGGCGAGCCGCTCGTCGCCGGACGGCGCATCACCGGATTCTCCGACGAGGAGGAGCGCCTCGGAGGGCTCGCGGACCGCGCGCCGTTCCTGCTCGAGACCTCTCTGCGCGAGCTCGGCGCCGACATCGACGTGACCGACCCGTGGAGCGATCACACCATCGTCGACGGACTGCTCATCACCGGCCAGAACCCGCAGTCGTCGGCATCCGCAGCCCGGGCGCTGGTCGCGGCACTCGCCTGATCGGAGAGGCGCGGTGCGCAGCCGCGACATCCGTCACCCGCACCTGCACCCGCACCCGCACCCGCACCCTGCGTGCGGGGCCAGTTGCGCACCGGAAACGCCCCATTCGGATGCCGAACTGACCCCGCACCGGGTCCCGGGTGCCGAACTGGCCCCGCATCGGCGCCACGACCGTGCCGCGAGCGACTCGGCCGGCCGCCACGCGTCAGACGGCGGCGATCCGCCAGGATGCTGCGTGCGTCGCGCCGGGTTCGAGCACGACCAGGTCGGTCCCCGAGTTGAACGCGTCCGGCGGACAGGTCATCGGCTCGACCGCGAGGCCGATGCGATGGATCGCGTCGATGCCGGGGTTGTCGGCCGTGTGCACCTGCACCCACGGGCAGCGCTCGTCGAAGGTCATGACGACGCCGCTTCCGGCATCCGTCACCACGCGCACCTCGGCGACTCCGCCCTCGCGGGCGAGGCCGGAGAACGCGTGGTCGATGAAGACGTCGGCGATCGGGCGCGCAACGCGGAAGTCCCAGTGCGGATGCGCGGACACTCCCTCGAGCGCCACCGGGCTCAGCCGGTCGTCGGTGACGGTCAGCACCTCGGATGCCGGCAGGGTCAGCGTCCAGTCATCGACCCGGCCATCGGGTCCGGCGACGAGATACGGGTGCGGCCCTGTGCCCCAGGGCGCGGCATCCGTCCCGAGGTTGCGCGCGGTGACGGTCTGCTGAAGGCCGTCACCGTCGATGCGGTACTCGGTCTCCACCTCGACGCGGAACGGATAGCCGGTCTGCGGCTCGATCACGGCCGCGAGCACGACGCGGTCGTCGAGCACCAGTCGGTCTTCGAACTCGGCCCAGGCGAGCAGCCCGTGCAGCGCTTGTGCGCGAGCGGGCTCGGTGAGGGCCAGCTGATGCTCGGCGCCGCTGAACGTGTAGCGACCGTCGACGATTCGATTGGGCCACGGTGCGAGGGTGGTGCCGCGGTATCCGGGCCGCACCTCGTCGGCGTCGAAGGGCACGACCAGGTCGCGTCCTTCGAATGCGAGCAGGCGCAGCGAGGCGCCGACGCTCGCGATCACGGCTTCGTATCCGTGCCCGGTGATGCGCAGCTGACGCCCCGAGCGCGGCCGGCCGGCTCCCGTCATCACAGCCCCTGCGCGAGTCGGTAGTAGGCCTGGTTCCAGCGGACCTGCTTCTGGAACTCGGGCAGCGTGGTCGCATCGTCAATCACGAGCAGCTCGACCTCGGCCATCTCGGCGAAATCGCGGAAGGCCTCGAGCCCGACGGCGGTCGACATCACCGTGTGGTGCGCAGCACCCGCGGTCAGCCAGGCGGCGGCCGAGGTGGTGAAGTCGGGCTGCGGCTTCCACACGGCGCGGCCGACCGGCAGCTTCGGCAGCGACTGGCGCGGGGGCACGTTCTCGACGACGTTCGCGGTGAGGCGGAAGCGGTCGCGCATGTCGCTGAGGGCGACGACGATCGCGGGGCCGGGGTCGGCGGTGAAGACCAGACGCACCGGGTCGTCCTTGCCGCCGATGCCGAGCGGGTGGATCTCGAGGGTCGGCTTCGCCGTCGTGAGCGAGGGCGAGACCTCGAGCATGTGCGCCCCGAGGATCAGCTCGTCGCCGGGCGTCATGTCGTAGGTGTAATCCTCCATGAGGCTCGCCCCGCCGGGCAGGCCCGCGCCCATGACGTTGGCGACGCGCACGAGGATCGCGGTCTTCCAGTCGCCCTCGGCGCCGAAGCCGTAGCCCTCGGCCATCAGACGCTGCACCGCGAGGCCCGGCAGCTGCTTCAGGGCGCCGAGGTCTTCGAACGAGGTCGTGAAGGCGCCGAAGCCGCCCTCTTCGAGGAACGCCCGCAGACCGATCTCGATCGCGGCCCCGTCGCGCAGCGACTGGTGGCGGTCGCCACCGCGACGAAGCTCCGGCACGACCTCGTACAGCTCTTCGTACTCGGCCACGAGGGCGTCGATCTCGGAGTCGGATGCCGCGGCAACGGCATCCGCCAGGTCGTTCACGCCCCACGTGTTGACCTGCACGCCGAAGCGCAGCTCGGCCTCGGTCTTGTCGCCCTCGGTGACCGCGACGAAGCGCATGTTGTCGCCGAAGCGGGCGAGCTTGAGCGAACGGGATGCCGCGAGGCCGGCGGCCGCACGCTGCCACGTCGCGATCTCCTGGCGCACCCGCGGGTCGCTCGCATGACCGACGACGGTCTTGCGCGGCACGCCGAGGCGCGTCTGGATGTAGCCGAACTCGCGGTCGCCGTGCGCCGCCTGGTTCAGGTTCATGAAGTCGAAGTCGATGTCGGCCCACGGCAGCTCGACGTTCGCCTGCGTGTGCAGGTGCGCGAGCGGCTTCTGCAGTGCGTCGAGACCGGCGATCCACATCTTCGCGGGGCTGAAGGTGTGCATCCACGCGATCAGGCCGATGACCCGGTCGTCGGCGTTCGCCTCGAGGGCCGTGCGCTTGATGGCTGCGGCATCCGTCAGCACCGGCTTCCAGACGATGGTCACGGGCACCTCGCCGGCCTCGTCGAGGATGCGGGCGATCTCCTGCGACTGCTCGGCGACCTGCGCGAGCGTCTCGGGGCCGTAGAGGTGCTGACTGCCGGTGAGGAACCAGACCTCGTAGCCGTCGAGCGAAGTGGTGAGCGGGGTGCGGGGCATGAGAGTCCTTGGGTGTTCCGGTGTCGGCGTGAAGAGTGCGCGTGGGGGTCAGAGAGCGGTGGTCGCGGCGGCTTCGATCGCGAGGCCCGCGCGGTAGCGGTCGAGGTAGGCGGTGAAGCCGGCGACGTCGGCAGGGTCGGGGTCGGCGACCGCGAGGGATGCCGAGGCGAAGACGTCGCGCTCGAGGTACTCCCCCAGCGACGCCGTCTCGGAGTGCGCGAGGTACGACGCGAGCACCGCGATGCCCCACGCGCCGCCCTCGGAGGCGAGCTCGCCCACCGCGACGGGAGCGCCGAGCGCTCCGGCGAGGAAACGCTGCGCGACCCCCGCGGTGCGGAACATGCCACCGTGCGCGAACATGCGGTCGAGTTCGACTCCTTCGGCGGCGAGCACCTGCATCCCCAGCGCGAGCGTGCCGAACACGCCGTACAGCTGCGAGCGCATGAAGTTCGCCAGCGTGAAGGCGCTGTCGGGGGTGCGCACGAACAGCGGGCGCCCCTCGGTGAGGCCGGCGATCGGCTCGCCCGCGAGGTGGTTGTAGGCCAGCAGGCCGCCGGCATCCGCCTCTCCGTCGAGAGCCTCGCGGAAGAGGGTGTCGAAGACCGCGTCATCGCTCAGCGGCTGCCCCGCGGCGGCGGCGAAACGGGTGAAGAGCCCTGCCCAGGCGGCCAGTTCGCTCGCGCCGTTGTTGCAGTGCACCATCGCGACGGCGTCGCCCGCGGGTGTCGTCACGAGGTCGAGCTCGTGGTGTACCTCGGCGAGCGGGCGCTCGAGCACGACCATCGCGAAGATGCTGGTTCCGGCCGAGACGTTGCCGGTGCGCGGCGACACCGAGTTCGTCGCGACCATGCCGGTGCCCGCGTCGCCCTCGGGCGGGCAGAGCGGGATGCCGGGGGGCAGCGCGCCCGACGGATCGAGCAGGGCCGCGCCCTCGGCGGTGAGCGTCCCGGCGGCGGCGCCGGCGGGAAGGACGGTCGGGAGCAGGTCCTTGGCTGCGGCGGGAAGACGGTCGGCGGCGAGGGCGTCGTAGGCCTGCAGCATCCGCTCGTCGTAGTCTCCGGTGGCCGAGTCGATCGGGAACATGCCGGAGGCGTCGCCGACACCGAGAACGCGCTCGCCCGTGAGCCTCGTGTGCACATAGCCCGCGAGGGTGGTGACGAAGTCGAGCTGCGGCACGTGCGCCTCGCCGTCGAGCACCGCCTGGTGCAGGTGCGCGATCGACCAGCGCAGGGGGATGTTCACGCCGAGCAGGTCGGTCAGCTCGGCCGCCGCGGCGCCCGTGTTGGTGTTGCGCCAGGTGCGGAACGGCGTGAGCAGCTCGCCCTGCGCATCGAACGCGAGGTATCCGTGCATCATGGCCGAGATCCCGATCGCGCCGAACGTCTCGGGGCGCACGCCGTGGCGCTCGTCCGCGTCGGCGACGAGACCGGCGTATGCCGCCTGCAGTCCGTTCCAGACCTCGTCGATCGCGTAGGTCCAGAGGCCGTCCTGGAGGCGGTTCTCCCACGAGAACGACCCGGTCGCGAGCACCTCGGTGGCGTCGGATCCGATCAGACAGGCCTTGATGCGCGTGGAGCCGAGCTCGATGCCGAGGCTCGTGCGGCCGGCGAGGATGTCGTCGCGGGCGGTCGTGCGGGTCGTGTCGCTCATCGTCGGGCGTCCGAGTTCTGTCCGTAGACGTTCTGGTAGCGGGTGAAGAGGCTGTCGATGGCCTCCTGCGGAATCGGGATCAGCGGGCCGGCCTCACGGGCGTAGTGCACGGTGCGGGCCACGTCTTCGACCATGACGGCGGCCTTCACGGCATCCTTCGCGTCGACTCCGATGGTGAAGGGACCGTGGTTCTGCATGAGCACCGCGCGGCTGCGGTGGCCGGTGAGCGTCTGCACGATGCCGCGGCCGATCGAGTCGTCGCCGATGATCGCGAAGGGACCGACCGGGATAGGACCGCCGAACTCATCGGCCATGGCCGTGATGACGCAGGGGATCTCTTCGCCACGGGCTGCCCACGCGACGGCGAACGTCGAGTGCGTGTGCACGACTCCGCCGACGTCGGGCATGTGGCGGTAGACGTAGGCGTGGGCGGCAGTGTCGCTCGAGGGAGAGCGGTCGCTGCCCGGAGTGCCGGGGATCACGGCGCCGTCGAGGTCGCACAGGATCATGTTCTCGGGCGTGAGGTCGTCGTAGCTGACGCCCGACGGCTTGATCACGAACAGGTCGGCTCCGGGCACGCGGCCCGAGACGTTGCCGCCGGTCCAGACGATGAGGTCGTAACGGACCAGTTCACCGTGCAGACGGGCGACATCCTCGCGGACGGCCTGGATGGACGCGTCGATCTCAGGGGAGAAGACGGGGGCTTCGTTGCTCACGGATACCTCGGGGTCGGCGGTGGTCACTGTGACCGGTCACAGCAGTGTGTCACGGAGGTCGGCGGACCGTCAAGACACCGGCGACCGCTCGGCGTCGCCGTGTGCGGGGTCACTTTCGCATCTCCCGTCTCGTGCGGGGCCACTTTCGCATCGGATACGGCGTATTCACGTGCAGAACTGACCCCGCATCGCGCCGCACAGGCAGAACTGACCCCGCAGCGCGCCGGCACACACCCTGGCGCCGTTTCAGCGCGGCGGCGCCACCGAATCGCGGGTCACGAGCACGGGTGCCACCGGCGCGAGGTCGGATGCCGCGGCTCCGGCACTGCCCGCCAGCACCGCCGCCACCGCACGACGCGCCAATTCCGAGAAGTCCTGCCGCACGGTCGTGAGCTTCGGCCAGTAGTAGGCGGCATCCGGAGTGTCGTCGAACCCGACCACACTGATGTCTGCCGGCACCGAGAGCCCGACTTCCTGCAGACCGCCGAGCAGACCGAGGGCCATCTGGTCGTTCGCTGCGAATACCGCTGTCACACCCGAGTCGCGCACGGCGCGAGCCGCTGCATAGCCCGAGCCGGCGGTCCAGTCGCCCTCGATGACCGGTCCGGCGGCGAGTCCTCGTGCGGCGAGCTCGACCCGGAACCCCTCAGCGCGGGACTCGGCCTCGAGCCAGTCGGCGGGGCCGGCGAGGTGCGCGATGCGTGTGTGCCCGGCGTCGGCGAGTGCCGCGACGGCGAGTCGAGCCCCGGCCTCCTGATCGACCGAGAGGCCGCGCGCGCCGCGATCGGCTGCGTGCAGGGTGACGACGGGCACGCCGATGCGCACCGAGTCGAGCGCGTCGAGGGTGTGGGCGTGAGGCGCGACGACGACGATGCCCTCGACTCCCTGCATGACGAGGTGGTCGACCGCGGCGACCACGGCATCCGTGTCCCCCGCATCCGCGAAGGCCGCACTCAGCCAGTAGCCGACCTCGCGGGCCGACGCCTCGAGCGCTGCGATGCTGCGCGACGGGCCATAGTGCAGTGCGTCGGTGGCGAGCACCCCGAGGGTGCGGGAGCGGCGGGTGCCCAGCGCTCTGGCCGCGTTGTTCATGCGGTAGCCGAGCTCGGTCATCGCGGCAAGCACCCGTTCGCGAGTCTCGGCGGCGACCTCGGGGTGGTCGTTGAGCACGCGCGACACCGTCTGCCGAGACACCCCTGCGCGCACGGCGACGTCGCGCACGCCGACGGTGCGGCGGGGCTCGCTGCTCGTGTCACTCACGCCGACGAGTGTATGCCGAGCGGCCCCGGCGCCTCGTCTTCGTGCCACTCTGGTGACATGCGCATCGCACTCACCGGATCATCGGGCAAGCTCGGCAGCGTCGTCGCGCGGGAGCTCCGCGCTCACGGACACGAGGTCATCGGCATGGACGTCTCAGGCACCCGCGGCCCTGACTTCGTGCAGGTGGACCTCACGGATTACGGCCAGGTCGTGGATGCTTTCACGGCCGTCGGCGACCGGCACGACGGCATCGACGCCGTGGTGCATCTCGGCGCCATCCCGGCGCCCGGCATCCGCAGCGACGTCGCCACCTTCCACAACAACATGCCCGCCACGTTCAACGTCTTCTGGGCGGCGGTGCGCCTCGGCATCCGCCGCGTCGTCTACGCCTCGAGTGAGACCGTGCTGGGCCTGCCGTTCGACGTGCCGCCGCCCTACGTGCCGGTCGACGAGGACTACCCCGCCCGCCCCGAGTCGGTCTACTCGCTCGTGAAGACCCTCGAGGAGCAGCTGGCGAGGGAGCTCGTGCGCTGGCATCCCGACCTGTCGATCACCGCACTGCGGTTCTCGAACGTGATGAACCACGAGGACTACGCCGAGTTCCCCGACTTCGACGCCGATGCGCTGCGCCGTAAGTGGAACCTCTGGGGATACATCGACGCACGCGACGGTGCGCAGGCGGTGGAGCGTGCGCTCGAGGTGGCGGCACCCGGGTTCGACAACTTCATCATCGCGGCGGCCGACACGGTGATGACGCGTCCGAACGCCGAGCTGCTCGCCGAGGTCTTCCCCGATGTGCCGGTCGCCCGCGAGTTCGGCCCGAACGAGACGCTGCTGTCGATCGACAAGGCCCGCCGCGTGCTCGGGTTCGACCCGCAGCACTCCTGGCGCGACGACGCCTGACCTGACTCCGGCGCGCGCAGCGCCCCTCAGCGCCGGGCGATGGTCGATCCGCGGATCACGAGCCGCACCGGCAGGTGGTGCGCGCCTTCGCCGATGTCGATGCCGTCGATCGCATCGAACACCCGCAGCGCCGCCTGACGACCGAGCTGCTGCAGGTTCGCGTCGATGCTGGTGAGCTCGGGCCGGGCGTTGGTCGCGAGCACTTCCCAGTTGTCGTAGCCGATCACCGCGAGGTCGTCCGGCACGGTGCGGCCGAGATCGCGGGCCGAGTCGAGCACACCGCGAGCGATCTGGTCGGATCCGCAGAACACGGCGTCGATGTCCGGATGCCGCTGCAGCAGCATCGCCGCGGCATCCCGACCCCAGTGCTCGGTCCACTCCGAGAACATGGGCTCGCCCACGAGTTCGAGCCCCGCCTCGCCGAGTGCTGCTCTGGCGCCGGCGAGGCGGTCTTGGGCTGCGGCATAGGTCGGGTCGCCCGAGATGTGCGCGATGCGCCGACGTCCGCAGGCCAACAGGTGCTCGATCGCGAGACGCCCGCCCGCGTAGTTGTCGGGGGTCAATGAGAGGTCGCGCGGGTCATCCGAGGGGGCGTACGCGTAGACCACGGGCACGGGGATCTCCTGCCCGAGCGAGGGGCGCGGATCCGTCTGACGGCCGACGACGATGATGCCGTCGACCCTGCGGCTCAGCAGCTCCTTCAGGTGGTGCTGCTCACGGATCGCGTCACCTCGCGCATCGCACAGGAAGACGTTGATGCGACCTGCGCCGAACGCATCCTCCGCGCCCATGAGGATCGGCAGCATGAAGCGGCCCTCGAGGTCGCTGGTGAGAAGGCCGACCGTGCCGGTGCGCCCGGCGAGGAGTCCTCGCGCCATGGCATTGGGGGTGAAGGACAGCTCCTCGGCGATCGCGCGCACCTTGGCGCGGGTGGCGACCGATACGTCGCCCCGATCGTTCAGCGCCTTGGATGCGGTCGAGATCGAGACTCCGGCGCGCGCGGCGACGTCACTGAGGGTCGCAGCTCGTGCTCCAGTCGTATCCGTCATCCCACTCCTTCGTGCTGAAAGGTTATCGGAACGAGGGTTGACGCGCCCTCCGAAACCACGCTATACCTTTTCGAAAGGGTTTTCGTAACTTTCGAAGAACCTGATCTTCACCCTCATCTCCACTCCCGGCGCTGCACTGCCGAAGCGCCACACCGCACCCGCTCGAGGACGAGCCCAGAGGAGCCCCCGCCCATGAACACCATTCGCACCCACGCCGCACGTCGGGCAGCAGCCGCCGTCATCGCGGCCGGCCTGCTCGTCGGCGGACTCGCCGCCTGCGCACCCGCCGGCGATGACGCCGCCTCCGACGAGCCCATCCCCGCCGAAGGCACCGACGACGGCACGACCCTGACACTGTGGACCCGCGCGCCGATCGAGCGCCAGGCCAAGCTGCTGGTCGACGCCTACAACGACAGCCACGAGAACCAGGTCGAGCTGACAGTCGTGCCCAACGACGACTACGTCGCGAAAGTCGGCGCCGCCGCAGGGTCGAGCGGCCTGCCCGACCTCTTCGCCGCCGACATCGTCTACGTGCCGAACTGGGCGCAGCAGGGCCTGTTCCAGGACATGTCCGAGCAGATCGACGCCCTCGACTTCAAAGACGAGATCAACCCCGGGCACCTGTCGGCCGGCACCGTCGACGGCGCCGAGTACGTGCTGCCGTTCGCCCTCGACCTCTCGATGCTCTTCTGGAACAAGGAGCTCTTCGCCGAGGCCGGCCTCGACCCCGAGAAGGCGCCCGCCACGCTCGAAGAGTTCGCCGAAGCGGCCATGGCCGTGCAGTCGCTGAACAAGCCGGACACCTACGGCACCGCGACCGGCCTCAACTGCGGCGGATGCCTGGTCTTCACCTGGTTCCCCTCCATCTGGGCATCGGGCGACGAGGTCATGAGCGACGACGGCACCGAGTCCCTGCTCGACGGCGACTCGGCTCAGGCCGTCTACGACACGTGGGCGGGCCTCGAAGAGGCGGGTGCGGTTCTCCCGAGCTCGACCGATGAGGCTGGCCCCACCTGGACCGCCGCGTTCAGCGAGGGCAAGGTCGGCGTGATGCCTTTCCCCGCGACGCTGCTCCCCTCGCTCGAGTTCGACGCGGGAGTCGCCGGCATCCCCGGTGTCGACGGCGGCGCCTCGACGTTCGTCGGCGGCGACGGCATCGGCATCTCGAAGGACTCGAAGAAGGCCGCGCAGGCCTGGAACTTCCTCAACTGGATGATGTCCGAGGACGCCCAGGTCGAGGTGCTCGCGAAAGACGGCAACGCCGTCTCCCGCGGAGACCTGGCCGACAACGAGTATGCGGCCGCCGATCCCCGACTGGTGACGATCAACGAGGTCGCAGCCCAGGGCGACACCCCGGTGGCCCTGAACTTCCAGCAGGCGTTCAACGCCCCGGGCAGCCCGTGGCTCACCCTGGTGCGCAACGCCGTGCTCAACGGCGACGACTCGGTGCCCGCCGACAACGAGGAGATCACGGCGATCCTGTCGCAGTGATCATGCGGGGGCGGCGCGCCGCGTCGCCCCCGCATCCCCCCTCGTCAGTCCCCCATCGAAAGAGAACGTGATGACCCAGGCCACACTCCCGCTGCATCGCCGCAGACGGCGCACCGCCTTCGGCGGCCCGGTGCAGGGCTGGCTGTACGCGGCCCCCACGGCGATCTTCGTCGCCCTGCTGTTCATCGTGCCGCTGGTGCTGGTGCTGCAGATGTCGGCCTCGGACTGGCCCCTGCTGAGCGGCAACCAGGGAATCAACTTCCCGGAGAACTATGCGGATGCCGTCACGCACCGCCTCTTCTGGGATTCGATCCGCTTCACCCTGCTCTACACCGTCATCACGACCGTGATCCTGATCGGACTCGGGCTCGGCCTGGCCCTGCTCGTGCAGGAGTCCACCCGCTGGAAGGGGTTCCTGCGCACGGCCTTCCTGATCCCCAGCGCGCTCGGCCTGGCATCCGCGTCACTGCTCTTCTACGTGCTGTACTCCCCCATCGCCGGCCCGTTCGCGAACCTCATGAAGTCGTGGGGCATCACGTTCCTCGGCACGCCGGAGGGCGCACTGTGGTCGACCATCTTCCTGATCGTCTGGCGATACGCGGGCTTCTACATGCTGCTGATGCTGGTGGGCCTGCAGGGAATCCCGGATGACGTCTACGAAGCCGCCCGCATCGACGGCGCGAACCGCTGGCAGACCTTCCGCGACATCACCGTGCCGCTGCTCAAGCCGACCTTCGCGCTCACGACAGTGATGTGCGTGACCGGGTCGCTGCTCGCGTTCGAGCAGTTCTACATCCTCACCAAGGGCGGCCCCGACAACAGCACCATGACCGTCGTGCAGCTCATCTACAACGTCGCATTCCAGGGGCAGAACAGCCTCGGCATCGCCGGCGCCCTCTCGGTGATCGTGCTGCTCGCACTCATCGTCATCAACGTCTTCCAACTGCGCGCGTTCCGCCGCACGGATGAGAGCTGAGAATCATGTCCCAGACGCTGACGCGCACGATCGTCGCTCCGAACCATCAGCCGACCCCGCCGCGCTATCGCTCGAAGGCCGCTCGCGTCGTCCTCGGCATCCCGTACTGGGTGTTCACGACCGCGCTGGCCGTGATCTTCCTCTATCCGCTCATCTGGACCGGCGTCTCGTCGGTCAGCCCGATGGCCGGCACCAGCCAGACCGACGGCTGGGGCTTCGGCAACTACGCGGCCCTCGGCGAATACCAGGCCGGCATCTGGGTGTATCTGGGCAACTCGCTCTTCGTCTCGGTGCTCACCGTCGCGCTCACCCTGTTCATCTCGCTGCTGGGCGGATACGCGTTCGCGCGCTTCTCGTTCCCCGGCAAGAACGCACTGTTCCTCCTCACCCTCGCCATCCTGATGGTGCCGTATGCGACCCTGCTCATTCCGCTCTACGTGATCCTCAATGCGGTCGGCCTGCAGAACTCGCTGGTCGGCGTCGCGCTGGTGATCACGATGTTCCAGCTGCCGTTCTCGATGTTCATGATGCGCATCTCGTTCGAGTCGATCCCGCGGGAGATGGACGAGGCGGCGATGGTCGACGGATGCTCGAGCTGGGGCGCCCTGTGGCGGGTGCTGCTCCCTGCCGTCAAGCCCGGGCTCGTGACCGTCGGGCTGTTCGCGTTCCTCACCGCCTGGAACGACTTCATGGCACCGCTGATCCTCATCAACGACACCAACCGCATGACGCTGCCGCTCGCGGTGGCGAACCTCCGCGGACAGGTGCAGGGCGTCGTCGACTACGGCGCCACCGAGGCGGGAGTCGTCGTGCTGGCGCTCCCCTGCATCCTGCTCTTCCTGATCCTGCAACGACACTACGTGCGCGGCTTCATGTCCGGCGCCTTCAAGGGATGACCATGTTCGACACCACTGCACCGGCCGCCCCGGTGGTTCCCACGCACGGGCGTCTGCGCCCGCTCGGCCTCGACGAGGTGCGCATCACCGGAGGGTTCTGGGCCGACCGCCAGGCCGTCAACGGCACTGCCACTCTCAGCCACATCGAGTCGCGACTCGAGTCCGAGGGATGGCTGCCCAACTTCGACCTCGCCGCCGCCGGCACGCTGCCGGACGGGCGTCGGGGACGCGAGTTCGCCGACTCCGAGATCTACAAGTACCTCGAGGCGCTGGCGTGGGAGATCGGGCGGACGGATGCCGCAGCCGACAGCGACCTCGAGCAGCGATTCCGCCGGGTCGTCGACCGGGTCGCCGCCGCGCAGGAGCCCGACGGGTACCTCAACACGATGTTCGGCCGCGAGGGCCAGGACGAACGCTGGTCTGCGCTGCAGTGGGGGCACGAGCTGTACTGCCTCGGGCACCTGTTCCAGGCGGCCGTCGCCCGCGTGCGCACGAGACCGGATGCCGACGACGGTCTGATCGACATCGCTCGGCGCGCCGCGGATCTCGTCTGCCGCGAGTTCGGCGTCGACGGCCGGGACGCGATCTGCGGGCATGCCGAGGTCGAGGCGGGGCTTGCCGAGCTCGGCCGAGCGCTCGGTGAGCAGCGTTACATCGATCAGGCCGCGCTGTTCGTCGAGCGGCACGGTCGCGGGTCGCTCGGCGAGATCGAGTGGGGGCGCAGCTACTTCCAGGACGACGTGTCGGTGCGCGACGCCGAGGCTCTTCGCGGGCACTCCGTGCGGGCGAACTACCTGTCCTCCGCCGCAGCCGACGTCGCCGCCGAGCTCTCCGACGACTCGCTGCTCGACTCCCTGCGGTCGCAGTGGGATCGCACGGTCGAACGCCGCACCTATGTGACGGGGGGCCAGGGGTCGCACCATCAGGACGAGGCCTTCGGCGACGACTGGGAGCTGCCGCCGGATCGCGCCTACTCCGAGACCTGCGCCGGCATCGGGTCGATCATGTTCTCGTGGCGGCTGCTGCTCGCGACCGGTGAGGCGCAGTACGCCGACCTGATCGAGCGGACCCTGTTCAACGTCGTCGCGACCTCGCCCGGTGACGACGGGCGCTCGTTCTTCTACGCCAACACCCTGCATCAGCGCACGCCGGGGATCCCGGCGGATCCGGATGCCACGTCGCCGCGCGCCTCGTCATCGCTGCGCGCGCCGTGGTTCGAGGTGTCGTGCTGCCCGCCGAATGTGGCGCGCACGTTCGCGAGCCTCTCCGCGTATGTCGCGACGGCCGATGATGACGGCGTGCAGCTGCATCAGTACGCACCGTCGACCGTGCGCACGACACTGCCGGACGGCCGGATCGTCGCGTTCGATGTCTCGACGGACTACCCGGCGAAGGGCGATGTTCGCGTCACGATCACCGAGGATGCCGAGTTCACACTGACGCTGCGAGTGCCGTCGTGGGCGTCGGGAGCAACGGTGCGTGTGCACAGCGGGAATGAGGTCACGGAGCTGCCTGCACCTCCGGGTGCGGTCGAAGTCGCTCGTGCGTTCCGCGCCGGCGACATCGTCGAACTCACTCTGCCGATCGTGGCGAGGACCACATCACCGCATCCGATGGTGGATGCCGTGCGCGGCAGCGTCGCGATCGAACGCGGCCCCGAGGTGCTGGCACTCGAGTCGATCGACCTCGGCGGCGACATCGGCGACGCGGTCGCGGCCGGGGAGCCCGTCGAGCGCGACGGTCACGTGGTGCTGCCGGTGCGCCACCGCTCGACCGGCGAGACGGTCGACGCCCCCTTGATCGCCTATCACGACTGGGCGCGGCGCGGTCCGTCGACCATGCGGGTCTGGATTCCGACGGTGTGAGTCAGCTCCAGAGGTCGGCGACGTGAGCCTCGGCCTCGCGAGTGCGTGCTTGCGCGCGGGCGGCCGCGGTGGCGGCGCTGGTGAGAGCGGTCTGCATGTCGCCGGCACACTCGTTCCATTCGCGGTGAGCGCGGGAGTAGGCATCTTGGGCGGCCCCGGTCCACAGGTGCCTCAGCCCGGTTGCTTCGGCGTCCAGGTCGTCGAGGAGCGCTCGGATCTGCTGCGCGGTGTCGGCCAGCGTCGCGATCGACTGGGCGAGCGGTTCGTGCTCGACGCGGATGCGCATCAGCCGGCGCCCTCTTCGGATTCAGGTTTCGGCCAGCTCAGGTGCAGATCGCGGAGCTCGTAGGGCTGAGACACGTCGTCGGTGAGGAAGTACGTGTAGAAGATGACCGCCGCCTCGTCGGCGGTGAAGACCTCGTGCGGGTAGACCGTGGTGCTGTGGCGACCGTCGTCGTAGTGGATCACCTCGGTGGGCTCGCCTGTGCGGTCGCCGCCGGGCTTGCCGATCGCGTACTGGCGGGGAGTGCCGTCGGCCTCGATGCGGCGCACCTCCAGCGCCAGCGCCTCAGCGGTTCCCGCACACTGCATGTACTCCTCACTGAACGGCATGTCCTCGAGGAGGTCCGCACCTTCGGGCGCACGCCACAGACTGTAGGACCAGAACGTGGATCCGTTCATGCCCTTCAGTGACGCCCGCAGTTGCTCCGGGTACGGGCGGACGTAGTCGACGAAAGGGCCACGGCTCTCACCATTGATCTGGTCGATATGCGTAGGTGTACTCATTTCACAGTCTCCAGGACCACTCGGGTGATCTGTATCGTCTTGCCGTTGAGGGTGGCGGTCGCGGGGCGTTCGGGACTGACCGTGCTGTCGAATCCCTTTTGGGCTGCGTCGCGGCTGCCGGTGCCGCCCTTGACCTCGATGCCGGTGTAGGTCCCATCGGCATTCTCGTAGAGGCCGTCGTAGTAGCGGTGTTGATCTGACGTCGCGTCGGGCTTGTGACGGTACCCGTCGATGGTCGCACGAACTTTATCGTGGATGACCTCGACGCTGCGTCTGTCAGCGACTCGATCCAACCCGATCTTCTCGGTATCGACCCAAGGGCGTTGCCCGTCGCCGTTCCAGTGGCCCTTGATGTCACGGCCCCCGTGTTCAGGGTGGGGTGGCGGGCGCTCCACGATGCGGACCGCATCATCCCCGGTCGCCTCGTTCATCCATCGCGTCCCGGCGTGCCCGGCAGCGGCGAGGCCTGCGCCCGCGACACCCACGCCGGCCCAGGCGAGGCCGGCACCGGGGACGCCTCCAACTCCGGTGATCGCGAGGGCACCTCCGCCGCCGATCATCGTGCCGCCACCGACCACGAGCGCGACTCCGCCGAGGAGTTCGAGGAGGATGTCGGGGTGGTTGATGAGCGCGTTGCCCATCGAGGCGATGAAGTTCAGTTGCTCGATCGCCGGGTTGAGTACGGCGGTCTCGAACATGATCGAGCCGATCGCCCGGACGACTGCCCAGTTCGTCGCGCCTTCGGCCTGCTTCGGCGTCTGCAGGGGCGCGGCATCCGCCGCTGCGTGGATGGCGTTGGCAGCGTCGACGGCGTAGCGATCCAGCACACCCTGTGCGTTCGTCAAGACGTCGACCGCCTGTGCGCGCAGGTCCGCGCCGCCGTCGACGAACGGGACGTCGAGTTCGACGTGTCGCAGGTGAAGGTCGCGTTCCAGCTCACGCACCTTCACCTGGTGCTCCTGGCGTGAGGCGATCGTCGCTGCTTCGGCCTGCTCCCACAGGTCGATGGCGCGTGCGGCTTCGTCCTGCGCCCATCGCAGAGCATCGCCATAGGCCGACAGAGCGGCGGCGCCACTCATCAAGTACTCGCCGCACCTCTGCCATGACGACCGCACGTATTCCGCCCGCTCGAGGTACTTCTCATACGGGTACCCCGTCCACGCGGAATCGACCTCGAGGCCCCGCAACCCGTCCCGAAGGGCAGTGGCGGCCTCGGACCGAGACCGCCACGCGGACGCGACCGTATGCGCCGCGGCATACGAGCCCGGTATCAGCGCGACCGGGTCGTTCGTCGTCCCCAGCTCGGACATCAGTAGTCGCTCTCGGCCCAGATCATCTGGTCGAGTTCGCTGCTCGACGCCTCATCGCCCCGGTCGAACACCTCGGCGGTCTGCCGCAGGTTCTCCGCCACCATGTCGACGTCCGCGAGACGGCGCCCCAGTGCCGTCGTCCATGCGTCGCCGAATCGCGCCACCGCCGCGGTGATCGAGCGTGCGCCCAGCCCCGACGACTGCGCGACCACCGCCGAGCCGAAGTCGCCCCGCAGACTGGCGGCCTTCGTCGCGAAGGCGCGCAGCTCGTCGGTCTCCACATCCGTCATCGCACGCCATCGGTCACGAACGACAACGTTACGTCTTCATATGAGGACGTCACCGACATCCGCAGCTCGAATACCGGTGTTCCGAGATGGGACCTTCAGGGTGCTCAGACATGCGAATGGCCCCACCTCGGTGCGAGATGGGGCCATTCAGGCGATGGAGCGGAAGCTACTCCCGTTTTCGGGTGACCGCCCGCTGCAGCAGCACGAACACGAGCAGGATGCCGCCCGTGATGATCGTCGTCATCTCGGGCGGGATGCCTCCGTCACGCGTGATGAGCACGTTCATCAGACCGAGCACCAGCGCACCGACGACCGAGCCGAGCACGTATCCGTAAGCCCCTGTCAACACGGTGCCGCCGATCACTGCCGCGGCGATCGCGTCGAGCTCCCACCCGATGCCGGTGATGTTCTGAGCGGTGCCGAGTCGTGCGGTGTAGAGCACCGCCGCGAGACCGGCGAGACCGCCGCTGATCACGTAGACGAGCACCTTGGTGCGCTGCACGGGCAGACCCATGAGCAGCGCCGAGCTCTCCGATCCTCCGATCGCGTACACGGTGCGGCCGGTGCGCGTGCGGTGCAGAACGAAGAACGCGGCGGCCACGACGATCACCGCGATGAGCACGGCGGGGGTGATCACGAGGTCGTTGACCTTCGGGCCGTCGATGATCTTCAGCTGGGTGCCGATCCAGCGGATCGGCGACTCCTCACCCAGCCGCTCGGGCTTGGTGCTGAGCAGCGAGGCGAGGCCCCGACCGAGGAACATCATCGCCAGTGTCGCGATGAAGGGCTGCACGTCGAAGTACCGGATCAGCACTCCCGAGACGATGCCGAAGAGCACGCCGATGCCGATCATCGCGACGATCACGGCGAAGGCGTTCCAGCCGGCGTTCGAGAGCATCACACCGGCGACCGACGAGACCGCGATGATCGATCCCACCGAGAGGTCGATGCCGCCCGTGAGGATCACGAAGGTCAGCGCGACCGCGAGCACGATGAGGTGCGCATTGTTGATGAGCAGGTTCGACAGCGTGTTGAACTGCAGGATGCGGCCGTAGGCCACCTCGCCGAAGATCACCATGCCGACGAAGATGACCACCGAGGCGATCGTCGGCAGCACCGAGGGGTTCGCCGTGATCATGCGTCGCAGACGGTCGGCGACGCTCTCCGTCGCCCGAGGGGCCGGAGGGGCGGTCATGACGCTCATGCGGACACCTCTTCTTTCGCGATGATCTGTTCGACCGGGCGGGCTCTGCGTCGCGTCCGGAACCAGCTGCGCACGCGCTGCGACTGCAGCAGACACAGCACGACGATCACGATGGCCTTGAACGCCGGGGTCGCCGACGACGAGACGCCGAGATACAGCACGGTCTTGTCGAGGGTCGCGATGAGCAACGCGCCGACGAAGGCGCCGCTGAGTGAGAACTTGCCACCCGCCAGCGATGCGCCGCCGATGACGACCGCGAGGATCGCGTCGAGCTCGAGCTGGTAGCCGGTGCGGGAGATGTCGACGGTCATGACGCTGCCGACCGACATGATGCCCGCGATCCCGGCGAGGATGCCGCTCATGATGTAGGCCGTGAGCAGCAGTCCCTTCGGCTTGATACCCGCCATGCGGCTGGCCCGGGGGTTGATGCCGATCGCCTCGATCATCAGGCCCAGCGCGCTGCGCCTCACCACCCAGCCGACGGCGATCACGATCAGCACCGCGAGGATGAACACCACGGGGATGCCGATCACGAAGCCGTTCGCGATCCACCGGAACGCATCGTTGGATGCCGTCGTGTTCTGCCCGCCGGTGATCACCTTGGCGATGCCTCGGCCGGCGAGCATGAGCACGAGCGTGGCGATGAAGGGCTGCAGGCCGACATAGGCGACGAGGACGCCGTTGACCGCCCCCAGGATGCCGGTGATGACCAGCGCGAGTCCTACCGCGGCGAGCGCTGCGCCGAAGGAGTCGCCTGCGGCGCTGAGGAACTCCATCGAGACCGCTCCGGCGACGGCCATCAGAGATCCGACCGAGAGGTCGATGCCACCGGTGGCGATCACGAGCGACATCCCGATCGCGATCATCATGATCGGCGCCGCCTGGCGCAGGATGTCGATGAGGTTGCCGACGAGGTTGCCGTTGTTGGGGTTGATCGAGAGCGCGAGGTACGTCGGGTCCTTGATCACGTTCAGGGCGAGCAGCGCGAAGATCGCGACGATGCCCCAGAAGAACGGCTTGTGGATCAGGTCCCGCCAGATGGTGGTGCCGGCTGACGCGGTCATCGCGCTGCCTCCTTGTCGGTCGTGGGGGCGATGCTATCGGGCACGGCGCCGTCGGTGTCGTCGAGCGTCTCGGCAGCGGCCTCGACTCCGTGAGCGGCGATCACATCGACGATCACCTGCGCGGTGACGTCCGGTCCGTTCTGGATCTCGCCGATCTTCCGGTGGTCCTTCAGCACGACGATCCGCTCGGAGAGGCGCACGACCTCTTCGAGCTCGGAAGAGATGAACACCACGGCGACGCCGTCTTCGGCGAGCTCGGCCACCGCCTCCTGGATCTCGGCCTTCGCACCCACGTCGATGCCGCGGGTCGGCTCATCGAGGATCAGCAGCTCGGGCTGCGTGGCGAGCCAGCGGCCGAGCAGCACCTTCTGCTGGTTGCCGCCGGAGAGGTTCTTGATCATCCGGTCGGGGTCGGCCGGACGGACGTTGAACTGCGCGATGTAGCGGTCGACGATCGCATCCTGTTCCTTGCGGCTCATGGGACGCGCCCATCCGCGCTCCGCCTGCACGGCGAGGATGATGTTCTCGCGCACGGTCAGGTCTCCGATGATCCCCTCGTCGCGGCGGTTCTCGGTCGAGAAGGCGATCCGACGAGGCAGCGCATCGGCGGGCGACTTGAGGTCGACCCGGCGTCCATGCAGCTCGATCGTGCCTTCGTCGGTGCGGTCGGCGCCGTAGAGCAGTCGGGCGAGCTCGGTGCGCCCGGAGCCGAGCAGCCCGGCGAAGCCGATGACCTCGCCGGGGCGGATGTCGAGGTCGGTCGCCTCGACCGCTCCGCGTCGTGCGATTCCGGATGCCGCGAGCAGCGGCTTCTCATCGGCCTCGCGCGGCGCGCGGCGGCGGTTGCCTCCGAGCGACTTGAGCGCATCGAGGTCCTTGCCGATCATCTTCGAGATGAGAGCGTGGCGGTCGAGGTCCCGGGTGAGGTACTCACCCTCGTACAGGCCGTTGCGCAGCACCGTCAGGCGGTCGCTGATCGCGTAGACCTGATCGAGGAAGTGCGAGACGAAGAGGATCGCGACCCCCTGGTCTCGCAGTGCCCGGATCACGGTGAAGAGGCCCTCGACCTCGGCGGCGTCGAGGCTGGAGGTCGGCTCGTCGAGGATGAGCACCTTGGCCTTGATCGCCATCGCGCGGCTGATGGCGACGAGCTGCTGCAGCGCGATCGAGAGGGTCGAGAGCGGCCGGCGGGTGTCGAGGTGCCCCAGGCCGAGTCGGGAGAGGGCGTCGGTCGCAGCGCGGTGGGTGGCCGTCCAGTTGATGCCGAACACACCTCGCGTCTCATGACCGAGCATCACGTTCTCGCCGATCGAGAGGTTGGGGGCGAGGTTGACCTCCTGGTACACCGTCGAGATCCCGGCATCCTGCGCGTCGCCGGCGCCGCCGAAGCTGCGCTCCTGCCCGGCGACGACGATCGACCCGGAGTCGATCCGGTAGACGCCGGTCAGGGCTTTGATCAGGGTCGACTTGCCCGCGCCGTTCTCGCCCATGAGCGCGTGGACCTCGCCCTGGAACAGCCGGAAATCGACCTTGTCGAGGGCTTTCACGCCAGGGAACTCGATCGAGATCCCACGCATCTCGACGATGGGCAGTGCTTCGTTCATCGGTGTCTCCTCCTCCGGAAGAGCCCGGGCGGTGCGGCTGTTGCGGCACCGCCCGGGCTCACTGGCTGATCGCTCCGGCGGCGGGGTCAGTACTTGCGGTCGGCGAGCACGGCCTGTGCCGCCTCTGCGGAATCGAACGCCTCGCTGGGGACGACGATGTACGAGTCGACGTCTTCACCCGCGAGAGCCTTCTCGACGACCTCGAGGGCCGTCTCGCCGAAGAGCGGGTTGTACTCGTGCACGTAGCTGAGCTGGCCGTCGGCGAGCGCCTGCATGGCGTTCTTCGTGCCGTCGATCGTGGCGATCTTGACGTCCTCGCCCACCACCAGGCCGGCTTCCTCAGCGGCCTGCGCAGCGCCGAGACCCATCTCGTCGTTCTGTGCGAACACGAGCTGGATGTCGTTGTTCGAGGACTTGAGCATCGTCTCGAAGACGCTCTTGCCCTCTTCCGCCGACCAGTTCGCCGTCTGCGCGTCGAGCTTGGTGAGCGACGAGTCGCCGAGGCCCTCGTCGAAGCCGGTGTTGCGCTCGTTCACGACGCCGACGCCGGCCGGCCCCTCGAGCACGACGTAGTTGCCTCCGTCGGGGAACGTCGCCGCAGCCCAGGTGCCGACCTCCTTCGCGACCTCGACGTTGTCGGGAGCGATGCGGGTGACGTACAGGCTGTCGTCGTCGGGCTCGATGCCGCGGTCGAGCAGGATGACGGGGATCTCCGCCTCCTGTGCGCGCTTGAGCGAGTCCTCCCAGCCCGAGGCCTCGGTGGCCGAGAGCAGGATCACATCGACGCCCTCGTCGACGAACGACGTGAACGCGTCGATCTGCGACTTCTGGTCGAGGTTGGTGGCGGGTGCGTACTTGAGGTCGTATCCGGCTTCCTCCGTGAAGGTGTCCTGGATGTTCTGCTCGTTGGCCTCGCGCCATGCGCCCTCGGGACCGACGGCCACGAAGCCGACCGTGGTGACGTCGTCGCCGTCGCCACCCCCGTCGCCCGAGTCGCCGGTCGAGCAGGCCGCAAGGCCGATGGTGAGTGCGCCGACTGCTGCCAGGCCGAACGCGATGCGAATGCGCTTCTTCGCGGACATTTCTTCTCCTCGTTGAGATGCCGGTGGTCACTCCGGCGGTGGTGGACCAGTCATGGTCCGATCGTGATTGCAGGACACCTGCATCGCATGTCCTGCGGTGATGTTACCGGGAACAATTTCTGGAACACAAGAGGTCGAACGAAAATCAACGATGCATGAAGGAAAAGATCTTGTTACCGATCACAGCTCAACGCTGTGGCTGAGCTCAGCGGCGATCATCTCGACCACGGTGTCGACCGTGACACCAGGACCGTTGCTGAGCTCGCCGATCTTCTCGCGGTCCTTCAGCACGATGATGCGATCACTCAGCCGCACCACCTCTTCGAGTTCGGACGAGATGAAGACCACGGCCACTCCGTCACCGGCCAGCTGGCTGATGCGTCTCTGCACATCGATCTTCGCCGCGATGTCGATCCCCCGAGTGGGCTCGTCGAGGATCAGCACGTGCGGACGCACCGCCAGCGCACGGGCCAGCAGCACCTTCTGCTGGGTTCCCCCCGAGAGCAGGCCGACCGGGCGGTCGAGGTCGGCGGGATCCAGATGCAGGGCCTCGACGTACGTCTCGACGAGTCCCCGCGACTCCGCGTGCGAGAGCGGACGAGTCCACCCGCGCAGCGCCTGCAGCGACAGGATGATGTTCTCGCGCGCCGTGAGCTCGCCGATGATGCCCTGCGTCCCCCGGTTCTCGGCCGACAGCGCGATCCGGTGTCGCAGCGCCGCCGACGGGCTCCGCAGCTGCACCCGTTCGCCGTCGACCCAGAGCTCGCCGCTGTCGGCCCGCGCCGAACCGCTGAGCAGCGACGCGAGCTCGGTGCGCCCGGAACCCCGCAGCCCCGCGAGGCCCACGATCTCTCCGCGTTGGATCTCGACATCCATCTGCTCGAGCTCACCGCGTCGCCCCACACCGGACGCCTGCATCGCGGGCTCTCCGTCGTACGCGTAGTGGTGGGCCTTGCGCTCAGAGCCGAGCGCTCGGAGGCTGTCGATGTCCTTGCCGAGCATCTTCGAGATCAGGTCGGCCCGGTCGAGGTCTCGCGTCGCATACTCCCCCACGCGCCGCCCGTTGCGCAGCACGGTCATGCGGTCGCTGATCGCGAACGCCTGCTCGAGGAAGTGCGAGATGAACAGGATCGCGACCCCCCGCTGCCGCAGACCGCGGATGACGCGCATCAGGGTCGCGACCTCGGCGACGTCGAGGCTGGAGGTGGGCTCATCGAGGACGAGCACCCTCGGCTCGTCGACGACCGCGCGCGCGAGTGCGACGAGCTGCTTCTGCGCAGGCGTGAGCAGAGAGAGCGGCGTCTTCGGATCGAGGCCGTCGAGCCCGAGTCTGGCCAGCGCCTCCGCGGCATCCGCTCTCGTCCTCCGCCAGTCGATGCCGAACCGTCCTCGGCGCTCCCGCCCGAGCATCACGTTCTCCGCGACACTGAGATTCGGGCTCAGCTGGGTCTCCTGGAACACCGTCGCGATCCCCGCCGCTCGACTGTCGGCGACCCCCGAGAACCGACGGGGCTCGCCGTCGACGAGGACCGTGCCCTCCTCCGGCGCGAGGGTGCCGGTGATCACCGCGACCAGGGTGGACTTGCCGGCGGCGTTCTCGCCCATGACGGCATGCACCTCGCCGGGGAACAGCCGGAAGTCGACGTCATCGAGCGCGCGCACGCCGGGGAACTCGACCGTGATGCCCGCAAGCCGCACGACCGGCGCGGGACCACGGTCGGAGGTCATCGCACCTCCCGAGGTGCGGCCGACGAGCCGCGGGCGACGAGCTCGGTCGGGATCCGGGTGAGCGTGGGGATGTCCCGCCCTTCGATCGCCGCGCGCAGCATCTCGACCACCGCGACGCCCAGCGCCCCGAAGTCCTGGCGCACCGTCGTGAGCGGCGGGATGAAGTGCCGCGCCAGCGGGATGTCGTCGAAGCCGACCACGCTGAGATCCCGCGGCACCTCGAAGCCCCGGTCGTGCAGACCGTGGATCAGCCCCATCGCCATGTCGTCGTTCGCGGCGAAGATCGCCGTGTAGTCGGGCAGCCGCGTGAGCCCCTTCGCGAAGTCGTAGGCGAAGTCGGCCGACCAGTCGCCGACGACGATGGGCCGTTCGCGGATGCCCCACGACTTGGCCCGCGAATGGAAGGCCCGCTCCCGAGCCCTCGCGTCGAGCCAGTCGAGCGGACCCGAGAGGTGCAGGATGTCGCGGTGGCCGAGTGCGACGAGGTGGTCGACCACGGATGTCGTGCCCGCATGCTGGTCGATCGACACGGTGAGGAACGTCGGGTCGGCGTCTGCCTTGACGACCAGCATCGGCACGGTGATGGCGATGCGGCGCAGCGCCGCCACGGACGACGAGCGGGGCGCGATGACGCAGAGCGCATCGACTCCCTGGGTCACGAGATTGTCGACCGCCTCCTGCGGAGACAGCGGGTCACCCTCGTGCAGAGCGATCGGCGTGACGGAGTATCCGGTGGCACGTGCGGAGAGCTCGACCGCTCGCAGGATGCTGGTCGGACCGTGCGCCACCGCGCTCTCGACGATCACGCCGATCCGGCGGGTGCGCTGCGTGGCGAGAGCCCGCGCGACGAGGTTCGGGCGGTAGTCGAGCTCCTCGATCGCCTCGAGCACGCGGCGTTTCGTGTCGGGCTTGATGTTCGGGTGATCGTTGAGAACACGCGAGACCGTCATGTGCGAGACGCCCGCGATGGTCGCCACCTGACGGATGTTGGGCTTGTCTGAACCGACGTTCGCCATGCACACCTCCGTCGGCCGAGCCTCGGAGAATGTTACCGAGAACAAGCCCGGTGGTGCAATGGATCCCGCGGCAGCGGCAGGCGCTAGAGGCCCAGGCGCTCCAGGTAGGGGTTCACCAGTCGGCGCTCCGGGTCGAACCGCGCCGCGAGCGCGGCGAAGTCATCCCAGCGCGAGTAGCGAGAGCGCACCTCGGCGGCATCGAGCGTGAACACCTTTCCCCAGTGCGGGCGGGCGGTCTCGGGCAGTGCCGCCTCGAGCGTGGGCAGGAACTCGCGAACGGCCGCCTCGTCGGGCTTCCAGGTGAAGTGGATGCCGACGGCATCCGTACCCTGCGATGAGCTCAGCCAGAGGTAGTCGGGGGCGACCGTGCGGATCTCGTTCACGAGCAGCAGCGGCGCGATCTGGCCGGCGAGCGTGCGGACCGCCTGGATCGCGGCGACCGCATCGGCGCGGGGCACCAGGTACTCGCTCTGGATCTCGGCGCCCGCCGACGGCGTGAACTCGAGCTTGAAGTGCGCGAGACGCTCGAACCACGGCCCCGGCACTCCGAGCTGCTCGGTGCAGGCCACCGGGTCGACGCCGATGATCGGATGCCGCTTCGCTGTCGCAGGCTCCGCTCCGAGTCGGTCGAAGAGATCGGCGCGGGTGTTCTCGCGCGCCTCGGGCTGTCGCTGCTTGACCCAGATCTGGTCGGCGACGTCGGTGTGCTCCCACCGCGAGAAGATGCTGACGCTCGTTCCGATGCTCGTCACCTCGTCGAAGTCGGCGAGGATCGCATCCCACGACGGATGCTCGAACACGTGCTGGGCGACCTCGTAGGCGGGCTCGACATCGAGCGTCACGTCGACGACCGCTCCGAGGGCTCCGAGGCTGACGACCGCGCCGTCGAAGTCGTCGTCTCCGCGAGCGAGCGAGCGGATCTCCCCTGCCGGCGTGATGATCGTCAGCGCGCGCACGGCGGAGGCCAGCGATCCCGTCGCGTCGCCCGAGCCGTGCGTTCCGGTCGCGACGGCTCCCGCGATCGAGATGTGCGGCAGCGAGGCGAGGTTCGCGAGCGCGAGCCCCTCGGCATCGAGCAGCGGGGCGAGGTCCCCGTAGCGCAGCCCGCCCGACACGCGCACGGCGTCACGGGCGTCGGCGACCTCGAACAAGACGGGCAGCCGGTCGAGCGCGATGAGCACCCCGTCGGTGTCGGCGATGTCGTTGAAGCAGTGCCGCGACCCGAGGAAGCGCACGGCCCCGCCCCGGGCGAGCAATCCCTGCAGCTCATCGATCGAGCTCGGGTGCTCGATCGCGGATGCGCGATAGGTGAGGTTGCCGGCCCAGTTGCGTTCGATGGTCATCGGGCCATAGTAGCCACGGCAGCCTCGCCCGCCATCGGAGAGGCACCGCGCTCGGCACGCGCATGGATAGGCTGACCGGATGACTGCGATGCCGCCGCCGCGCGCGACGATGAAGGACGTCGCCGCACTTGCCGGCGTCTCACCCAAGACGGTCTCGAACGTCGTCACCGGCACGGTCGCCGTTCGCGAGGAGACGAGGCTCAGGGTCGAGTCGGCGATGGTGGAGCTCGACTTCGTGCCCAACCTCAACGCCCGCGGGCTCCGCAAGGGCCGCTCGGGCATCATCGCCGTGGCCCTGCCCGACCTCGCCACCGCGTTCTCGGCCGAGCTGATGCATCGCATCGTCGACGCTGCGCACGATCGGGGCCTGGCGGTGCAGATCGAGGAGACCGCGACCGATCCCGAACGCGAGCGGGAGCTCGTCTCGCGCGCTCGCGCGCACCTGGTCGACGGGCTGATCCTGAACCCGATCCGCCTCGAGGACAGCGTGCTGAAGTACGCCGACCGGCTGCCCCCGCTCGTCGTGCTCGGGGAGGTCGAGCAGAACAGGGCCGACCACGTGCGGATCGACAGTCGCCGCGCCGCCGCTGACGTGACCCGGCATGTGCTGTCTCGCGGGGCGACCCGCATCGCGGTGATCGGCGCCGATGACGACGCGGCGGTCGCGACCGCCACAGGTCGCCTGCGACTCGAGGGCGTGCACGACGCGTTGCGAGAGGTCGGCATCCCGCGCGACACCGCTCTCGAGATCAACCCGATGCCGTGGTCGATGACGGGTGGGGCGGATGGCGTCGCCACGCTGTTCCGGCGGGGTGTGGCATTCGACGCGATCATCGCCTTCACCGACTCGCTCGCGCTCGGAGCGCTGCACGCGCTGCACGATCACGGCGTGAGCGTGCCGGACGATGTGATCGTGACGGGCTTCGACGATGTCGAGTTCTCGCGGTACACGTCGCCCTCGCTCACGACGATCGCCTTCGATCGTCGCGCGTTCGCCGACGCGGCCCTCACGCTGCTCGAGTCGCGCATGGACGACCGCTCCGCTCCCCCGCGCGCGCTCACCCTCTCGCATCATCTGCTCGAGCGCGACAGCACGCGGGGCACCCCGCGCGGCTACCGCCCCTGACGCGGCCCGGAAGCATCGGCTCACTCTTGCGCCGCTGATTACATCGATGTAATGATGTACCCCGACCCCGCCCGCTGTCACGAAGGAGTGACGATGACGCCCCCGCTCGATATGTCCAGACGGCAGTTCCTGACTGCCGCCTCCGTCACGGCCGCCGCGGCGCTGCTCGCCGGCTGCGCCCCCGGAACAGTCCCGGGCTCGAACACCACGACCCTCCAGTTCTGGCATCTGCTCTCGGGTGGCGACGGCGTCACCATGTCGCAACTGCTCGACACCGCGAACGCGGCGCAGAACGCGTACCGCATCCGCCCCACGGTGCTCGCCTGGGGCACCCCGTACTACACGAAGCTCGCGATGGCGGGCGCCGGTGGCCGCGCCCCCGACGTCGCGATCATGCACGCCACCCGAACGGTCGGCTGGGCCCCCGGCGGTCTGCTCGACCCGTGGGATCTCGACCGACTGGCAGACCTCGGCGTCGACGCATCGACGTTCCCGAAGCCCATCTGGGAGAAGGGCTTCGTCGGCGAGAACATGTACAGCGTCGCGCTCGACGCGCATCCGTTCGTCGCGATGTTCAACACCGACATCTGCGATGCCGCCGGAGTGCTCGACAGCGACGGTCGCCTCGCAGAGACGTCGTCTCCCGAGGAGTTCGTCGAGCAGCTGCGCACGATCGGCGGCAAAGCCGACGGCCACGCGCTGTCGTACGGATATCTCGGCGACGGCGCGCAGATGTGGCGCCTCTTCTACACCTTCTACTCGCAGCACGGCGGTGCGATGGAGCTGCCCGCCGGCGGCAAGGCCGTGATCGACAAGGATGCCGCGGTCGAGTCCCTCTCGCTCATGCGCACTCTGCTCGACGGCGAGATCGCCCTCGCCCAGGCCGACTACGGCAGCGCCGTCGCCGAGTTCGCGACCGGCAAGAGCGGCATGCTGTTCACCGGCGTCTGGGAGCTCCGCACCATGCAGAACGCGGAGATCCCGTTCGATGCGACCATGATCCCCACGCTCTACGGCACCCCGGCGGTCTACGCCGACTCGCACTCGTTCGTGCTGCCGCATCAGACCGACGCCGACGAGAAGAAGCGCGACCTGACGTACCAGTTCGTCGCCGACATGCTCAAGGGCTCGTTCGGCTGGGCCGAGGCCGGGCACATCCCCGCCTTCCTGCCGGTCACCGAGTCCCCCGAGTACGCCGATCTCGTCCCCCAGGCCCACTACGCCGAGGCCGCGCAGCACGTCGTGTACGACCCCACCGCGTGGTTCACCGGATCGGGCTCCAACTTCCAGGGCGAGTTCGGCGCCGCGGTGCAGGGCGTCCTGCTGTCGGGCGATGACCCCGCGGCGGCGATCGACCGGTTCGAGGCACGGGTGAACACCCTGCTCCGTCAGCCCAACCCGGCAGACCCCGAGGGGACGTTCGCATCATGACCACGGCAACCGACTCCACGCGCACCATCGTCACCGGCTCCAAGGCCGCCATCCCGATCCGTCGCGCCGGCTCCCGCAACCGCGAGCAGCTCATCAGCTGGGCGTTCCTCGCTCCGTTCCTGCTCGCGTTCGTGCTGTTCCTCGCCTGGCCGATCGTGCACGGCATCATCCTCAGCTTCACCGACCAATCGCTCACGGGCGCCGGCGGCTCCTTCATCGGCTTCGCGAACTACGCCGAGGCGCTGACGGATCCGAAGATGTGGCAGTCGATGGGCAATACGGTGTGGTTCACCCTGCTGTCCACTGTGCCGCTCGTCGTGATCGCTCTGCTGATGGCGGCGCTCGTCGACCGCGGCATCCCGGGTCAGTGGCTGTGGCGACTGTCGTTCTTCATGCCGTATCTGCTCGCCTCGACCGTGATCTCGCAGATCTGGGTGTGGATCTTCAACCCGCAGATCGGTGCCGCGAACAACATCCTCGAGTTCTTCGGTCTCGAGCCTCTCGCCTGGCTCCAGAATCCCGACACCAACATGCTGTCGATCGTGATCGCCACCGTCTGGTGGACGGTCGGATTCAACTTCCTGCTGTACCTCGCGGCGATGCAGAACATCCCGCCGCAGCAGTACGAGGCCGCATCGCTCGATGGCGCGGGGCCGTGGCGCCAGTTCTGGTCGATCACTCTTCCGCAGCTGGGACCGGCGACCGTGCTGATCCTGATCCTGCAGATCCTGGCGTCGCTCAAGCTCTTCGATCAGGCGTACCAGATGCTCGGCGGTGTCGCGAGTGACACGACCCGCTCGATCGTCCAGTACATCTACGAAGCCGGCTTCGTCAGTTACCGATTCGGCTACTCGGCCGCGATCTCCTATGTGTTCTTCGCCCTCATCGTCATCATCGGCGTCGCGCAGGCTCTGATCACGCGCCGCCGGAAGGAGTCGCAGCTGTGATGTCCACCGCCACTCTCACCGAGACCATCACCACGACCAAGCCCGCGCGGGCCCGTCGCCCGCACCTGCCGGGCGAGAAGCCGTTCGGCGTGCTGCGCATCAGCGCACTCGTCGTCCTCATCGTCCTGGCGGTCGGCTGGCTGCTGCCCTTCCTCTGGGCGATCGCGACGGCGTTCAAGACCGAGACGGATGCCGCCAGCGGCGACCCGTCCTGGATCGGCGCCTCGGGCCCGACGATCGAGGCGTTCACCGCGATCCTGTCGCAGGGCAACGTCTACACCTGGGCGTTCAACAGCCTGTGGACGTCGATCGCCGTGACCCTGATCACGCTCACGATCTCGGCATTGGCCGCCTACGCCTTCTCCCGGCTCGACTTCACCGGTCGCAAGTGGCTGTTCGTCGCCATCATCGCCTCGATCGTCGTGCCGCCGCAGGTACTCATCATCCCGCTGTTCTACGAGATGCTCGCGTTCAACATGATCGACACCTACTGGGGTCTGATCCTGCCGCAGGTCGTGGCGCCGGCCATGGTGTTCATCCTGAAGCGCTTCTTCGACGCGATCCCGATCGAGCTCGAAGACGCCGCCCGGGTCGACGGCGCCAGCCGACTGCGTATCTTCTGGTCGATCGTGCTGCCGCTGTCGCGCCCGATCCTGGCATCCGTCGCGATCTTCGTGTTCATCGGCGCCTGGAACAACTTCCTCTGGCCGTTCCTCGTCATCAACGACACCACGCTGATGACGCTGCCGGTCGGCCTCCAGACGGTGATCAGCGCCTACGGCGTGCAGTACGCCCAGGTGATGGCTCAGGCCGTGCTGGCGGCGCTGCCGCTGATCATCGTGTTCATCATCTTCCAGAAGCAGATCGTCAAGGGCGTCGCGACCAGCGGCTTCGGCGGTCAGTAGTCCCCCACCCGGCTCGAGAGCCAGAAACAAGGAGAGCAATGTCTCAGGCCCGCATCACCATCGATCGCGACTTCACCATCGCCGACGTCCCCCGGAGGCTCTTCGGGTCGTTCGTCGAGCACATGGGGCGCTGCGTGTACACCGGCATCTACGAACCGGGGCACCCGCAGGCCGACGAGCGCGGCTTCCGTCAGGACGTCCTCGCCCTGGTGAAGGAGATGGGTCCGACCGTGGTCCGATACCCGGGAGGTAACTTCGTCTCGGGCTACCGCTGGGAAGACGGGGTGGGCCCGGTCGAAGACCGCCCGGTGCGCATCGACGGCGCCTGGCACACGATCGAGACCAACGCCTTCGGCCTGCACGAGTTCATGGACTGGGCGAAGGATGCCGACGTCGAGGTCATGGAGGCCATCAACCTCGGCACCCGGGGTGTCGAGGAGGCCAGGTCGCTCGTCGAGTACGCCAACCACCCGGGCGGCACGTACTGGTCGGACCTTCGCCGCAAGAACGGTGCCGAGCAGCCCTTCGACATCAAGCTGTGGTGCCTGGGCAACGAGCTCGACGGCCCCTGGCAGATCGGCGGCAAGACCGCGACGGAGTACGGGCGGCTGGCGCAGGAGTCGGCCAAGGCCATGAAGCTCGTCGACCCGACGATCGAGCTCGTCGCCGTCGGCTCGTCCGGCCGGTCGATGCCGACGTTCGGCACCTGGGAGCACACGGTGCTCACTCACGCGTACGACGAGGTCGACTTCATCTCGATGCACGCGTATTACCAGGAGCATGACGGCGACGCCGAGTCGTTCCTCGCGGAGTCGGTCGACATGGATGCGTTCATCGACGGCGTCATCGCGACGATCGATGCGGTGAAGGCGGCGGGCAAGCACACGAAGCAGGTCGACATCTCGTTCGACGAGTGGAACGTGTGGGACCAGGTGAAGTTCAACGACGTCGAGTCGGTCGAGATCGCGAAGGCCGGGTGGAAGAAGCACCCGCGTCTGATCGAGGACACCTACAACGTGACGGATGCCGTCGTCGTGGGCACGCTGCTCAACAGCCTGCTGCGTCATGGCGATCGCGTGAAGATCGCGAACCAGGCGCAGCTCGTGAACGTGATCGCGCCGATCCGCTCGGAGGAGAACGGTCCGGCCTGGCGCCAGACGAGCTTCTGGCCCTTCGAGCGCATGGCCCGTCTCGCCAAGGGCCGCATCCTGCGCCTCGCGGTGTCGGCTCCGCAGATCGAGACGAAGCGCTACGGCGGAGTCGACTCGGTCGATGCCGCGGCCACGTGGGACGAGGAGACCGGACGAGTCGTGGTCTTCGTCGCGAACCGCTCGCTGACCGAAGAGAGCGACCTGACCGTCGAGCTGCGCGGCCTCACCGGCCTCCGCGTCGTGAACGCCGAGACGCTGACGATCCCCGAGGGCGGCGATCGTCGCACCGCGAACCTCGAGACCACGCAGGATGCCGTGCACATGGTGCCGCTCGCAGCCGCCGAGGTCGTCGACGGCGCGGTGCGCGCGACGCTCCCGCCGCTGTCGTGGTCGGTGATCGAGCTGGCCTGAGGTTCGACTCGACAGGAGAGGGCCCGGCATCGGATTCCGATGTCGGGCCTTCTGCGTGTCCGGCATCCCGCGCGCCTGCACCACGAAGCACCCTGCAGACGCGAAGAAGCCCGGTATCGATCGATACCGGGCTTCTCAGCGATGGGGTTCACGGCCGAGGCCGGTCACTCCGTCAGATCGTGATCAGGCGATCAGCTCTGGATCTGCTGGCGACGACGCACGACCAGCAGCAGTCCGCCCGACAGCAGCGCGAGCGCGATGGCTGCGGCGGAGAGCGGGACGAGCATGTCGGCACCGGTCACGGCGAGTCCGCCGTCACCGGGTGCCGCTGCGCCACCGTCACCGGGAGCTGCTCCGCCACCACCGGCGACCGGTGCGGCGAGAACAGCGAACGCCAGGTCGGTCGGAGCCGACGAGACGCCGTCGATGGCCTGCGTGGCCGTGACCGTGTAGGTGCCCGACTCGAGAGCCGCACCGAAGTCGACGCTCCATGCGCCGTCTTCGACCGTGGCCGTGAACGTGCCGCTCGCGGCGGCGAAGGTGCCCGCGAGGGCCGCCGTGTTGGCCGACGCCGGCTCAGCGCCGTTGAGCTTCACCGTGACGGTCGCGCCGTCGATGCCCGTGCCGGCGAGCCCGGAAGGACCGTCGTTGTGGGCGAACTCCGCGCCGTTCGTGACCGAGGTCACGGCCGGCGAGACGGGGATGACCGAGAACGACGCGGTGGCCTCAGGCGAGACCTCGTCGTCACGGGTCTGCGTCACGACGACGCTGTGCGAGCCGTACTCGAGGGTGAGTCCGTCGACGGTCCACGAACCGTCTGCGGCGACCTCGGTCGTGCCGAGCACGTCGTCGGTCTCGGCGTCGGTCACCGTGATGGCGGTGGCCGGCAGGCCGGTGCCGCTGATCGCGGTGACGGTCTCGTTGGCAGTCGAGCCGTCAGCCGGCGAGGTGATGACCGGTGCGACGAGCGGAGCAGGCACCACGGTCACGTCGATCGAGACGGTCTCGGAAGAGCTGAAACCGGTGCGTGCACGGACCGAGATGGTCTGCTCGCCGAGCTCGACGGGGCCGACGACCGAGAAGGCGCCGTCCACGACGTCGACCGTCTGGTCTGCGCCGAAGCCGCTGACCGTGACCTTGGCCGCTCCGACAGCGGTTCCGGTGATGGCCGTTCCCGGCTGCACCTCTGCACCGTCGGTCGGGCTCGTGATGACCGGTGCGTCGAGGTCGAGTGCGACCTGGTAGCCGTTGGTCTTGGGCAGAGCGGTCACGAGCGATGTCGCCCAGGTGAACTGCTCTTCGGTCGCGGTCGCCTCGGAGCCACCGCTGATGACGCCGACGGCCGCGTTGCCCTGGATGACAGCGCCGCCGGAGTCACCGGGAGCCGCGGGAGTGTTGCTCGAGAAGCCCTGAACCCAGTGGCCGTCGATGCTCGCCCATCCGTCGAGGATGTCGTCGCCGTCGACCACGCCGGTGGTGAAGCCGGTGGTGCGACCGCTCTTGTTGACCTCGCCGAGCGCCGGGGCGGCGACGGACTTGATCGCGATGACGCTGTCAGCGAGTGAGCTGAGCGAGTCGCCGGCCGTTGTCCAGTCGGTGACCGCGGGAACCGGGTTCCAGCCTGCGGCCTCGTCGATGTCGATGACCGAGATGTCGGTCGCGGTGGTGTCGCCGTTCGAGCCGAGGCCACCGTCGCCGCCGCCGAACTGGGCGAAGCCGAACGTGCCGAGCAGTTCGACCGACGCGGGGAGCGAGGGGGTTCCGCCGACTGCCGGCTCGTCACCGGGAACGGTGAGAGTCGTGTCGGTGAGCGGTTCGCCGCTCTCGTCGAAGGCACAGTGTCCGGCGCTCAGGAGCGCAGGGTCACCGGTGGGTGTGAATGCTGCGAAGCCCACGGAGCACGACCAGGCGGCACTTCCAGGCTCGTTGGCAAGGAAACCGTCGAGGTCGGGGCTGACCGACAGGTAGCCCTGTCCGCCGACGACGTCGCCCTCATCGAACGCCGAGAGCACACGGTCGACCTTGACGACGGCTGCGTCAGGGAAGCCCTCTGTCGCGGCGATCTGCGTGATCTCGGAGTCGGCGGACGCGCTGTCAGCAGTCACGACGACGACGTTGCCGCCATCCGCGGTCTGTCCGACGGCGACCATGTCGGTGCCGACCTTGTCGAGTTCCGCCTTCGTCTTCAGCACCTGAGCAGGAGCGTCCTGGCTGGGTGCGTCGGTCGAATCTTCAGCGAACGCCGCAGGCGCTCCGAGGAAGAGCCCCGAGAGGGCGAGCGTGGTGGCGGCCGTCAGCGCCAATGGGCGGCGGCCTGTCACTCTGTGCTTCATGTGATGTATGTCCTTGCTGGTCACGGATCGTCAGTCAGTTTCATCTCCGGCAGTGTGCGATGCACACAGAACCGTTCGCCTCCCGGTGGAGGCGTGAACTGCGACGCTGGCCCCCCGACAAGCAGGATCCTGTTCGTCGAGACGAGCAGGGATCTCCAGAAGCGTACCCAGTAAATCCACAGAATGGGGAAATTGTTTACCAGAATTTCGCCTCTTGACCTGGCCCTCTCGTTTGCGATACGGCAGAACGACCGCCCGCCGCACAACGGATTGCGTTCGCAGACGACACGGTTACCATGGCCACCATGAGCACCCACCGCAGAGCACGCACCCTCGTCGGCCTCGCGATCCTGGGAGCCTTCGCCGTGATGGGCGCAGCCTGCGCGACCGGCGGCCCCAGCAGTGCGCCGACGTCGAGCGCCGACCCGAACGGCGAAGACAGCGCCGTCGTCGAGAAGCTCGTCGGACTGTGGGGAGAGGATGCCTCCGGTCAGCCGCACCTCGAGTTCACCGCCGACGGCGAGGTGCACGGCAGTGACGGCTGCAACGGCATCACGACGACCTACTCGGTGAACGGCGACCGTGTCGATCTCGCCCGATTCGCCTCGACGCTGAAGGCGTGCCCCGGAGTGGACGGCTGGATGCGGGGCGTGCGTGCGGTCGAGATCGACGGCGACGTCCTCGTGATCAAGGACGCGTCCGGCACGGAGCTGGGCACCCTCCCGCGCGCGAGCTGACGTCGCGCCGCGGAGTGCGGCATCCGATCCGGCGACCGACCCGGGTTCGTCGACCCGGGCCGGTGCGCCGATCAGTTCTCGATGTGGCGTTCGTCGACGCCGTCGTAGAACGACAGCGGGCGGATCAGAGCGTTCGCACCGGCCTGTTCGATGATGTGCGCCGTCCACCCTGTGACCCGCGCCGCGACGAACAGCGGCGTGAAGGTGAGGGTGTCGAAGCCGATGAGGTTGTAGGCAGGACCCGACGGGTAGTCGAGGTTCGGGTAGATGCCCTTGCGCGCCACGAACTCCGACTCGAGAGCGTCGTACAGCTCTGCCACCTCGGCCTTGTCGTAGTGCTCGACCAGGGTGTCGAGCGCCGCCTTCATCGTCGGCACCCGCGAGTCGCCGCTCTTGTAGACGCGGTGCCCGAAGCCCATGATCTTGCGCTTCTCGGCCAGCGCCTTGTCGAGCCACGGCACGACGTTCGAGGCCTCGCCGATCTCGTCGAAGATGTGCAGCACAGCCTCATTGGCGCCGCCGTGCAGCGGCCCCTTGAGCGCGCCGATCGCCCCGACCACCGCCGAGTAGAGGTCGCTGAGGGTGGAGGTGATCACGCGGGCCGTGAACGTCGAGGCGTTGAACGAGTGCTCGGCATACAGGATCATCGAGCGGTTGAACGCGTCGACGACCACCGGATCGGGCTCCTCGCCGAACGTCATCCAGAGGAAGTTCGCCGAGTAGTCGAGGTCGTCGCGCGGTGCGATCGTCTCCTGCCCCCGGCGGCGGCGCTGACCGTACGCGACGATCGCGGGGAGAGCGGCGAACAGACGGATGCTGCGCTCGAGGTTCTCCTCCGGGCTGCCGCCGGCATCGAGCACCGATCCGCCCGCGTTCGTGTCGGAGGCACCGATCAGGCTGACCGCCGTGCGCACCTCGTCCATCGGATGCGCGTCGAGCGGAACCAGGTCGATCGCCGTCTTCACGCTGTCGGTCAGAGCGCGATGGAGGCGCTCCTCCGCGCGGAAAGCGGCCAGCTCGTCGGCCGTCGGCAGCTCGCCGTGCCACAGCAGGTAGGCCACCGCCTCGAAAGGCTGGGTCGCCGCCAGCTCCTGCACGGGATATCCGCGGTAGAGCAGGCTGTTCGTCTCGGGGTTGACCTTCGAGATCGCGGTCGTGTCGACGACGACCCCGGCGAGGCCCTTCTTGATGTCCGGCTCGGTCATGCTCACTCCTTCGTGACGGTGAAGCCTGCGACGCCGGAGTCGAACTGCTTGTAGGACTCGTAGTCGATCAGGTCGTAGAGATCGGCACGGTGCTGCATCTCACCGAGCTTCGAGGTGAGGTGCCCCTCCTCGTTCAGCGTATCGAGCGCACCGCCCGCCGCGCCCATCGCGATGCGCAGCAGCGACACCGGCCAGATGACCATGTTCACACCGGCATCCCGCAGCTGGTCGACCGAGAACAGATCGCTCTTGCCGAACTCGGTCATGTTGGCGAGGATCGGCACGTCGAGCGCATTCGCCATCGCCTCGAACTCGCCGAGGGTGCGCATCGCCTCGGGGAAGACGGCATCCGCCCCGGCATCCACCAGCGCCTTCGCACGATCGATCGCGGACTCGAGTCCCTCGACCGCGCGGATGTCGGTGCGCGCCATGATGAGGAAGTTCGGGTCGCGTCGAGCGTCGGCGGCGGCGCGGATGCGACGGATCGCCGTGCTCTCGTCGACGACGCTCTTGCCGTCGAGGTGGCCGCAACGCTTCGGGTTGATCTGGTCTTCGATGTGCGTGCCGGCGAGGCCGGCATCCTCGAGCTCCTGGATCGTGCGGGCGACGTTCATCGGCTCGCCGAAACCGGTGTCGGCGTCGACGATCGCGGGGATGTCGGTCATCCGCGCGATCTGCTTGGCCCGACCGGCGACCTCGGTCAGCGTGGTGAGGCCGATGTCGGGCACCCCGAGGTCGGCAGAGAGCACCGCACCCGAGATGTAGACCCCGTCGAAGCCCTTCTGCTCGATCAGTCGGGCGCTCAGCGGATTGAACGCGCCGGGGAAGCGCAGCAGCTCGCCACTCGCGAGCCGTTCGCGGAACAGACGGCGCTTGTCGGCCGGGGTGACGTGCGAATACAGCATCAGAACAGGCCCTTCGGGGCATCGGCGCCCTCGAGCAGGCCGGGCTTCGCGATGATCGACAGCTCGCCGACCTCCGCGGCCGTGAGCTCGGGCAGACGCTGCACGAGCTCGAGGAACCGCTCGATCTCCGCGGGCTCGAGCACGGGCTCGGCCAGCAGGCGGAACTTCGCGATGTAGTTCTCACGGGCGAACGGACGAGCACCCAGCGGGTGCGCGTCCGCGACGGCGATCTCATCGACCACGGTCGTGCCGTCGGTGAGGCGGAACTCGACGCGCCCGCCGAACGCCTTCACGTCGGGGTCTTCGGAGTGGTAGCGGCGGGTCCACTCGGCATCCTCGGCCGTGGTGATCTTGTGCCACAGGGCGACCGTGTCTGCGCGACCGGCCCGCTCGGGGGTGTACGAATCGACGTGGTGCCAGCCGCCGTCCTGCAGCGCGACCGCGAAGATGTACGGGATCGAGTGGTCGAGCGTCTCACGGGATGCAGTGGGGTCGTACTTCTGCGGGTCGTTCGCACCCGAGCCGATCACATAGTGCGTGTGGTGGCTGGTGTGCAGCACGACGGCCTCGATGTTGGCGGGGTCGCGCAGCGCCGGATTCTCGGTGCCGAGCTTGCGGGCGAGGTCGATCCACGCCTGCGCCTGGTACTCGGCCGAGTGCTCCTTCGTGTACGAGTCGAGGATCGCGCGCTTCGCCTCGCCCGCGGCAGGAAGCGGCACCTCGTAGGCGGCGTCCTTGCCGTCGAGCATCCAGGCGATCACGCCGTCTTCGCCCTCGTAGATCGGCGCGGGACTCGTCTGACCGCGCATCGCCCGGTCGACCGCCTCGACGGCGAGCTTGCCGGCGAAGGCCGGGGCGTGCGCCTTCCAGGTCGAGATCTCGCCCTTGCGGCTCTGACGCGTGGCGGTGGTGGTGTGCAGGCCCTGACCGACGGCCTGGTAGATCGTCTCGACGTCGAGCCCGAGCAGCGTGCCGATGCCGGCGGCGGCCGACGGGCCGAGGTGCGCGACGTGGTCGATCTTGTGCTTGTGCAGGCAGATCGCGCGCACGAGGTCCATCTGGATCTCGTAGCCGGTGGCGATGCCGCGCAGCAACGCGCGGCCGTCGGCCTGCACGTGCTGGGCGACGGCGAGGATCGGCGGGATGTTGTCGCCCGGGTGCGAATACTCGGCCGCGAGGAACGTGTCGTGATAGTCGAGCTCGCGCACGGCCACGCCGTTGGCCCACGCCGCCCACTCGGGGCTGGTGCGGTGGTCGAGCGCCGCGCCGAAGACCGTGGCGCCGATGCCGCCGGTCGAGACGGGGTGGCTGAACGCCTGGGTGCGAGCCGCGTTGATGGGCCCGCGGGTGAGGGATGCCGCGGCCACCGACGCGTTGTCGATGATGCGGTTGATGATCATGTCGGTGACGTCCTGCTCGACCTCGACCGGGTCGGCGGCGACCTCGGCGATCTTCCAGGCGAGCTGGTCTTCGCGGGCGAGGTTCTCATCGCTGCGGTGGACGCGGACGTGGTGGGTGACGGTCATTTCACACCTTCTGGGTTGGCGGTCAGGGAGTCGAGGATGCCGGTCAGCGCATTGTGCAGATGCACGTGCGTGGCGTGGGCGGCGAGGTCGCCGTCTCGGGCGGCGAGGGCCTGCGCGATCGTTCGGTGCTCGGCGGCTGAGGCTGCGAGGCGGGCCGGCTTGTCGCGGGCCATGCGGCGGACTCGCACGAGGTGGGTGCGCACGGTGCGCAGGGCCGAGGCGATGTAGTCGTTGTCGACCGCACCGTCGAGAGCGGCATCGAAGCGGGCGATCAGGGCGTAGTACGCGTCGCGGCCCTCGACGGCGGTGAGGTCGACGTGCGCGAACTCGTCGGCGAGGGCGGCGAAGAGGGCGGCGTCACCCCGCTGGGCCGCGAGTCGGGCGGAGGTCTCTTCGAGCGCGCGGCGGATCTCGAACAGCGCGCGGATGTCGTCCGCATCCAGGTCGGCGACCACCGTCACTCGCGGCGACTGCTGCACGACGAGGCCGTCGGCGGCGAGGCGGCGCAGCGCTTCGCGCATCGGGGTGCGGCTGATGCCGAGGCGGGCGGCCTGCTCGACCTCGCCGAGCACGAACCCCGCGGGGAGGGCGCCGGACTGGATCTCCTCGAGCAGCGCGGCGTGGGCTCGATCGCCGGCGGTGATGCGATCGGCGACAGAGCTCATGCCCTCAGTGTATACACAAATACGTTTCGATGATCAGGGGCGCGGTCATCTGGTGCTTCGCGTATACATTGCGCTACCGCTGCGGCCGCTCCACGGCATCCGGCACCGGCTCGACGAACTCGGCGGGACGCGGCTCGCCGAGCTTCACCACGACGACGCCGACCAGCACCAGCGCCCCGCCGAGGGCCTGCAGCAGATCGGGCAGCTGTCCGAGCAGCAGCCAGCCGAAGAGCAGCGCGGCGACCACCTCGGAGAGCGCGACGAAGGATGCGAGGCGGGAGCCGAGCATCCGCGTCGACGCGATGCCGAGCACATAGGCGAGTGCCGTCGCGACCAGGCCGATCGCGAGCACCGGCACGAACCACGGCACGGTGCCGAAGCGATAGGTGATGTCGTCGGTCGTCCAGGCGATGGGCAGGATGCCGGCGAGTCCGGCGACCGTCAGCGCGATCGCGCCGAGCAGCAGCCCACCCCCGGCGAGCGCGATCGGAGGCAGTCCGGTGTCGGCCTTGGCCGAGAGCAGGAAGTACGTCGCCGCACCCACCATCGCGGCGAGTGCCCAGAGGATGCCGGCGACATCGACCTCGGCGCCGGTGATGATGTCGAGCATCAGCACGAGTCCGACGAAGGCGATGGCCGCGCCGATCACGCTGCGCCGACTCGGCCGCTCGCCCCGGCGGAGCCACAGCCAGAGGATGACGGCGATCGGCGCGGTGTATTCGATGAGCAGTGCGAGACCGACGTCCATCAGGGCGACGGCCTGGAAGTAGCAGAGCTGCGTGGCGGTGACGGCGAGCAGTCCGTAGGCGGCGACCATCCCGGCGTTCTTGCGGAGCACTGCCCACCGCCCGCGCAGCGACAGGACCGTCGGCACGAGCAGCACGAGTGCGGCGACCCAGACACGCGCGGTCACGGCAGCACCGGGCGTCCACCCCGCATCGATGAGCCCGCGAGCCCAGGCACCGGACATCCCGAACGCGAAGGCCGCGCCGATCGCCAGAGGCAGACCGAGACGCACGCCGCGCATCGAGATGTCATTCGCAACTTTGCTCATGACAGGTGACGCTACTCGTGCACGTTGTAAGGTGTCAACATGAACTTCACCGATGACACGGAAGAGGCGCTCCGCGCAGCCATCCGGCTCGTGAACTCGGCGGAAGAGCCCGAGACCCTCGAGACGCTCGCCGACTACGACGCCTTTCTCGCGGACTTCCCCTACTCCGGCCGCCTCGACCGCGACGACGCCGAGCTCTCCTCGCTGCGTGCGATCCGCCCGCGCCTGCGCTCCATGCTCATCGCGCCACGAGACGAGATGGCCGAGCACGTCAACGCCGCGCTGGCCGAAGCGTCTCTCGCGCCGCGACTCGTGCGCCATGACGGCGTGGACTGGCACCTGCACGCCGTCGCCGACGAGCGCCCCCTCGCCGAGCGCGTGCTGATCGAGACCGCGATGGCGCTGATCGACGTCATCCGCACCGACGAGGGATCCCGCATCTCGATCTGCGCCGACGACACGTGCGAGGCGCTCGCTCTCGACCTGTCCCGCAACCGGTCGAAGCGCTACTGCTCGACGACCTGCACGAATCGCAACGCGGTGGCGGCGTATCGTGCGCGGCGCGCGAGCGCCTGAGCCGCGGCATCCGGAGGACGTTCGGTAGCGTCGTCTCGTCATGACCTTCCCCCCTCCCTACGACACCTGGTTCCCCGACGCCGAGTTCGACGCCGCTTACGGACACACGCTCGCCACGCTCCGCGAGATCGCACCGGTTCCAGCGCCGGACGGCTTCACCGCGCGTTGGCAGGCGTGGCGCGCACAGGCGAAGACGGTGGATGCCGCACCCGCCGTGCCGTCCACCGAGAGCATCCACGGACGGCGGGTGTCGATCATCGAGCACGCCGGAGTCGACGGCATCCGACTGCGTGCCTGGCTCGTCGAGCCCGTCTCGCCGCCCGCGCGGGTGGGCGTCGTGCACAGCCACGGATACGGCGGGCGGGATGCGATCGACCTCGCTCGTATTCCCGAGGATGCGGCGGCGATCTTCCCCGTAGCCCGCGGACTGCCCACGCTGAACACGGGCATCGGCGCCCCCGAGATCCAGGCCGAGCATGTGCTGGCCGGGATCGAGAACCCCGACGACTACGTGCTGGGACTCTGCGCCCGCGACCTCTGGCTCGCGGCGGATGCCCTGACCGCGCTCGTCGGACGCGTGCCGCTCTACTACGTCGGCGAGAGCTTCGGCGGCGGCATCGGAGCGCTCGCCCTGCCGTGGGACGACCGGTATATCGGGGCGACCCTCATCGTCCCGAGCTTCGGGCAGTACGACGAGCGCCTCGCCGTTCACTGCCTCGGCAGCGGGGAGACCGTGCGCGATCACGTCGCCGCGCATCCCGACGCGCGCGAGGCGCTGCGCTGGTTCGACGCCTCGTCAGCCCTCGGCTTCGCCCGCGTTCCGGTGCGCGTGGAGGCGGCACTGTGGGACCCGTACGTGCCGCCGCCCGGACAGTTCGGCGTCGCGAACGCGGCGCGGATGCTCGAACTCGCCGTCCTCCCCGCCGGCCATGCCGACTACCCAGGGGCCGACGAGGTGACAGCCGAGGCCGTCAGAGGCGGCCGCGCCCACCTCGCGCGCGCACTGCGCGCCGCCTCCGCTCCATGACTCCGGAGAAACTCGCATGGCGAGCCCGACGGGTCCGGGCGATCCAGGAGCAGCGCACACCCGCGCTCCCCGGCCTGCGCATCCGAGCACTGGACGCCACTTGTCATCACAGGTACACTCAACTTGTCATTACAGGTTGCGCAGCGCCGCAGCATCCGCACGAGGAGCACCGATGCCCCAGTTCCACACTCCCCCGATCTCGCCGATGGCGATCGCCTTCGACGCCGAGAAGCTCACGCTCTCCCCGGAGGGACCCACTCTGACGCGGCGCATGTCCGACCTCGAGGGACTCTTCCTCGACGCCGACGCCTGGGCTGCCGCGGCCGCCGGCGACAACCCCGTCGTCTACACCGTGGTCAGCTCTCCCGTGCCCGAGGTCGACCGCGAGCTGCCGCAGTCGATCACCACGATCATGCCCGGCGACACCTCGGGAGAGCTCTGGATGACCAAGGGCCACCAGCATCCGAACCACCAGGGCGAGATCTACCTCGCGCTGAAGGGCCGCGGCGGGCTGCTCATGTTCGACGGCGAGCGCACCGAATGGCTCGACATGCTGCCCGGCACGATCGGCTACATCCCGCCGGGCTGGGCGCACCGCTCGGTCAACACGGGCGACGAGCCCTACTCGTTCCTCGCGGTGTACCCGGGCGGCGCCGGCCACGACTACGGCTGGGTCCTCGAGCACGGGATGGGCTCTCGGGCCTATCGCGCCACCGAGGGCGTGGACCTGCGCCCCTACTCCGCGTCCCCCTCCGCGGAATAGGCTCCGGCCATGCTGATCGCGCACGATCTGGGGACCACCGGCGACAAGGCCTCCCTGCACCATGACGACGGACGCCTCGTCACCTCGGTCACGGTGCCGTACCCCGCGCACTTCGCCGCGGGCGGCATCGCCGAGCAGGATCCGGCGGACTGGTGGGATGCCGTCGTCTCGGCGACCCGACAGCTGATCGACCGTGCGGGCGTCGACCCGTCGACCGTCGGCGGACTCGTCGTCAGCGGCCAGATGATGGGCACGGTGCTGCTCGACGCACACGGCGAGCCGGTGCGCCCCGCGATCATCTGGGCCGACACCCGCTCGGGCGCGCAGACCCGTGAGCTCGAAGAGCGTCTCGGCGCACAGGACGCCTACCGCGTGCTCGGCCATCGACTGAACCCCACCTACTCGGTCGAGAAGATCATGTGGGTGCGCGACAACGAGCCGGATGTCTGGGCGCGGGTGCGGCACTTCTGCGTCGCGAAGGACTACATCGTCTACCGTCTCACCGGACGCCTCGCCACCGAGCGCTCCGACGCCTCGGGCACCAACGCCTACGACCAGGTGCGCGGCGAGTGGTCGGCCGATGTGCTCGCCGCCGCGGGACTCGACCCCGCTCTCTTCCCCGAGATCCTCGCATCGACGACGATCGCCGGGTCCCTCACCGCCGACTCGGCCACCGCCCTCGGGCTTCCGGCATCCGTCCGCGTCGTCATGGGCGGCGGAGACGGCCCCTTGGCCGCCGTCGGTTCGGGCATCGTCGCGCCCGAAGACGGTGCGTACGTGTGCCTGGGCACCTCGTCGTGGATCTCGTTCGCGAGCGTCACACCGCTGCACGACCCGCAGATGCGCACCATGACGTTCGACAACGTCGTGCCAGGATCCTTCGTGCCGACCGCGACCATGCAGGCCGGCGGCGCCTCGGTGCAGTGGATCGCCGAAGCCCTCTCCCCCGACCCCGCCCGCCCCGACACCGCCCGGCTCACCACGGAGGCCGGGGGCGACCTCGACACCGAGGACCTCTACTTCCTCCCCTATCTGCTCGGCGAACGATCCCCGCTGTGGGACCCGCACGCCCGCGGAGCATTCGTCGGCCTCGCCCGTCACCACACCCGCGCGCACCTCACCCGAGCCGTGCTCGAGGGTGTCGCGTACAACCTGCTCACCTGCATCCAGGCGTTCCGCGAATCCGGTGCGTCGATCGACCGCATCGACGCGGTGGGCGGCGGAGCGCAGAGCGACGCCTGGCTCGGCATCCTCGCCGACGTCTGGGGTGTGCCGATCCGACGGCGCACGATCGTCGAAGAGGCCAACAGCCTCGGCGCCGCTGTCACCGGTGCCGTCGGCCTCGGCCTCGCCGACTTCTCGGCGGCGCGGGCGCTCAGCGAGGTCACGGCGGAGTTCACTCCGGACGCCGGCCGGCACGCCGTGCACGCGCAGCGGCATTCGCGCTTCGTCGGCGCCTACGCCGCACTCGAGCCGTGGTTCGCCCAGGCCCCCGCCACCCGAGGCGCCTGATGGGAGTCATCCTCGCGACCAGCCGGTCGTTCTCGGACGGAGACCTCGACCTCGTCGGGCGAGCCAGGGCCGCCGGCCACGAGATCGTCCGGGGCCCCGCCCACCACGGGCTCACCGAGCTCGCACCCCTGCTCGCTGCCGCCGAGGGGTGGATCGCGGGCACGGGTCCGGTGACCGACGACCACCTGGCCGCCGCGCCGAACCTCAGGGTCGTGGCCCGCTACGGCGTCGGCACCGAGGCGGTCGATCTCGACGCGGCGCTGCGGCGCGGCATCCCGGTGACGAACACCCCGGGGGCGAACGCGGATGCCGTCGCCGACCACGCCGTCGGCCTCATGCTCGCCGCGCTCCGGTTCATCCCCGACGGCGATCGCCGCGTGCGGGCCGGCGACTGGGCCGTGCGGCGCGGTCGCGAGCTCGGAGCCGCCACGGTCGGCATCGTGGGCTTCGGCCGCATCGGCCAGGGCGTCGCCCGACGTCTGAGCGGTTTCGGCGCACGCGTGCTCGCGGCCGATCCCTTTCTGCCGGCCGACGTGATCGCCGAGCGCGGCGCCGAACCGGTCGACCTCGACGAGCTGTTCCGCACCGCCGACGTCATCACCCTGCACGCCCCGGGCGGGCAGACGCTCGTCGATGCGGCGCGACTCGACCGCATCCGCCCCGGCACGATCCTGGTGAACACCGCCCGCCCCGATCTCGTCGACGAGGCGGCACTCGCCGCCGCCCTGCGTGACGGACGCCTCGGCGGATACGCCGCCGACACGTTGACCGGCGACACCGCGGCGAGCGCGAGTCCGCTGCTCGCCGACGACCTCGCCGACCGTGTCACCGTGACCCCGCATCTCGGCGCGCAGACGACCCAGGCCGTCGACAACATGGGCTCGATGTCCCTCGACGATGTGCTCGCGGTTCTCGCGGGCACCGCTCCCGCCCACCCCGTCTCCCCCCGACCCTGAAGGACCCAGCGATGACCATCACCGAGAACACCGCGACCACCGCGACCACGACCGGCGGCTACATGGGCTTCGTCGGCGTGAGCACCGGCTCGTCGTCGATCATGAAGGTGTTCCCGAAGTGGGCCGAGGTGCTGGGCCTCCCCACCGAGAACCTCATCGGACACGACCTTCCGATGGATGCGACTCCCGAGCAGTACGTCGCCATGGTCGAGCAGATCCGCGACGACCCGCAGCACCGGGGCGCACTGGTCACGACCCACAAGATGAACGTGTTCGCCGCGGCATCCGACCTGTTCGACGAGCTCGACCCGTTCGCCGTCTCGTGCTCCGAGATCTCGAGCATCTCGAAGCGGGGCGACCGCCTGATCGGCCGCGCCAAAGACCCCCTCACCGTCGATCTCGCACTCGACGACTTCCTGCCGGCCGACCACTTCGCCCGCACCGGGGCGGAGGTCGTGATCCTCGGCGCCGGCGGCTCGGGCACCGCGCTCAGCTGGGCGCTGGCGGAGAGGGCGGATGCTCCGGCGAAGATCACCGTGACCGCTCGCGACGACGACAAGCTCGACCACCTGCGCGAGGTGCACCGCCAGCACGGCACCCCCGACGGGCTGATCACGTACGTGCGCACCGACACGGTGCAGGATGCCGCGGCCATCGTCGCAGGCGCTCCCGCGGGCTCGCTGATCGTGAACGCCACCGGCCTCGGCAAGGACCGCCCGGGCTCGCCGCTGCCCGACGACGTCGCGTTCCCCGAGGACGCGTGGGTGTGGGAGTTCAACTACCGCGGCTCGCTCGAGTTCCTGCATCAGGCGCGTGCACAGGAGGGCGCGCGCGGTCTGCACGTGGTCGACGGCTGGCGCTACTTCATCCACGGGTGGTCGCAGGTCGTCGCCGACGTGTTCGAGATCGACCTCACGCCCGAGATCGTCGAGCGGCTCGCCCAGGCCGCCGAATCGGTGCGCTGATGCCCGTCGTGCGGACCGTGCTCGGCGACATCGACCCGACGCGGCTCGGGGCGACGGACTATCACGAGCACCTGTTCCAGATCTCGCCGCTGCTGGTCGGCGATGAGCTCGACGATGAGGAGCTCTCCGGCCAGGAGGCCGCCCTGCTGCGGGCCAGCGGCTTCGCGGCGATGGTCGATGCGACGCCGTTCGGGCTCGGGCGCGATCCCGAGGGGGTCGCACGCATCAGCGCCGGCACCGGACTGCACATCGTCGCCACGACAGGGCGCCACCGCGAGGCGCACTACGGCGAGGACCATCCGATGCAGGTGTGGGATGTCGAGCGCCTGGCCGAGCTTTTCATCGCCGAGGTGATGCGCGGGATGCTCGTCGACGATGCGCTGGTGTTCGAGACCCCCGACGTGCCCCGGGCGGCTGCGCCCGAGGGATCGCCGGTACGCGCCGGGATGCTGAAAGCCGGCGTCGGCTACTGGAGCATCACCGCCTTCGAGCACACGACCCTGCTCGCGGTCGCAGCGGCGCACCGAGCGACCGGCGCGCCGGTCATGGTGCACCTGGAGTTCTGCACCGCCGCGCACGAGGTCCTCGATCTGCTCGAGGGCGAAGGCGTGGCATCCGATCGCGTCGTGCTCGCGCATGCCGACCGCGATCCGGATGCCGGGCTGCACGCGTCGCTCGCCGAGCGCGGTGCCTACCTGGGCTACGACGGATTCGCGCGTCCGCGCACGAGGTCGGATGCCGAGCTGCTCGCCCTGACCGAGAAGGCCGTCGCCCTCGGATGCAGAGACCGCATCCTGCTCGGCGGCGATGTCGCCCGCCGCACCCGCTACCTCGCGTACGGCGGCATGCCGGGTCTCGCCTATCTCGGCGAGCGCTACCTGCCGCGGCTGCGCTCCGCGGTGGGCGACGACGTGGTCGAGCGGATGCTGGTCGCCAACCCCGCGCGCCTGCTCACCCTGTCGACCTGACCCTGTCAGCCTGACCACACCGCTGCCTGACCGCACCGTCCCACCCCGCCAGCCCACACCCGAGGAGTCCGCATGACCGAGCCGACCATCCTGCATGCCGTGTTCACCGCACGCCCCGACAAGGGCGACGAGGTCGCGGCGCTGCTGCGCGACTTCGCCGCGGTGGTGCGCGCCGAAGAGGGCAACGTCGTGTTCGATGCGACGCGGCTCGTCGACGACCCCGACCGCTTCTTCGTCTACGAGGTCTACCGCGACGAGGCGGCCTTCCAGGCGCACATCTCGGCCCCGGCCGGCGTCCCGTTCAATGAGGCGCTGCAGCAGCTGATCGTCGAGCCGGCATCCGTGCTGACCTTCCTCCGACGCATCTGACGCACCCCGCCACGCGCCCCCCGCACCCCCGGCACGCAAGAAGCCCCCCACCCGAAGGTGAGGGGCTTCTTTCTCAGCGGGTCACTCGTAGAGGACCGCTGCGATGTCCTCGTCCTCGAGGTTCGTGCTGTCGTACCAGTACGAACCCGTGTCGTAGAACTCCTCGACATCCTCGCCGTTGGCCGCGTCGTACGCCGCCTGGACGACCTGCGCGCCGATGCCGATCGGGTCCTGCGTGATGGCGCCGGCCATCGTGCCGTCCTTGATCGCGTTGATCTGGGCAGCTCCCGAGTCGAAGCCGACGATCGTGATCTTGCCCTTCTCGAGGCCGAGCTCGTTCACGGCGTTCACGACGCCGATGGCCGAGCCCTCGTTGGTGCCGTAGATGCCCTTGAGGTCGGGGTGAGCGGCGATCAGCGTCTTCGCGATGTCAGCCGACTTCAGGTGGTCGCCGTCACCGTACTGGATGTCGACGATCTTGATGTCGGGGAAGTCCGCCTCGATCTTCTCGACGAATCCGTCACGACGCTCGACACCGGTCGAGTTGATGTTCGAGTGGCCGACGATGGCGACTTCGCCCTCGCCGCCGATCAGCTCGGCCATGTGCTCTGCGGCGAGCGCACCGGCGACCTTGCTGTCGGTCGCCGACAGGCTGAGTCCGACGTCGCCGTCGCACGGAGCGTCGAAGTACACGACGGGGATGTCCTTGGCCTTCGCCTGCTCGAGCGGGGCGACGCACGCCTCGGGGTCGAGGGCGGCGTAGGCGATGGCATCCGGGTTCTTGTCGATCGCGGTGGTGAGCATCTCGAGCTGCTGGGCGATCTCGGTCTCGGCGGCCGGGCCCTCGAACGTGATCTTCACGCCGAGCTCGTCCGCCTTCTCCTGAGCACCGGTCTTGACGGCCTGCCAGAACTGGTGCTGGAAGCCCTTCGAGACGAGCGCGATGTACATCTCGCCGTCGCCGCTGCCTCCGTCGCCGCTGCCTTCTTCGATGACGTCACCGCCGCCTGCGCAACCCGCGAAGACGAGGGCGGATGCGGCCACGAGTGCCGCGAATGCGGTCTTCTTGCCGAATTTCATGGAAACTCCATTGTTCTCTGTGTGGTGGTGGGGGGTGTAGATCTGTGGGTCAGGTGCGCTGGCGGTTGCGCAGCGAGTCGAGGAAGACGGCCAGCAGCACGACGATGCCGACGACGATGTTCTGCCACTCCGACTGGATCGACATGATGCGCAGGCCGTTGACGAGCACGCTCATGATGAGCGCACCGATCACGGTGCCGAGGATCGAGCCTCGTCCGCCGAGCAGCGACGTTCCGCCGATGATGACGGCGGCGATCGCCTGCAGCTCGTAGCCGGTGCCGATCTGCGGCTGCGCCGAGTCGAGACGGGCCGCGATCACGATGCCCGCGATGCCGGTGAAGGCGCCCGCGAACATGTAGATGAGGATCGTCCAGCGGCGGGTGTTCACACCCGACAGCCGGGTGGCCTCCTCGTTCGAGCCGATCGCGAAGGTGTAGCGGCCGAGGAGCGTCTTCGACAGTACGAGCCACGCGATGATCGCGGCCACGGCGGTGATCAGCACGGCGTTCGGGATGCCGGGGATGATCACGCCGAGCGCGATCTTCTTGAAGTCGGGGGCCGAGGTCGAGAAGTAGATCGGCGAGACGTTCGAGATGACGAGGGCGAGTCCGCCGGCGATCATCATCATCGCGAGGGTCGCGATGAAGGGCGGCAGCCGGAGGAACGTGATGTTGATGCCGTTCACGAGTCCCATGAGGACACCCGTGAGCACACCGCCGATCACGCCGACCCAGACGGGGAGTCCCATGTTGGTGACGAAGACACCCGTCATCACGGCGCACAGCGCCATACCGGTGCCGATCGAGAGATCGATGCCGCCGGTGATGATGACGAAGGTCGTGCCGAGGGCGAGGATGCCGATGACCGCCGTCGACAGCAGCACCGTGGCGATGTTGCTGAAGGTGAAGAAGTTCGGGCTGGCGATCGAGAAGAAGATCACCAGGACGATCAGCGTGCCGAAGGCGAGCGACTGCTGCAGCTGGCGACGGAGGAACCCGCCGAAGTCGCGCTTGTCGGTGTTCTCATCGACCGCCGTCTGGATGATCGTCGTCGTCGACGATCCGGACTGCTGTGGGGTGCTCATCAGTCTTCCTCCCCGTGGGCTGCGAGTTGCATGATCTTCTCCTGGCTGGCTTCCTCGTTGCGGAGCGTCCCGGTGATCCGACCGTTCGCGAAGACCGCGATGCGGTTCGCGACGCGGAGGATCTCGGGGAGCTCCGATGAGATGACGATGATGGATTTGCCCTGGTCAGCGAGCTGCTGCATGAGGCGGTAGATCTCCTCCTTCGCGCCGACGTCGATCCCTCGGGTCGGCTCGTCGAAGATGAGGATGTCGCAGTCGCGCATCAGCCACCGGGCGATGACGACCTTCTGCTGGTTCCCTCCCGAGAGCAGCTTCACGACCTGGTTCACCGAGGGCGTCTTGACCCGCAGCTGCTGCACGTACTCCTTGGTGCGGTTCTTCGCCTTCGCGTCGCCCATCCAGCCGATGCCGTTGGCGTACGACCCGAGCGAGGCGAGCACGGTGTTGAAGGTCACGTCCTGCTCGAGCATCAGGCCCAGCAGCTTGCGGTCCTCCGAGAGGTAGCCGAGGCCGTGCTTGACCGCATCCGCCGGCTGTCCGATTCGCACCGGGTCGCCGCCGATCGCGATCGTGCCGCCGTCGCGGTGGTCGGCACCGATGATGGCCCGCGCAGTCTCGGTGCGCCCGGCGCCCATGAGTCCGGCGAAGCCCAGGATCTCGCCCTTGTGCAGCTGGAACGAGACGTCCTTGAGGAGGTTCTTGGTCGAGAGTCCCTGCACGTCGAGCACGATCGGGTCGTTGATGTGATCGCGGGCCTGCGGACGGGTTCCCTCGTCGATCACGCGGCCGACCATCATCTCGATGATCTTCGGGACGCTGACCTCTGACTTCTCCAGTGATCCGATGTATGTGCCGTCACGGAGCACCGTGACCCGGTCGGCGAGACGCCGCAGCTCGTCCATGCGGTGCGAGATGTAGACGATGCCGGTCCCCGAGGCGCGCAGCTGCTCGATCAGCAGGAACAGGGTCTCGGTCTCGGAGTCGGTGAGCGCCGAGGTGGGCTCGTCCATGATGAGCACCTTGGCGTTGAACGAGAGCGCCTTGGCGATCTCGACCATCTGCTGCTCGGCCACGGTCAGCTCGCCGACGAGCTGTCGCGGGTTGACCCTGATGCCGAGGCGCTGCAGCAGTTCGGCCGTCTGCGCGTTGAGCTTGCGCTCCGACAGGAAGGGGCCGGTGGTGGGCTCGCGACCCACGAAGATGTTCTGCGCCACGGTGAGATCGGGCATCAGGTTGAGTTCCTGGTGGATGATCGTGATGCCGAGCTGCTGCGCCTGCAGCGGGCTGGTGAGTTCGACCTCCTGGCCCTCGAACGTGATGGTGCCCTCGTCCTTGGTGTAGATCCCCGAGAGGATCTTCATCAGGGTCGACTTGCCGGCGCCGTTTTCGCCCACGAGCACCAGCACCTCGCCGGCTCGCACCTCGAGGTGCACATCCTTGAGAGCCTGCACACCGGGGAATCCCTTGCTGATCCCGTCGACTCTGAGAATGGGGTCACTCATGTGCTCACCTGCTTCCTTGAAGGTCGTGATGCGATATTCCGGTCGGGTCCGGAAACATCGGATCAATTCTGCGTCTTACGCCCCACCCTGCGCAAGTTGTATCTAAATGTAACTAAGACTTCTTCGGATGGGAAGACCTGTAATAACAAGTTGGCAACAGGTCGGCGGATCGAGGCGACGGCCCGGCTCAGTGCAGCCGGATCGAGTCGACCGCGACGAGCTTGTCGCGGATGTAGGCGTTGGCGTGCGCTCCGAGCTCGACGTTGTCGGTCCACAGATTGCGCCAGATGCCGAGCATGCGGCTGAGATCGGGGGCGACGACGGCTGACGAGAACGACTCGAACACGATCGGACCGTCATAGCCGATGCGGCCCAGCGCCTTGAAGAAGTTGTCGAAGTCGACGGTGCCGGTGCCGAGATAGCCGCGGTGGCTCTCCCCGATGTGCACGTAGCGCAGGGCCGGAGCCGCGTCGAGGACCGGCGCGAACATATCCGACTCCTCGATGTTCATGTGGTACGTGTCGAGGTGGATGCCGAGGTTCGGCCGATCGACCTCGGCGAGGTAGGCGAGCGCCTGCCGTGCGGTGTTCAGCACGTTCGTCTCGTAGCGGTTCACGACCTCGAGCGAGACCGAGATGCCGCGCTCTGCGGCATGGTCGGCGACGCGGGCGATCGTTTGCCGACTGCTCTCCAGCCCCTCGGCCGTCACCGGGTCCATGTACTTCTGCATCGCACTGTAGATCACGCCGCAGAAGTGCTGGCCGCCGAGGTCGGCGAGCACGTCGACCGCCCTGAGCAGCAGCGCCTCTCCCGCGGCCACGACGGCCGGGTCGGAGCTCGTCACGTCGGTCGCGCCCGAGAGTCCGAGCGAGGCGCTGACGGCGAGATCGTGCTCTTCGAGCGCGTCCTTCGTCGCGGTGACGTCGAACGAGAACGGGTCCATCAGCGGGAACTCGATCAGGTCGAATCCGGCCGCCTTCGTCTTCTCGACGGAGAGACGGATGCCGTCGGCATCGAAGTGTCCGGTCCAGACGAGCCCGTGGCATCCGATGTTCATGAGACCTCTCGGAGACGGGTGTGCGGCACCTTCGCCTCGGCAGGATTGGCACGTTGCAACTCTGCGTTCAGGTCACCGTACGCGGGTCGGGGATGCGGTGTCAAGAACTTTCTTGGCACGTTGCAATCGCTGGGCTACTCTGGACTCGCCGCCGACCGTCCTGCGTCGACGCGCAGTCGACAGGAGCTCCATGCCCGCCAGCGTCAAAGACGTCGCCGCTCTCGCCGGGGTGTCCTCCTCGACCGTCTCGAACTACCTCAACCACCCGCATGTGCTCGGCGAATCGAGCGCGGCGAAGGTGAGGGAGGCGATCGCGCAGCTCGGCTACGTGCCCAACGAATCCGCCCGTCAACTGCGAGCCGGCTCCAGCAAGGCGCTGGCGCTGATTCTTCTCGACGCCTGGCTGCCGTACTTCCACGAGCTCTCGCGCGGGGTCGAAGACGTGGCCCGCGAGGGCGGCTGGTCGCTGTTCTTCAGCAACAGCAACCGCGACGCCGACACCGAACGCGGCAACATCGACATGTTCGAGGCGCACCGGGTGCAGGGCATCGTCATCTACCCGCTCGAAGACGTGGTGCCCCGGCTCGAACAGCTCGCCGACCGCGGCATCCGCTCGGTCGTCGTCGGCCCCATCCCCGATTCGCCGACCGTCGGTTCGGTGCTGTTCGACGACCGCGGCGGCGGACGGCTGGCGGGCGAGCACCTGCTGTCGCTCGGCCGCCGCCGCATCCTCTTCCTGGGGGCGCCGAGCGTCAGCCAGTCGAACGACCGCCTCCTCGGGCTGCGCGATGCCGTCACCGCGGCCGGGGCGACGGCCGATGTGATCGACGTGCCGCACCTGACGACCGAGGACGGCCTCGACGTCGGCGCGCGGATCGCCGAGATGCCTGCCACCGAACGCCCCGACGCGATCTTCGCCGCCAACGACATGGTGGCGATCGGCGTGCTCACCCAGCTGCTGCGCCGGGGCATCCGCGTGCCCGAGGAGATCGCGCTGGTCGGCTTCGACGACGTCGCCCAGGCGCACCAGACCGTCGTGCCGCTCACGAGCGTGCGGCAGCCCGGGTACGAGATCGGCCGGGCGGCGGGCGCGGCACTCATCCGCCAGCTCACCGACCCCACCGCCGACCTCCCGGCGCCGACGCCGTTCGCCGCCGAGCTCGTGGTCCGCGAGTCCACCGTCGGCCGCTGAGCCTCGTCTCCGCCGTCGCGGAGTTATGGCGCAGGCCCGGTTCACAATTCAGCACGAACCCGCACTGATGCCGCCGCCGAAGCCCCAGACCGCCCACCAGCGCAGACCTATGCTGAATTGTGAACGCGCGCCGTCCGGCTCAGCCTGGTATCAGCCCCTCTGCAGCGAGCTCATTCCACAGCGCGCCAGGAATCTCGAGCGCCGCATACTCGGCATTCTGCGTCAGCTGCCCTGGCCGGCTTCCTCCGACCACCACCGAGCGCACCACGTCTGACTGCAGCGGGAACTGGATCGCGGCGGCGGGCAGCGGCACGTCGTGCTCGGCGCACACCCGTGCGATGCGCAGCAGCCGTTCCCACAGCTCGTCGGGAAGCTGCCCGTACTCGTATCGCCCGTCGCGGCGAGGTTCGTTCGATGCCAGCAGCCCGGAGTTGAAGACGGATGCCGCGACGATCCCTGTCCCGGTCTCTCGGCACGCCGGCAGCACCTCGGCCGCCGCCGGCTGTTCGAGCAGCGTGTATCTGCCCGCGACCATGACCAGGTCGAGGTCGGCCGAGCGCACGGAGGCGGCGAGCGCATCCGACACCATCGAGCCGATGCCGACGGCAGTCACCTCGCCGTCGCGACGCAGCTGCTCGAGCGCCGGCAGCGCCTCGGCGAGCGCGAGATCCAGGTCATGCCGCTCGGGGTCGTGCAGGTAGAGCAGGTCGATGCGCTCGATCCCGAGACGTTCGCGGGACTCATCGAGACTGGTGCGTATCCCCTCAGCCGAGAAGTCCCACACGCGCTGCAGATCGTCGGGAACATGGAAGTCGTTCGCGGTGTCGAGGCCGCCGTCGTGGTCGGGGTTCGGTCGCAGCAGGCGCCCGACCTTGGTCGACAGCACGTACTCGTCGCGCGGTTTGGTCTGCAGGAACGCCCCGAGACGACGCTCCGAGAGCCCGAGCCCGTAATGCGGAGCGGTGTCGAAGTAGCGGATGCCGCTGTCCCACGCCGCATCGAGCACCGCCCACGCCTCGTCATCGCTCAGCGCGCGGAAGAGGTTGCCGACATTCGCGGCCCCGTATCCGAGGGGCGGAACCGCCAGAGCATCAGACTCCGACATGCTGCCCCGTCCACGTATACGCGGCGATGCTCTCGGCCTTCATCTCCATGCCGGATCCGGGCGCCGTGGGCGCCATGTACGACCCGCCCTGGATGTCGGTGGGGATCACGAAGTGCTCGTGCAGGTGGTCGACGAATTCGATCATCCGTCCTTCGCGGGTGCCGGTGACGGCGACGAAGTCGAACATCGAGAGGTGCTGCACGGCCTCGCACAGCCCGACGCCGCCGGCATGCGGGCAGACCGGCACACCGAACTTCGCGGCCAGCAGCAGGTTGGCGATGTTCTCGTTGACGCCCGCGACGCGCACGGCGTCGATCTGCATGACCGAGATCGCCTCGGCCTGCAGCAGCTGCTTGAAGATGACGCGGTTCTGCGCGTGCTCGCCGGTGGCGACGCGGATGGGTGCTACCCCCTTGGCGATCTCGGCGTGACCGAGCACGTCGTCGGGGCTCGTGGGCTCTTCGATCCAGGCGGGGTGGAACTCGGCGAGCGCGCCTATCCATTCGATCGCCTCCGACACCTCCCACCGCTGGTTGGCGTCGATCGCGATGGGGAAGTCCGGTCCGCACACCTCGCGGGCCTTGCGGAAACGGCGGATGTCGTCGTCGAGGTCGGCGCCGACCTTGAGCTTGATCTGGGTGAAGCCGTCGGCCATCGCCTCGCGGGCGAGCCGCTCGAGCTTCTCGTCGGAGTATCCGAGCCATCCGGGGCTGGTCGTGTAGCCGGGGTATCCGGTGGCGAGCAGTTCTCGTTCGCGCTCGAGGCGTCCCGGCTCGGCGGCGCGCAGGATCTCGAGGGCGTCCTCGGGCGTCAGCGCATTGGTGAGGTAGCGGAAGTCGACGAGGCCCACGAGCTCCTCGGGCGTCATCCGCGCGAGCAGCTGCCACAGCGGCAGCCCGGCCCGCTTGGCCTTGATGTCCCACAGCGCGTTGATGACCGCGCCGATGGCCATGTGCATGACGCCCTTCTCGGGGCCGAGCCAGCGCAGCTGCGAGTCGCCGATGATGTCGCGGAACGTCGTGCCCATGTCGTCGAGCAGCGGCTCGATCTCGCGACCGACGAGGTGCCCGGCGAGCGCGTCGATCGCGGCGACCTGCACATCGTTGCCGCGCCCGATCGTGAAGACGAACGCGTGGCCGTCGATGCCGTCCTCGGCATCCGTGCGCACGATCACGTATGCCGCCGAGTAGTCGGGGTCGGGATTCATGGCATCCGATCCGTCCAGACTCAGCGATGTCGGGAAGCGGATGTCGGTCGTGTCGAGGGCGACGATGCGGCTCACGGGTTCCTCTCGTGCACGGGACGGATATCCGTGCAGATCTCTTGGAGTGTAAACATCGGATGTCTATACTGTCAACGAGACGGGCCGCACTGACGCGCCTCGTCACCCACGGACACCTCACTGAGCAGGAGAGACATGAAGTTCGCACGGCTAGGCACCCCCGGCGCCGAGATCCCCGTCCTCGTCGAAGGCGACCGCTACCTCGATCTGCGCTCTGTGACATCCGATGTGAACGGTGATTTCCTCGCCGGTGATTTCCGGGCTCGCGTCGCCGCGGCCCGTGCCGCCGACGAACTGCCGGTTCTCGGGGATGCCGCGGCGATGCGCATCGGCGCGCCGATCGCGCGCCCGAGCGCCGTCATCTGCATCGGCCAGAACTACGCGGCGCACGCCCGCGAGTCCGGCTCCGAGCCGCCGACCGTCCCGATCATGTTCCTGAAGACGCCGAACACGGTGGTCGGCCCGAACGATGCGGTCACGATCCCCCGCGGCAGCGAGAAGACCGACTGGGAGGTCGAGCTCGGCATCGTGATCGGCGCCCGCGCCGCCTACCTCGATTCGCCTGACGACGCCGACGCCCACATCGCCGGCTACGTGGTGGCGAACGACGTCTCGGAGCGCGCCTTCCAGATGGAGGTCTCGGGCGGGCAGTGGTCGAAGGGCAAGATCGCCCCCGGTTTCAACCCGACCGGCCCCTGGCTGGTGACACCCGACGAGGTCGACGTCGACGACCTGCGGCTGCGCAGCTGGGTGAACGGCGAAGCGCGTCAGGATTCGAACACCGACGACATGATCTTCGACGTGCGCGTGATCGTGCACCACCTGTCGCAGTACGTCACGCTCGAGCCGGGCGATCTGATCCTCACGGGCACTCCCCAGGGCGTGGCCTTCGGGGGCAAGTTCCCGTATCTGACGGCGGGCGACGTGGTCGAGATCGAGATCGAAGGACTCGGGCATCAGCGCCAGGAGTTCGTGGCATGGGAGGCACAGAAATGAGCAGCGCACTCGACGGACTCGTCGCGATCGTGACCGGCGGAGCATCCGGGATCGGCGCGGCCATCGCCGCCCGGCTGCACGCCGACGGCGCGCAGATCGCGGTGCTCGACCGCGATACCTCAGGAGCGGATGCCGCCTTCGCCGCTTTCACGGCCGACGTGTCGGACCGTGCATCGGTCGATGCCGCCGTGGCCGCCGTCGCCGAGAGGTTCGGGCGCATCGACATCGTCGTGAACAACGCCGGGGTCGGCGCCCAGGGAGACATCAGCGCCAACGACGACGACGAGTGGGCGCGTGTGCTCTCGATCAACGTCACGGGCATCGCCCGCGTCACGTCGGCGGCGTTGCCGTGGCTCAAGGAGTCGCCGAGCGCGGCGGTCTGCAACACGGCATCCATCGCCTCGACCACCGGCCTTCCCCAGCGCGCGCTCTACAGCGCGTCGAAGGGCGCCGTCTCGGCCCTGACCCGTGCCATGGCCGCCGATCACCTGCGCGAGGGCATCCGCGTCAACGCCGTCAACCCCGGCACCGCCGACACCCCGTGGGTCGGCCGGCTGCTCGACTCGGCCGACGACCCGGCCGCCGAGCGCGCCGCCCTCGAGGCCCGCCAGCCGCATGGCCGCCTGGTCTCACCCGACGAGGTCGCCGCGGCGGTCGCCTACCTGGTGAGCCCCGCCGCGGGCTCGACCACGGGCACGTTCATCGAGGTCGACGGCGGCATGGCTCAGCTGCGGCTCCGTCCCGTCGGGGGCTGACCGCCGCGTCGCCCCCGGTCCCGGTCCCGGTCCCTGCCCCGGACAGCGGGCGCTACGAGCGACCGCCGCGCAGCCAACCCAGGATGCCGCGGCGCGGCCGCTCCTCCCGAGAGTCCTCATGCGTCGGCCGCTCGCCGATCCGGTAGAACTCCTCGGCGTTCGTCCACATGATCGCGTCGACGTCGTGCCCGCGTCGCTCGGCCCAGGCGATCACCGCATCCGCCCATCTGATCCGAGCCGTCGGCTGATACATGGGCGATCCGTCGACGTTCGCGTACGGGTCGCCCTCCTCCGGGGGTCCGATGACCGAGACCGGCCAGTCACTGCCCCACATCAGCCGCTCGACGCCGAACGCGTCGGCCGCGGCGTCGAGGAACGGGTGCAGCTGCTCGGCCGACCAGTCGCCTCCGGCCTCCCCCGGCAGCCCCGAGAGCTTGCACCACACATTCGGATGCCGTGCCAGGTCGTCGAGATCGCGCACCCATTCCATGGTCGGCGCCACCGGGGCCTTCGCCGTGCCGACCTCGGGCTTGCCGAGGTGATCGAGCACGATCCGCAGCTCGGGCACCGCCCCCGCGAGTCGGGCCACCTCGGGCAGCTGCGCGGCGCGCACGCACGCGTCGAAGGCCCAGCCGCGCGCCGCGACCTCGCGCGCCCCGGTGACGAAGTCGGCCGAGACCGCCAGTCCGTCGGGTTCGCCCTGCAGGTTGTGCCGCACGCCGACCACGAGCGGCTCAGCGGCGAGTCCTTCGAGGTGCGCGGTGGTGTCGGTGCCGCGATCCAGACGCGCCCCCGCGACGATGCCGACCACCCCGACGCGGGGCGCGAGCCCGGCCACCCACCGCACTTCTTCGAGGAAGTCGTCTTCGACGGTCTCGGCCTGCACGAACACCGCGCGCTCGGTCGTCGCGCGGGCGATGCGGGCGTGCTCGATCTCGGTCGCACCGAACAGCCAGGCGAGCGGACCCTCGAGCCACGTGTAGTGCAGAAGCTCGGGGTCCCAGAGGTGCAGGTGCGAATCGAGTACGCGCATGCCCCCATCCTGCCGCAGACATCCGATGAATGGCTAGGATGACGCCATGGCAGTGACTGACGACGCGATCGAGAAGATCAAGGCGATGATCGTGTCGGGCGAACTCGCCCCCGGCGATCGCCTCCCTCCCGAGAAGGAGCTGTCCGAGCGTCTCGGCCTGTCACGCAACTCGATGCGCGAGGCCGTGAAGGCGCTCGAGGTGATCCGGGTGCTCGACGTGCGCCGCGGTGACGGCACCTATGTCACGAGCCTGGAGCCCCACCTGCTGCTCGAGGCGATCTCGTTCGTGGTCGACATGCACGACGACGACTCGATGCTCGAGATCTTCGCGGTGCGACGGATGCTGGAGTCGCAGGCGACCGGCCTCGCGGCCACCCTCGGCAGCGACGACGCGATCGCCGGCCTCGAGAGCGAGGTCGCCTCCATCGATCCGACGGTCAGCATCGAAGAGCTCGTCGAGCACGACATCCGCTTCCACCGTGAGATCGTCGGCATGGCCGGCAACGCCTATCTCGCCAGCCTCATCGAGCACCTGAGCAGTCAGACCGTGCGCGCCCGCGTGTGGCGTGGTCTCACCGAGGGCGGAGCGGTCGAGCGCACCCTCTCGGAGCACCGGGCGATCGCCGACGCCATCGCCCGGCGCGATTCGGGTCTCGCCACCTCGCTCGCCACGGCGCACATCGCCGGCGTCGAGCGGTGGCTGCGCCAGGCGGCATCCGCCTGACGCCGCGACGCCTTTCTCGGCCACTCGTCCCAGCGGCCTTCCGTGCACGCCGTCGTCGCCCGGGCCCTGACAGGCACGTTCGGCCAGATGCGCTTCGCTCGGCCGTATCCGTGACGTCGGGCCGAATCTGGCGCGTCTGGCCGACGCTGGCCCACCCGCCGAAGTGCGACTCAGGCCCCGAGCCGCCCCATCGCCGCGTCGAACTCGGCGGCGGAGCTGTCGCTGACCTCGTGGAACAGCACCTGGTCGATCACGTCGGGTGCCGCCGTGAAGTACGGCACCCCCGCGAGACGCAGACCGGTGATGTCGTCAGGTGATCGCAGGCTGGCCGCGAGCACGTTCGAGTCGCTGCCCGCGCACACCTCCTGCATGCGGGCGATCACCGCATCCCCGTCGATGCCGGCATCCCGCATCCGTCCGAGGTAGGGGGCGATGTACTGCGCGCCGATCGAGGCGCATGCCAGCGCCTGTGCGACCGAGTAGACGGCGGTGACGAGCACGGTCGCGCCGTCGCGCACCAGAGCGGATGCCGCGGCGAAGCCGTCGCGGGTCGCCGGCACCTTCACGGCCACGCGATCGCCCAGCGCACGGATGCCCTCGGCGTTGCGGAGGAAGGATGCGGTGTCGCCGCCCCACGTCTGGAAGAAGATCTCGCGGGCGCCCTCGTCCGACCAGCGGGCGTAGAGGTCGGGGATCTCCGCGGCGGTGCGGCCGCCGCGCTCGAGGATCGTGGGGTTGGTCGTCACGCCATGCACGACGCCCGCGGTGAGGAGCGAGGCGACGCGGTCGACGTCCGCGCTGTCGACATAGAGACGGGGGGCCAGCGCGGTCATCGGGTCTCCTTGTGCACAACCTGTCGTTACAGGTTCGGATTCGGCTAATGTAATGACAGCCGCGGAGGATGTCAAAGCACCCCGCATCGACGACGATCAGGAGTGCCATGACAGCCGCCACCTCGCCCGATCGCACCGGCGTCGTCATCGTCGGCAGCGTGACCGCAGACGTGACGACCTTCTCGACCAGGCTCCCCGCCCGCGGAGAGACCATCCTCGGCGACGAGTTCACCCTGATGCTCGGCGGCAAGGGCGCGAATCAGGCGGTCGCCGCCGGACGATCGGGGGCCCGCACGAGCTTCGTCGGATGCGTGGGAGACGACCTCTTCCACGACCTCGTCGTCGACGGGCTGAGCGAGGCCGGAGTCGACCTCACGCACCTCCGCACGGTGCCGGGGCCGACGGGCATCGCGCACATCCGCGTCGACGCCTCGGCGCAGAACGACATCGTCATGGTGCCTCTGGCCAACGCCGCGCTCAGCACCGAGCAGATCGACGCGGCGCTCGAAGCCCTCGCGCCGACCACGTCGGTGCTGCTCACCCAGCTCGAGACGCCCTCGGCGCTCACCGCGCACATCACGTCACGAGGACGCGAGCACGGCATGACCGTCATCCTCGACCCCGCCCCCGCCGCTCCGCTGGATGACGCCGTGTGGGCGAGCATCGACATCGTCACCCCGAACGAGACCGAGGCCTCGGTGCTCAGCGGCGTCGAGGTGACGGATGCCGCGTCGGCGGAGATCGCCGGACGCTGGTTCCTCGACCGGGGCGTCGGCGCCGCCGTGATCACGCTCGCGGGTCAGGGCTCGTGCGTTGTGACCGCAGCGGGCGCATTCGTCATCCCGCCCTTCCCTGTCGAGGCCGTCGACACCACCGCGGCCGGCGACGCCTACGCCGGGTATCTCGGCGCCGCCCTCGCCAACGGCTGGGGGCTGACGGATGCCGTTCGCCTGGCGACCGCCGCCGGAGCCCTCGCCGTCACGAAGCAGGGCGCCTCGCCCAGCCTGCCGCTGCGGGCCGAGGTCGACGCCTTCCTGGCCGCCCGAGAAGCCCACTGACATCCCCGAGGAGACATCATGCGCAAGACAGCGACGACCATCAACCCCGCACTCTCGCGCGTGATCAGCGAGACCGGCCACACCGATCTGCTGGTGGTCACCGACGCCGGCCTGCCCATCCCGCCCGGATCCGAGCGCATCGACCTCGCCTATCGTCCCGGCGCTCCGGCCTTCTTCGACGTGCTCGACACCGTGCTCGCCGAGCTCGTCGTGGAGGGAGCGACGGTGTCGGCCGAGGTCGCCGAGAAGAGCCCCGAGGTGCTGGCCGCGCTGCGCGAGCGCTTCGCCGACCAGGACTTCGAGATCGAGCTCATCCCGCACGTCGACTTCAAGAAGCTGACCCACTCGGCGCGCGCGTTCGTGCGCTCGGGAGAGTTCACCCCCTACGCGAACGTGATCCTGCACGCGGGAGTGGCGTACTGATATGAACGACACGATCGACCGCCACTCCGCCGCGCCCATGTACGACCAGCTGCGTCAGCTGATCGTCGACGGCATCGCGAGAGACGGCCTGCAGCCCGGCGACCCGCTGCCCGGCGAGCACCGCCTCTGCGAGCGGTACGGCATCTCGCGCACCGTGGTGCGCCAGGCGTTGGCCCAGCTCGAGCACGAGGGGCTCGTCGAACGCGTCAAGGGCAAGGGCACGTTCGTGTCGCGCCCCCGCACGAGCGAGAGCCTGGTGCACACGCTGATCGGCCTCTACGACGACGTCGAGCGCCGCGGCGGGCACGTGCACAGCGACGTCCTGCGCCACGAGCAGACTCTCGCCGACGACGAGATCGCGGCGGCACTCGAGGTCGACCCTGGCGCACCGGTCGTGGTGCTCGACCGTCTGCGTCACGTCGACGCCGAACCCTGGTCGCTCTCGACCACCTGGATGCCGGATGCCGTCGGCGGAGTCACGCTCGGCGTCGACCTCTCGGAGCGGTCCCTGTACCGCCTGCTCGCCGATCACGACATCGTGGCGACCAGCGGCGTCCGCTCGGCCGAGGCCACCGTCGCGACCCACGAGCAGGCGCAGCATCTGGGGGTGAGCGCCGGCTCCGCCCTGCTGCGACTGCGCAGCGTGAGCCGTTCCTCCGACGGCACGCCGATCGAGTACTTCGTGGCGCACCACCGCGGCGACCGCTCGCGCTTCGAGTTCCAGCTGCAGCAGGAGCAGTCGCAGGCGTCGCTGCTGCACGTCGACGGCGACGGCAGCACCTCGCGCGCTGGCACCGTCCGCTAGCCGCATCCGCACGCGGCATCCACTCACAGGTGGGTCGGCCGAGCACGGGTCGCGGACTAGCCTGGAACGAGAGCACGCATCGCACGGGGCGATGCGATCGGGGGGAAGACACGATGGTCGACGACGCGCATCCACCGGCATCCGACTCCGACCCGGTCATCCCTCCGCCGCCTGCCGCGGCGCCGGGACAGCTCGGATCCTCCGTCCCGCTGGCCCCGCCGCTGGGCGGGATCCCCGGGCCGCCTGCGCCGCTGCCGCCGTACGCCTCTGCCTCCCAGCCGGGGCAGCATCCGCAGATGGCCGCGTACCCGCCGCCGCACCCCGGGCAGCCGTCGCCTCCCTACGGCGCCGCATATGCTTCCCCGTCCGCGCCTCCTCCTGCACGTTCAGGACGGACCGTCGGCATCGTCATCGCAGCGGTCGCGGCGTTCGTGCTGATCGTCGTCGTGGGCATCGCGGTGGCCGTGAGCCTGCTGCTGAGCTCGCGCACCGAACCGGCGACCGCGCCTCCGGCCACGAGCGTCACGGAAGAGCCCGCATCGCCTTCCGAGGCACCGCAGGGCGACCCGGACTCCGACGGCTCGGGCGACGCCGATGCCTCCGCCATCGCCGACGCGCTCCAGGCGAAGATCGACGAGTACAAGCGCCTGCGCGACAGCGGCGCGCTCTGGCAGAGCATCCCCGACACCGAGTTCAACCGCACGGCCGTCTCCGCCTTCCTCTACTTCCTCACCGACATGAAGGTCGCCACCATCTGGGGTGTCGACGATGCGCAGGCGCAGGAGTACGAGGAGCGCATGACGATGCTCGAGGAGCGTCTGCTCGCCGAGCAGCCCCTCGGCGACGACATCCAGATCACCCTCGAGGACGAGGTCTTCACGTACGACGGCGAGACGGGCGAGGGCGGCTACACGCCCCGCTAGAGGAGCGTTACGCTCGAAGCATGAGCGACTGGACCAGCACCGCGATCGCCCTGCTGGAAGCCGACGCCAACCGCAGCGCCGACACCCATCTGCACCTCTTCCCACTGCCACCCGAGTGGGGCATCGACCTGTACCTGAAAGACGAGTCGGTGCATCCGACCGGGTCGCTCAAGCACCGTCTCGCGCGCTCGCTGATCCTGTACGGACTCGTCAACGGACGCATCACCGAGGACTCCACTCTCGTCGAGTCGTCCAGCGGATCGACGGCCGTCTCCGAGGCGTACTTCGCGCGGATGCTGGGGCTGCCCTTCGTCACCGTCGTACCGCGCTCGACCAGCCAGGAGAAGATCGACCTCATCGAGTTCTACGGCGGACGCTGTCACTTCGTCGACCGTGCCGAGGACATGTCTCCTGAGGCTCAGCGACTGGCCTCCGAATGCCACGGCCACTACCTCGACCAGTTCACGTTCGCCGAGGGGGCGACCGACTGGCGCGGCAACAACAACATCGCCGAGAGCGTGTTCAGCCAGCTGTCGCAGGAACGCCACCCGATCCCCCGCTGGATCGTCGTGGGCGCAGGCACCGGCGGCACGAGCGCCACCTTCGGCCGGTACGTGAAGTACCGCCGCCACGAGACGCAGATCGCGGTCGTCGACCCCGAGGGTTCGGCGTTCTACGACGGATGGGCGGGCACCGTCGACGCGCCGGCCGGACGCCCCAGTCGCATCGAGGGCATCGGCCGTCCGCGCGTCGAGGCCTCGTTCGTGCCCAGCGTGATCGACGAGATGATCCGCGTTCCCGACGCGGGGTCGATCGCCGCGATCCGGATGCTGCGCGAGCGCACCCTGCACTGGGCCGGAGGTTCGACCGGCACCAACCTGTACGGCGCATTCCAGCTGATCGCGCGCATGCGCGCGGCGGGCGAGACCGGCAGCATCGTCACGCTCATCTGCGACAGCGGCATCCGCTACGCCGGCACGTACTTCAACGATGAGTGGGTCGCCGAGCAGGGCTGGGACCTCGACCCGCATCGCACCCGCCTCGATCACTTCCTCGAGACCGGGGTCTGGGTCGACTGACCCTCGTTCCGCTTCCATGACTCCGGAGATCCGGGCAGGTCACCCGGGAGAACACGCTTCCTCGGGTTCGAGCCGCCACATTCTCCGGAGTCACGGCACGTCGCGGGCCGAGGCGCTCCGGCTACGCTGGCCGCATGACTACTCTCATCCTCACTGTCGCGGGTGCCGATCGCCCCGGACTCGTCGCAGCCGTCGCCGATGTCGTCGATGCCCACGGCGGAAACTGGGAGAACAGCTCGCTGGCCGAGCTCGCGGGCACCTTCGCCGGAGTGATCGAGGTCTCGGTCGCCGCCGACCGTTCCGACGAGCTGCAGACGGCGCTCCGCGGACTTCAGGGACAGGGGCTCCTGACGCTCGCCGTCCTCACCGGAACGCCTGATGACGACGCGGAGGACGAGCAGCGACTCGAGATCCGGGTGCTGGGCAACGACCGATCCGGCATCGTCCGCGAGGTCTCGAACGTGCTGAACGCGCACGAACTCAGCATCGAGGAGCTCGCGACCGAGACCCGGGATGCCGCGATGGCCGGCGGCCGTCTGTTCGAGGCCTCCGTGATCGCACGGGTTCCGTCGTCGGTCGACATCGATGCCCTGCGTCGCGACCTCGAGCGCATCGCCACGGAGATCCAGGTCGACATCACCCTCGCCTGACCGCGGCGTCCCCTCCGCCCGATACGCACACAGCGCCCCGCACGGCCCCCGAGGCGACCGCACGCCCGTGCAGACCGAGGCGAACTGTGCAGACCGGGCGAGATGAGAGGGCGATCGTCGTCACTCAGGGCGATCGACGGACGACCCTTCGGCGCGCAGATCCGTATCGGTGTACCGGCGCACCCAGTACTCGGTCTGAGCCACGTGGGCGGATGCCGCAGCCGACGCCGCGACCGGGTCCGCCGCCGCGAGTCCGCGGAGGATCGCCCGGTGCCCGGCATCCGAGTGGAGCTTGAGTTCGGCGGCGTCGCCGGCATCCGGGATCCGATAGGCCCGCGAGCGTGAGCGCAGCACGTCGATCAGGCTCGTGAGCGCGTCGTTGCCGGCGACCTCCGAGATCGTCATGTGGAAGGCGTGGTCGAGGCGGGAGTGGTCCTCGAAGTCGTCGCTCGCCTCGATCTCATCGAGCACGCCGCTGAGCGTCTCGATCGTGGCGGCGTCGATGCGGGCCGCGGCGAGCGCAGCCGCATGGGGCTCGAGCACCCGGCGAAGCTCCGTCAGTTCGAGCACCCCGGCCATGGGCAGGAGTCCGACCGTGAGAGAGAGGCTGCCGATCAGGTCGGCGGCGCGCAGCTCGCTGACGTAGCTGCCCGAGCCGTGCCGGGTCTCGAGCACACCGAGGGCGGCCAGCATGCGGATGGCTTCGCGCAGCGATCCGCGTGAGACGCCGAGCGTCTCGCACAGCTCACCCTCGCTCGGCAGACGGTCGCCGGGGCGCAGCTCGCCGTCCGCGATCAGCGCACGCAGCCCGTGCAGCGCTGTGTCCAGTGCGCTCATCGTCATCCTCCTGACACCGCCCGATTCCCTTGCTGAGTCTGTCGGACGCAGACCCTTCGTCAAATTCGTATGACAACTATGTTTCATCCTCGCCTTTTCGTAGCCATTTCGAAAGCCGTGTGGCAAAGTTGTGCAACAACTCCCCCACTGCACCGACGAGGACCGATGCCCGCACCACTCTTCCCCGCACCGCTCACGCTGAACTCCGGCATCCGAGCCCGTGATGCGTGGCCGCTCGATCCCGACGTGATCCACCTGAACCACGGCTCGTTCGGCGCGGTTCCCACGGCCGTCGTCGAGCAGCAGGATGCCCTTCGACGTCGCGCCGACCTCAGCCCGGTCGAGTGGTTCCCCCGCATCGCCGAGCGGGTGCGCAACGCTCGCGAGCGCACGGCTCCGTTCCTCGGCGCCCATGCCGAAGACAGCGTCTTCGTCCCGAACGCCTCCGCCGCCGCGACCGTCGTCTACAACGCCCTGCACCTCGAGCGCGGCGACGAGATCCTCGTCACCGACCAGGGCTACGGAGCGATCACCATGGGCGCGGAGCGCCTGGCCCGCCGCTTCGGAGCATCCGTCCGCGCCGTCGAGCTGCCGCTGCTCGCCTCCGACGACGAGGTCGTGCAGCGCTTCGCCGACGCACTCACTCCGGCCACCCGCCTGATCGTGGTCGACCAGATCACCTCGCCGACCGCGCGGATGCTGCCGACCCGGCGCATCGCCGAGCTCGCGGCGGAACGGGGCCTCCGCACCCTCGTCGACGGCGCCCATGCTCCCGGTCTCGTCGCCGATGCCGCCGCGGTCGCCGGCGGCGACTGGTGGTTCGGCAACCTGCACAAGTGGCCCTGCGCCCCGCGCGGTTCCGCCCTGCTCGTCACGAACGCCCCCGACCGCGACGACCTGTGGCCGCTCATCGACTCGTGGGCGGCGAACGAGCCCTACCCCGAGCGCTTCGACACCCAGGGCACGATCGACGCGACGACCTATCTCGCCACCCCGGCGTCGATCGAGTTCATCGAGTCCGAGTTCGGGTGGCACAACGCCCGCCAGGCGATGGCGCAGATGGCGGATGCCGGGGCCGAGATCATCGCCGAGGGTCTGCGCCCCTACGGCGACGAAGACCCCCTCACCCCGTTGCCCTCGCCCGTGCCGTCGATGCGACTCGTGCGACTGCCGCTCGGACTCGGCTCGACCCGCGAAGAGGCCGATGCCCTGCGCATGGACCTGCTCGACGAGACCGGCGTCGAGACCGCGTTCACCAGCTTCCGCGGCGTCGGCTACTTCCGCCTGTCGGCGCACCTCTACACAGAGGCGTCCGACTTCGAGGCCTTCGTCGAGCGCTGCATCCCGCAGATCCTCCGCCGCGCCGGCATCCGCACCGCCGACTCCATCATCGTCTCCTGACCCGACCCACCCCTCCACCCACCACCCGACCCACCACCATCACCAACTGAGAGGCACCTCGTGAAGAAGAACAGAATCTTGACGACCGCCGCGGGAATCGGCACCGTCGCCGCACTCGCGCTCACCGGCTGTTCCGCAGGCGGCGGCGAGTCCGCCGACGGCACCGTCACCCTGCAGATGGTCGAGAGCCTGACCAATCCTGCCCGCACCGACCTGCTGCGCGGACTCCTCGACGACTTCGAGAAGGAGAACCCCGACATCAAGGTCAAGCTCGTCTCGCCGCCCACCGAGCAGGCCGACGCGAAGATCCAGCAGATGCTGCAGTCGGGCAAGGGCGTCGACGTCCTCGAGGTCCGCGACATCACCGTCGGACCGTTCGCGAACAACGGCTGGCTGCACGACATCTCGGCCGACCTCGAGAAGTGGGACGGCTGGGATGCCCTCACCGACAACGCGCAGTCGGCGTCCGTGGCCGCAGACGGCAAGAGCTACTTCGTGCCGTACGGCTTCTACGGCCTGTCGCTCTTCTATCGCACCGACCTCGTCGAGGAGGCGGGCTTCGACGGCCCGCCGCACAGCTGGAAGGATCTGCTCGAGCAGGCCAGCGCCATCCAGGACCCCGCGAACAACATCTACGGCTACGCGTTCCGCGGTGGCCAGAACGCGAACAGCAATGTGGTCGCGGCTATCGAGGCCTACACGATCGACGGCCTCGACGTCGATGACGCCTTCCTGATGGAGGACGGGTCGACGATCTTCGCCGCTCCCGAGGCACAGGAAGCCGTCGACGACTACTTCGACCTCTTCAAGGAGGCGTCGCCGCCGTCCGCCGTGTCGTGGGGCTACCCCGAGATGGTCGCCGGTTTCACCAACGGCACCACGGCGTTCCTGCTGCAGGACCCCGAGGTCATCGCGACCGTGCAGGACTCCTCTCTGACCGAGGATCAGTGGGACACCGCCCCGCTGCTCGTCGGGCCGTCGGGCAAGGCCGCGCAGCCGCTGGCCGTCGCCGGCTGGGGCGTCGCGGAGAACAGCGAGCACCAGGATGCCGCGGTCAAGCTCGTCGAGTTCCTCTCGTCGGCCGAGCCGGCCACCGAGTTCGCGCAGGCCAACAGCCTCGTGCCGATCATCTCCGAGGCAGCCGATGACGAGTTCTACTCCTCGGGCCCGTGGACGAGCTATGTCACGATGACCGAGGACCCCGAGACCTACGTCAACGTCAAGCAGCCTCGCGGCGTCAGCTGGTGGACCGAGTGGATCCAGAAGTCCGACCAGGACGTGCAGAACGTGCTGCTCGGCAACATGTCGACCACCGAGCTACTCGAGTCGTGGGACACCTTCTGGACCGAGAAGTACGCTGCGGAAAAGGGCTGATCCGTGACCCGGACCACTCTCGAAGGGGGCTCCGTCGGCACCGCCGGCGGAGCCTCCCCGGCATCCCGCCGGCGCCGCCCCTTCCGTGGCCGCCACGCGCTGACGCTGCTGGCCTTCATGGCCCCGGCGATCGTGTTCGTGTGCTGGTTCACCTACTGGCCGATGCTGCAGGGCGCACGCATGGCCTTCCACGACTGGAACCTGTGGGATCTCACCTCCACCCCGTGGGTGGGTTTCGACAACTTCGTCACCGTCTTCCAGGACCCTGCCTTCCCGATCGTCGCCTGGAACTCCGTCCTGTGGGTCGTCGGCTCGCTCGTGCCTCAGCTCGTGATCGGCTTCCTGATCGCGCTCGCCCTGCGCAAGCGCTTCCGCTTCCGCGGCCTCTACCAGGCGCTCGTGTTCTTCCCGTGGGCCGTCTCGGGCTTCCTGATCGGGATGCTGTTCCGCTGGATGTTCAACGCCGAGTTCGGCGTCGTGAACGACCTGCTCATGAAGGCCGGCCTGATCGACGCCCCGCTGCCCTGGCTGGCGGATCCGAAGCTCGCGATGTTCGCGGTCATCGTCGCCAACATCTGGTACGGCGTGACCTTCTTCGCGATCATGATCCTCGCGGCTCTGCAGTCCGTGCCCGATGAGATGCTCGAGGCCGCGAGCCTCGACGGCGCAGGCAAGGTGCGTCAGCTGTTCTCGATCATCATCCCGTACATCTCGATGACGCTGCTGCTGACGATCCTGCTGCGCATCATCTGGATCTTCAACTTCCCCGACATCATCTACGCGATGACCAACGGCGGGCCGGCGAACCAGACCCACATCATCACGACGTGGATGATCAACTACACGCAGCAGGGCAACTACGGCATCGCGAGCGCCATCGGACTCATCGTCGTCGCGTTCCTGTTCGTGTTCTGCGCGTTCTACCTCATGGCGATGCGGAGGGTCCAGCGATGACCATCACCGGAACCACGGTCACCGAGACCCGGCGTCTCACCGTCCCCGACATCGCGAAGGCACCGCGTCCGAAGCGCAAGGTCTCGGCCGGCGGCGTCGTGCGCGTCGTCGGTCTCGCCCTCTGGCTCGTCATCACGCTCTTCCCGCTGTACTGGATCGCGCTGACGTCGTTCAAGTCGCCGGGAACGATCAACTCCTTCCCGATCGAGTACTGGCCCAGCGAGCCGTCGCTCGACAACTACGTGAGCCTGTTCGAGCAGAGCTCGTTCGGGGTCTTCCTCGGCAACTCGGCTCTGGTGGCGACGATCGCGGGTGCGGTCGCGACGCTCATCGCTCTGCTCAGCGCCTATGTGATCGCGCGCTTCGAGTTCCGCGGCAAGGGGACGGTGCTGGTGGCGTTCCTGCTCACGCAGATGATCCCCGCGTTCATCGCGCTGGGGCCGCTGTACTCGATGATGACCGACCTGGGCCTCGTCGACACCAAGCCCGGCCTGATCCTCGTGTACATCGCGGTCTGCATCCCGTTCTCCACGGTCATGCTGCGCGGTTTCTTCGAGAACGTGCCGGACGCGCTCGAAGAGGCGGCGATGATCGACGGATGCTCGCGCTTCGGCGCGCTGTTCCGGGTGCTCGTGCCGGTGATGACCCCGGGCATCATCGCGGCCTTCATCTTCAACTTCGTCAACTGCTGGAACGAGCTGTTCCTGTCGGTCGTGCTGATGAACACCGACGAGAACCGCACCGTGCCGTCGGCGCTGAACGGGTTCATCTCGACCTTCAACATCGACTGGGGCTCGATGAGCGCCGCAGCCGTGCTGACGATCCTGCCGACCATGGTGATGTTCGCACTCGCGAGCCGCTGGATCGTGCAGGGCCTGACCGCCGGCGCCGTCAAGGAGTAGGCGCATCCGGACATGACGAAGGCCGCCGCCTCTCAGGGACGGCGGCCTTCGTCAAGCATCCGTCAGACCAGGCGGGCCTTCGGCGACACCGAGTACGTGGCCTCTGCATCGCGGTTGACCGTGTCGCCCAGTGCGGTGTCGATCGCCGCGAGCGTGTCGGCGTCGAGCGTCACTCCCGAGGCCTTGACCGTCTCGGCGAGCTGCTCGGGGCGCGAGGCCCCGACGAGAGCTGCGGCGACGTTCGGGTTCTGCAGCACCCAGGCGATCGCGAGCTGCGGCATCGACAGGCCGGCCTGCTCGGCGATCGGCTTGAGCTTCTGCACGGCGGTGAGGATGTCGTCCTGCAGGAACCCCTTGATGAAGTCGGAGCCGCTGTGCGGATCCGTCGCGCGGGAGCCCTCGGGAACCGGCTGACCCGGCAGGTACTTGCCCGACAGCACGCCCTGCGCCATCGGCGACCAGACGATCTGCGAGATGCCGAGCTCCTCCGATGCGGGCACGACCTTGCCCTCGATCACACGGTGCAGCATCGAGTACTGCGGCTGGTTCGAGATCAGCTGCACGCCGAGCTGCTTCGCGAGCGCATGCCCCTCGCGCAGCTGCTCGGCCGTCCACTCCGACACGCCGATGTAGAGGGCCTTGCCCTGGCGCACGACGTCGGCGAACGCCTGGAACGTCTCCTCGAGCGGGGTCTCGTAGTCGAAACGGTGCGCCTGGTAGAGGTCGACGTAGTCGGTGCCGAGTCGCGTCAGCGAGCCGTTGATCGATTCGAGGATGTGCTTGCGGCTCAACCCGGTGTCGTTCGGACCCTTGGGGCCGGTCGGGAAGTAGACCTTCGTGAAGATCTCGAGACCCTCGCGGCGCTGACCCTCGAGCGCCTTGCCGAGCACGACCTCCGCCGCGGTGTTCGCGTAGGTGTCTGCGGTGTCGAATGTGGTGATGCCGGCGTCGAGCGCCGCGTGCACCGTCTTGACGGCGGCGTCGTCGCCGACCTGCGAAGCGTGCGTGACCCAGTTGCCGTAGGTGATCTCAGAGACCTTGAGACCGCTGTTGCCGAGATAGCGATAGTTGACCATGCCATAACGCTACCGGCCGTGGCAGACGCCGGGCCCGGATCAGACGCGCGGTTCGACCAGCTGCTCCTGCTCGGCGAGCGTCTGCGCCTGGGCGCGCTTCTCGGCGAGCTCGCGCTCCTGCGCCGCGTCACGCGCTTCGGCGGCCTGGGCGGCCTCCCTGCGCTCGGCGCGGGTCTGCGGCTCGCCTGATCCGGCATCCGCCTGGATCCCCTGCGACTGCACGGTGACGATCGCCGCGCGGTCGCGGAACCCCTCGGCGGTCACCTTGTCGAGCGCGACCTGCTTGCGGATCGCGACGGCCTTCTCGTAGAGCGACGGGTCGCCGTAGGAGGTGAGCACCTTCACGAGCACGGGCAGCAGCTCGATCATGAAGAACAGTGCGGCGATGAGGATGTGCGCCCACAGGATCGTCGGCTCCTTCTCGCTGAGCCTGTTCAGACCGCTGATCTGGCTGAGCAGACCGATCGCGCCGGCGTTGCCGGATGCCACCGATTCGGCGCGCGCGTTGTACGCGGCGAGCGCGGTGTCATAGCTGTCGCGCGCGGCGGGCAGCTGAGACTGCGCCTCTTCACGGTTCTGCGACTCCGACGTGCTGGTGTTCTCCTTCGCGGCGGTGCCCGCGGCTGCCAGCTCTTCGTTGGCGGTGCGCAGCTGCGCGGCGAGCGCGTCGTAGGTCTGCTGCGCCTCGGCGAGCTGGGCCTGGGCGGCATCCGAGCTCGCACCCTCGCCGTTCACGCCGGTGCAGCCGGGAACCGTGCCTGCACCTTCGCCGGTGAGCTCGCACTGGTAGAGGACGCGGGCCTGGTCGATCACGGCCTGCTGCTCGGTCATCTTGGCCGTGAGGTCGTCGACCGTGGCCTGCGCGGCCGATTCGGTCGCCGACGACGAGTCGGTGCCGGCGACGATTCCGGTCGCCGCCTGGTTCTCGAGCTCGGCGACGCGGTCCGATGCGGCGTCGAGCGCCTTCTTCTCGGGGCCGGTCTCGAGTGCATCCTGGTCGGCCTGCGCCTGGGTGATGTTCGTCGAGGCGACCTCGCGCGCGATGTCGTTGTGGAAGATCTGCAGCACGAGCGGCTCGGCGACGACGAAGCCGATGATCGCGGCCATGATCACACGTGGAATCGCGAGGCCGATGAGCTTCCAGACGTTGCGGGTCGACGTCATGGTCGAGGTGAGGAAGCGATCGAGGTTGAAGATGATGAGCGCCCAGACGACCGCCAGCGGCACGGCCAGCCAGATCGCGGCCTGCACGCCCGTGGTCAGTGCGAACAGCATGGAGATCGCCGAGACCAGTGCGGTTCCGGCCAGCACGAAGAACATCTGCACGAAGCGCGGGGTCTCGCCGGGGACGCGGTCGAGGATCTCGCCCTCGGCTCCGCCGAGGATGGCGAGCTTGCGCAGACGCGAACCCGGCACGCGCGGTGCGCGCTCGCGCGGCTGACGCCGGGGCTTGGGCTCACGCACGGGACGGGCGGATGCCGCGGCATCCTGCTCCTGCTCCGGCGCATCGGGCACCTCGGGTGCCTGCTGCGGTTGCGGCAGATCGGCGCCCGTGGGCTCGTACGCGCGCAGGAAGTCGAGGTCGTCCGTGTCAGCGTTCGGGTCGCTGTCGAGGATGATCCGACCCTGCGAATCGAACCGTCCTGGGCGGTGAGCGGAATAGGGCATTCCGACAATCTACGAAATGTCGCCTGTGGAAAACGTGCACGAACCCTGTGTTTCCGCCTCCGCGGGCCTCGTCAGGGTCAGCGCGGCAGCATGCGGACGAGCGCATCGGCGCTCGCGGCGAGCGCGTCCTTGAGCGAGAAATGTCCGGCGGCGCACAGCGTTCCGAGTCCGTGCACGAGGCCCCACACTCCGGTGACGCTCTGCGCGTCGAGGCCCGCCGCCACGGACGCCTCCGACAGCAGCTGCTCGAGCTCATCGATCAGGGGGGCCATGGTCTCGCTCGGCTCACCGGGGATGCACACCGTCGGGTCGTAGATCACGTCGAAGCCGTGCGGATGCTCGACCGCGTAGCGGATATACGCGGCACCGCCTTCGATCACGGCGGATGCGGAGTCCGGCGCCTCCTCGATCCCGCCGCGCACCGCGGCCACCAGGTCGGCCATGCTGCGCTCGGCGAGGACCTTGAGCAGACCGCGCCGGTCGGAGAAGTGGTGGTACGGGGCGTTATGGCTCACGTCGGCGGCGCGGGCGACCTCGCGCAGGCTGATCTCCCCCGCGGGCTTCTCGGCGAGCAGCTGCATCGCCGCCGCCTCGAGGGCGTGGGCGAGGTCACCGTGGTGATAGCCGGATCGGGAACTTGACACAAGCAACATTGTTGCTTATCTTGACACTGTCCACCACTGCTTGACACTGTCAACATAGGAGAGCACATGCCATCCGCACTGATCATCGACGGCCACCCCGATGCCGGATCCCTCACCGCAGAACTGGCCCGACGCTATGCCGCAGCGCATGGCGACGCCCGTGTCCTCGCTCTGCGCGATCTCGACTTCGATCCGTCGCTGCGCTTCGGCTACCGCCGGCGCATGCAGCTCGAGCCCGACCTGATCGACGCGAAGCGCGCACTGGCCGAAGCGCGGACGGTCGTGGTGTTCACCCCGCTCTGGTGGGGGTCGGTGCCCGCGCTGCTGAAGGGGTTCTTCGATCGGGCCCTGCTGCCGCAGCAGGAGTACCGGTACTCGAAGCTCGGGATGCCCGAAGGCCTGTTGACGGCTGCGAACGGACGCCTGTTCCTGCTGGCGGACACCCCGTGGTTCCTCACGCCCTTCACCGGGCTCCCCGCACAGACGCACGTCGCCCGCGGGACGATGAGGTTCTGCGGCATCCGCTCGGTGCGCACCACGCGGATGCTGGGAATCAAGGACGCGAGCCCCGCGCGCATCGAGTCGTGGCTGTCGCGCGCCGAGACTCTCGGTCGCCGCGACGGCCTTCGCGATCGCGGCACCGGCCCTCAGGCCATGGCGGCGGAGGCAGCCTCGTCTTCGGTCGTCGCGACGAGCTGACCGCACGCACCGTCGATCTCCTTGCCGCGAGTGTCGCGGAGGGTCGTCGGGATGCCTGCGTCGTTGAGGCGGCGCACGAACTCGTTCTGCACCGAGGGCTCGGACGACGTCCAGATCGAGCCGGGCGTCGGGTTCAGCGGGATCGGGTTGACGTGCACCCAGCCGCGGCCGCGCTCGTTGAGCTTGTCGGCGAGCAGGTCGGCGCGCCAGGCGTGGTCGTTCATGTCCTTGATCAGCGCGTACTCGATCGAGACACGGCGGCCGGTCTTGGCGTAGTAGTCGTAGGCGGCGTCGAGCGCCTCGTCGACCTTCCAGCGGGAGTTCACCGGGATGAGCTCGTCACGCAGGTGGTCATCCGGTGCGTGCAGCGACAGCGCGAAGGTGACGGGGATGCCCTCGTCGGCGAGCTTCTTGATGGCCGGCACGAGTCCGACAGTAGACACCGTGATGCCGCGCGCGCTCATGCCCAGGCCGTCGGGCTGGGGCGCGACCATCGAGCGCACCGCGTCCATCACGCGCTTGTAGTTGGCGAGCGGCTCACCCATGCCCATGAAGACGATGTTCGACACGCGCTCCATCGAGTGGTCGTCGGCCTTCTTGCCGCCGAGACCGCCCTCGGCGATCAGGCGGTTGGCGCGGACGATCTGCTCGATGATCTCGGCGGTCGACATGTTGCGGGTGAGACCCGCCTGGCCGGTGGCGCAGAACGGGCAGTTCATGCCGCACCCGGCCTGCGACGAGACGCACAGGGTGATGCGGCCCGGGTAGCGCATGAGCACCGACTCGACCAGCGCGCCGTCGTGCAGACGCCAGAGGAACTTGATCGTGTCGCCGCGGTCGGTCTCCAGGCGGCGCACCTCGGTGAGCAGCGGCGGCAGCATGCCGGCGACGAGCTGCTCCCGGGTGTCGGCCGGAAGATCCGTCATCTCCGCAGCGTCCGACGTGTAGTGCCGGAAATAGTGGGTCGAGAGCTGCTTCGCGCGGAAGCCGGGCAGGCCGAGCTCCTTGACCTTCTCGACGCGCTCGGCGGGCGTGAGGTCGGCGAGATGCACCGGCGGCTTGCCGCGCTTCGGGCTCGCGAACTGCAGCAGCGGCCGCCCCTCGGCATCCTTCTGCTGCGTCCACCCCTCGGTCGCAGGACGCACCTGCGGGGTGCCGGTCGAGCGGACTGCCCCCGAACGGGACGACGCGGGTGCCGTGGCGGGGCGCGTCTCGCGCGTGCGGGGAGTCTCGGTCATACCTCCAGGGTACGCGGTGCCGGGTGGGAAGCGCCTGGGGCGCCGGCCCCGGCGTCCCTAGACTGACCCCATGGACATCATCATCGCTGTCGGCGCGGTCATCGCAGCTGTCGTCGTGGGCGTGGTGATCATCGGCGCCGCCCTGCGATCGATGCGCCCGAAGGCACCGGAGCCGCACGTGTTCACCCCGTCGCCGACGATGGCCCGATCCGTGGCATCCGCTTCGACGTCGACCGCCTCGGCATCGCAGCTGACGCCTGCGGCGATCGCCGAGATCGATCGTCTCGTCGCCGCCGGGCAGAAGATCCACGCGATCAAGCTCTACCGGCAGCACACGGGCGTGCGCCTGCAGGAGGCCAAGGACCGGATCGACCACTGGTCCGTCAGCACCACGGCACCGCACCTCGCGGCCGTCTCGAACGCCTCGGCCGCCCACTCGTCGATCACGGCGACGCCGTCGTCGGTGCGGGGCGCGCTGCCGGCATCCGTCGCCTCCGAGGTCGACCGGCTCATCGCCGCCGAGCAGAAGATCCAGGCGATCAAGCTGGTCAGGGAGCACACCGGGCTCGGCCTCAAGCAGGCGAAGGACGTCGTCGAGGCCTGGCCACACCCGCGCCACTTGTAGTTACAGGCTGCGGTCGGGGAGAATGGAGCCGATCCCCCATCGAAGGAGTCTTCGCCATGCCCGACCGCCTCTCCCGCGCCCGTTCCGCCGGCGTCCTCGCCGTCTTGCGCGCACCCTCGCCCGAGCTCGCACTCGAGGCGTCCGAGGCGATCATCCGCGGTGGCGTGACCGGCATCGAGGTCACCTTCTCGACCCCCGACGCCCCCTCGGTGATCCGCGAACTCATCGCGCGCCACGGCGACGCGGCCTACATCGGCGCGGGCACAGTGACGACTGCCGAGCAGGCCGCCCTCGCCGCCGATGCCGGTGCGGAGTTCCTCGTCAGCCCCGGAACCCTGCCCGCTCTGACCCGAGCGATGCTCGAGACCGGCCGCGTCGTCATGACAGGTGCCATGACCCCGACCGAGGTCATGGGCGCGCTCGAGCTCGGCGTCGACGTGGTCAAGATCTTCCCCGCGTCCCTCGGCGGGCCCTCGTACCTCGGCGCGCTGCGCGGACCGTTCCCGGATGCTCCGCTGATGCCGACGGGAGGCGTCAGCCCCGACAACCTCGCCGACTGGTTCCGCGCCGGAGCCGTGGCGGTCGGAGCGGGCGGCGACCTCGCGAACGGCGCCTCGCTCGCTGCATCCGACTGGGCCGACATCGAACAGCGCTCGGCCCGCTTCGCCGCGGCGCTCGCTGCGACCCGCAGCTGAGTCGGCCGATGACCCGGTGATCGAACTCGCACCCCTCGCCTGGGCGGCGCTCGGCCTCGCCGCCGTCACGATCGGCATCTCGAAGACCGCGCTCCCCGGCGGCAGCATCCTGGCCATCGCACTGTTCGCGACCGTGCTCCCCGCGCGCACGTCGACCGCCGCGATGCTCCTGCTGCTCATCGTCGGCGACGTGTTCGCGTTGATCACCTATCGCCGCCACGCGCACTGGCCGACGCTGCTGCGCCTCGCGCCCGCCGTACTCGCAGGGCTGCTGGCCGGCTTCGCGTTCCTCGCGCTCGCGGGCGACGGCATCGTACGTCGGGCGATCGGCGTGATCCTGCTGGCGATGATCGCAGTCACCCTGTGGCGGCGATGGCGGCAGGACCGGGCGGATGCCGCGTCGCCCGCACCGGGAGGCATCGTGCTCTCGGGCGTCTACGGCACTCTCGGGGGCTTCACGACCATGGTCGCCAATGCGGGCGGACCCGTGATGTCGATGTACTTCCTCGCCACCCGCACGCCCGTGCAGGTGTTCCTCGGCACCTCGGCCTGGTTCTTCGCGATCATCAACCTCGTGAAGATCCCGTTCCTCGCGGGCCTCGGCCTCTTCGAGGGCCACGTGCTGCTCATGGATGCCGTGCTCGCGCCGCTCGTGGTGCTCGGCGCTCTGGGCGGCATCCGCCTCGCGAAGCGCATGAACCAGGTGCTGTTCGACCGCATCGTGATCGTGCTGACGATCGCCGGCGCCGTCTACCTGCTGTTCTGACCGTCTGCTCCCCGCGGCAGGACCGCCTCAGTCGAGGAAGATGTCGGGGAACAGCCGGTCGTCGGGAGTGCCGGGGACGGCGGCGTAATGCGAGAAGTCGGTCACGCCGTCGGCCTCGAGCACGTCCTCGACGATCAGGGTCTGACCGCTGTACTCGGCCGCGGGCTTGAGCAGCACCGCGTAGGCGGCGTCGGCGTAGATGTCGGGCGTGCGGCTCGCCGCCATGACCTTGTCGCCGCCGAGCAGGTTCTGCACCGCGGCGGTGGCGATGGTGGTGCGCGGCCACAGGGTGTTGGCGGCGATGCCGTCGCGGGCGAACTCCGCGGCAAGGCCGAGCGTGACCATCGTCATGCCGAACTTCGCGAGCGTGTATCCGGTGTGCGCACCGAGCCACTTCGGCGTGGGGTTCAGGGGCGGCGACAGCGACAGGATGTGGGGGTTCTCGGCGTCCTTGAGGATCGGCACCGCCGCGCGCGAGAGCATGAACGTGCCGCGGACGTTCACGTCCTGCATCAGGTCGTACTTCTTCGCGCCGAGGTCGAGCGAGCGCGAGAGGTCGATGACGCTGGCGTTGTTGATGACGATGTCGATGCCGCCGAACTCGCCCTGCGTCTTGAGCACGGCCTCGGTGATGTCGTCGTCGTCGCGCACGTCCCCGACGATCGGCAGCGCCTGACCGCCCGCCGCCCTGATCTGGTCGGCGGCCGTGTGCACCGTTCCCTCGAGCTTCGGATGCGGGGTGTCGGTCTTCGCCAGCATCGCGATGTTCGCGCCGTCAGCCGCGGCACGCAGCGCGATCGCGAGTCCGATGCCGCGGCTGCCGCCGGACATCAGGATGGTCTTGCCTGCCAGTGACATGGATTCTCCTTGGAGCGTCGGGGCTTCGGGACTTCGGGGTTCGGGCTTACTTCGGTGCCATGCGGATCGCGCCGTCGAGGCGGATCGTCTCGCCGTTGAGGTAGCCGTTCTCGACGATCTGCTGCACGAGAGAGGCGTACTCGTCGGGGCGTCCGAGACGCGAGGGGAACGGCACCTGCTGGCCCAGCGAGTCCTGCGCCGCCTGCGGCAGGCCCATCAGCATCGGGGTCTCCATGATGCCGGGAGCGATCGTGCAGACGCGGATGCCGTAACGAGCGAGCTCGCGAGCGACGGGAAGCGTCATGGCGTGCACGCCGCCCTTCGAGGCCGAGTATGCCGGCTGGCCGATCTGCCCGTCGAAAGCGGCCACGCTCGCGGTGTTCACGATGACACCACGGTCGCCGGTGTCGGTCGCGTCGTTCTTCGCGATCACGGCGGAGGCCTGCGACAGGACATTGAAGGTGCCGACGAGGTTGATGCGGACGATGCGCTCGAAGTCGGCGAGCACGGCCGGGTTGCCCTCGCGGTCGAGCACCTTCGCCGGCGGGGCGATGCCCGCGCAGTTGACGACGATCCGCAGCGGAGCGGCGGCCTGCGCTGCGGCCACGGCGGCAGCGGCATCCTCAGCGCTCGTGACGTCTCCGCCTGAGAACACCCCGCCGAGGTCGGACGCGATCTCGGCACCGGCCGACGAGGGCAGGTCGAGGATGGTGACGACGGCGCCGGCGGCGGCGAGCGTCCGCGCGGTGGCGAGGCCCAGACCGGACGCACCGCCGGTGATGAGAGCACTCGAGCCCTGGATCTGCATGCGGTTCTCCTTCGAAACGTGTGCGACTCAGTGTCAGTTTAGCTGATTCCGAGTTTCAGGTGACACATCGCCAGAGGCCTCGCGACGGTGTCGACCCCGAGCCTACGCCGCGCACGTCGAAGGGGCGGGGCCATGACGGCCCCGCCCCTTCGGAGTGACTCACGAGATCAGACCTGGATCTGCGCGGCGATGCCCTTCAGCTTGTGGCGTGCGAGCGCGAGGTTCGCCGACGCACTGTTGAGCACGAGGTAGATGAAGAGCCCGCTCGCACCGGTCGTGTTGAGCACGTTGATCAGGTGATACTGCGAGCTCAGGGTGATGAGGATGTCGTCGATCTCATCCGTGATGCCGAGGTCGCGCATCGTCGCCAGCTTGGCGCGCACGACGTTCGAGTTGCCCGCGGCGGCGATCCCCAGGTCGAATGAGGGGTTGCCTCCCTGGGCGAGTGCCATTCCGCTGCCGTAGTCGACGATCGCGGCGCCGGTGGCGCCCTCGATGGCCAGCAGCTGCTGCAGGGCGTCGTCAAGTGAACTCATGTTGTACTGCTCCTCTATGGTGATGCGTGTGCTCTCGACGTCGGCGTCAGGTGCCTGTGCGGATGCCGGAACGTCGCCGCTCCAGATCCACTCGACGAACTGGTCGAGATCCCGTTCGCCGGATTCCTGCGACGAGATCGCCGGAGCCTTCGGCAGCCCGACCGCGGTAGCGTGAGCGGCATCGGAATCGGCACCGGGTGCGACCTCGGGAGCCGCGGATGCGGACGAGGAGGCATCGGCATCGCTGCCCTGCCGCCGCCACCACTGTGACCGGGACGAAACGCGCACGAAGACCTCTGATGTGTCGAGTGGGATGGATGATGCGGCCGCCGACGGCGACCGCGACTGAGACTAACCGCGTCCCGCCGCCCGGAGCCGGAAAAATACACGCATACCGATATACGTTCGAACATGAGATGAGCGCCCCATGAGCATCCCCTCCACGACGACGGAGATCCCGCCGATCGTGCGGTCACTGGCCGCGGGCGCCACGCTCACGCCGGTATGGCTGAACGGCATCGGCGGGCTCACCTTTCGCACCGACGACGGGCGCTACATCAAGTGGGGCCCGCATGACGCCGAGGCGAACATGCGGGACGAAGCGGAGCGGATGCGGTGGGCACGGCGTTGGATCGCTGTTCCCGAGGTGATCGATCAGGGTGAGGACGCCACGCACGAGTGGCTCGTCACGGCTGCATTCCCGGGCCGCAGCGCTGTGGACCCCCGATGGATCGACGACCCCGAGACCGCCGTACGCGCGGTCGGAACCGCGCTGCGCGCGATGCACGACTCGCTGCCCGTCGAGCAGTGCCCCTGGACCTGGAGCTCCGCATGGAGGATCGCGAACGCGGTCGAGCGCGGCGTCACGGTGCCGGCCGACCTGCACGAGCCGCCTCGGCTCGAGTACTACCGCCGACTCTGGAACGAGACCTGAGACCCGACTCAGTCGGTCGGCGAGGCGTCCTCGTGCACGGCCACTCGGATCTCCGAGATCCGGCGACGATCGACGGCCGTCACGCGGATCGTCGCACCGGGCACCTCGACCGAATCACCGACCACCGCGAGGCGGCCGAGCATCTCGGTGACGAAGCCCGCGACCGTGTCCGATGCGCCACGGGGCAGCGCGATCCCGGTGATCTCGGCGAAGTCCTGCAGATTGAGGCGGCCGTCGAGTGCGCCGCCGGCGTCCGGCATCCGGTCCTCCGTGTCGTACTCGTCGAAGATCTCGCCCACGACCTCTTCGACGAGGTCCTCGAGCGTCACGATGCCGTCAGTGCCGCCGTACTCGTCGACCACGACGGCGATCTGGTGACCGGCCGCCCGCATGCGGGTCAGGGTGGGTAGCACGCCCGCGGTCGAGGGCACGTACTCGACGGGACGCATGAGTCCGAGCACCGCGCGCGTCGCGTCGTCGGCGGCGGCCTCGAAGAGGTCGCGCACATGCACGAAGCCCACGATGTCGTCGAGCGAGGCGTCGATCACCGGGTACCGCGAGAACGGCAGCTCGCGCACGTCCGCGATGGCCTCGGCGAGCGTCGCGGCGCCGTCGAGCGCGACGACCTCGGGACGGGGCCGCATGACCTCGCTCACCTGACGTCCGCGCAGCGACAGCACGTCGTCGAGGATGCGTCGCTCGTCGTCGGGGAGGCTCTGATGCGTCGCGACGATGTCGCGCAGCTCCTCCTCGCTGAGCTCGTCCGCCGCCTTGTGCGGGTCGCCGCCCAGCAGACGCACGACCGCATTCGTCGACACCGACAGCAGCCAGATGACCGGCCTCATGACCACGGCGAAGCCGTCGAGCACCGGCGCGACGGCATACGCGAACTGGGCGTTGCGCTGGATGGCGAGCCGCTTGGGCACGAGCTCGCCGAGCACGAGCGACAGGTAGGCGATCACGAGCGTCAGCAGCACGGTCGAGAGGGTGAGAGCCAGCGGAGCGGCGACCCCGAGGTTCTCGAGCAGAGGCGCGACCGACGGGGCGATCGAGGTCGCACCGTAAGCGGCCGAGGCGAAGCCGGCGACCGTCACGCCGATCTGCACCGCCGAGAGGAAGGTGTTCGGGTTGCGAGCCAGGCTCGCGACCTTCTCGCCTCGTCTGCCACGAGCAGCGATCGCATTGATCTGACTCTCACGCAACGTGACGAGGGCCATCTCCGTCGCGGCGAACACGCCGCCGACGAGGACGAACACGAACACCAGAGCGATGTTCACCGCGAGGTCGCCCATCAGCGGGTCACCTCACGAGGTGCGGGGGTGCCCGAGGTCATTCGGGCGCCGGGTCTGTCGGGGTCTGCGGACGCGTCGGAGCGGCGCGACTGGTTCACGAGTGTTCCTTCTGGGTGTCGGTGGTGAGCGGTGCAGAGCGGGACGGATCAGGAGCGTCGAGCGCGTCGCGCTTGTCGTCGCGTCGCGTCTTCATGAGGCTCGCGACGGTGGCGACGGCGATCGTCGCGCCGATGAAGACGAGCGAGAACCAGATCGGGATCTCAGGCGCCCACAGCATCGGCTCGCCGCCGTTGATGAACGGGAGCTCGTTGACGTGCATCGCGTGCAGCACGAGCTTGACGCCGATGAACGCGAGGATGACCGCGAGGCCCTGCGCGAGGTACACGAGGCGCTGCAGCAGGCCGCCGATGAGGAAGTACAGCTGGCGCAGGCCCATGAGGGCGAAGGCGTTGGCCGTGAAGACGATGTAGGCCTCTTCGGTCAGGCCGTAGATGGCGGGGATCGAGTCGACCGCGAAGATCAGGTCGACGAAGCCGATCGCGATGATCACGAGGAACATCGGCGTGAAGAATCGCTTGCCGTCGCGCTGCACGGTCAGGCGGTCGCCGTTGTACTCGTCGCTCACCGGCAGGATACGGCGCACGAAGCGCATGAACCGGCCGTTGGCCGGGTTGTGGTCGCCCTGTGCGAACGCCTGGCGGTAGGCCAGGAACAGCAGCAGCGCACCGAAGAGGTAGAAGATCCAGGAGAAGTTCTCGATCAGCGTGGCGCCGAGCGCGATGAATCCACCGCGCATGATGAGCGCGATGACGATGCCGATCATCAGCACCTTCTGCTGATAGATGCGCGGCACGGCGAAGCCGGTCATCACGATGAGGAACACGAAGAGGTTGTCGATCGACAGCGCCTTCTCGGTCAGGTACCCGGCGAAGTACTCACCGCCGTACGTCCAGCCCGACACGGTGCCGATGCCGACGCCGAACAGCAGGGCCAGACCGATGTAGAACGCCGACCAGCGGGCGGACTCGCCGATGGTGGGCTCATGGGGCTTTCGCACGTGCGCGAAGAACTCGTACACGAAGAAGGCGATCGTGACGGCGATCGTGATGATCCACACGAGGGGGGTGATGTTCAAGGAGGTCTCCAGAAGACGAGGCGTGACGAGGTCGACGCCAAGGTCTTCTCCATCCTCGAGAACGAGGACCGGGGACCCGGGATGCAGGTACATCCGTAATGACGAGCCGCCCGTGGTGGAGTACTCCCCTTGGGTTCACTCGATGCTAGCGAATACATCGGCATTCCAGCTATGAGAAAGCTGAGTGGATGCTTCCGGTTCCGGTGGTTCGGGCGGCGATGTCAGGTCGTGGGCTCGTCAGGCGGTCGGGCCGAGGATGAAGTTCCACGCACCCGTGAGCACCGCCGCCGCGATCGCCACCGCCGGGATCACCGCCGCGACGATGACCAGCGCCGTGTCGCGTCGGTCCCACCTCGACTCCCGCGCCCACGAACGCGGTGCCGCACCGCCGAAGCCGCGAGCCTCCATGGCCGTCGCCAGCGACGATCCACGACGGATCGCCAGCACGAACAGCGCGAACGCCATGCCGAGCGCACGACGGACCCGCCCCTCGTCGGCCACCCCGCGCGCACGCCGTGCGAGAGACAGCGCCCGCCAGTCGTCGACGAGCAGTCCCAGCATCCGCATCCCCGCGAGCGCGCCGACGACGAATCGCGCCGGAAGCCTCACCCGCTGCGCCAGGTCGTCGGCGAGGTCGGTGGGGTCGACCGTGATGAAGAGCACCACCGCGGGGAGTCCGATCGCGAGCACGCGCACGGCGGTCGCCGCAGCGAGCGCGAGCGACCCGTCACTGATGCGCATGACGAGCCACTCGACATGCACGGTGCCGCTGGTCGCGCCGTAGAGAGCGATCGTGACCGCGCTGAGCGGCGCCGCGATCCACAGCACCGCGGTGCGGGTCCAGAACTCCTTCGCGCGCAGGCCTGCGAGCACGAGCAGAGGGATCTCGAGCAGCAGGGCGACGGATGCCGACACCACGTCAATCGTCAGCACGAGGGGCAGGGCGATGAGAAGCGCCGCGATGAGTTTCGCGAGGGCCGAGCGCGGGGCGATCGGACCGGATCGTTCGACGCGGGCGGTCAGCGGATCGATCATCGTCCCACCTCGATGCGCCGAGCGTGCAGAGCCTCGAGCACGGCCTCGTCATGACTGATCGCCACGATCGCCGTGCCCTCGTCGCGCAGACGTGCGATCAGGCCGACGAGTTCGGCCCAGGTCGTCGCATCCTGCCCGAAGGTGGGCTCGTCGAGCACCAGCATCCGGGGTCGCGTGGCGAGGGCGGCGGCGACCGTGAGCCGCCGCTTCTCTCCGCCCGACAGGGTGTAGGGATTGGCTGCGGCGAGCGAGGTGAGCCGCAGTCTTTCGAGCAGGTCGTCGACTCGGGAGGCGATCTCGGCGTCCGGCAGCTTCAGCGCCCGCGGCCCGACCGACAGCTCGTCGCGCACGGTCTTGGCGAGCAGCTGGTGCTCGGGCGTCTGCATGACCGACGCGATGCGCGTGAGCAGGGCGCGCGACGACCAGTGGATGGGATCGGGCTTCTCTCCGGCGGCGAGGGGCGGCAGAGCGGCGACCCGACCTTCTTCGGCCGGAATCAATCCCGCGAGCGTGAGCCCGAGCGTCGATTTGCCTGCGCCGTTCGCGCCGGTGACCCCGAGCACCTCTCCGGCGCGCACATCGACGTCGAACGGACCGGCGACGGCGAGCCCGCGCCTGCGAGACACAGTGAGACCGCGGGCCTCCAGCAGCGTCACTCCCGGCCGCTGCGCCGGTGCGGGCGGGACGGCGGGCGGGTGCCCGGGAACCCAGACACCGGATGCCGCGAGCTCCGCGCCCCGAGCGCCGAGGACCGCGTCCGGGCTGCCGTCGGCGAGCACGACCGTTCCATCCGGCTCGGCGCCGAGCACGATCACCCGGGTCACGAGCGGCAGCCAGATGTCGATGCGATGCTCGATGACCACGAGGGTCGCACTCGTCGCATCGAGGGCGGCGGCCACGGCATCCCGTACGTCCCGCACCCCCTCGGGGTCGAGGTTCGCCGTCGGTTCGTCGAGCAGGATGGCACCCGGTCGCATCGCGAGCACGCCGGCGAGGGCGAGGCGCTGCTTCTGGCCGCCCGACAGCGCGGCCGTGGATCGATCGAGGGCGACGTCGAGCTCTACGGCGTCCAGCGCCGCGCGCACCCGCTGCCAGATCTCGTCTCGGGGTACGCCGAGGTTCTCGCAGCCGAAGGCGACGTCGTCGCCGACCCTCGCGAGGATCGTCTGCGTATCGGGATCCTGCAGGACCATCCCGACCCGTCCCCGGGCATCGGTGGGCGGCACGCCGTCGACGAGCAGCGCACCGTGCGTCTCGCCCTCATCCGCACCGCCGAGCACCCCACCGAACCCCTGGAGCAGCGTCGACTTGCCCGAGCCGGAGGCGCCGAGCAGCAGCACCCGCTCCCCCGGCTCGATGCGCAGGTCGACGTCGCGCACCGCCCAGCGCCGTCGCGTCGCGTACCGCCACCCCCAGCCACGGGCTTCGAGGGTGGCGGGCGTCGTGAGCGAGCTCACACCCGTGCGGTGACCTCGCGGCCGGCGGCGAACCGGCTGAGGGCGCCCGTGGCGGCGAGGCCTCGTGCGATCAACCACGCCCCGAGTCCGGCGATGACCGCGCCCGAAATGGTCGTCGAGACGATGTAGACGCTCGTGAAGAGCGTGTCGGCGCCGGCGTACCAGAGGATGCGGTCGTTGATGCCGCAGGCGAGACCCGCACCGGCACCAGCCAGCATCGCGACAGGCAGCCGCCAGACGCCGTACAGGAAGATCAGGAACACCAGCTCTGCGCCGAGACCCTGCACAAGGCCCGAGACGATCGTGAGCGGGCCCCACGCGTTGCCGACGAGTGCTGAGATGATCGCGGCGACCAGCTCGGTGTACAGAGCGGCGCCGGGCTTGCGGATGATCAGACCGCCGAGCACGCCGGCGATCAGCCAGGGGCCGGCGAGCAGGCCCTGCACACCGGGGAGCAGCGGCGTCAGGATGCTGCTCGGCACCTCGTAGCCGACGTTCCAGAGCAGGAAGATCATCGCGCATGCGACGGCGATGACACTCGCCACGACGATGTCGACGACCCGCCAGCGCCAGAGCTGCGGGCGACCGAGGCCCGTCGACGACTGCGTGGCCGATGCCGATCCCGTGGTGGATCCGGACGTGGATGTACTCATCTGTGACTCCTCCCTGCGCTGGCATGACCCAGATCAGGTTCGACGGTCGAAGCGCGATTCGCTCCCTCTCAGCCCGGCTCGCCGGACTCCCGTGGTTGTACCCACGATCTTACCCAGAGGCGACACCCCGCGTCCTCTCCCGCTGCAGCGACACGGATCCCCGCACGAGTTCGGTACCGTGAGGAGGTGACCGCTCCCGATTCCGCCGAGGCCACCGCCTCCACCGTTCCTGCGGATGACGACGTCTCTGCGATCTTCACCCCTGAGGCGACTCCCCCCGCGCAGTGGGCGGAGGAAGACAGCGGCGGCACTCCCCTGACGTGGGTCGACCCGGTCGACGTGGCCCAGCACCCGGCGACCGACGCGCTCGACGACGCGCCGGCCGTGGAGAGCGCAGGTGCGCTGCTGACCGGAGCGCACCTGCGCCCGGCGATCGCCCGGCCCGGCGTGCTGGTGCCGCTCGGCGTCCTCGTCGGCTTGCTCGGCACCTACGCCGGATCGGCCATGCTGTGGCCGTTGCACGAGGTCGCGCCGACGGTTCAGGCCGTCGAACTCGCCCCCGTCGCGGCGCCCGCCGCCGCGATCACCTTCCCTGCCCAGGGAAGCGCTGCCGTGGGGATCGGCGGCATCGGCACGACGTCGTCGTCGCTCGACGCTGCGGCGATCGCAAGCGTCACCAAGGTCGTCTCGAGCTTGATGGTGCTCGAGCGGATGCCCCTCGCCGTGGGCGAGCAGGGCCCCGAGTTCTCGTTCACGCGGGCCGACAACCTGGCCTACTGGGACTACCGCCGCTCCGACCAGTCCGCGCTCGACGTGCCCGTGGGGGGCACTCTCACCGAGTTCCAGCTCCTCCAGGGAACGCTGCTCGGATCGGCCAACAACTACATCGACCGGCTCTCCGCGGAGATCTGGGGTTCCCCGTCGTCGTTCACCGCCGCAGCAGCTGTGTGGCTGCGCGACCGTGGTCTCGACGACATCACGATCATCACTCCGTCGGGCTTCGACGACCGCAACCGGGCCACACCCGAGTCGCTCGTCGCGTTGGCCCAGATCGCGATGCAGAACCCCGTCTTCGCCGGCATCGTCGGAACTCCGTCGGTCGATCTTCCGGGTGCGGGCACGGTGGTGAACACGAACGGGATGCTGGCGGACCCCGGCGTCGTCGGCGTCAAGACCGGCACGCTCGGCGACAGCTGGAACCTGTTGACCGCGAAGGTCGTCACCGTCGACGACACGACTGTGCATCTGTACGCGTCGGTTCTCGGTCAGGCCGACGACGCGCAGCGCCTCACGGAGACCCGTTCGCTGTTCACGCAGGTCGAGACGGCGCTGGAGCAGCAGACTCCCGCCGTCGCCGAGGGCACGGTCGTCGGCACCGTCACCACGGCGTGGGGCGCGAGCACCGATGTCGTGACGGATGCGGATGCCGATGTGGTTCTGTGGAACGGCGCCGTCGCCGAGGCCTCGACGGACTTCTCACTCGGCGACAGCCGCGAAGCGGGCGACGAGGTCGGCACGATGACGAGCGTCGGGCCGTTGAACACGGTGACGACGTCGCTGTCGCTCGCCGACGATGTCGATGCCCCGAGCCCGTGGTGGCGGCTGACCCACCCCCTCGAACTCCTCGGCATCACGGCCGACCAGCGCTGACGCGTCGTCCCTCCAGCGAAAGCCCGACGGACGCAGAACGCCTCGCCGCCCGGGATTCGGGAGGCGAGGCGTTCTGTCACTTCAGGGGCTCTGTCGCTTCAGGCGCTCTGGCGCTTCAGGCGCTCTGGCGCTTCAGGCGCGTGAGGAGCCTCCGGCATCCGGCCGTTCGACCACTGCCTGCGCGGCCGCTGCCTCGGCAGCGGGAGTCTGCGCCCCCACCGAGACGCCGACCTGTGCCGACGCAGCCGCGTCTTCGGCGTCGCCGCTCATGACGACCGGAGTCGAGCCGGTGAGCGCGTCCTCTGCGTCGATGTCGGTCGCCGCCTGTTCGAACTGCGACTGGTAGAGGCGCCAGTAGGCGCCCTGCGCGGCGATGAGCTCGTCGTGCGTGCCCTTCTCGACGATGTCTCCGTGCTCCATCACGAGGATGAGGTCGGCATCGCGGATGGTCGACAGGCGGTGCGCGATCACGAACGAGGTGCGTCCCTGTCGAAGCGCCGCCATCGCGTGCTGCAGCAGCAGCTCGGTGCGGGTGTCGACCGCCGACGTGGCCTCATCGAGGATCAGGATCGACGGCTGGGCCACGAACGCTCGCGCGATCGTGATCAGCTGACGCTCGCCCGCCGAGACGTTCGACGCGTCTTCGTCGAGCACGGTGTCGTAGCCCTCGGGGAGGGCATGCACGAAGCGATCCACATAGGTCGCCTTCGCCGCTTCGAGAACCTCGTCGTCGGTCGCGGTCGAGCGTCCGTACCGGATGTTCTCGCGGATGCTCCCGGCGAACAGCCACGGGTCCTGCAGGACCATGCCGGTGCGAGAGCGCAGCTGGTCACGCGTGACCTCGGAGATGTCCTGACCGTCGAGCAGGATGCGCCCGCCGTTCAGTTCGTAGAACCGCATGATGAGGTTGACGAGAGTGGTCTTGCCCGCTCCCGTCGGACCGACGATCGCGACCGTCTGACCGGGCTCGACCCGGAACGAGAGGTCGGTGATCAGCGGACGGTCGGGAGTGTACGAGAACGCGACGTTCTCGAACTCCACGACGCCCTTGCCGTCGGCGAGCTTCGGAGCATCCGCGTCGTCCGCTTCCTGCTCTTCGGTGTCGAGGAGCTCGAACACCCGCTCGGCCGATGCCGTGCCGGACTGCACGACGGCCGCCATCCCACCGAGCTCGGACAGCGGCTGCGTGAACTGCTGCGAGTACTGGATGAACGCCTGCACGTCTCCGAGACGCAGCTGCCCGTTGGCGACCATGAGACCGCCGAGCACCGCGATGCCCACGTAGGTGAGGCTGCCGACGAAGGTCATCGCCGGCATGATGATGCCGGAGAGGAACTGCGCCTTGAAGCTGGCCTGGAACAGCTCCTCGTTCTCGCCCTGGAACTTCTCCAGCGCGTCCTGCTCGCGACCGAAGACCTTGACCAGCGCGTGACCGGAGAAGGCCTCTTCGACGCGAGCGTTCAGACGGCCGACCTTGCGCCACTGCGTGCCGAAGGCCTTCTGCGAGCGAGGGCCGATGACGCCGAAGATCACACCCATGAGCGGGAGCGCCACGAGCGCGACGAGAGCGAGCTGCCAGGAGATCGAGAACATCAGGACCAGCACGCCCACGACCGTGAGTACGGCCGTGATCGCGCCGGACAGCGACTGCTGCATGGTCTGGGTGATGTTGTCGATGTCGTTCGTCACGCGCGAGATCAGATCACCGCGCTGCACCTTGTCGAAGTACGACAGGGGCAGACGGTTGATCTTCGCCTCGACCTGCTCGCGCAGACGCCACATGGTGCGGACCATGATGACGTTGATGACGTAACCCTGGATCCAGCTGAGGAAGGCGGCGGTGACATAGATCGCCAGCACGGCGATGATGATCCACCGCAGCGCGTCGAAGTCGACACCGTCACCGACACGGAAGGCGCCGAGGGCCTCGACCTGGTTGGCGAAGTCGTCCTGCCCTCCCTGGCGGAGTGCCGCGACGACATCGTCCTGCGGAGTGCCGGCGGGGAACCCGGGGAAGTCCCCGTTCGCCTGCGCGAGCTGCACGGAGATGAAGCCCTTGTAGATGAGGTTCGTGGCCTCACCGAGCACCTTCGGCGCCGCGACCGTGAGCACGACGCCGACGGCGCCGGCGATCGACACCAGGATGAACCAGACGGCCGACGGCTTGAGCAGCCCGATCATCCGGCTGAAGCTCTTGCCGAAGTTGTCGGCCTTTCCGGGAGCGACGCTGTCCCAGCCGCCGCCGTCCTGGCGCGCCTTCTCGGCGAGCTCGGCCTCGTACTTCTCTTCGTCTGTCAGCTCCGGCTCGACCGCAGGGGTCGTGTCCGCCGCCTTGGCCGCGCGACCGCGGCGGGTCCGGGGAGCGTCCTGCTCGCTCATGCGTCCACCCCCAGCTGCGATTCGACGATCTCTCGGTAGGTCGTGCTGGTCTCGAGAAGCTCCTCGTGCGTGCCGACGCCGACCATGGTGCCCCCTTCGAGGACGACGATGCGGTCCGCATCGGTGATGGATGAGACGCGCTGCGCGACCACGATCTTGGTCACGTGCGGCAGTTCACGCCACAGCGCCTGCCTCAGTCGGGCGTCGGTGGTGAGGTCGAGCGCGGAGAACGAGTCGTCGAAGACCAGGATCTGCGGCTGACGGACGATCGCGCGGGCGATCGCCAGGCGCTGACGCTGACCGCCCGAGACGTTGGTGCCGCCCTGGGTGATCCTCGAGTCGAGCCCCTGGGGCATCTCCTCGACGAAGTCGCGTCCCTGAGCGATCTCCAGCGCATGCCAGAGCTCTTCGTCGGTCGCGTCCTCGCGGCCGTACCGGAGGTTCGAGGCCACGGTTCCGGTGAAGAGGAACGGACGCTGCGGAACGAGGCCGATGGTCGCCCACAGCGACTCGACGTCGGCATCGCGCACATCGGCGCCGCCGACGAAGACGGCTCCGCCGGAGACGTCGAAGAGTCGTGGGATCAACGACACGAGGGTCGTCTTGCCGGCACCGGTCGATCCGACGATCGCCACCGTCTCGCCGGGCTCGGCCGCGAAGCTGATGCCCTTGAGAACGGGAGAGTCGGCGCCCGGGTAGGTGAACTCGACGCCGTCGAAGGCGACCGAACCGGGTGTCGGGAAGTCGGTCACGCCGTCGGCCGGCCGCACCATGCTCGACTGCGTCTCGAGCACCTCGCCGATGCGCTCGGCCGACACTGCCGCGCGCGGGATCATGATCGCCATGAAGCTGGCCATGATGACGCCGCCCATGATCTGGCCGATGTACTGCATGAAGGCGAAGATCGTGCCGACCTGCACCGTGCCGCTGTTGACCTCGATGCCGCCGAACCACACGACCGCCACGATCGTGACGTTGAGGATGAGCATGAACAGCGGGAACAGCAGGACGAACAGCGAGCCGACCTTGCGGCCGACCACCATGATGTCGGTGTTGGCACCGCGGAAGCGCTCTTCTTCGATGCCCTCTCGGACGAAGGCACGGACCACGCGCACGCCGGTGAGCTGCTCGCGCAGCACGCGGTTCACGGTGTCGAGCTTTCCCTGATAGCTGCGGAACAGCGGAACCATGCGGCTGACGACGAGACCGGCGACGATCAGCAGCAGCGGGACGGACACGGCGATGAGCCAGCTCAGGCCGATGTTCGTCTGCACGGCGAAGATGATGCCGCCGATCGCGAGCAGCGGCGCGGTGACGAGCATCGTCGCGCCCATCATCGCGAGCATCTGCACCTGCTGCACGTCGTTCGTGTTGCGCGTGATGAGCGAGCCGGCGCCGAACTGCGACACCTCTCGCTCGGAGAATCCGCTGACCTTGGCGAAGACGTCGGCACGGATGTCGCGCCCCGCACCCATCGACGCGCGAGCCGCGAAGTAGGTCGCGATGACCGACGCGATGATCTGGCCGAGCGAGACGGCGAGCATGAAGAGCCCGGTGCGCCAGATGTAGGCGGTGTCGGACTGGGCCACGCCCTTGTTGATGATGTCTTCGTTCAGGCGCGGGAGGTAGAGGGTGGCCAGAGCGCTGGCGAATTGGAACACCAGCACGGCGACGAGCAGCCACTTATAGCGGGCGAGATAACGGAGGAGGATTTTTCCCAGCACAGGCGGACTTTCTAGGAAGGATGAATCGGCGGATCTCCCGACGGGCGGACGCAGGCCGACGATCGCGCACATGCAAGGGTGGCACGAACTCCGGACATTCGTATCCCCCTGTGGGCGGACCTTCGCTCACAGCGAACCATTTCGGGCGCGGCCAGCGGTTTATGCACCGCGGCGAACAACCGCGGATATATCGAAATGCTCTAGAAGAGGGGGTCTTCGGGCGTGAAGTGTCGAGCGTCGGCGCCGGGGTCTGCAGGCAGTTCGGAGATCGTCGCCGGGTTCCACTTCGGATTGCGGTCCTTGTCGATCAGCTGCGCCCGGATCCCCTCCACGAGGTCGGGATGCCGCAGGACGAACCACATGACGCGGCGGTACTCACCCTCCAGGGCGGCACGCAGGTTCGGCAGCGCACGTGCTTCCCGCACGGCGTCGAGCGTGACGGCCAGCCCGGTGGGCGCCAGGCTCTCGAGCAGATCCGCGGTCGCCGCGGCATCCGGGGCCTCGTCCGCGCGCAGCCGCGACACGATCTCCGCGACCGTGTCGGCGGAGAACGCGTGGTCGATCCATCCCCGAGAGGCCGGAAGCGTCGAGGGATCGGGAGTCTCGTCGAACAGCAGCACGATCTCGGCCGGACCTGTCGGATCGGCACGATACGCGAGCGCCTCGCGCAGCGCGTCGAGGCGATCGGAGGGCACGAAATGGTCGGCGAAGCCGAGCAGCACGGCATCCGCTCCGTTCATCGACGCCCCCGTGAGCCCGAAGTACTCGCCGAACCGCCCAGGAGCGCGTGACAGCAGCCACGTGCCGCCCACGTCGGGAGTGAAGCCGATCCGCGTCTCCGGCATCGCGAGCTTCGACCGCTCGGTCACGATGCGGATGGCCGCGTGGCCCGACAGTCCGACGCCTCCGCCCATCGTGATGCCGTCGGCGACGGTGACCACGGGCTTCGAGTACTCGGCGATCATCGCGTTCAGCGCGTACTCCGCGCGGAAGAACTCCGCCGTCTCATCGGATCGGCCCTCCACGATCTGCGCGTGCAGTCCCCGCACATCGCCGCCGGCGCACATGCCTCGGTCGCCTTCGCCGTCGATCAGCACGATCTGCACATCGGTGTCGTACCGCCACCGCTCCAGCGTGCGCGTGATCTCCTGCACCATGCCGAAGTCGAGCGCGTTGATCGCTTCCGGTCGGTTCAGGGTCAGCCTGCCGAGGGCTCCCTCGGTACGGACGAGGACCCGGGAAGCGGCGCTGGATTCGGTCACGATTGCCAGGCTACCCGGTGGATTGAGCCTTGCATCCGGCCGTGTCTGTACGGTAAATGCACGATCCGGCGGCTTTTCCGGCAGGATAGACAGAACTGCCCACTGCAACGAGAGGTCGCAGATGCCCGACGGACAGGTGCTCGAGTTCACGCACGTCACGAAGCGGTTCAACGACGTGACGGCGGTGTCCGACTTCTCCGCGCGGGTCGAGCCCGGCGTCGTGACCGCTTTCCTCGGCCCGAACGGTGCCGGAAAGACCACCACGCTGCGCATCCTCCTCGGTCAGGTGCGCGCCACGAGCGGCACCGCCACGATCGGCGGAGTCGCACATCCTGAACTGCGTCACCCGCTGCGCACCATCGGCTCCGTCCTCGAGGAGACCGCCTACCGCCCGCGGCGTTCGGCAGCCCGCCAGCTGACCATCGCGGCCAAGGCCAACGGCATCCCGCTCTCGCGTGTCGACGAGGTCCTCTCTCTGGTCGGGCTCGAGCACGAAGCGGAAGGACGCATCGGCAGCTTCTCGCTCGGGATGCGGCAGCGGCTGAGCGTCGCGCACGCGCTGCTGGGCGACCCTGGCGCGCTCGTCTTCGACGAGCCGGCGAACGGGCTCGACCCCGAGGGCATCCGGTGGATCCGACTCCTCCTGCGCCGGCTCGCCGATGAGGGCCGCACGGTTCTCGTCTCCTCACACGTGCTGAGCGAGATCGAGCAGGTCGCAGACCACGTGCTCGTGCTCTCGAAGGGCCAGCTGGTCCTCTCGAGCGGCATCGAGAAGTTGGCCGACCCGTCCGCCGGATCCGTGGTCGTCGACGCCGAAGATCGCGCGGCCTTGAAGGCGGCGCTCTCGGCCGCCGGCCTCGAGGTCGAGGTGCTCCGCTCGGGTCTCACGGTCCGCGGCAGCAATGCCGGCGCCGTCGGCGCCATCGCCGCATCGGCCGGCATCGCTCTGGCGACCCTGGTGCAGCGCGGCCCGACGCTCGAAGACGTCTTCATCGAGCTCGTGCGCGGCGGGAGACTCGCCCCGCAGGCCATCACGGCTGCACCGGTCATCGAGTCGGAGACGCCGGTCGCGGATGCGACGGCGCCGCTCGCGGCGGTCCCTGCTGCGTCCGACGCTCAGGACGTGTCCGGTCCGAGTGCCCCCGATTCTGCTGCGTCCGATGCCGACGCGTCCGAAGCCGACTCGTCCGATTCCGACTCGTCCGATTCCGACGCCGAACGCGCGGAGGCCGATGCGGCCGACGTCGAGGCTGACGCCGCCGCGGATGCAGCGGATGCGGCTCGCGACATCGAGTACGCCGCGGCGGAGCTCGGCTACGCAGCGGACGCCTCGGATGCGAACGACGCCGAGGATGCGGCTGATGTGGCCTCCGACGCCGCGCATGCGGGCGGTGACGAGGTCTCCGGCGACGACGACTCGACGGGGGAATCGACCGAGCACGAGACCCCGGCCGAGGAGCAGCCTCAGCCCTCCTTCGACGACATCCTCTTCGGCACGACCCCTGTCGATGCTCCCACCGATCCCGATGTGCCCTCGGCGGCCGAGAGCGGCGCGGAGGAGCACTCCGGCGTCGAGTTCTTCGGCGAGGCGCACGACTCCGAAGACGCGTCGGAGTCGTCGGATGACGTCGCCGCGCCGTCTGACGATGACCCCCGATCCGCGGCCGTCACCTCGATGCTCGCTGCAGCAGCGCGCGCGTACTACGAGGACGAGCCGAAGGACTATCCGCTCGGAGACGCCGACGCATCAGCCGACGCGCAGGCAGCGTCGGATGCCGAAGGCGAGCACCACGAGGGCGAGCACCACGAAGGTGAGCACCACGAAGGTGAGCACCACGAAGGTGAGCACCACGAAGGTGAGCACCACGAAGGTGAGCACCACGAAGGTGAGCACGACCGCTCCTGAGGTCGCTCCCCCATTGCGAACGCCCTCCGCGCCATAAGGCTGCGGAGGGCGTTTCCCGTTCCGTGACGGTCAGGCGGGACGCGGGCGGATCACTGGGCGGCGGCTGCCCTTCGAGACCGGCGTGGGCGACGTCGCCACGATCTCCTCGACGTCCGCCGGCTCATCCGACACATCGAGTCGGAGCGCTTGGGTCAGGGCGAGGCCGTGCCTCGTCGTGAGGATCAGTCGCCGGTACTGCGCATCCCCGGAGAGATCGATGACCACGCTGGGACGACGTTTGCGGATGAGGACGAAGTCGACGCTGCCTGCGGCCTTCCACGTGCCCGCGGCGAGCACTCCGGGGATGTGCGTCCCCGGGTTCGGCACGCCACGCAACCAGGTCCACGCATCATCGATGAGCTGGACCTTGGTGATGGTGTCGCGCACGAGCCGCACGTTGTCCCGGTGGAAGCTCGCCGCACGCTCGATCGGCGAGAGCACGATCTCGAGTTGCGTCTGGTCCAGCAGCAACGTCACCATGCGTCCAGTCTGCCAGCGGCACCCTTCCAGATGTCTGTGTCTTGTTCACAGGAAGGCAACGATCCGTTGTCGGTTCCCACGATTCCACCCCTTTTCCATTCCGATGTTTCGCTCGACTTTCGAACAAATCTACTAGATTCGGAACATGACATTCGCCACCGACGCCGGCCTCGAGCAGCGTGCGGAGCTGCTCGACTCCTGGGTCGAGAAGCGGCGGCAGATCGCGGCTGGAGGACGAACAGCCGGTCGCATCGCTCAGGGCAGCATCGAGTATGCCTCCACGGATGCTGCTTTCCTCGAGCGGGGCCACCCGCGCGTCCTGGAGGCCTTCCGCGAGGGAGCCGTCACGGCGGCTGGGGGGGGTCAGCTCCGCTCAGGCAGTCGCGGCGGCATCAGCTGCGGCGCGCGCAGCCACGGGCAGAGCTGCCTCGATGCGCTGCAGCTCTTCCTCACCGTGAGCGGCGGTGAGGAACCACGCCTCGAACACGCTCGGAGGGAGCGCCACGCCCTGCTCGCGCATCGCATGGAAAAACGGGGCGTACCGGAACGACTCCTGCGCCTGAGCCTCGGTGTAGTCGCGAGGTGCAGATCCGCGGAAGGAGGCGCTGAAGAGGTTGCCGGCATGGGCGACGGCGTGGGTCGCACCGGCCTCCGTGAGCGCCTCATCCAGGGCGCGGGAGACTCGCGCTGCGGCCGCGTCGACGGTCGCGTACACCTCCTGCATGGCGAGGCGCAGCGTCGCGAGACCCGCAGCGACCGACAGCGGGTTACCCGACAGCGTGCCCGCCTGGTAGACGGGTCCCAGAGGAGCGAGAAGGTCCATGATCTCCGCACGGCCTCCGAGCGCAGCCAGCGGCATCCCTCCGCCGACGACCTTGCCGAAGGTGATGATGTCGGGCAGATAGTCCTCACCGGCGGCCGCCTGGAGCCCCCAGAAGCCCGCCGGGTGCACGCGGAAGCCCGTCAGCACCTCGTCGAGGATCAGCAGGGCGCCATGCGCGTGAGCGGTCTCGGCGAGCAGGCGGTTGAACCCCGGCAGCGGCGGAACGACACCCATGTTCGCCGCTGCGGCCTCGACGATCACCGCTGCGATGCGCGGGCCGTGCTCGGCGAACACAGCTGCGAGAGCGTCGGGATCGTTGTAGTCGATCACCAGCGTCTGAGCCGCGATGGGCGCAGGCACACCCGCGGAACCCGGAAGCGCGAGCGTCGCGACACCGGAGCCCGCCGCGGCGAGCAGACCGTCGGAGTGCCCGTGATAGTGCCCGGCGAACTTCACCAGCAGGTCGCGTCCCGTGGCGCCGCGGGCGAGGCGGATCGCCGTCATGGTCGCTTCGGTTCCGGTCGACACGAGCCGCACCCGCTCCACCGGCCGAACCTCCCCGAACCGCACGCGGTCGGCGATCAGCTGAGCGAGCTCGACTTCGCCCTCCGTGGGAGCGCCGAACGAAAGGCCTCGGGTGGCCGCTTCCTGCACGGCGGCGACGACCTCCGGCTGCGCGTGGCCGAGCAGCGCCGGCCCCCAGGATGCCACGAGGTCGACGTAGCGGTTGCCTGCGGCATCCGTCACCGTCGCGCCGCTCGCCGAGGCGAGGAAGCGCGGCGTGCCGCCGACCGAGCCGTACGCGCGCACCGGCGAGTTCACCCCTCCGGGGATCACCGTGCGGGCAGCGGAGAACAGGTCGTCATTGCGGTCGGTCACAGCACACTCCTCAACGATGCGCGGACCTCTCCCGGCATCCCATCCAGGCTAATGCGCCGACCTGAGGGCGGGACTCAGATCGACGGGGCTCTCAGCGAAGGCGTGCGCGACTCAGCCGCGCAGCCAGCGGGCGGCCTCGGTCGCCCAGTAGGTCAGGACGACGTCAGCACCCGCACGGCGGATCGAGAGCAGCGACTCGAGGACCGATGCACGACGATCGATCCAGCCGTTCGCAGCGGCCGCCTCGATCATCGCGTACTCGCCGGAGACCTGATATGCCCACACAGGAATGTGGACGGTGTCGCGCACCTCCCGCAGCACATCGAGGAACGCCATCGCCGGCTTCACCATGACGATGTCGGCGCCTTCCTCCTCGTCGACGACGGCCTCGCGCACACCCTCGCGACGATTGCCCGGGTCGAGCTGATAGGTACGACGGTCGCCCGTGAGCTGCGAGTCGACGGCTTCACGGAACGGGCCGTAGAACGCGCTCGCGTACTTGGCGGCATACGCGAGCAGCAGCACGTCGGTGTAGCCGTCCGAGTCGAGCGCCTCGCGGATGACCGCGACCTGGCCGTCCATCATCCCCGACAGACCGAGCAGCTGCGAGCCGGCGCGCGCCTGCGAGAGCGCCATGGAGGCGTACCGCTCGAGGGTCGCATCGTTGTCGACCGACCCGTCAGCTGCGAGAACGCCGCAGTGACCGTGATCGGTGAACTCGTCGAGGCAGAGATCCGTCTGCACCACGAGTGCATCGCCCACCTCGGCGGCCAGCGCCTCGGTCGCGACATTGAGGATCCCCTGGGGGTCGTCGGCGCCCGAGCCCTGAGCGTCGCGCACGGCGGGCACGCCGAACAGCATCACACCGCCGACACCCGCCTCGGCAGCCTCGGTCGCGGCGGCCCGCAGAGAGTCGAGCGAATGCTGCGCGACCCCCGGCATCGATCCGATGGGCGCGGCCTCGGTGAGTCCCTCGCGAACGAACAGTGGAAGCACCAGCTGACGGGGCTCGATCGAGGTCTCGCGCACCAGTCCACGGACTGCAGCAGACTGGCGGAGGCGGCGCAGTCGTACGTCGGGAAAGCTCACGGTGCCAACTCGTCCGCCGCATGCGGGAGGGTGTAGCTCGACACCGCGTCGATCAGCGCGTCCACAGTCTGACGGTCGGCGACGACGGTGATCGGCAGACCTGCCCGATCGGCATCCTTCGCGGTGCGCGGACCGATGGCCGCCAGCAGCGTGTCGTCCGGGATCAGCGGGAACTGCTCGCGCACCTGCTCGGCGACCGAACCGCTCGTGATCAGGATCGCGTTGATCCGTCCGTTCTCGACATCACGCTTGATGCGCTCCGTGACCGGGACGCCGACCGTGCGATATGCCACAACGCTGTCGACATCGTGACCGGCCTCCTGCAGGAGGACGCTGAGCACGGGCTTCGCGATCTCGCTGCGCAGCGCCAGGATGCGACGAGGCTCGGTCTCGAGGGCGATGAGCTGCTCGGCCATGCCCGCTGCCGAATTGTCTTCGTCCGGCACCATCGCGACTTCGTAGCCGACCGCCTGCAGGGCGGCGGCGGTCGTCTCGCCGACGGCCGCGATCTTCGTGCGGCGCGGGACGATCGCGCGGTGCGCGAACATCACGTCGACGGTCGTCGCACTCGTCACCGTCAGCCAGTCGTACTCTCCATCCGCGAGCCGGGTGAGAGCGACGTCGAGGGCTGCCTGGTCGGTGGTGGCGGCGAAATTGATCAGCGGTGCCACGACGGGCACCGCGCCACGGGAGCGCAGACTGGCGGCGACACCGTCGCCCCACGGCCCTCCGCGGGGTACGAGGATGCGCCAGCCGTCCAGCGGTCGGTCCTGCTTCGAATTGGTCATGATGAGGAATGCTCTCGGGAGACGAGGTCGGCCGCCCCTTGCTCGAGCAGCCGATGGGCGACAGACAACCCGATCTCGCGTGCTGCGTGCATCGGGTCTGCACCACCGGCAGCATCCGCTCCATTGCCGCTGCCGTTCCGACGAATATACTCCCCGTTCACGGCTTCGGTGACGTCGAGGCCGATACGGCGCCCACCGTCGGTGGCGTAGACGACTGTCCTGATGCGGATCTCGTCGCCCTCGACGACCGCATGTGCGGCCATCGGCGCCTGGCATCCGGCATCCAGCCCCTCGAGAACGGCACGCTCTACGGTCACCGCCAGACGCGTGTCGAAGTCGTCGAGCTCGGCGAGCGCGGCGAGCAGCTCTGCGGGGGCATCCGTGCGCGTCTCCACCGCGAGCGATCCCTGCCCCGGCGCTGTCGGCCATTCGGAGAGGCCCAGCTCTTCGCGGCGCAGCGGGGAGTCCGTGCCGAGGCGCGACAGACCGGCCGCAGCCAGGATCACCGCATCCAACTCGCCGGAGGCGACCCGCTGCAGACGAGAATCGACGTTGCCCCGGATGTCCACGACCTCCGCGTGCGGAGCCCTCCGGTGCACCTGCGCGATGCGCCGGGGGGATCCCGTGCCGACCTTGCTGCCGGAACGGAGCTGGTGCAGCGGTGTGCCGCCGCGAGTGATCGCGACGTCGCGCGCGTCCTCACGCACCGGGGTCGCTGCGATGACGAGACCGTCGGGGATCGCGGTGGGAAGGTCCTTGAGCGAATGCACGAGGAAGTCGCACTCGCCGGCGAGCAGTGCCTCTCGCAGACGCGTGGCGAAGATGCCCTGACCGCCGATCTCCGACAGCGACGCACGATTCGTGTCGCCCTCGCTGGTGATCGGTACGAGCTCGACGGGGCGCCCCGAGATCTTCTCGAGCGCGGCGGCGACGTGCCCCGACTGCGCCTGGGCGAGCGCGCTGCGGCGGGTGCCCAATCGGATCGGGGAGGAGGTCTGACTTTGAGTGTTCATCGTCGACCTACTGCAGCACGTCCGCGATCTCGTCGAACCGGAGGCGTCGACCCGTGTAGAACGGGACCTCCTCCTTCACGTACAGGCGCGCGTCGGTGTAGCGCAGGTCGCGCATGAGATCGACCAGCTCGGTGACCTCGTCGGCTTCGAGCGGCAGGATCCACTCGTAGTCGCCCAGGGCGAATGCCGCGACCGTGTTCGCGATGACCCCGGTGAACGCCGCTCCCTTGCGTCCGTGATCGGCGAGCATCTTCCGGCGCTCCTCTTCGGGCGCGAGATACCACTCCGGCGTGCGGACGAACGGGTACAGGCACAGCCAGTCCTTCGGCTCCACGCCGCGAAGGAATCCCGGGACGTGAGCCCGGTTGAACTCGGCATCGCGGTGCACGCCCATGACGTTCCAGACCGGCAGCAGGGTGCGCAGCAACTCGGTGCGGCGGAGGCGGCGAAGAGCCTTCTGCAGGTCCTCGGCAGTGTCGCCGTGCAGCCACACGAGCAGATCGGCGTCCGCCTTCAGGCCCGAGACGTCGTAGAAGCCGCGGACCGTGACGCCGGAGTCCTCGATGTACGAGACGATCGTCTCGAGCTCCGTGGAGTCGGACTCGGTGACAGCCACATCGGGGTTTCGTCGCCAGACTGCCCAGAGGGTGAAGCCGGACGGGTTCTCTTCGCGCGCATCGGACATGGATCCAGTCTGCCCCCTTTGTGAAGCACTCGCGAACGCGAGTCAGGATGCGAGGAATTCGGCCTGCGGTCAGCGTGAGAGCGCGCGGGCGATCGCCCAGACGGCACCGCCGATGATCACCGCGACGCCCACGGCTCCCGCGATCGCGGCAGCCGGGTTGCGGTCGGCGAAGACCCTCGCCTTCGCCGCGGCGCGCTTGGAGGCCGTGTCGATGCGCCGGGGGAAGTTGCCCTTGACCTCGATCGCCGCGAGAGCGGCCTTCAGCTCCGCCCGAGCCGACTGGACCGGGTCGACGATGCCCGCCGGAACCGCCGTCTTGGGCAGAGGCCTCGTGATCTCAGAGTTCGTCATTGCCGGCTTCCTTCACGAGTCTGATGTCTTCGCCCACCGCTTGCGCGGGGTTCTTACGAGCGAGCACCTTGCGGAACTTCAGGATGCCGAGCAGCGCGAACAGCAGCACGGCGAGGATCAGGATGCCGAGCACCGCCAGGGCGGACAGCCAGACCGGCCACCACGACGACAGCCCGGCGATCGCGAACACCAGGATCACCGGCACGGCCCAGAACAGGAAGAAGAGAGCGACGAGGAACCAGACGGAGCCGATTCCTGCGTCCTTCGCCGTCTTCGAGATCCAGGTCTTGGCCGCGTTGATCTCGGCTTTGACGAGGCTGCTGATGAGCTCGGGAAGATCGCCGATCAGGGACAGCAGGCTGTCCTCGGCGCGATCGCGGTATCCGCGGGGCATGTCAGCTGCCAGACTTCGCGGCGGTGGAGCCGGGCGTTGCCGGCTTCTTGGCCGCGGGCTTCTTCGCGTCGTCCTTCTTCGCGGCGTCCTTGACCTCGTCGACGGCGTCCTCGGTGGCGTCGACGATGTCGTCAGCGGCCTTGCGCCCCGCAGCCACGGCGGAGTCGAGTCGCTGCCCAGCGGTCTTGTCGCCACCGCCGGCCGACTTGACGACCTTCTGCACGCCGGTCCAGATCGCACCGGGCACTGCCGCCGCCTTGTCGCCGACGTAGCCCTTGACCTTGTCGACCTGCTCCTGCACCGGGTCGAGGTTCCAGACCTTCAGCCACTGCGTCTTGATCTGCTCGTACCTCTCGCGGCCCGCGCGGGTTCCGAGCACGTATCCCACGCCGATTCCTACGACGAGTCCGATCTTCCCCTTCATGGGGTCTCCTCACGTTGTTCCGGTGTGAACGCCTGGGGCGAACCGACGACTCGGAGCCGCCTGCAGGTGTCCAGCGTAGCCCCGTATGCCGATTTCGGCATCTGTCACGCAGAGGGTTGACAGCGGAGCGACTTTCGGGTTCGTGCGACGGCGTCAGTCCCAGAGCAGCGCCCGACGAAGCCGGTCCGCCTCTTCGCGCGCGTCGGGGATCACCTGGGCGAGACCCGTGCCGGCCAGCCACGCGCCGACGGCGGCGAGCCCGTGCACGCCCTGCACAGCCGACCTCGCGGCCTCTCGGCGCGCACCGGAGCCGATGATCGATGCAGGCTGCGACTGCACGTACCTCGCGCGGTGAGACGCCACGAGGTCGCCCGCCGCGAGCGGCACGCCGAGGAGAGCCGATGCTTCGCTCAGCGCCAGTCGAGCCGCGGCGTCGTCGTCGAGCGCGGTGGTGGCGGCGGGTTCGCCCTGGGCTCCGAACGAGACCCGCACGACGTGCCGGGGGCCGGCCGCGGCGCGCACCCAGTCCCACTTCGCACTGGAGTGGGTGAGCGCCTTCGCTGTGTGACTGCCGGGGACGGTCAGCACGCCGGTGCCCCGTGGAGCACCCGCCAGTGCCGACGGCTCCAGCAGCAGTGTGACGATCTCGATCTCCGGAGCATCCGCCGGCGCGGTCTCCGCCAGTGCGGGCACGCTCTTCTCGAGAAGTCGCCTCGCGGCGGCCTCGGAGGTCGCGACCACCACGCCATCTGCGGCGAACTCGATCTCCTCCGCGTGAGCGTCGCCGAGAACGGCGTCTGCCACGGGAGCGACGTCGGCGTGAGCCTTCACCATCCACGCCTCGGCGGTGCGCGTCAGCTGCGTCACCTGCGCGCCGGTGTGCACGACGCCACCGAGCTTCTCGATATCCGCGACCAGCGCCTCGATCAGCACCGTCATACCGCCGTCGAGCCCTTCCACGGCCGCGCCGGGCGCGAGCGCGGCACCCTCGCGACTCGCGGCTCCGCGCGCCTTCGCAACTCTGTCCGCGCTCTCCTGCCGCATCGTCTGCACCGCCCCCGAGAGCGATCCGACGCGGGTGAGGGCTGCGTTGAGTCCGGGGGCCGCGATGTCGACGTCGACGTCGTCAGGCGAGGCTGAGTACACACCGGTCGTGACCGGGGCGACGAGACGATCGCGCACCCTGGCTCCCATGCGCGACGACACCAGTCTGCCGAGGCTCTGACTGTGGCCGATCGTCAGCGGCGGGCGAACGCGATCCAGGTACGCACGCCATGCGCCCGACCACCCGATGATGCGGCGGACGTCCTCCTGGAACGGATTGCCGGGGATTCCGAGGATCCCGCCGACGGGCAGCGGTGCCGCGCCGATGCCGGGGATGCCAGCGAGCCAGGCGCTCCCTGCCGCGGGCGCGACGATACGGTCGGCGAGGCCGAGCTCCTCGATCAGAGCGCGCACACGGCCGCCCCTCGTCGCGTAGCTCTCCGCGCCGGCATCCACCACCACTCCGTCGAGCTCAGCGCGACGGATGGCGCCGCCGACGGCATCCGTCGCCTCGAGCAGGGTGACGCGCATGCCGACCTTGACGCACTCCCGGGCAGCGATCAGGCCGCCGATGCCCCCGCCGATGACGACGATGTGCCTCTCCGCCGCCCTCGCGGCGAGGTCGGCCGGTTCGGCGCGGGGCGTCTCACTGTTCGCTGGCTTCGACGTCATGCGTCAATCCTTCCATCCGCCGGGGAAACGGCTTCCAGCATTCGGCCGGACAAACCCGTCACGCCTCGGTCTGCACCGCGGATTCCCGCCCGGTGCCGCGCTTGCGGACCTCACGGAGCACGATCTGCTCGGGGCACACGGTCGACAGGAAGTCGCCTACGGAGAGGGCCAGCCGCTCGCCGACGAGGGAGTACAGGATGCGATTGGCATCACGGCGCTCGCTCACGAGACCCGCCTGACGGAGAACGCCGAGGTGCCGCGAGATCGTCGGCCCGCTCGACGAGAACCGCGAGGCTATCTCACCCGCTGCGAGCTCGCCCTCTTTCAGATCCTGCAGGATCTGGCGCCTCGTCGGGTGCGCCAGAGCCGCGAAGACGTCCGACGCGCTATCTGTCATGGGTGCAATCTAGCACTGACGCTATATTGCATCCTCGTGAAGCTCGGCCGTGAAGCGCCCTGGGACTCAGATCGAATGGACCAGCTCGACGATACGGGTGAGCTGATCGGGGTCCGCCTCGGGCGGCACGCCGTGCCCGAGGTTGACGATGTGTCCCCTGGCGGCACGCCCGCGCTCGACGACGTCGCGCACATGCGCCTCGAGCACCGGCCACGGAGCGGACAGCAGTGCCGGATCGATGTTGCCCTGCACCGAGACGTCGGGGCCGAGGATCGCGGCGGCCTCGTCGAGCGGCATCCGCCAGTCGACACCGACGCCGTCGGCGATGCCGTCCAGGCGCATGTCGGCGAGGAAGGGCCCGGTGCCCACGCCGAAGTGGATGCTCGGCACGCCGATGGCATCGAGGGCGACACGCGAATGCGGTGCCACGTACGCGCGATAGTCGGCGGTGCTCAGCGACCCGGCCCAGGAGTCGAACAACTGCACGACGGATGCTCCGGCATCCCGCTGGATCTCGAGGAACCGGCGTGAGACCTGCGCGAGCCAGCCCGCGAGGCGGTTCCACGACTCCGGATCGGCGTGCATCATGGCCCGCGCCCGCAGGTGCTCCTTCGACGGGCCGCCTTCGACGAGGTACGCGGCGAGAGTGAAGGGAGCACCCGCGAATCCGATCAGGGGGGTGTCGCCGAGCTCGGCCGTGACGATGCCGACGGCCTCGGCGATCGCGGTGCCGTCGAGCGACAGCGGGTCGATCGCTGTGATGCGATCGACATCGGCGGCAGACCGCACGGGGTCGGCGAACACGGGGCCGCGTCCGGGCTCGATCTCGACGTCCACCCCGGCGAGACGCAGCGGGATGACGATGTCACTGAAGAACACGGCGGCGTCCACGCCGTGACGACGCACGGGCTGCAGCGTGATCTCGGCCGCGAGATCGGGAGTCAGGCAGGCGTCCAGCATGCGCGTGCCGACGCGCAGCTCGCGGTACTCGGGCAGCGACCTGCCGGCCTGGCGCATGAACCACACGGGAGCATGTTCGGGGCGGGGGCCGGTGAGGGCGCGCAGCAGCGGAGCGTCGGAGAGGACCATGCGACCATCCTCCCATCCGCCGCCGGGCCGACCTGCATGAAGCCTCAGGTAGAATCGTCATGTGCTGCTGGTTGTCACGGCGAGTCACAAGACCGCCTCCTTCGAATTGCTCGAACGCCTGAGCCGCACCCCCGATGACGTCGCCTCCACGGTCGTGGACATGGCGTCCTGCGTGCAGGGTGCGGTCGTTCTTGCTACCTGCAACCGCTTCGAGGCCTACGTCGAGATGGACGAGCCCGTCACGGCAGCGGGTGCGATCGGTGTCGAGGCGGTGCTCGAGGCTGTCGAAGCATCGACCGGCATCCGCGCGTCCGAACTCGACGGCGCCTACGAGGTGCACTCCGGTCGTCGAGTGGCGGAGCACCTCTTCTCCGTCGCATCGGGACTCGAATCCGTCGTCTCCGGCGAAGGCGAGATCGCCGGTCAGGTGCGTCGCGCCCTCAAGTCCGCGCGCAAGGAGGGCACCACCTCGCCCGAGCTCGAGCGGCTTTTCCAGCGCGCGAGCCAGGCGCAGCGCAAGGTCAAGAACGTCACAGCCCTCGGCCGGGCCGGCCGCTCGCTCGTGCGCCTCGCCCTCGAACTCGCTGACAGCCGCATCGCCGACTGGTCGACGGAGCGCGTGCTGCTCGTCGGCACCGGTGCCTACGCAGCGGTCACCCTCGCGACACTGCGCGAACGGGGAGCCGTCAACATCTCGGTGTACTCACCCTCGGGCCGCGCCGAGAAGTTCGCCGCGAAGCACGGCATCCGCCCGGTCGCCGCAGAGGACTACGCGCGCGTCGCCTCGCGATCGAGCCTGCTGATCACCTGCACGACGGCGACCGCTCCGGTGCTGACACCTGAGCACCTGCAGGCGCCGACCGGCATCGCACCCGAGGGATGCCCCGTCGCGTCGCACAGCCAGATGGTCGTCGACCTGGGCATGCCGCGCAACGTCGACCCCGCCGTCGCAGCGCTCGAAGGCGTCGCGCTGCTCGACCTCGAGACCATCAGCCTGCACGCACCGCTCGAAGAGCTGCAGGCGACGGATGCCGCACGCACCGTGGTGCGCGAAGCAGCTGACACGTTCCACGTCGTCGGCAGCCGACAGAGCGTCACGCCGTCGGTCGTCGCCCTGCGGTCGCATATGTTCGCGCTGCTCGAGGCCGAGATCGGCCGCGCTCGCGCACGCGGCGATGAGGACGGCAGGGTCGAGCAGGCGCTTCGCCACCTGACCGGCGTGCTGCTGCACGTGCCGACCACCCGCGCCCACGAACTGGCCGCTGCCGGCCGCGCGGACGATTTCGCGACTGCACTCTCGACGCTGTACGGCATCGAGCCGGTCGAGTCCGCGCTGTCGTCCGATACCGACGGCGCCGCGACCGCCTGAGCAGCGATCCTTCTGCACGGGAGCCCTCTGCGGTGGTCTTTCCACAGCACTCGGGAGAAGCACGGCGGTCGCCCCGGCGGCCACTTCGATGCTTCATATCGTCGAACCCCTGACAGCGTCGATCACGCGGCGCAGACTGGGGGAATGCTCGTGGATCCGAACCTGATCGGCATCATCATCGCCCTCTTCGGCGTCACCGCCACCGTGCTCGGCGGCGTCTCTCGGATGCTTGCAAAGCAGGCCAAAGGGCTCGAAGTACGGTTCGACAGGATCGACGAGCGATTCGACAGGGTCGATGAACGGTTCGCGAGGGTCGAAGGCGACATCGCGGAGCTCCGCACCGAACTCAAGACCGACATCGCCGAACTGCGCACCGAACTCAAAGGCGACATCGCCGAACTCCGGTCGGAACTGAAAGGCGACATGGCCCAACTCCGCACCGAACTCAAGGGCGACATCGCCGAGCTCCGGTCGGAACTCAAGCAGGACATCTACGACGTCAAGACAGAGCTCAAGGCCGATATCGCCGATGTCCGAATCTCGGTCGCGCGTCTCGAGGGCCCCCTTCCCAAGCTCCAGCGCATCTGACTCCGGCATCGGAGCGAGTCGGTGCCAGACTGGATGCATGGCCCTTCACATCACCGGAGACACCGCCGCAGACGCGCTGCTCACCGACAATCCGCTGGCCCTGCTGGTCGGGATGCTGCTCGATCAGCAGGTTCCGATGGAGACGGCCTTCGCCGGTCCCCTGAAGATCGAGCAGCGCACAGGCGCGTCCGACGCCACCACGATCGCGGCCATGGACCCGGACGAGTTCCTCGAGGCGTTCAAGACGACGCCCGCCGTGCACCGGTTCCCGGGTTCGATGGCGGCACGCGTGCAGACCCTGTGCCAGGAGATCGTCGATCAGTGGGACGGAGACGCCTCGGCGATCTGGACCGACGGTGATCCGTCGGGCACCGAGGTCCTGAAGCGGCTCAAGGCCCTTCCCGGCTTCGGCGAACAGAAGGCGAAGATCTTCCTTGCTCTGCTCGGCAAGCAGTACGGCTTCACCGGCGCGGGATGGCGGGAGGCCGCCGGCGACTACGGCACCGAGGGTTCGTACCGCAGCGTCGCCGACATCGTCTCGCCCGAATCGCTCACCAGAGTACGAGAGCACAAGAAGGCCATGAAAGCTGCGGCGAAGGCGAACGCATGAAACCCACGGGCGATGACGTCGCAGGTCTCATCGCCCGCTCCACTCCGGCGGTCCGCCGCCGGGATGCCGAGACGCTGACCGCGCTCATGCAGGGGGTCACGGGCCGCGACCCTCAGACCTGGGGCACGATCATCGGATTCGGAAGTTGCCACTACCGGTACCCGACCGGCACCGAGGGCGACAGCGGCCTGCTCGGCTTCGCCCCGCGCAAAGCGGCGACCACCATCTATCTGTTCGACGGCGTCGATGCGCACTCGGGCGCGCTCGAGAACCTCGGCCCGCACAGCACCGGCGTCGGATGCCTCTACATCAAGGACCTGGAACAGATCGACCTCGACGTGCTCCGCGGCATCCTCGAGCGCTCGCTCGCCTGGGTAGAGGCGGGCGGCACCGATCAGGTGCAGCTGACCGTCACCGGCTGACGCGAGAGGCCCGCCGTCCTCTCGGACAGCGAGCCTCTCGTTCCGGTGGTCCGCGCGTCAGGCGCCCTTGAGACGCTCAGCCAGGTACTCGTGCAGATCGTCGATCGAGACGCGCTCCTGCGCCATCGTGTCGCGGTCGCGCACGGTGACCGCACGGTCGTCGAGCGAGTCGAAGTCGATCGTGACGCAGAACGGTGTGCCGATCTCGTCCTGACGGCGGTAGCGACGGCCGATCGCGCCCGCGTCGTCGAAGTCGACGGCCCACGAGCTGCGCAGCGTGTCAGCGACCTCGCGCGCCAGCGGCGACAGGCGCTCGTTGCGGCTCAGCGGCAATACGGCGGCTTTGACAGGGGCGAGACGCGGGTCGAGCTTGAGCACGGTGCGCACATCGGTGCCGCCCTTGGCGTTCGGCACCGCTTCTTCGCGATACGCGTCCACGAGGAACGCCATCATGGCGCGAGTGAGGCCGAACGAGGGCTCGATCACGTAGGGCGTGTAACGGTCTCCGGTGGCCTGGTCGAAGTAGGTCAGGCTCTGGCCCGAGGCTTCGCTGTGGCTCGACAGGTCGTAATCGGTGCGGTTCGCGACGCCCATGAGCTCACCCCACTCCTTGCCCGTGAAACCGAAGCGGTACTCGACGTCGATGGTGCCGGCCGAATAGTGCGCGCGGTCATCTTCGGGAACGTCGAACTGGCGCATGTTCTCGGGGTCGATGCCCAGATCGATGAACCAGTTCCAGCACGCCTCGACCCAGTGGTCGAACCACTCCTGAGCTTCTGCGGGCGGCGTGAAGAACTCGATCTCCATCTGCTCGAACTCACGGGTGCGGAAGATGAAGTTTCCGGGCGTGATCTCGTTGCGGAACGCCTTGCCGACCTGGCCGATGCCGAACGGCGGCTTCTTGCGGCTGGCGGTGAGCACGTTCGAGAAGTTCACGAAGATGCCCTGAGCCGTCTCGGGGCGCAGGAAATGCAGCCCGGACTCGTCGTCGACGACTCCCAGGTAGGTCTTGACGAGACCCGAGAACGACTTGGGCTCGGTGTACTGTCCCTTCGTGCCGCAGTTCGGGCACGGCACATCGGCGAGGCCGTTCTCCGCCTTGCGGCCCTTGCGCGCCTCGAAGTCCTCGATCAGGTTGTCGGCACGGAAGCGCTTGTGGCAGCTGAGGCACTCGACCAGCGGATCGGTGAAGGTCGCGACGTGACCGGACGCCTCCCACACGCGCTTGGGCAGGATGATGCTCGAGTCGAGGCCGACCATATCGCCGCGGCCGCGCACGAACGTCTGCCACCACTGGCGGCGGATGTTCTCCTTGAGCTCGGTGCCGAGGGGCCCGTAATCCCACGCGGACCGCGAACCGCCGTAGATCTCACCCGCCTGGAAGACGAACCCGCGGTGGCGGGCAAGGGCGATGACCTTGTCTAGACGGGACTGTTCGGCCACGGTGGCTCCAATGGTCGGCGGTGGGAAAGCCCGTGATCACGGGCACCTCAATCTTATCCGCGACCGCTTCGCGTCAGGACCCCGGCGAGGCCAGGTGTGCGGCGCTCAGGCCGTGAAGAGGTAGCCCTTCTCGACATCGAACCCCGAGAGAGCGAGGCCGCTGCCCAGCAGCCCCTCCATCTGCGCGCGCAGCCGCGTGCGCCACTCGTGCGCCGCCTCCGGATCCTCGATGCGCATGGTCTCGATGTCCGAGGGGATCTCGAGCGTCTCGACGATCGCGTCGGATGCCGGTGGCTTGGCGATGTCGGCGAGAGCCCACTCGACGTCGAGTCGGTCGCTCTCGTCCCCGGCATCCCCGCCGCCGAAGATGCCGTAGCGGTTGACGGAGTATCCGGTGACACGTGCGCCGAGAACGGTGAGGAAGAAGTGCGCGTTGCGGGCGACGAGCGGATCGAACGTCCAGGTGATGCGGCCGACATCGCGCGAGAACGCCCACTGGCGCTGGTGCTCCTTGAGCTCGCGCCCCCACCCGCGTCCGCGGTAGTCGGGCAGCAGTGCCGTGATGTGCGAGTGCATCGCCCGGCGTCCGGGTGCACCGAAGAACGCGATCGACGCGCCCACCATCCGCTCTTCGCCGCTCTCGGCGTCGAAGAGGCCGACGACGTAGTTGCCGGATTGCTGCAGGGCGCGCAGCGTGCCGGCGTCGATCACGCGCTCGGGGCCCCGGATGGAGTCGAGCAGGCACTGCGCGTCGATGATGAGTTCAACGGTGTCCAGATCACGGATGGTTCGCACGCCCCCAGTCTGCCCCTCCGGTCGCCGTTTTCGGAATCGAGCGACGCGAACGGTCTGGGAACCATGCCGCGAGCGGGCGTACCGTGGAGGGATGTCAACCAGCGATACGACCGCCGAGAAGTCCGACACCAGGTTCTTCGGGCAGCCCTGGGCGCTCGTCCACATCTTCGGAGTCGAGATGTGGGAGCGCTTCAGCTTCTACGGCATGCAGGGAATCCTGCTGATCTACCTGTACTTCTCGGTCAGCGAGGGCGGCCTCGGACTCTCGCAGGCCGTCGCCGGCGGCATCGTCGGCGCCTATGGAGGGTCGGTCTACCTCTCGACCATCCTCGGCGCGTGGATCGCCGACCGGATGCTGGGGTCGGAGCGAGTGCTGTTCATCAGTGCGATCGTGATCGTCGGCGGGCACGTCGCCCTGGCCCTGCTTCCCGGGTTCATCGGAGTCGGCGTCGGGCTCGTGCTCGTCGCCCTCGGATCCGGTGGCCTCAAGGCGAACGCCACGTCGGTCGTCGGAACCCTCTACAGCGCCGACGACACCCGCCGGGATGCCGGATTCTCGCTGTTCTACCTCGGCATCAACCTCGGGGCCTTCCTGGGCCCGATCCTCACCGGCATCCTGCAGTCGTCGCTCGGATTCCACTATGGCTTCGGCCTCGCCGCGATCGGGATGACGCTGGGGCTGGTGCAGTACTCCTTCGGCCGCAAGGCGCTGCCGGACGAGGCGCGCCGCGTGCCGAACCCGCTCCCCCGGTCGCGCTATCCGCTGGTCGCGATCGTCGCGGTCGCAGCCGTCGCGCTCATCGCGGTGCTGGTGCTCATCGGCGTGATCCAGGCCGACAACCTGGCGGACATCGTCATCATCGGAACCATCATCGCGACGGTCGCGTACTTCGCCGTCATCCTCAGCAGTCGGCGGATCGACGGCACCGAGCGCTCCCGCGTGTGGGGATTCCTGCCGCTCTTCATCACGAGCGTCGCGTTCTGGTCGCTGTACCAGCAGCAGTTCACCGTGCTCACGGTCTATTCCGACGAGCGCCTCGACCGCAACATCTTCGGATTCGAGATGCCCGTCTCGTGGGTCCAGTCGATCAACCCCGTGTTCATCATCATCCTCTCCGGCGTCTTCGCGGCGATCTGGACGCGCCTCGGCCCGCGCCAGCCCTCCACCCCGGTGAAGTTCGCACTGGGAGCGATCATCATGGGTGCGGCGTTCCTGCTGTTCCTGCCGTTCGCAGGCGGCGGCGCCAACTCCACGCCCCTGCTCGCGATCGTCGGCATCCTCTTCGTGTTCACCGTGGCCGAGCTGCTCATCTCTCCCGTGGGGCTGTCGGTCACGACGAAGCTCGCGCCGAAGGTGTTCCACACCCAGATGGTGGCGCTGTTCTTCCTGTCGATCGCACTCGGCACCGCGATCTCGGGCTGGCTCGTGCAGTTCTACGACCCGAAGAACGAGGTGCCGTACTTCTCTATCCTCGGCGCAATAGCGATCGTGGTCGGCCTCGGTCTGCTGTTCGCCGTCAAGCCGGTGCTGCGACTGATGAAGGGCGTGAGCTGACGATCGCATCGTCCTCGCGCCTCCGGTGTCGCAGACGCCGATAGCCTGAAGCGATGGGAGAGAACGAAGATCGCGCGCGCAGAAAATTCTCCCGAACACCACCCAAGTGGGCCATCGTCGCCGTCCTGGCCTTCGCGGGCCTCTGCTCGTCGTTCATGTTCACGCTCGTCGTGCCCCTGCAGGCCGAGCTGCCGCGCCTGCTGAACGCGTCTCGCGAGGACACCACCTGGGTCGTCACGATCACGCTGCTCGTCGCCGCCGTCGCCACTCCGATCTCGGGCCGGCTCGGCGACATGTACGGCAAGCGCCGAGTGGTGATCGTGCTGCTCGGGCTGCTCATTCTCGGCTCCCTGATCGCCGCACTGTCGGGCTCGATCATCGGAGTCATCATCGGTCGAGCGCTCCAAGGCGCGGTGACGGGCGTGGTACCGCTCGGCATCGCGATCATGCGCGACGTGCTGCCTCCCGAACGCCTGGGCACGGCCGTCGCCCTGATGAGCGCGACCATGGGCGTCGGAGGCGCGATCGGGATGCCGGTCGCCGCGCTGCTGGCCGTGAACGCGGACTGGCACTGGCTGTTCTGGCTCGCCGCGGCTCTCGGCGTCGTGGGTCTCGCGCTGGTACTCCTCGTGATCCCCGAGGATGTGCTGCGGTTCCCCGGACGCCTCGATGTGCTCGGCGCCATCGGACTCGCGATCGGACTCACCGGCATCCTGCTGTTCGTGTCCCGCGGTGCCGAGTGGGGCTGGACGGCACCGCTGACCCTCACCTGCATCATCGGCGGCGTGGGCGTACTGCTCGTCTGGGGCTGGTACCAGCTGCGGACGAACGATCCGCTCCTCGACCTGCGGGTCGCCGCGCGCCCCGCCGTGCTCTTCACCAACATCGCCGCGATCGGGATGGGCTTCGCGCTGTTCGCGTCGAACGTGACGTTCCCGCAGCTGCTCGAGGGCCCCGCGGCCTCGGGTGCGGGCTTCGGGCTCGACATGGTCTCGGCGTCGCTGATCATCATGCCCGCCGGCCTCGTGATGATGGTGATCTCACCCCTGTCGGGATGGCTCGAGCGCACCGTCGGACCTCGTCCGCTGTTCACCGTCGGCGCGGGAGCCATCGTCCTCGCGTACGTCTTCGTGCTCCTGTGGTCGAGCGAGGTGTGGCACATCCTGGTGGGCAACCTGCTGATCGGGGTCGGCATCGGCTTCACGTTCGCCGCCATGCCGATGATCATCATGCGGTCGGTGCCCGCGAACGAGACCGGCGCCTCGAACGGACTCAACGCCCTCTTCCGCTCGGTCGGCACGTCGAGCGCCTCTGCCGTGATGGGCGGCGTGCTGGCCGCGATGAGCATCGACGTCGGCGGGGTATCCGTGCCGACGAGGGCGGCGTTCGACGTGTGCTTCTGGCTCGCTATCGCCGCCGGAATCGTCGCGCTCGTCCTGTCGCTGTTCATCCCCCGCCAGCGCTCGTCCGAGCAGCACCCCTCGCTGCCGGGCTGACCGCGCACGCACACCGCGCACGCCGGCGCCCGCAGTCCACGAACGGTCGGGTCAGAACGCCCGCGGATCGGGATCCGTCGGCGATGGCGTCCGCAGCCGATCAGGGGCGGGCCAGGAGAGCACGTACTGCTGCGTGGCGGGACGAGTGATGTCGCCGAAGTCGTCGACCTTCACCACGATGCGCCCCGATCTCCCCTCGCCATCGGGCGTGACCTCGACGATGCGCACGCGCAGGGGGCGCTCGGCCTCGCCCTCGAGCATCCACGGGTCGGCGAGCCACGCGATCCCGTGGTCCTCCAGGGCCGCCTCGGCGTCGAGCCACTCCGTCGGCCCGGACACCGCGCGCCCGAGCACATCGATCGCGACCCAGCCCTCGCCTTCCGGATGGATCCAACCGAGAAGTTCTCCGTCATCACGACGATGCGGGGTCCAGTCTGTACGGGGCATTGCTCGATGCTAACCGCGGCCGACGTCGCGTCGGGCGTGGAATGCGATCAGTGGGTGTACTCCATGAGCTCGACCCCGAGGACGCGGAAGGCGTCGTGCGCGCGGAGTCGGTGCGTGATCGACAGATCGTCGAAGCAGACGATCAGGGAGTAGGCCACACCCGCGCGCGGCCCGGCGAGCACTCCCGCTTCGGCACGCACGCCGCGGTCGCGGCCGGTCTTGTTGATGAACAGCAGGCCGTGCGCGTCGTGGTCGTGTGCGAACGGGTCGAGGCCGGTCGCGGATGCCACCAGGCTCAGATCCTGATTGAGGCTCAGCCACTCGGACACCTGAGCGCTCACCGACGCCCCCACCACCTGGGAATTCACGAGCGCCGAGAAGAGACCCGCGAACTCGCGTGCAGAGCCCACGGCGACGTGCGGAGCATCATCGGGGCCGCGCTCGTCACGGAATCGATCGAGAACGGCGGTGCGGCGCAGTCCGAGAGCCTCGATGCGCTCGCGCACCCGGTCGTGGCCGACCCGCTGCAGCAGAGCGTTGACCGCGATGGGGTCGCCGGCCGTGGCCGCGAGCACGGCGAGGTCTTCGAGTGGGAGGGCGGGCGCGTGCAGGTGGCGCCAGAGCCCCGACGTCGACACCGGATCGACGGCGGTGCGCTCGACGATCTCGAGCGGATCGAGTGTGCCCGCCTCGAACGCGGCCGCCACCTCGATCAGCAGGGGCACGACACCGAGTCCGGCGACCGGCATGGTCACATGGTCGTCGCCCGCGAGGACTTGCGTGTGGTTGTCGAGATCGACGACATGCACCGATACCTGGGCCCCGGCATCCGCCAGCTGTTCGAGCGCCCGCAAGGTCGAGGTGAACGACCTGCGCCCTGCGGCAGCACGGCGCGGCAAGCGTCGGCTGGTCCGCTGAGAGCGGCGCAGCGAGGCCAGCGGCGGGCCGTCGGCAGGCTCGGAAGCACCCACGCGTGATCCTTAACAGGGGGGTTGGATTGGCGGGATGCTGCGGTGTCCATCCGCCGCAGCACGGATATCGTAACCCCGCCAGGTGAGGATGCCCTACATACTCCGGTATACGGTCATCAGAACGTCATCCGGCAGACAGCAGGGCACCCCGACCCGGCGCGATCGCCGAGGCCGGAGCGCTCACCAGATGGTCACGCGCGAGTCCTGCGGCAGCCACAGCGCGTCGGTCTCGGTCACGTCGAACGCCTCGTAGAACGCATCGATGTTGCGGACGATCTGGTTGCACCGGAACTCGTTCGGAGAGTGCGGATCGATCGTGAGCAGGCGCAGCGTCTCGGCGTCGCGGCTCTTCTGCTGCCAGACCTGCGCCCACGACAGCAGGAGGCGCTGCACGCCGGTGTAGCCGTCGATGACCGGCGCCTCGGCGCCGTCGAGTGCGATCTCATACGCCTTGAGCGCGATGCCGAGACCGCCCAGGTCGCCGATGTTCTCACCGATCGTCAGCGCGCCGTTGACGTGGTGCTCGGCGGCGAGTCCCTCAGGCACGAGTTCGTCGTACTGCGCGATGAGGGCCTTGGTGCGCTGCTCGAACGCGGAGCGATCGGCATCCGTCCACCAGTCCTCGAGCTTGCCGTCACCGTCGTAACGGCTGCCCTGGTCGTCGAATCCGTGACCGATCTCGTGACCGATGACCGCGCCGATGCCGCCGTAGTTGGCGGCCGCGTCGCGCGACGCGTCGAAGAACGGGTATTGCAGGATCGCCGCCGGGAACACGATCTCGTTCATCGAGGGGTTGTAGTAGGCGTTGACCATCTGCGGCGGCATGTGCCATTCGTCACGGTCGATCGGCTTGCCGACCTTCGCGACGTTGCGGTCGTGCTCGAAGATCGCCGCACGGCGCACGTTGCCGAACAGGTCGGCGCGGTCGATCTCGAGGCTCGAGTAGTCGCGCCACACGGCAGGGTGCCCGATCTTCGGCGTGAAGGAGTCGAGCTTGGCGAGTGCGCGTTCGCGGGTCTCGGCCGTCATCCATTCGAGGTCGGTGATGCTCTGCCGGTAGGCCTCGATGAGGTTGCCGACGAGCTCATCCATCGCGGCCTTCGCCGTCGGCGGGTAGTGCCGCTCGACGTAGACCTTGCCGATCGCCTCGCTCAGCGCGCTCTCGGTCACCGAGACACCGCGCTTCCAGCGCTCGCGGATCGAGGGGACGCCGGTGAGCTCGGTGCCGTAGAACGAGAAGTTCTCCTGCACGAAGTCGTCGGTCAGATACGGAGCCGCGGCATGCACGACCTGGGCGCGCAGCCAGGCCTTCCACTCGTCGAGACGCTCGGCGGTCAGCAGCGACCCGAGGCCTTCGAGGAAGCTCGGCTGCGAGACCACGACCTCGGCGAACGCCTCGGGGTGGCCGGGAGCGACGGCATCGCGCCACGGCTCGAGGTCGACACCGGCGAGCTCCTGGATCTCGGCCCAGGTCTTCAGGTTGTACGTGGCGACGGCATCGCGGCTGCGCACGTTGTCCCAGTGGTGCCCGGCGAGCTCGGTCTCGAGGGCGATCGAGCGGTCGGCGGTGCCCGCGGCATCCGCGACTCCGGCGAGCGCGAGCAGTCGCTCGAGGTGCGCGCGGTATGCCGCCCGGGTCTCGGCGAAGGTGTCGAGCCGGAAGTAGCTCTCGTCCGGCAGCGACAGGCCCGACTGCACGACCACCGGGAGGTAGCGCTCCGGGTTGCCCGGGTCGCCGTCGACGTAGAACCCGATCAGGTGCGCCCGGCCGTCGCGATCGTAGGCGCCGACCGTGCGCAGGAACGCGGGGATGCCGTCGATCGCGTCGATCTCGGCGAGCGTCTCGGCGAGGGGCGTCGCCCCGGCCGCGGCGATGCGCTCGGTGTCCATGAAGCTGGCGAACAGGTCGCCGATCTTGCGGGCGAGAGTGCCGGGCTCGGCATCCTGCGACTCCTCGATGATCGCCCTGACGTCCTTCTCCGCCTGCTCGGCCAGCAGATGGAAGGACCCCCACCGCGCCTTGTCGCCGGGGATCTCGGTGCGGGAGAGCCAGGCGCCGTTGACATGGCGGTAGAGGTCGTCCTGCGGGCGGATGTCGGAGCTGAACTCGGAGGTCTCAAGGCCAGAGGGGAGCACGTCGGTCATGCCGACCAGCCTATGCGTCGCTCCGACATTCGGGGGGATGGGTCACGCCCTGCTCCGGAGGCCGAACCGTCGTCGCCGGGGCCGCTCCGGCGTCTCCGCAGCACGCGCCGCGAAGCGCGCCGCGCGTCGCTCGGCCCACGCCGCCACCTCGGCGTCGATGTCGCGTGGACTCGTCACGACAGGCGGACCGCCCTGCAGCTGGCGTCGGGCCTCGAGCACCCGACCGTTGAAGTCCTCGAGCACCGACCGCACGTCGGCCTCGCGACCGAGCAGGTCGAGCTGGTCGTCGAGCTCGCGATCCTCGGTGCGCAACAGGATCGCCGGCGGACCGAGACCCGTCAGGTTCTCCTGCTCGATCTTGCGTCGGATCCACCAGTCGGGGTCGTGGTGCGTTCCGAGTCCCTCGAGGGGCTTGCCCGCACCGGGGAGATCGTCGAAATCGCCCCGGCGGATCGCGACCTGGATCGCCGTCTCGATGAAGGCGGCTCGATCCGTCGCTGCGGCGATGCCCGGCTCTGCACCGGACTCGCTGTCGTCCTCGTCGTCCCCCCGGCTTCGCTGCCGCGCACGGTACCGCGCCGCGGCCTCCCGTGGATCCGTCATGATGCACCTCCGTCGCATCCTGGTCCTTCCAGGGTACGACCGCACCGGATCCGGAGGGCGGAGCGGGCGTGCTGCACCGCCTGCTGTCCGCGCCAGCCCATAGGCTCGGAGGATGACCGAGCGCACTCTCAACCGCGAGATCCTGCGCCTCGCCGTCCCCGCGCTCGGCGCCCTGATCGCAGAACCGGCGTTCCTCATCGTCGACGCGGCGCTGGTCGGACATCTCGGCACGACGCCGCTCGCGGGCCTGGGCATCGCGGGTGCGGTGCTGCAGACGATCGTCGGACTCATGGTCTTCCTCGCCTACTCGACGACCCCGGCGGTGGCCCGACTGTTCGGCGCCGGCAGACCGGGCGAGGCCGTCTCGGTCGGCATCAACGGCATGTGGCTCGCCCTCGCGATCGGGGCCGTGCTCGCCGCCGCAGGCGCGGCATCCTCCCCCTGGCTGGTCTCGCTGTTCGGCGCGAGCGACGCCGTGGCCGCCGATGCCAACGCCTATCTCGTCGTCTCGATGTGGGGGCTCCCAGCGATGCTCATCGTGTTCGCCGCGACCGGGCTGCTGCGCGGGATGCAGGACACCATGACTCCCCTGTGGATCGCCGGCCTCGGGTTCGGGGCCAACGCGCTGCTCAACGTGGTGTTCATCTACGGGCTGGGCTGGGGCATCGCCGGCTCGGCGGCCGGCACGGTCGTCGCCCAGTGGGGCATGGTCGGCGCATACGTCCTCGTGATCCGGCGGCTCGCGGCGAGGCATGACGCATCGTTGAAAGCCCGACGGGACGGCATGGGCAGCACAGCGCGCTCGGGCGGCTGGCTGTTCCTGCGCACCGTGAGCCTGCGCGTCGCTCTGCTCGCGACGGTCGCCGTCGCCACCGGCATCGGCACCGAGGAGCTCGCCGGATGGCAGATCGTCTTCACGATCTTCTCGGCGGCGGCATTCGCGCTCGACGCGCTGGCGATCGCCGCACAGGCGCTGATCGGCAAAGAGCTCGGTGCCGGCGACGAGCGACAGGTGCATCGGGTGCTGAAACGCACCGTGGCCTGGGGCGCGTGGTTCGGCGTCGTGGTCGGGGCTGTCATCGCTGCACTCTCCGGAGTCCTCGGGATCGTGTTCACCGGCGACGCCGAGATCGCGGCGCTCGTGCAGCCGGCGCTGCTGATCCTCGCGCTCGCGCAGCCGATCGCCGGGGTGGTGTTCGTGCTCGACGGAGTGCTGATGGGGGCGAACGACGCGCGCTACCTCGCGATCGCCGGCGGGATCAATCTCGTGCCGTTCCTGCCGGCACTCTGGATCATCGCCGCGAGCGGAGTCGATGCGTCAGCGGGCCTCATCTGGCTCGCCATCGCCTTCTTCGGCATCTACCTGCTCGCTCGGCTGGGCACTCTCGGCTGGCGCGTGCGCTCGGGTCGCTGGGTCACCGCCGGCGTCTAGCACTGCACGATCGCTGCGACTCCGGGCGTCTACACGTATCCCGGAATCTCGGGAACTGAGGATGCCGCGAGGGATCAGGCGTTCTCGAGCTCGGCGATCACGATCTTCTTCATGTGCATGAGCGCCTGAATCTGCTCTGGCCTCTGCTGGAGCAGATCCAGACCGGCCGGCACGACCTGCCAGCTCACTCCGAACCTGTCCTTGCACCAGCCGCAGGCCTCCGAGTCCGGCACGGCCGAGAGGGCTTGCCAGTAGTGGTCGATCTCGGCCTGATCCTCGCACCCGATCACGAAGGAGATCGACTCGTTGAACGCGAACTCGGGGCCTCCGTTGAGGCAGCCGAACGGCGAGCCGTTCAGGGTGAAGTCGCCGTTGAGGACCTTGCCGCTCATGCCCTCGAAATGTCGATCGAGCGATTCGTCGGGGTACAGGACCACCTGGTCGATCGACGAGTTCGGGAACACCGAGACGTAGTACTCCATCGCCTCCTGCGCCCGCCCGTCGAACCAGAGAAACGGGCGGATGGAGCTGATCGCTGCCATGTCGACCTCCTCAGATCGGCACTCACGCTACGCCCGAGCGGGCATCGTGTCGAGAGGGTCCGACGCCGCCGTCAGCCCGCGTGCCTCCGGCACCACTCGTACATGATCACCGCGGCGGCCGCGCTCGCGTTGATCGACCGGGTCGAGCCGTACTGCGTGATCTCGATGTGGGCGGATGCCGCGGCGAGCGCGGCATCCGAGAGGCCCGGGCCCTCCTGACCGAACAGCAGCACGCAGCTCTGCGGCAGATCCGCGCGGTCGACGGGCACTGCGCCCTCGACGTTGTCGACGGCGATGATCGGCAGGCCTTCGGCGGTCGCCCAGGCGGTGAAGGCCTCGACGTCCTCATGGTGCACGACGTGCTGATAGCGGTCGGTGACCATGGCGCCCCGCTTGTTCCACCGGCGCCGGCCGATGATGTGCACGGTGTCGGCGAGGAACGCGTTGGCGCTGCGCACGATCGAGCCGATGTTCATGTCGTGCTGCCAGTTCTCGATGGCCACGTGGAACGGATGCCGCTTTGTGTCGAGGTCGGCGACGATCGCGTCCATCCGCCAGTAGCGGTAGCGATCGATCACGTTGCGCGTGTCTCCGACGGCCAGCAGCTCGGGGTCGTACTGCTCCCCCGCAGGCCACTCGACCTCGCCGCCGGGCCAGGGTCCGACCCCGTATCCGGGCTGGGCCGACGATCCGCCTGTCTCCGCTGCATCCGCGGGCGCCTGCTCATCCATCCAGCCAGGCTATCCGGCGCATCCGCAACAGCGATTTAGGTACACCGAAATATCCGCTACGATTTCGGCATGCCGAAAAATGCTGTCGTCGAGAAGGGGCCGACGCCCACCCGCGCCACCGCGCCCCGCAGCCTCTGGCTCCTCGGACCCGCGCTGGTCGCCGGCGTCGCGTATCTCGATCCGGGCAACGTCGCGAGCAACATGACCGCCGGCGCGCAGTATGGGTACCTGCTGGTCTGGGTCGTGGTGGCGGGCAACGTGATGGCCTGGCTGATCCAGTACCTGTCGGCGAAGCTCGGCGTCGTCACGGGGCAGAGTCTCCCCGAGGTGCTGGGTGCGCGCCTCACGAAGCCGTGGGCCCGTCGGGCCTACTGGCTGCAGGCCGAGCTCGTCGCGATGGCGACAGATCTGGCCGAGGTCATCGGCGGCGCGGTCGCCCTCTACCTGCTGTTCGACATCCCGCTGCTGCTCGGAGGGATCATCACCGGCGCCGTGTCGATGGTCCTGCTGACGGTGCAGAGCCGCCGCGGCGCTCGGCCCTTCGAGTTCGTGATCATCGGGCTCATGGTGATCATCGCGGTCGGCTTCGTCGCCGGGCTCTTCATCGCACCGCCGGATGCCGCGAGCATCGTCGGTGGCCTGGTGCCCCGTTTCGAGGGCACCGGATCGGTGCTCCTCGCCGCCTCCATCCTCGGCGCGACGATCATGCCGCACGCGATCTACGCGCACTCCTCGCTCACTCGCGATCGGTTCGGTGCCGCCGCGGCGCACGGGCCGACGGAGACTGCGCGAACCGAGACCTCGCGCATCCGTCGCCTGCTCACGGCGACCCGCTGGGACGTCTCGATCGCGATGGTGATCGCGGGCACCGTCAACCTCGGCATCCTGCTGCTCGCGGCCGCCAACCTGGCAGGTGTCGAGGGGACGGATTCGCTCGAAGGCGCCCATGCCGCGCTCGCCGCGGGACTCGGGCCTGTCGTCGCGACCTTCTTCGCGGTCGGGCTGCTGGCCTCCGGTCTCGCCTCGACATCCGTCGGTGCCTACGCGGGAGCGGAGATCATGCACGGCCTGTTGCACGTGCGCATCCCGCTTCTCGCGCGTCGACTCGTGACCCTGATCCCCGCGCTGGTGATCCTCGGCATCGGCTTCGATCCCACGCTGGCGCTGGTGCTCAGCCAGGTCGTCCTCTCATTCGGCATCCCGTTCGCGCTGATCCCCCTCGTCGCGCTCACCGCGCAGCGTCGCACGCTCGGCGTCTGGGCGAATCGCACCTGGACGACGGCGGCGGGCATCGTGGCATCCGTTCTGCTCATCGCGCTCAATGGCGCCCTGCTCTGGTTGGTGCTGACGGGCGCCTGAGCGACCGGCCTCGCGCGCGCAGCACGACCCTTGCGCGCAGAACCGCCCCGAGCCGGCACGGGAAGAGTCGACTCGGGGCGGCGTCCTGTCACCGCGCCGTCAGCGAGAGCGGAGAGTCTCGGTCCACTGCGAGGTCGCGCCGTCGGCGATGCGCCATCCGGGCTCGGGGACGGCGACGACGGTCACCTCTCCCGTCACCTTCACCTTGCCGCCCCGCGCCTCGACCCTCTCGCCGTTCACGTAGTAGCTGATGCCTGTCACGTTCTTCGGCACCTTCACCTCGTCGCGGGAGGTGCCCGGCTTGTCGGTGAAGGTCGGAGCCTTCGGAGTCGTCGGCGCGGTCACCACCGGCACCTGCGACCAGTCGATGTCGCTCGCCAGGTAGTACGAGGTGTACGCGGGCTGGTTGTAGGTGGTCTGCTGACGCGCGGTCTCGGCCCGGTACTGCACGTCGTGCATCAGGGTCGTGAGCTTGTGCGCCGTCGGCTCGGTCGTCGTGAAGAACCGCAGCGCGCTCGAGTCCGCGGTGCGCACGAGCAGCTCCTCACGCCAGTCCCCCAGCACATCGGCGACGAGCGACGGGTTGCCTTTCGTGCCGTTGTTCGTGAGCGTTCCGGTCGCGGTGACCAGCGTCCCGCGGGTCCAGTCGTCGATGGTCGGCGTCTGGGCGCCGCTGCCGTTCACGAGCTGCGTCGTCAGGTCGCCCGCCCAGCGGATCGACATGTTGGTGCCTGGCGTCTCCGGCTGCAGCACCTCGCCGGTCGCGCTCAGAAGTCCGCTGCCCTCGGTGCCGCCTGGCATGCTCGACCACACCTCGATACCCGGCACGTCGGGACGCACGTCGCCGATCATGGCGCGACCGGTGTCGCGACCCGAGTACGCCCCGAACAGGGACTCTCCGGTCGCGGCATCACGCATCACCGACCCGTACGGTGCGCTCGTCGCACCCTCGTGGGCCGTCCAGATCTCGAGGCCGGGGCGGCTGGGGTCGATATCGGTCACGTGCATGGCGTCGCCATGGCCCAGGCGCACGGTCGCCCCGGGATCGGCGCTGCCCTCGGGGAGCACGTCGAACGAGCTGTACAGCAGGCTGCCGTCGTCGTCGATCGTCGCCGATCCGTAGACGAGTTCCTGCTTTCCGTCGGCATCCACGTCGGCGAAGCTCAGCGAGTGATCGCCCTGCGTCGTGATCGTGCCGAACTCGGGGTCGGTGCCGTCACGGCCGTGCGGGGAGTCGTTGAACGGGTTCGTCATCGGCACGTGGCCGCTGTCGACGTCCCACCGCTCCGTGAGGCGCTTGCCGTCCCAGTCGAAGGCCGTGACGGTCGTGCGCGTGTAGTACCCGCGAGCGAAGACGGCCGACGGATGCTGCCCGTCGAGGTATCCGACGCCGGCGAGGAAGCGGTCGACGCGGTTCGCCGGCTCGATGCGCGACATCGCGTAGTCACCCCACAGCAGTCCGTCGTCTCCTCGCTCGGTCGGATACGGGATGGTCTGCAGCTCCTTGCCGGTCGCGCTGTCGAAGACCGTGAGGTACTCGGGTCCGTCGACGATGAAGCCCTCGAACTCCCGCAGCAGGTTGCGCGCGCTGCGGCTCGGCGCGTACACGTCGATGAAGGTGGTCGCCAGTTCCTGCGCGGCCTCCGGCGAGAGCGGGTAGTCGTGCGTCACGGGCATGCCCCACGCCTCTTCGAGAGTGGCCGGCCACTGGCCCGACACGACCTCCTCGCGGTCACTCCACCCGAGGAACATCTCGACCAGACGCTGCTCGTAGTCCGCGGCACTCACGCGGTAGTCGTCGTCGTTCGAGTACCCGGCCTTGCGGTCGTCCTTGGGGAGAGTGATGTACGACTCGCTCGCGACCGAGCCGTCGTCGGCATACTGCACCGACTTCGTGCCGGGCGCCGTCTTCAGCATGGTCTCGGACCGGCCGTCGCCGTCGAAGTCGTAGACGAGGAACTGCGTGTAGTGCGCTCCGGCGCGGATGTTCACGCCGAGGTCCAGGCGATTCAGCAGCGTTCCGTCGAGCTCGTAGGTGTCGAGATAGACCGGCCCGGTGTAGCCGCGCTGCGAGACGTCCTTCGAGTTCGAGGGGTCCCACTTCACGACGTACTCGTACTGCCCGTCGCCGTCGACGTCGCCGACGGAGACATCGTTCGCCGAGTAGGTGTAGGCCTCGCCCTTCGGCGTCACCCCGTCGGCCGGCTTCTGCAGGGGCAGGTCGTGGTGACCGTCGGCCCAGGCGGTGACGGATGCCGACGCGGATGCCGTCAGCTCGATGCCGCTCACGATCGGGACGACGGAGTACTCCGAGGTGGCGGAGCCGCCGGCATCCGCGTAGTTCGTGCTGTCGGTGACCGTGGCGACCTTCGCGCCGTCGCGATAGACGGCGAAGTCGGGGCCGGCGAGGCCGGTCTCGGTCGCGCCCGTCGTCTCGGTCGCAAGGAGTCGCCAGCTGAGGAAGACGCCCTCGGCGGTCGAGACGGCGACGAGTCCGCGGTCGAGCGACTCGAGTTGCGGTGCCGGGGTGCCGTGATCGTGGCGACCCGCGGCCGGGGCTGCGGGTGACGCCGCTGCCGCGCTCTGCGCACCACCCGCGACGAGGCAGCCGGCGGCGGCCACCGCCACGACGGCGCGGAATGATCGGTGTCGGATGTTCATCATCGAAATCCATCTCTGGGCCTGCAGCCCGCTCGGATAGCGTTTTCCCGTGCCCGGTCGAAGCTACCCGCCGCGCTCCTCTCGCGTCAAGGAATCGGGCCCGATTGACACGATTCACAGCGTCCACGGCGCCCTCGCCAGGCGATTAGGCTCGAAGGATGTCTGCCGAACCCGCGCGCCGCACCGTCCGCATCCTCACGTGGACCGGCATCGCGACCGGCGTGATCGGAGGCCTCCTCGTCGCCTTCCCGACCGTGCTTCCGTTCGGCGGCCCGTGGGTGCAGCTGGCGCTGGGCATCGCGACGCTGGTACTGGCCTTCCGCGCCCGCAAGATCGGCATCGCCGAAATCCAGGGGTTCGACGGCCGCCTCTCGCTCTTCGCCGCTCTGCTCGGCTTCCTCATCGTGTTCTTCGCCGGCCAGGTCGCCTTCGGCATCCTCGTCGACGTCGCGAACCCCTGATCTAGGCTGGACGAGTGGCATCCCCCGCAGCAGACGACTACCTGAAGACCGTCTACGCGCACACCGAGTGGCAGGACGCGCCGATCACCCCGTCGGTGCTCGCGGCGAAGCTCGGCATCGCTCCGTCTTCGGTGACCGAGATGGTCAAGAAGCTCGCCGCCGCGGGCCTCGTCTCGCACGTGCCCTACGGTGCGGTTCGGCTGACCGATGCCGGCACGCAGCGCGCCCTGGCCATGGTGCGACGCCACCGCCTGATCGAGACCTGGCTGGTGCAGGAGTTCGGCTACGGCTGGGACGAGGTGCACGACGAGGCCGAAGTGCTCGAGCACACGATCAGCGACCGCCTTCTCGAGGGCATCGACGCACGCCTCGGCCGGCCACGATTCGACCCGCACGGCGACGCGATCCCGGATGCCGCGGGCGTCGTCGAACGCGAGCCCTTCATCCTTCTCGCCGACGCGCCGGTGGGTCACGTCGGCCGCGTGCTGCGCGTCGACGACCGCGACCCCGAGCTGCTGCGCGCCCTCGAGGCGGCTGGCGTCGCCGTCGCGGCGAGCATCACGACCACGGACCAGGGCATCGAGCTCGACGGCGTCGAGACCACGCTTCCTGACGGCGCCGCAGAGGTGGTCTGGCTCAGCGCCTGACAGCCTCGCCACAACCTGACACCTGCCCGTAATCGCCGCCCCATAAGCTGTGCACATGGCACACCGCGACAACATCGAATGCTGGCTGACCGACATGGACGGCGTGCTCGTGCATGAGAACGACGCCATTCCCGGCGCGTCCGAGCTGCTCGCCGGGTGGGAGCAGAACGACATCCCGTACCTCGTGCTGACGAACAACTCGATCTTCACGGCACGAGACCTGTCGGCCCGCCTCCGCGCCAGCGGACTCGTCGTGCCCGAGGAACGGATCTGGACCTCGGCGCTGGCCACCGCGGACTTCCTCGCGCAGCAGCTGCCGGGCGGTTCAGCTTTCGTGATCGGCGAGGCGGGCATCCTCACGGCCCTGCACGAGGCCGGGTTCATCATGACCGAGACGAATCCCGACTTCGTGGTCGTCGGCGAGACTCGCAACTACTCGTTCGAGGCGATCACCAAGGCGATCCGACTCATCATCAAGGGCGCGCGCTTCATCGTGACGAACCCCGATGCGACGGGCCCCTCGGCCGACGGAGTCATGCCGGCGACCGGCGCGATCGCGGCGCTCATCACCAAGGCGACGGGCAAGGAGCCGTATGTCGTCGGCAAGCCGAATCCGATGATGTTCCGCTCGGCGCTCAACAAGATCGGCGCGCACTCGAAGAAGACCGGCATGATCGGCGACCGGATGGACACCGACATCATCGCCGGCATCGAGGCGGGGCTGCACACCGTGCTCGTGATGACCGGCATCAGCGACGAGGCCGAGGTCGAGAAGTATCCGTTCCGACCCGACGAGATCGTCGACTCGGTCGCCGACCTGCTGCCCACCGTCACCGAGTCGATTCCGACGCTCGACGAGGACTGACGTGGGCGCGCTCGACGAAGGAGAGCGGGTCGTCGCAGCGGATGCGGCCGCCTGGCGCGCCTGGCTCGAGGAGCATCATGAGCGCATCGCGGGAGTCTGGCTGCTGAGCGTTCGCGGCAACCGGGCCGGAGGTGTCGGATACGACGATGCCGTGCGTCAGGCTCTGTGCTTCGGATGGATCGACGGTCCGGTGCGCACCTTCGACGACAAGACGGTGGGCCAGTGGTTCTCACCCCGACGACGCGGCAGCGGATGGGCAGCGACGAACAAGGCGAGACTGATCGACCTCGAGGCCGCCGGACAGCTCGCACCGGCCGGCATCCGGGTGCTCGAGTCCGCGAAGGCGGACGGGTCGTGGACCTTGCTCGACGGCCCGGAAGCCGGGATCGAGCCGCCCGAACTGACGGAGGCGCTGGATGCCGTGCCCGCCGCGCGGGCCCACTGGGACGCCTTTCCGAAGTCGGTCAAGAAGTTCGGCCTGACGCACATCGCGATGGCGAAGCGTGCCGAGACGCGGTCCGCTCGGATCGCCAAGATCGTGGCGGATGCCGCGGAGGGGAAACGCCCATGAACCAGTCCGACCTGCTGTTCCTGGTGATCTTCCTGATCCTCCTCAGCACGCTGACCGTGTGGGTGGTGCAGTTCTTCCGCTCACGACGTCGTGGAGGCGGCGGGGGCGATGGGCGCGCCGGCTGGTGGGAAGGCCCCTGGGACGACGACGACCGCAAGCGCTGAGCGCCCCCATCCTTCGATCAGCGCAGCGTCAGGCTGCGCACTCCATCCACGGGCTCCGGCATCCGCAGCGGACCCGCACCGGGTGTGATGGTGCCGAGGATTCGGGCTTCCCGCGCTCCGGTGCCGCCGGGCGTCACGGCCGCGACGCCATGCAACGTGCACCATCCGATCAGCGCGAACAGGATCGCCTCCTTGCTGTCGACCGGGGCGCCGAGCTCGTCGGCGAGCACCACCTCGATGTCGGGGAGCGCCTCACGCAGACCCTGCATGATGAGCGGGTTGTGGCACCCGCCACCCGAGACAGCCAGGAAGCGGATGCCGGCGGTGCGGATGTCGTGTGCGACGGTGCGGACCGTGAGCTCGGTGAGCGTGCGGATCAGGTCGGCCGGCGCGATGCCGGGTCGCATGCGGTCGACGTGCGCACGCACATAGTCGAGGTGAAAATGCTCCTTGCCCGTGCTCTTGGGCGCGGGCAGGGCGTAGTACGGGTCGGCGAGCAGCTCGGCGAGCAGCACGTCGTCGACGGTGCCGGTGCGAGCGATCGCGGCATCCGCGTCGTAGCCTCGGTCGTTCAGCCCCTCGGCGACGACCACCGCGTCGACCAGTGCATTCGCCGGGCCGATGTCGTAGGCCGACAGACCGTCGGGACCGACCACGGTCACGTTCGCGATGCCGCCGAGGTTCACCGCCGCCGAGACTCCCGCCCGACCGCGCAGCAGCAGTTCGTCGAGGAACGACACGAGAGGTGCACCGTGGCCGCCCGCAGTGATGTCACGGATGCGCACGTCCGACACCACGGGTGCGCCGACCCGCTCGGCGATCCACGCCGGCTGCCCGATCTGCAGGGTGCCGAGCGCGTGGCCGTCGGCGACCCAGTGGAAGACGGTCTGGCCGTGCGTGCACACGGCATCCACTCCCCCGACGACGTCGGATGCCGTGGCGGCGACCTCGGCGAAGGCCTGGCCGATCAGGGTGTCGAGCTCGCAGACCTCGGCGAACGTCGTGGGCGCCGGAGGCAGCGCCGCGACGAGTCGGGCCCGCAGGTCGGGGGCGTACGGCACGCTGTCTTCGTGCAGCACCGTGCCGCGCAGCGCTCCGTCGCTCTCTGCGAAGTCCACGACCGTGACGTCGATGCCGTCGTGTGAGGTGCCCGAGAGCAGTCCGAGTACGCGCATGCGTGTTCCTTCCGTCGCCTGCTACGAGCGTAGGCCGCTTTTGTTAGGGGGGCGAACGGAAAGCGTCGAACTTTTCTGCACGATCGTCTTCTGGACCGCGTTCTCCCCCGTGCCCGAAGGATGACCCGCACCGCCGTCGGCCCCGGTCGTCGCCCGCGTAGCATTCTGCGAGGCCCCACCCTCCACCCCCAGAATGGGAGCATGTTCGTGTCCGCCGAGATCATCACGATCGTCATCAGCGCCGTCGGCCTCCTGCTGGCTCTGGGCGGCACCATGTTCGCGGGCTTCGCCTGGTGCATCCGTCGATCCGACTCCCTCCGCACCGATCTCGTCGGCGTCGAGACGTCGCTCGGTGCGCGTATCGACGGAGTGGAACAGAGGCTCACGGCACGCATCGACGGCGTCGCCGCCGACGTCACCGAACTCAAGGTCGCGGTGGCCCGACTCGAAGGGCCGCAGCGTCACCTGATCGTCGCGGGGCGCTGATTCCCCGGTGACCGGCAGGTCAGCGTAGGACGAGCGCCGCGGCGCCGATGAGCGGCCCCTCGTCGCCGAGTCCCGAGCGCACGACCCGGGTACGCCGCGAGTACTCGTGCGCGGCACTGGCCGTGAGCGCCTGCTGCACGAGGTCGATGTAGTCGGCGGACACGCGAGAGAACCCGCCGCCGATCGCGACCATGTCGAGGTCGACGAGGGTCGCGGCATCCGCGAGCGCTTCTCCGACCGCCTTCGCCGACCGCTCGATGGCCGCGCGGGCGACGGCGTCGCCCGCGGCGGCATCCCGAGCCAGGTCCTCACCGGTGGCTCCGGTCCAGCCCTGTTGCTGAGCCCAGGCGGCGCTCGCGGGCCCCGAGGCGATCTCCTCGAGGGTGAGCCCGCCTTCGCGACGCACCTGTCCGAGATGCCCGGCATTGCCGGTGGCTCCGGGAATGTACGCGCCGTTGACGACGAACCCTCCGCCGACGCCGGTCGAGACGACGATCGACAGCGAGGCGCCGGCATCCTGCGTGGCGCCGAGCCAGGATTCCGCCAGGGCGAGCGCGCCACCGTCATGGCCGAGGACGGTCGGAACCTCGCGGCCGAGCGCAGCGGATGCCGCCGAGCGCACCGACTCCGCAAGACCGAAGCCCCGCGCGAGCGGCATGTTCACCGGCATGATCGCTCCGGCGGCACGGTCGATGGGTCCGGCGCTTCCGGCACCGGCGCCCACGAGGTCGGCATCCGCCGGCACAGCGGCCAGAGCGTGGGTCACGATCGAGATCACCGCGTCGTTCAGCGACTCGAGCGTCGCCTGGCGCCCGGTCGCCTGTCGCGAGCGGCTGCCGCCGACGAGCACACCGTGCTCGTCCACGAGCGCGGCCTCCATCTTGGTGCCGCCGACGTCGACGGCCAGCGCGTAGCGGGTCACTGGGGGTCGAGTCCGAGGTCGTCGAGGTCGAAGGCGGCACGCCATTCGAGGCCCTCGGCTTCGATCGCGGCCTGGGCGCCCGTCTTGCGGTCGACGATCACGGCGACAGCGACGATCTCGGCCCCTTCCTTGCGCAGCGCCTCGACGGCCTTGAGCGCGGACTGCCCGGTGGTCGAGGTGTCTTCGAGCACGACGACGCGCTTGCCGGCGACGTCTGCACCCTCGATCTGGCGACCGCGGCCGTGGTCCTTCGGCTCCTTGCGCACGACGAACGCGTCGAGCGGCTTGTCGGCGGCGACCGAGGCGTGCAGCACCGCGTTCGCGATGGGGTCGGCGCCGAGGGTCAGGCCGCCGACCGCCACGACGTCGAGGTCGCCGATGAGGTCGAGCATTACTCGACCGATCGCCGGTGCCGCGCGGTGGTCGAGGGTGAGCTTGCGCATGTCGACGTAGTACGTCGCCTTCTTGCCGCTCGAGAGCGTGAAGTCTCCGTGGAACACCGCCTCGTCCTTGATCAGGTCGAGAAGGGTCTGGCGGTCTGCGTCGAGTGCGGTCACGGCATCCAGTGTAGGAGGCAAGGCCTAGGCTTGACGCATGCGCTTGGCCACCTGGAACGTCAACTCCATCCGCACCCGTGTCACCCGCACCGTCGAGTTCGCCGTCCGAGAGGACATCGACGTGCTGGCGATGCAGGAGATCAAGTGCAAACCCGAGCAGTTCCCCTACGGGCCGTTCGAAGAGGCCGGCTACCACGTCGAGGTCCACGGCCTGAATCAATGGAACGGCGTCGCGATCGCCAGCCGCCTGCCGATCACCGACGTCCGCACGTCTTTCGACGGCATGCCGGGCTTCGCCAAGGGACACGAGGGACCGGATGCACCGCTCGAAGCACGTGCGATCGGCGTGCTCGTCGACGGTGTGCGCGTGTGGAGCCTGTACGTGCCGAACGGCCGCTCGCTCGACGACCCGCACTACGCCTACAAGCTGCACTGGCTCGAGGAGTTGAAGAAGTCCACGGCGGCAGAGCTCTCGGCGAACCCCGAACTGCCGCTCGCTCTGGTGGGCGACTTCAACATCATCCCGTTCGACGCCGACAACGGCGACCCCGACATCGTCGAGGGCGTCTCGACGCACGTCTCGCCGCAGGAGCGTCAGGCCTTCTTCGCGCTCGCCGACGCGGGTCTGACCGACGTCGTCCGCCCACTGCTTCCCGAGGGCTACACCTACTGGGACTACCAGCGTCTGAAGTTCCCTCGCAACGAGGGCATCCGCATCGACTTCATCCTCGGCTCGAAGACACTCGCCGAGGCGGTCACCGGAGCGTCGATCCACCGCGAAGAGCGCAAGGGCGAGCAGCCCAGTGACCACGTCCCCGTGGTCGTCGAGTTCGACCTCGGCGGGGCCGAGGAAGACGACGACCTGCCGATGATCTTCTCCTGAGACTGTGACCGTCCGCCTGATCGCGACCGATCTCGACGGGACACTGCTCGACTCCTCGTCATCGGTCACGCGGCGCACCCGCGCGGCCCTCGATGCCGCGCGCGCCCGTGGCGTCCACGTCGTCCCGGTGACCGCTCGCCAGCCGATAGGTCTACGCGCGCTCGCGGACGGCGCGGGCTTCGACGGCTGGGCGCTGTGCAGCAACGGCGCCTACGCGACGCATCTCGTCGATGGACGGATGCTGTTCGCGGAAGAGCTTCCGGCAGAGACGATCCGCACCCTGGCCGAGGCGCTGCGCGCCAGCATCCCCGGACTGCTGTTCGCGAGCGTGCGTGAGGGCGGCGAGACGTTCGTCGCGCAGCACGGCTATGCCGAGATCGCCGATCTCGCCGACCACAAGCGCGATCCACGCACGATGGGCGGCGTCGAACTCGATCATGTGCTGGCCGCACCCAGCCTCAAGCTCGTGATCCGGCACCCAGAACTCACCCCGACGGCGTTGTTCGACGCGCTGCGCGACCTCGGGCTGACCGGTTTCGAGGCGACGCTCTCAGGCGCCCCGTTCGTCGAGGTCATGGCCGAGGGCGTGACCAAAGCCACCGGGCTCGCGCGCCTCTGCGAGCACCTCGAGATCGACCGCCGCGATGTGATCGCTTTCGGCGACGCCCTCAACGACGTCGAGATGCTGCGCTGGGCCGGCCACGGTGTGGCGATGGCCGGCGCGACGGACGTCGTGCAGGACGCCGCGGATGAGACGACCACCTCGAACGACGACGACGGGGTGGCGAGGGTGATCGAGCGGGTGCTCGGCGCCCGCTGAGCCAGCGGACAGTGAGAACCCGGCGCCTTTCGCCGCGGCACCGGGTCCTCGTCGTCAACGCCGTCAGCTGCGCACCCGCCGACGACGCACGAGTGGCCACGTTGAGTTGAAGCTATCGGATCGCCACGCAGGAGGAAAGAAGCGGGCGATATACCGTTTCAGTCCTCGAAGGTGCCGACCTCGGGCACCCGATCCGTCCGTCCGTAGCGCAGCAGCATCACTCCGCTGTCGTCGGCGACCGGCGCCTCGAGCAGTCGCAGCACCGCCGCCTCGGCGCCGTCGTCGAAGACCTTCTTGCCCGTGCCGAGGAGGATCGGATAGACCCACAGGTTGAGCTCGTCGAACAGACCCTCGGCCAGCAGCGAGTGCGCGAGGTCGATGCTGCCGATCACGTGTACCTCGTCGTGCCGCTCGCGCATCGCGGCGATCTCCGCGGCGAGATCGTCTCCGACGCGCTCGCTGCCCTTCCACGACAGATCGAGGTCGGCATCCCGTGTCGCCACATACTTCGGGACCCGATCGAAGAGCCTGCCGATCTCCCCCGACGGACCGTCGGTGTGATGCGGCCAATACGCGGCGAAGATGTCGTACGTGCGGCGCCCGAGCAGCAGCGCATCGAGTCCCTGCATCCCCCGCTGCACCTGGGGCCCCATCCCCGACGACGGATACCCTGCCTGCCAACCGCTGAACTCGAAGCCTCCGGACGGATCCTCGTCGATGCCGCCCGGCCCTTGCGCGACGCCGTCGAGCGTCATGAAGAGGTCGATCAGAATGCGTCCGGTCATCAGAGTGCTCCTTCGCACGAGAGGGCGGCGATGTTCACAGTATGCGCTCGTTCTGCTCGGCGGGTGCCGGCACCTCCGCGCCCCAGCGGCCGAGAGCCTCGATCGCCTCCCGCAATGCGACGCCTCGCTCGGTGAGGGCATAGGCGCGCGTGTTGTGCCGCAGGGGCAGTCGCCGCAGCACTCCGGCCGCTTCGAGCTCGCGCAGACGTGTCGCGAGGATGTTCGTCGGAGCTCCGAGCTCACGCTGCAGATCGCCGTATCTCTGCGGCCCGTCGAGCAGCTTCTCGACGATGAGAAGGGCCCAGCGGGCACCGACGACGTCGAGGGCTGCGGCGAGGTCGCTCACGCGCCCGGATCGGCGTCCGGCTTCATCCAGAACGGCGAGTAGTGATAGCCGTCCGGATCGTCGAACTGGCGCTGATACATGAAGGGGTAGTCGTCGGTGTCGCCGATCCGACCGCCGGCGGCAGCCGCGCGGTCGACGAGCTCGTCGACCGCCTCACGACTGTCGAGGTCGAACGAGACAGTGACCTTCGAGGGGGTGTCAGGGCCGCCGATCACGTCTTCCGTGCCGCCGACGCTCGCATACATCTCGCGACTGCCGAGCATCACGTACTGCTCGGGCGCGATCATGAAGCACGACACATTGTGATCGGACATCTCGGCGTTGAGGGTCCAGCCGAGAGCGGTGTAGAACGCGGTGGCCCGGTCGACGCTCTCGACGGGGCAGGTGATGAAGAGGCTCATGCGCCAACACTTGCAAAATACAAGTGACGCGTCAAGAGCTTCTGCGGTCCCGCCGCAATCCCACCAGCGCGAGCACTCCGGCTCCGGCCGTGAGCGCGGCCACCGCCGCGAGACCGACGCCGGGGACGGATGCCGTCGCCACGGCGCTCGCCACGAGAGGACCACCCGCATCTCCCAGCTCGCGTCCGAGTTCGGCGCTGCCCATCGTGCGGCCCATCCGCTCCGGCGGCGTCGATGCGGCCAGGTGCGAGAACGCGATCGGCGTCGCGACCCCGACGCCGATGCCGACCAGCAGCGCGGTGACGACGAGCGCGGCCGGAGTCTGCGTGACCGCGGCGAGCGCGATGCCGGCCGCGATCAGCGCCAGGCCGCCGACGGCGCCTGTGCGCACCGAGATGCGCCCGCGGTCATGCGCGGCGCCCACGAACGGCTGAGCCACGCTCGACGCGATCGCGAGCACGGTCACGATGGCCATGCTCCAGACGATGTCGAGCCCGGCCTGCCGCCCGAGCAGCGGGAGGAATCCGACGGCGACCGCCAGGGCGCCGGTCGTCGCCGCCAGCACCAGGGTCGGGACGAGGAATCCGGGCGCGATCAGCTCTCGACCGAGATCGACGAGCGTGACTCGCTTGCGGGGCAGCACGGCGACCCGTGGCACCGCTGCAGCGACCCACAGTGCAGCACCGAGACCGAGCACGGCGAGCGCCCAGAACAGCGCGGGCAGGCCGCCCCAGACCACGAGCACGGCGCCGATCAGCGGACCGAGCGCGTAGCCGAGACTCTTCCACGAGCCGTAGCGACCGAAGTACTTCCCGCGGGTGGCATCGTCGGTGAGCCGGGCGACGGCAGCCGACGACGACGGCGAGAAGGCTGATGCCGCCGCCCCCTGCCCGAATCGACCGATGACGAGTCCGAGCATGCCGGGAACCACGGCGCCGACGACCGAGAACGCCGAGAACGCGAGGAGGCCGCCGATGATGACAGGGCGCACGCCCACCCGGTCGCTCAGCGCGCCGAACAGCGGCTTGAGCAGCACCTCGGCGAGGTCGTAGAGCGCGAGGGTGAGCCCGAACGCGAGCAGCGTCCACCCGATGTCCTCGGTCTCCGCGCCCAGCGCCGCCGCGATGCCGTGGGCCCCGAAGGCGGTGGTGAATCCGGCGAGGTAGAGCGGGGCGAGGCGGGGCTTCGCGGTGTGCGGAGTCGAGGTCACGCTCGATTCTCGCAGGATCGCGTGTCTGCACGTCACCACGGCCCCGCCACGATCCCCCGTGCGGGGGATGCCGCCGCATCCGCCCCGGCTCTACGGTAAGAGGATGTCTGCAGCGCCGTTCACCCGCATCCCCAGCGTCCGCGAGCAGCGCAGCGACCTCGTGCTCGCGGCGGTCATGTTCGTGGGCGCCGTCCTCAGCGCCGCTCTCTCGACCGTGGCCGACATCTACGGCGACACCCGGGCAGAACCGTGGACGGCTCTCGTCTACGCGGTCGCGGTCACCGCACCGCTGGCCGTGCGTCGGCGCTGGCCGGCCCCGGTCGCGATCGCCGTGTCGCTGGCATACTTCCTCGCCATCTCGTTCCAGGTGCCCGAGATCTATGTCGGCAACATCGCCATGTTCGTGTCGCTCTATACGGTCGGCGCCTGGATGAACAACCGCCGGGCCGCGATGATCGTGCGCGTCGGCATCATCCTCGGCATGTTCGTCTGGCTGATCATCACGATGTACCGCGAAGCCATCGAAGAGGCGGCGAAGGCCGAGGTCGCGGCGGGACTCCTGTCTCCGTACCTCGCGTTCATGCTCATCCAGCTGCTGCTGAACGTGCTGTACTTCGGCGGCGCCTACTACTTCGGCGAGCGCTCCTGGCACGCCGCACGCGAACGCGCGGTGCTCGAGCAGCGCACGGCCGAACTCGAGCAGGAGCGCGAGGTGACCGCGGCGCAGGCCGTCGCCCTCGACCGCGTGCGCATCGCCCGAGAGCTGCATGACGTGGTCGCCCATCACGTGTCGGTCATGGGCGTGCAGGCGGGCGCCGCTCGTCTCGTGCTCGATCAGGACCCTGCGAAGACCACGAGCATCCTCAGCGGCATCGAGGACTCCGCGCGCGATGCGATCCACGAGCTGCGGCAGTTGCTCGAGACGCTTCGCACACCCGGCGGCGAGACGGCGGATGCCGCGTCGACCGTGACGCTCGACGACATCCGCTCGTTGGTCGACGCGTCGTCGGAGGCGGGACTGCCCACCGACTATGCGGTGATCGGCACCCCGAGGCCCGTGCCCTCGGTCGTGTCCGTGAACCTGTATCGCATCACCCAGGAGTCGCTCACGAATGCTCGGCGTCATGCCGGCGTCGGCGCGACCGCCGATGTGCGCGTGCGCTACGACGATGACGGGGTCGAGGTCGAGATCGTCAACACCGGTCGCGCCGTGGCCGTGCTTCGCCCCGGACTCGGTCAGCTGGGCATGCGCGAGCGCGCCGCGGCATCCGGTGGCACGCTCGACGTCGCTCCTCGCGCGGCGGGAGGTCTGCGGGTGCGGGCTCGAGTTCCGCTGACCGGCGCCGGCGGCGCGCAGGCCGCGTCGCCGATCGAGACGGGTGTCTCCTCATGAGCGGGTCCGACGCACCCATCCGCGTTCTGCTCGTCGACGATCACGCGATGCTGCGAGCCGGATTCCGGACGATCCTCGACACGCAACCCGACATCACGGTGGTCGGCGAGGCGGCGACCGGCGCCGACGCCGTGGCGCAGGCATCCGCTTTGCGCCCCGACGTCATCACGATGGACGTGCAGATGCCCGACATGGACGGCATCGAGGCCACTCGGCGGATCGTCGCCGACCCGGCGGTCGGAGCGGCCATCGCGATCGTCACGACGTTCGATCGCGACGACTACCTCTATCAGGCGCTGGACGCCGGTGCGAGTGGCTTCCTGCTCAAGAACGCCGGCGCCGAGGATCTCATCGCCGCGGTGCGGGCCCTCGCCGCGGGCGACGGGATGCTGGCACCCGAGGTCACACGACGCGTACTGGCTCGGTTCACGACGGCCCCCGGACCGGCGACCGCACCGGCATCCGCCTCCGTGCCGTCGCAGGTCGCAGCGACCGTGCTCGCCGACCCGCTCACCGACCGTGAGGCGGAGGTGCTCGTGCTGCTGGCCGATGCGCGCAGCAACGCCGAGATCGCGAGCGCCCTGTTCATCGGAGAGGCGACGGTGAAGACGCACGTGTCGCGCATCCTGCAGAAGCTCGGCGCGCGCGACCGCGTGCAGGCCGTCGTCCTCGCGCACCGGATGGGATTGGCGTGACCTCGACACGCGATAGCCTCTGACGCATGCCGACCGCCGCGCCCCTCTCCCGACCGATCCTGGCCGGGGTGGTCACCGCGCTGGTCGGGTTCACGAGCTCGTTCGCCGTGGTGCTCACGGGCCTCAGCGCCGTCGGAGCGACCCCCGAGCAGGCCGCCAGCGGGCTGCTCGCGGTCAGCCTCACGATGGGGCTCGCCTGCGTCGTCCTCGCCTGGCGATATCGGATGCCGATCACCGTCGCCTGGTCGACTCCCGGCGCCGCCCTCCTCGCCGCCACCGGAGCAGTCGACGGCGGATGGTCGGCAGCCGTCGGCGCGTTCCTCGTCACGGCCGCGCTCATCCTGCTCACGGCGCTGTGGCCCGCTCTCGGCACCCTGATCGCCCGCATCCCTCCGTCCATCGCGCAGGCCATGCTCGCCGGAGTGCTCCTGCCCCTCTGTCTCGCACCGATCACCGGACTCGTGGCGAATCCGTGGGGCGTGGTTCCCGTGGTGATCACGTGGTTGGTCTTCGCGCGTCTCGCGCCGCGGTGGGCCGTGCCGCTCGCCTTCGTCGCGGCAGCAGTCGTGGTGGCCGTCTCGTTGGTGCAGGAGAGCACGGCAGTGGATGCCGGACTCCTCGTCCCCCGGATCGAGCTGACCGCCCCCACGTTCACGGTCGGCGCTCTGGTCGGGGTGGCGCTGCCGCTGTTCATCGTGACGATGGCCTCGCAGAACGTGCCGGGCATCGCCATCATGCGCAGCTTCGGCTACGAGGTCCCCTGGCGTCCGGCGATGCTCGTCACGGGTGTCGGCACCGCGATCGGCGCGACGGCAGGCGGCCATGCGATCAACCTCGCGGCGATCAGCGCGGCCCTCGCCGCTTCACCCGACGCCGATCCCGACCCACGGCGCCGGTGGGTCGCCGGGGTCTCGACCGGCGTCTCGTACCTCGTGCTCGGCGGTTTCTCGGCAGCGTTCGCCGCACTGGTGCTGCTCGCTCCCGACGCAGTCATCCCGGCTGTGGCGGGGCTCGCGCTGTTCGCCGCCTTCGGGTCGTCGGTGCAGCAGGCGATCGACGACCCCGGCGAGCGCATCCCCGCCGTGGTGACCTTCCTGGTGGCGGCATCCGGCATCGCGGTGCTGGGCGTCAGCGCCGCATTCTGGGCTCTCGTGGCCGGACTCCTCGTGCGCACCGCTCTGCACGCCGGCCGTCGCTGACGCTGCGGAGAAGGCGCTCGGCTACCGTGGACGCGTGACAGTTCCCACGCCTGCTCCTGTGCCGTCGGCCGGTGCTCCCGCCGGGTCCTTCGACGCCCGCGCCCTGCTCGATCCGGTGAATTCCGCCGAGGTCGACGCGTTCGCACGCGCCCAGCGCACCGCTCACCCCACGTCGGCCGCACGGATCATCGCCTGGGTCGGCGTCGGATTCGCGCTGCTCTGCGTCGTTCCCATCTTCGGGATCATGATCCTCGGCCTCGGCTATGCGGTCGGTCAGGAGGCGGGGGTCGCCGTCGCCGCGCTCATCGGGCTCGTGCTTCTCGCCGGCATCGTCGTCGGCGTCGTGATGCTCGTGCGCCGCAGCATCCGCCTGCGCAACATCACTCGCTTCCGCCTCGCGCGATTCGCCCGGGCCAACGCCATGAGCTATCTCGACCGCATCGACGAGCCGCCCCTGCCCGGCATGATCTTCTCGTCGGGCTCGAGTCGGATGTCGACCGACGTGCTGCGCGGCGTGGAGCCGCGTTTCGTCGAGTTCGGCAACTACCAGTACACGACCAGCAACGGCAAGCAGTCGACGACGCATCGCTGGGGATACGTCGCGGTCAAACTCGACGTGCCGCTGCCGAACATCGTGCTCGACGCGCTCGGCAACAACACGCTCGGCAGCACGCTCGCTGGCGCCTTCAGAAGCGACCAGCGCCTCTCGCTCGAGGGCGACTTCGACCGCTACTTCTCGCTCTACTGCCCGACGGGCTATGAGGTCGATGCGCTGTACCTGTTCACCCCCGATGTGATGGCGCGCTTCATCGACCACGCCGCGCAGCTCGACGTCGAGATCGTCGACGACTGGCTGTTCCTCTATGCGCGACGCGATGTCTCGACCCTCGACCCGGCCACCTGGGGGTGGCTGTTCGGAGCCGTCGGGGCGCTTCTCACGAAGCTCGACCAGTGGGCGCGCTGGCGCGATGACCGGCTGCGGCTCACGCAGCATCCGGGATCCCCGGGAGCACTGCAGGGTCCCGGGCAGATTCCAGGGCAGCATCCTGGCCCTTATCCGGGGGCTCCCGCCCTGCCGTTCGCTGCGCCCGCAGGGCTGCTCACTCCCCCGCCGCCGGGCGTCGCCCTGCCCGGCCAGCGCCTCCGGCGACGCAGCCCCTGGCTGATCGTCGGGATCATCGTCGGCGTCATGTTCGTCGTGACCATGGCCCCGTTCGCGCTCGGGATCCTCTCGGTGCTCTTCCTGCGTTGACGCGGGCTCTCCCCCGCACGGCGGACCACCGTCGCCTCCCGCGCTGCGCAACTCCACCCGCAGATCCGCCACGTGGGGGATGCCGCGGTCCCGCACCGCGCCATAGCGTGAAGGCATGACCACAGGAAAGCTCGTACTCACCGGCATCACCAAGAGCTACGGCTCTCGGCGCGTGCTCGACGACGTCTCATTCGAGGTGGCGCCGGGGCGCCTCACCGGGTTCGTCGGCGGCAACGGCGCCGGCAAGACCACGACCATGCGCATCGTCCTCGGGCTGCTCGGCTCCGACGGGGGCACCGTCGCACTCGACGGTCGGCCGCTGTCGAGCACCGACCGGCGCCACTTCGGCTACATGCCCGAAGAGCGCGGCCTCTACCCGAAGATGAAGGTGCTCGAGCAGATCGTCTACCTCGCCCGCCTGCACGGCTTCAGCAAGGCGGATGCCGAGTCGCGCGCGACCGCGCTGCTCACCGAGCTGGGACTCGGCGAGCGCCTGGGAGACACGATCGAGTCGCTGTCGCTCGGCAACCAGCAGCGCGCGCAGATCGCCGCCGCCCTCGTGCACGACCCCGAGGTGCTCATCCTCGACGAGCCGTTCTCGGGCCTCGACCCGCTCGCGGTCGACGTCGTCGCGTCGGTGCTCCAGGCGAGCGCCGCCAAGGGAGCGTCGATCCTGTTCTCCTCGCACCAGCTCGATGTGGTCGAGCGGCTCTGCGACGACCTGGTGATCCTCGCCGGCGGCACGATCCGCGCGGCCGGCTCGCGCGACGGGCTGCGCGCTCAGCACGCCGGCGACCGCTACGAGCTGGTCTCCGCCGGGGATGCCGGCTGGCTGCGCGCCGAGCCCGGCGTGACCGTGATCGATTTCGAGGGCGGCTACGCCCTGTTCGACGCCGAAGACGCCGACACCGCGCAGCGCGTGCTGCGCACCGCCGTCGAACGCGGAGACGTCGCGAGCTTCGCCCCCAAGCATCCGTCCCTCGCCCAGATCTTCAAGGAGGTCATCCAGTGAGCACCTCGAACACCACCGGGTCTGCAGGCTCGCCCTCGCAGGCATCGATGATCTGGCTCGTCGCCGAGCGGGAGATCGGGTCGAAGCTGCGCAGCAAGGCGTTCCTGATCTCCACCGGAATCCTGCTGCTGCTCGCCCTCGCCGGCATCGTGATCGGGGGCTTCGCGAGCAAGAACACCGATGCGATGCCCGTCGCAGTGACCTCCGAGACGGCATCCGAGGTGTCGGCTCTCCCCTCAGTCGAGATCACCGAGGTCGCCGACCAGGCCGCGGCCGAAGAGCTCGTGCGATCGGAGAAGGTCGACGCCGCGGTGCTCCCCGGCGACGGACCGACCGGGGTGACGATCATCGCTCTCAAGGACGCCCCGACCAGCCTCGTGTCGGCGCTGTCGCAGGCACCCGACATCGAGATCCTCGAACCGGCCACGACGAACCCGCTGCTGCGGTACTTCATCGCGATCGCGTTCGGAGTCGTCTTCATGGGTGCGGCGGCGACCTTCGGCGGCACCATCGCGCAGAGCGTCGTGGAGGAGAAGCAGACCCGCGTGGTCGAGATCCTGCTGTCGACCATCTCGGCCCGCACGCTGCTGGCGGGCAAGGTGATCGGCAACACGATCCTCGCGATGGGTCAGATCCTCGCCCTCGCCGCGGTCGCCACCATCGGTCTCATAGCGACGGGTCAACGCGAGGTGCTGTCGACCCTCGGCGCCCCGATCATCTGGTTCGCCGTGTTCTTCCTCTTCGGCTTCATCCTGCTGGCGGCCCTGTTCGCCGCTGCCGCATCGATGGTCTCGCGTCAGGAGGACATCGGCTCGACCACCACCCCGATCACGATGCTGATCATGGCGCCGTACATCCTGGTAATCTTCTTCAACGACAACCCGCTGGTGCTGACGATCATGTCGTACGTGCCGTTCTCGGCTCCGGTCGGCATGCCGATGCGGCTGTTCGTCGGCGAGGCGCAGTGGTGGGAGCCGCTGCTCAGCCTCGTGATCCTGCTCGCCAGCTGCGTCGCGGCGATCATGATCGGCGCGAAGATCTACGAGAACTCGCTGCTGCGCATGGGGTCGCGGGTCAAGCTCGGCGAGGCGCTGCGCGGCTGAGGTCGCTCGGACATCCCTCCATCGACGAGGCCCCACCCCGCAGACGTCTGCAGGGTGGGGCCTCGTCGTTCAGACGGTCACAGTCCGGGATCAGATCAGGCCCTCCGACAGGGTCGTCGGGTTGCCGAACCGGTGGTTCGTGATCGAGACGGCCTGCTCGTGCAGGAACGGCAGCATCTCGACGCGACCCGCACCCGTCACGGCGTGCGACCAGACGGCGACATCAGGCGTGCCACCGAGGGCCTCGAACAGGGCCGACGCATCGCCGCCCACCAGGCGCACGCGCTGCCAGGTGTGCTCGGCCTTCGCCGCGGCCTTCGCGTAGCGCTTGACCCAGGCGGCGTCGTTCTCGATCTTCGGAGTCACGCCCTGCGCGCGCAGCGCCTTCTCGACGCGAGACGGCAGAGCGGATGCCGACACCGTGAACGGGCTGCCGCTGCGCAGCGCAGAGGCGATCACGCGGATGCCGTCGGCGAGCGACGCCGCCTCGGCGATGCGCACGTCGACGGCGACCGGGCGGTACCGGAACACGTTGCGCTCGACACCGAGACCGGACTTGTCGCTCACGGCGCCGAACTCGTCGACCCAGGCACGCTCGTCGGACGCGGCGGCGCGATGCAGCCACTCGATCTCGACGGCGCCGAGGTCTGCACCCGCAGCGGCGAGCACGGCCTCGACGGCCGAGTTCACGGCGGCGCCGGGCGCTGCGGCGGGAAGTTCGGCCGGGGCCCACTCTCCGAGGCCGAACAGGTAGTTCGGGCCACCGGCCTTCGCGCCGGCACCGACCGCGGAGCGCTTCCAGCCGCCGAACGGCTGACGCTGCACGATCGCGCCGGTGATGCCGCGGTTGACGTAGAGGTTGCCGGCCTCGACCTGGTCGAGCCAGGTGGCGACCTCATCGGAGTCGAGCGAGTGGATGCCGGCGGTGAGGCCGTAGTCGACGGCATTCTGCAGACGGATCGCCTCGTCGAGGTCCTTCGCGCGCATGATGCCGAGCACGGGTCCGAAGAACTCCGTCAGGTGTGTGGTCGAGCCCGGAGCGACGCCGATCTTGACGCCGGGAGTCCACTGACGCCCCTCGTCGTCGAGCTTCTTCGGCTCGACGAGCCAGCGCTCGCCCTTTTCGAGAGTCGTCAGCGCCGTGAGCAGCTTGCCGTTCGCCGGCTCGATGATCGGTCCCATCTGGGTCGCCGGGTCGTCGGGCAGGCCGACGCGCATCGAGGTGACGGCGTCGACCAGCTGACGCTCGAAGCGCTGCGAGTCGGCGACCGAGCCCACGAGGATCGCGAGCGATGCCGCCGAGCACTTCTGCCCCGCGTGGCCGAACGCGCTGCGGGCGACGTCGGCGGCCGCGAGGTCGAGGTCGGCCGACGGCGTCACGATGATCGCGTTCTTGCCGCTGGTCTCGGCGAGCAGCGGCAGGTCGGAGCGGAACGAGCGGAACAGCTGCGCCGTCTCGTAGGCACCGGTGAGGATGACCCGGTCGACCTCGGGGCTGGCGACGAGGCGCGTGCCGAGATCGCGGTTCGCGAGATCGACGAGGGCGAGCAGGTCACGCGGCACACCGGCGGCCCACAGCGCCTCGACCATGACCGCGCCGCAGCGCTGCGTGAGCTTGGCGGGCTTGATGATCACACCGGAGCCCGAGGCGAGGCCGGCGAGCACTCCACCGGCGGGGATCGCGACCGGGAAGTTCCACGGCGGCGTCACGACGGTGACCTTGGACGGGACGAACTCCGCACCGGAGACGTTCTCGAGGTCGAGGGCACGCTCGGCGTAGTAGTGCGCGAAGTCGATCGCCTCCGAGACCTCCGGGTCGGCCTCGGCGATGGTCTTGCCCGCCTCGTGGGCCATGATCTCGATGAGCTGGCCGCGACGGGCTGCGAGCTCGTCGCCCGCGCGGTGCAGCACGGCCGCACGCTCGGCGGCCGGCAGGGCGGCCCACCGCACGGCGGCGGCGGATGCGGCGGCGAAGATGCCGTCGAGCTCGTCGGTCGTCTCGACCTTGGCGAGAGCGATCGAGTCGAGACCCAGTGTCGACTCCACGGACCGCGCCAGGATCTCGCGACCCCAGGTGCGGTTCGCGGCGATCGCCGGGTCGCTGTCGGGCTGGTTCTCGAAACCGGTGGTCACCTCACCGCCGGCACCCGCGGCGCCCTCGGCCGCACGGTCCTGCACGCGGTTCGACGAGGGCACGGAGCGGTCGACCTCGAGACCGGCCAGGGAGCGCTCGAAGCGCTCACGCTCACGAGTGAGCAGTGCGGGGTCCGATGCGAGCTCGAACACGGCCGACATGAAGTTCTCCGGGCTCGCGTTCTCCTCGAGGCGGCGCACGAGGTACGCGATGGCCACGTCGAACTCGGCCGGGTTCACCACGGGCGTGTAGAGCAGCAGCTGACCGACGTCCTTGCGGACGGCCTCGGCCTGACCCGTCGCCATGCCGAGGAGCATCTCGTACTCGACGGCATCCGTCACCCCGCGGGCCTGCGCCAGCAGCCAGGTGTAGGCGATGTCGAAGAGGTTGTGTCCCGCGACACCGATGCGCACGGCATCCAGTCGCTCGGGCGTCATCGACCAGTCGAGCACCCGCTTGTAGTTCGTGTCGGAATCCTGCTTGGTGCCGTAGGTGGCGAGCGGCCAGCCGTGCACCGCCGAGTCGACGTGCTCCATGGCGAGGTTCGCGCCCTTGACGACGCGCACCTTGATCGGCGCACCGCCCTTCGCGCGGCGAGCCGAGGCCCACTCCTGGAGATGCTGCATCGCGCCGAGCGCATCGGGCAGGTAGGCCTGCAGCACGATCCCGGCCTCGAGCTTCTCGAGCCCGGGCTGGTCGAGGATGCTGGTGAACGCCGCGATCGTCAGGTCGAGGTCGCGGAACTCCTCCATGTCGAGGTTGATGAACTTGGTCTTGCCGGCGGCCTCCGAGGTCGCGGCGAGCTCGTACAGGGGGGTGAGCTTCTCGACGACGTCGGCCACGGCCTCGTCGAACGACCACATCGACAGCTGGCTGACGACGCTCGACACCTTGATCGACACGTAGTCCACGTCCTTGCGGGCGAGGAAGTCGTAGGTGCCCTGCAGGCGGCGGCCGGCCTCACGCTCGCCGAGCACCGCCTCGCCGAGGAGGTTGAGGTTCAGGCGGTTGCCGCTCTTGCGCAGCTTCGCGATCGCCGGGCCGAGCTTCGACGGCGTCGCATCGAGCACGAGGTGCCCGACCATCGCGCGCAGCACGCGGCGCGAGATCGGCACGACGACGCCCGGCAGCTTCGGCGCCCAGAAGCCGCCGGTCTTGATCGCGGCGCGGAGGTAGCCGGGCAGCAGCGAGGGCGTGATGTCCGAGAGGTCGGCGAGAGCGCGGCCGGCGACACTGAGGTCTTCCGGGCGCATCACGCCGTCGACGAAGCCGACCGTGAAGGCGAGTCCGTTCGGGTCCTTGAGAACCTCGGAGAGACGCTGCGCTGCGGGCTCGACGGGGTGCGTCTCGCTCTCGGTGAGCCAACGCTGCACGAGGGCGGCGACCTCGTCGGTGCTCGGCGTGGTGTCGGGGGTGGTGGTGTCGGCGACGACAGTCATCGGGGTGAGCCTTCCAGGGGGATCGCACACCCGGGAACGTGTGCGGCTCGATCATTGTCAGTCTCGCCGGTAGGCTACGTCTATCAACCGATTCGGGACCATTCTGTTCAGCCGGAGTGAACGATGGGGACGACTCCGAAAGGCTCAGGATGCTCGACGTCAACCGACTGCGGATGCTGGTCGAACTGTCTCGTCGCGGCACGCTCTCGGCCGTCGCCGATGCGCTCTCGTACAGCAAGGCTTCGGTGTCGCAGCAGCTCAGCGCCCTCGAACGAGACGTCGGCGTCCCGCTGCTCCGCCGGGTGGGGCGCGGCGTGCAGTTCACCCCGCAGGGCACCGTGCTCGTGGCCGAGGCGATCGGCATCCTCGATCAGCTCGAACACGCCGAGGTGGCGGTCGCCGAGTCGCTCACCGAGGTGACCGGCACCGTGCACATCGCGGTCTTCCAATCGACGGCGCACTCCCTGCTCCCCGGGGCGCTCAACGCGCTGCGCGAGCAGCATCCGGCCCTGCGCGTGGAGGTCACCGAGAGCGATCCCGAGACCGGGCTCGTCGGCGTCTCGAGCCGCGACTTCGACCTGATCCTCGCCGAGCAGTACCCCGGTCGCACCCGCCCGATCCACGCCGATCTCGATCGCGTGGTGCTCGTGCACGACTCCATCACGCTGGCCAGGAAGCCGGGGACCCGGGATGCCGAGGACGCCGTCGCCGCGCTCTGGTCGACCAGGGATGCGCCGTGGGTGCTCGAACCCGCAGGCACGGCGTCGCGAGCCTGGGCCGAGCAGCTGTGCCGCACCGCCGGCTTCGAGCCCGACGTGCGCTTCGAGGTCGCCGATCTCACGGCGCACGTGCGTCTGATCCGCGCCGGTCTCGCCGTCGGACTCCTTCCCGAGCTCGTGTGGGCCGGCGAGGCACCGACCGTCGCGCTCACGCCGCTGCCCGATGAGCCACGTCGGGAGATCTTCTCCTCCGCTCGTCGGGTATCGGCCGCAGCGCCGTCGATCCGTGCGGTGCGGCGAGCTCTCGCCTCCGCCGCATCCCGCAACCTGCTGGACTGAGCGCGGATCGTCCCCCGACGTCATCTCGCGTCATCGGGAATATGCGTTCACATACATCTGTTGAGACCCTCGTACCCGGACGAAGGAGTCCGATCGACTCCTTTTCGAAAGGCACTTCCGTGAGCACTCCCGTGATCGACCGCACCGCCCCCACCGAGCACCCCGTCCTCGACGTCCTCGCCGGGCGCTGGAGCCCCCGCGCCTACGACGCCGAGACCACGATCGACGACGCCAAGCTGAACGCCGCCCTCGAGGCCGCACGCTGGTCGCCGTCGGCCTACAACCTGCAGCCGTGGCGGTTCATCGTCGCTCGCCGCGGCACCGCTTTGTTCGACCAGGTCGTCGACTCGCTGGTCGAGTTCAACCAGCTCTGGGCCTCGAAGGCCTCGGCGCTCGTCGTCGCGATCGCCGAGACCGAGTCCGAAGAGGGCAAGGCGATCAGCCACGCGGTCTACGACCTCGGCCAGGCCGTCGCGCACTTCTCGGTGCAGGCCCACCATGAGGGTCTTCTCGTGCACCAGATGAGCGGCTTCGACCCCGAGGTCATCCGCGAGTTCGCCGACCTGTCGCCGCGATTCTCCGCCCTCACCGTCATCGCTGTCGGTGAGCTCGGTGACGCCGCCGGTCTTCCTGAAGGACTCCAGCAGGGCGAGGTCGCCCCGCGCGTGCGTCGCCCGATCGACGAGACCGTCATCCTCAGCGCCTGACGCATCGCCCACGGGCGACACACAAGAGGGGCGGATGCCATGGCATCCGCCCCTCTTGTCATGCCCGGGGGTGACCGAGGCACATGGCCGGGTCCTACTCGTCGAGCAGCTCGGCGTCGATCACATCGTCGTCGTCGGATCCGAGATCGGGCTCGGGCTCGGGTGACGTCGACGTGAGCATGAGCCCGCTGCCGTCGACCGCGACGTCGACCCTGACCAGGTCGCCGTCGTGCACGCCGCCCGAGAGCAGCGCCGTGGCCAGCTTGTTCTGCACCTCGGTCTGGATGAGACGCCGCAGCGGCCGGGCGCCGAACATCGGGTCGTAGCCGCGCTCGGCGAGCCACGACCGCGCGTCGGGCGTGACCGCCAGAGTGAGTCGCCGATCGCGCAGCCGGTCGTGCAGCTGGTCGATCGACAGCTCGACGATCTGCGCCAGGTCGTCCTGACTGAGCGCGGAGAACATCACGATGTCGTCGAGACGGTTGAGGAACTCGGGCCGGAACGCCTGGTGCACGAGCGCCATCACCTGCTCGCGCTTCTCATCGGGCGACAGCGTCGGATCGATGAGGATCGGCGAACCGAGGTTCGAGGTGAGGATCAGGATGACGTTCGAGAAGTCGACCGTGCGGCCCTGTCCGTCGGTCAGTCGGCCGTCGTCGAGAACCTGCAGCAGCACGTCGAAGACCTCGGGGTGCGCCTTCTCGACCTCGTCGAGCAGTACGACGCTGTAGGGACGCCGTCGCACCGCCTCGGTCAGCTGACCGCCCTGCTCATAGCCCACGTACCCGGGAGGGGCTCCGACGAGCCGGGAGACGGAGTGCTTCTCGCCGTACTCCGACATGTCGATGCGCACCATGGCGCGCTCGTCGTCGAACAGGAAGTCGGCCAGGGCCTTCGCCAGCTCGGTCTTTCCGACACCGGTCGGGCCGAGGAACAGGAACGATCCGGTCGGGCGACCGGGGTCGCTGATGCCCGCACGCGAGCGCCGCACGGCATCGGAGACGGCCTTCACGGCATCCTTCTGTCCGATCAGGCGCTTGCCGAGCTCGGATTCGAGGTGCAGCAGTCGCTCGCTCTCACCCTGCAGCAGTCGCCCGACGGGGATGCCGGTCCATGCGGCGATCACGGCGGCGATGTCCTCGTCGGTGACCTGCTCGTTGACCATGCGCCCCTCGGTCGACACCGTCGCCTCGGCCTGCTCGGCCTCGGCGATGTCGCGTTCGAGGCGCTTGATCGTCTCGTACTCGAGCTTCGAGGCGCGCGTGTAGTCGGCCTCCCGCATCGCGAGGTCGCGCTGCGTGATCGCATCGTCGAGCTGCTTCTTCAGGTCGCCGACACGGTTGAGGCCCTGGCGCTCGCGCGCCCAGCGGGCTTCGAGCTCGGCGAGCTGCGCCTCCATGCCCACGAGCTGCTCGCGGAGGGCCGCGAGCCGCTCTTTCGACGCGGCGTCCTTCTCGCGCTTGAGCGCCAGCTCTTCGAGCTTCATGCGGTCGACCTGACGCTTCAGCTGGTCGATCTCGACCGGAGACGAATCGATCTCCATCTTGAGCCGCGACATCGACTCGTCGATCAGGTCGATCGCCTTGTCGGGAAGCTGCCTGGCCGGCAGGTACCGGTTCGACAGTGCAGCGGCGGCGACCAGCGCGCTGTCGGCGATCGTCACCCCGTGGTGCGCTTCGTAGCGGCCCTTGAGCCCCCGGAGGATCGCGATGGTGTCCTCGACCGTGGGCTCACCGACGTAGACCTGCTGGAAGCGACGCTCGAGAGCGGCGTCCTTCTCGATGAACTCGCGGTACTCGTTGAGAGTCGTCGCGCCGATCAGCCGCAGCTCGCCCCTGGCCAGCATCGGCTTGAGCATGTTCGACGCCGCGACCGAGCCTTCGCCGCCGCCCGCGCCCATGAGCACGTGCAACTCGTCGATGAAGGTGATGATCTGCCCGTCGGATTCGGTGATCTCCTTGAGGACGCTCTTCAGCCGCTCCTCGAACTGGCCGCGGTACATCGCCCCGGCGACGAGGGCCGAGATGTCGAGCGACACGAGCTCCTTGTCATTGAGCGACTCGGCGACGTCACCCGCCACGATGCGCTGGGCGAGCCCCTCGACGACGGCCGTCTTGCCGACGCCGGGCTCGCCGATCAGCACGGGGTTGTTCTTCGTGCGACGGGTGAGCACCTGGCTGACTCGACGGATCTCGCTGTCTCGCCCGATCACGGGGTCGAGCTTGCCCTGTCGGGCACGGTCGGTCAGATTGATACCGAACTGCTGGAGGGCGGACTGCTGGTCATCGTTCTGGGCACTGCTCTGCGGGCTTGGCATGTGTTCCTCCTGGGGAGACTCCTTCGGGTCGGCATCCACAAAGTTGAGTGGATGTGACTCAAGTTTAGCGCATTCTGCGCGCGGCATCCAGGATCACGCGGGCGACCTCGCGCTTCGATCCGGCGGCGGATGCCACGACCTCACCTCCCGCCCCGACGATCTCGACCGCGTTGTCGCGCTTCTCGAAGCCGTGATCGGCGTTCGCGAGGTTCACCGCGAGCAGGTCGACGCCCTTGCGCTCGCGCTTGCGGCGAGCGCGCTCGCGACGTTCGTCCGCGTCCTCCGACGTCTCGGCCGCGAAGGCGACGATGGTCTGCCCCTGCGGCGCACGGCCGTCGGCGCGGGATGCCGCGAGCGCGGCGACCACGTCCTCGTTCTCGACCAGGTCGAGGTGCGTGAGCACGCCCTGCTCCTTGGTGAGCTTGTGCTCCGACACCGTCGCGGGGCGGTAGTCGGCGACGGCGGCGGCCATGATGACGATGTCGGCAGCCCCGGCGGCATCCTTCATCGCGTCGGCGAGCTCGACCGCGGTCCCGACCGGGACGACCCTGACGGACGGATGCCGGGCATCGGCCAGCACATCGGCTGAGATGTTGGCGGCGACCAGCGTGACGTTCGCGCCGCGGGCTGCGGCGTCCACCGCGAGCGCGATGCCCTGTCGGCCGCTCGACCGGTTGCCGAGGAAGCGCACGGGATCGATCGGCTCCCTGGTGCCGCCCGCGGACACGACCACACCCAGCCCGCCGAGGTCACGCGGCGCGAGGAGCGCGACGGCCGCCTCGAAGATCTGCTCCGGCTCCGACATGCGGCCGGGCCCTCTGTCGCCCCCGGCGAGCTCGCCGTCGGACGGGCCGACCAGATGCACTCCGCGCGACCTCAGGGTCGCGATGTTCGCCTGCGTGGCGGCGTTGCGCCACATCTCGGCGTGCATGGCCGGCGCGATGAGCACCGGAGCCTCGGTCGCGAGCAGCGTGGTGCCGAGCAGATCGTCCGCGATGCCCGCGGTGATCTTCGCGATCGAGTTCGCCGTCGCGGGGGCGACGATCACCAGGTCGGCGTTCTGGCCCAGTGCGACATGACGCACCCGCGCGACGTCGTCATGCACGCTCGTCGTGACCGGATGCCGGCTCAGAGCCTCCCACGTCGGGGTGCCGACGAATCGCAGGGCGTCCTCGGTCGGAACGACGGTCACCTCGTGTCCGGCCTTCGTCAGCAGACGCACCAGGTGCACTGTCTTGTATGCGGCGATGCCACCCGTAACCCCGACGACGATGTTCACGGTTCGATTCTGCCCCAGCATCCGACGTCGCGGGCCCGGGACTGCGACGCGCTTCTAGACTGGATCCCGTGTGCACCGTGGTGATCGATGTGGCCGGATCCGAGACCGCGCGACTGCTCGCGGTGCGCGATGAAGACCCGCAACGGGAGTGGGATGCCCTCGGCGAATGGTGGCCGGACGCCTACCCCGGGGTCTCGGGCATCCGCGACCGGCGTGCCGGTGGCGCGTGGCTCGCGGTGAATGCGGCGGACAGACGACTCGCGGTGCTGCTGAACCGCGCCGACGTCGTGGATCTCGCGGCAGACGTCGCCGTCTCTCGCGGTTCGCTCGCCCTCGAATCGGTCATGGGGCGGTCCCCGGTGGCTCCGCTTCCCATGCACGGCTTCAACCTGCTCGAGGTTCGGCCGGAGGGAGCGCGCGTGCTGAGCTGGGACGGCGCGGAGCTGCGCGAGACACCGCTCGGCGACGGCATCCACATGATCGCGCACGACGACCTCGACGACCTCGGCACTCCCCGGATCGCGGCGTGGCTGCCGGAGTTCCGGGCGCTCGGGCCCGCCGCCGACAGCGGCGACTGGACCGGCGAGTGGACGACGCTGCTCGCCTCGTCGGCACGGTTGGACCCGGAGGACGATCGGGCGATCATCCGCGACAACCGTCCGCACGGCTACCCGACCCAGTCGCTGCTGTACTGCACCGCCGAGGTCACCCCCGACAGCGTCGACGTCGACTATCGCGCGCTTCCCAGCCCCGGCCACTGGGACCACTGAGCAGCGAGCTCCGCTGAGCGCCGCGTGCGTCGCGCCGTGCAGCGTGCTCCGCTGAGCGCCGCGTGCGTCGCGCGGTGCCGCGCTCAGGCCGCAGACGACTCGCCGTCGTCGGCGCACGAGAAGCGCGCACGGTAGGCCGTCGGGGTGGTGCCGAGCACCCGCGAGAAGTTCTGCCGCAGCACGGCAGCCGACCCGAAGCCGCACTCGTCGGCGATCTGCTCGAGCGACAGATCGCTGCGCTCGAGCATCCGCTGGGCGTGCAGCACACGCTGCCGCGCCAGCCAGGCCGCCGGAGTCGCGCCGTACTCCGCCTTGAACCGTCGGGCGAACGTGCGGGGAGACATGAGCGCGCGGGCCGCGAGCTGGTCGACGCCGAGATCGTCGCGGAGGTGCGCGACGGCCCAGTCCGCGACGGCGGCGAGCGAATCGTTCTGCGCGACGGGGATCGGACGGTCGATGAACTGCGCCTGGCCTCCGTCGCGCTGCGGCGGCACGACCATGCGACGGGCGATGCGGTTGGTGAGCTCTGCCCCGAGCTCGATCCGCAGCAGGTGCAGGCAGGCGTCGATGCCCGCCGCCGTGCCTGCGCTCGTGATGATGCGGTCGTCCTGCACGAAGAGCACGTCGGGGTCGATGTCGATCTCGGGATACATCTCGGCCATCACGTCGGAGTACATCCAGTGCGTGGTCGCCCGACGCCCGTCGAGCACTCCGGCGGCGCCGAGGATGAAGGATCCGCTGCAGATCGTCAGCACCCAGGCGCCGCGCGCGACCGCGTCGCGGGCGACCTCGAGGAGCAGCGGGTCGATCTGCGTCCAGTACTCCCGGGGAACCGGACACAGGATGACGAGGTCCGCTTCGTAGGCGAACGACAGGTCGTGCTCGACGTTGATCGAGAAGCCGAGCTTCGACTGCACGACACCGGGGTGCGGAGCGACGACCCGGAAGTCGAAGTTCGGGACCCCGTCGTTCGACCGGTCCAGTCCGAACGCCTCGCAGGCGAGGCCGAACTCGAACGGCGCGAATCCGTCTTGGACGACGCAGGCGACGGTCTTCATCATGGCGCTCTCCCGGTTTGGCAGTTTTCCTACGTGCAGAGTCTATTCTGCCACTCGTGGCAGATCAACAGTGATCGTAGCTTTTCTGCCATGTTCCTCATCATCGCACTCATAGCCCTCGCCGTGTGGGCTCTCGTGTCCACGGTCATCGAACTCCGCCGCGACGGATACCGACGCGTTCCCACCGACTGGTCCCGCGTCGCCGATCGAGACGCGCTCGACCGAGCGGAGACCGGGCGCGTCTATCGCTGAACCGGAGCGGAATCTCCCAGCGCGCCGGCATGCGCGGCTACGCTCGTGTGCATGAGCGAGCCCCAGCAGCCTCCCGCGCAGCCACACGGAACTCCCCCGGACTACGCGGGCTCGCACTATCCGGCGCAGCCGGTACCGCAGCCGACACCGCAGCCGACGCAACCGCAGCACGCGCCGCACGACGGCCAGCCGTACGCCGGACAGCCCTACCCCGGACAGCAGCATGCCGGACAGCCCTATGCCGGACAAACATATGCCGGACAGCCGTACCCGGGCGAGCAGCGTCCGGCCCAGCCCGGAGCCGGCCTCGGGCGCACCGCCTTCCTCCTCGCTCTGGTCTCGCTCGCGATCGGGCTTGTCGTCACGCTGTCGTACCCTCTGATGTTCCGGATGACGGGCGACCCCTTCGCGATCGGCGCGTTCTCGGCGATCGGCAACGGACTCGTGCTGGTCGTCGCCGTCGTCGGACTCATCCTCGGCCTGATGTCGGTGCGACGACCGGGGCCGAAGATCCTCGCCGGCATCGCGATCGGCGTCACCGCATCGCAGCTCGTCGGAATCGTCATCTCGTGGGTGTCGAATCTCTTCTACGCACTTCCCTTCTGACCGTCCGGAGAATCGATGAGCGACCAGCAGCAGAACCCAGACGCCCCCCAGGATTCGGGCCAGCCGTATACGCAGCCAGGCCAGCCGTACGCGCAACGCGGCCAGCCCTATGCGCAACCCGGCCAGCCGTACGCGCAACCCGGCCAGCCCTCCGGACAGCCCGCCCAGCCCTACGGAGTCGCGACGCCGCCGTACGCATCAGGGCAGACAGCACCGCGGCCCGGGAGCCTCGGTCGCACCGCGTTGATCGTGGCGGTGAGTGCCGCGGCCGTGGGGCTCTTCTTCCAGATCGTCACCCCGTTCATGTACATGAGCGTCGGCTACCAGTTCGTCGATCTGCTGTCGAACCTCGTGAATCTCATCGTGCTGGCCGGCGCGGGTGCCGGTCTGGTGCTGGGACTCATCGCGCTTCGGCGCCCGGCACCTCACCTGCTCGCGGCGATCGCGATCGGCGTGGGCGGCAGCGCCGTCGTCGGCACCCTCGTCTCGTGGGTGTCGAACCTGTTCTACTACTTCGGGTTCTGAGTGCGAGACTCGGCCGCGAGCACGCGGTCGTAGACCTCGATCATCGCGGCGGTGCGCGACGACTGACGGAACGACTCCGAGACTTCGCGCATGGGCAGAGGTGCGGTGCCGGCAGCGATGTCGGATGCCGCGCGGCGCAGCGTCTCGACGAGACCCGCCCGTCGCTGGTCCTCGGTGCCTGACGCACCCGGGACCGCCCAGAGACCGCCACCCAGTTCTGCGGCGATGTCGGGGTCGCTGATCACAGACGGCGTGCCGAGCGTCGCCGCCTCGAACGGCGTCATCCCCTGCGTCTCGAAGCCGATCGAGGTCTGCACGAGCGCGTCAGCGGCGGCGATTCGCGCCAGCGTGTCGGGATAGCTGAGCTTGCCGGCGAATCGGACAGTCGGCAGGTCCTCGACGATCTTCTCGGCCGCGGCTCGCTGGGCGCCTCCGCCGATGATCTCGAGATCGGCATCGACCCCCGATTCGACGAAGGCCTCGAGGAAGGGGAGCAGTCGCTTCTCGGGGCTCATGCGCCCGAGCCAGACGAAACGGGGGCGCCCCGGTTCACGCTCGCCGGGCGCGGCGGCGAGGGTCGCGTCGCGGATGTCGTCGTCGATGCCGTTCCACACCACATCGACCGGACTGAATACCCCATGCTCTTCGAGGCGTCGGGCGAAGTGGGTCGACGGTGCTGTCACCGCTGACGCGCCGCCGGCGATTCCACGCAGGAACGCCCAGCCGTCACTGCCGCCGATCGTCGGCACCACCCCCGCGAGCGCCCGGCGCCGCCAGATGTTCAACGCAGAGAGCACCGGTCCATGCAGCGGGGTGACCGCGGCGATCCCCACGTCCACGCGGTTGTGCATGGTGTGCACGACGGGAATGCCGTGTCGAGCCGCATATCGGTGCCCGATGAACGCACCCCAGAAGTCCGCCTGGACATGCACGAGATCCACGGGCGGTCGATGCGTCAGCGCCCGATCGAGGAAGCGATCCGTGCGGCGTCCGGGCCAGCTCATCGAATACTCGCGGTCGACGGTGATCGGCACCGACGGCAGGTCGAGGTTCGAGGGATCGGTGCCGCCTGCAGCCCGCGATCCGTGCATCTTCGGTGCCACGACGGTCACGGTGTGGCCCGCGCGCTCGAGGAACTCGCGCTGCAGCCGCATCGACACCTGCGCCCCGCCGAGCGAGTCGAGGTGCTGATCGCCGAAGAAGACGATGTGCATGGCGGGTGCCGTCACTCGGGCAGGGGCTCGTCGCGGTACAGCGCCTCGAAGGTGTCGAGCGTGCGGTTGATGTCGTGGATCGCGACGCCGTCGAGAGATGCCTGCTGCATACGGGCGTACTCCCCGGGTGACGCGCTCAGCACATCGGTGAGCCGCGCCGCCAGGGCATCGGCATTGCCCGGTTCGAACAGGTAGCCGTTCTCGCCGTCGTGCACGAGGTGGGGCAGTGCGACGGCATCCGCCGCGACGATCGGGAGCGCGGAGGCCATGGCTTCCATCGTCGCGATCGACTGCAGCTCGGCGATCGAGGCGATCGTGAAGACCGAGGCACGCGAGAGCAGCGCCCGCAGTTCCTCATCGCTGGTGCGTCCGTGGAACGTCACGCGGTCGGCGAGGCCGAGCTGGTGCGAGAGATTCTCGAGCTGCTTGCGCTGGTCCCCGCCGCCGACGATGTCGAACGTGGCGTGCAGTGCGGGGTCGAGCTTCGTCATCGCCTGCAGGATGACCTCGACCTGCTTCTCGGCGGTCAGTCGGCCGACGAAGATGATGCGATTCGCGTCACGGGGCGCGACGACCGGCGTGTACTGGGTGCGGTCGATGCCGCAGCTGACGGGAATGACGTTCTCGACGGCGACGGTGCGCTCGAGGAAGTCGGCTGCTCGACGCGTCGGCGTCGTGATCGCGCGGGTCAGTGCGAAGGTGCGCTTCGCGTCTCCCCACGCCCACCGCAGCACGAGATCGTCGATGAACTTCGGCATCGTGGTGTGGTCGAGGATGTTCTCGGCCATCACATGGTTCGTCGCGATCACCGGGATGCCCCGCTCGTGGGCGATGCGCGAGAGGCCGCGACCGATCACGATGTGCGACTGGATGTGCACGACGTCGGGCTGCACGTCGTCGATGATCTTGCGGGCGTAGTGCTTCACGCGCCACGGCCAGACGAAGCGGAGCCAGTCGTGCGGAGCCCAGCGCACCGAGGGCAGTCGGTGAAGAGTCATCGGCTCGCCCTCGATGACCTCCGTCCGCGCGGGCGTGCGGCGGTAGACCAGGTTCGGGGCGACGACATGCACGTCGTGGCCGCGCTGCACGAGACCGGCGGCGAGGCGCTCGGCGAAGCGCGCGGCGCCGTTGATGTCGGGCGCGAAGGTGTCGCATCCGATCAGGATGCGCAGCGGACGGGGTCCCGTGTGGGGAGCGACGTCGGAAGCACTCGTCGGATCGGAGGTAGAGGAGGACATTCTGCCTTACGGTACGGCGGCCAGGGGAGCCCGATCGGGCGCTCGCCACTCTACCCGAGGGGCTTGTTCGAGCTGCTGAGGCATACCGGCATCCCTCAGCCTCACCCCCTACCGTGGAGGCATGCGACTGACTGCCGACGCCGACCCGCAACTGTGGATCCCCGTGACGGATTCGCTCGGATGGAGGGGTCGCCGGCACCGCAAGGCGGCGATCCGGATGCTGTTGGGGCAGGTGAACTCGGCGATCGGCGCCACGCAGCGTCCGGGCTCGCGGCTCGGCGCCTGGGCGATGAGCCAGGCGGCGCCGATGCTGATGCGCCGGGCGGACGGGCGCGTGCTCGTCTGGACCTGGAAGGCGGACCCTGAGCTGGTCGTGGCGATGGCGACCGCGCAGGCGCTGACTCCCGAAGTCCGGATCGCCCGCGCCTCGATGCCGATGGACTACGACGACACCCAGTCCTTCTCGAGCCGCTGGCTGGGCACGGGAGAGAAGCTCGTCGTGGCGATGCCGCCGTCCCCTGCATCTCCGCCGTTCGTCACCTACACCTGGGACACCGGCACGCACCTGGTGACGTTGACCGCGATGTGCAGCGACCGCGGACGCTTCGGCACGCTCGACGGTGCGCTCGATGACCTCGCGCGCAGCATCCGGGTCGCCGATGAGGTCACGGGCGGCGAATCTCCCGAGGTGCTCCGCCTCGGACCCGCCTGAGCTCGATTCTCCCGCCCGAGCGGCGGTTGCCAGAGTTCGATCGCGGGACCTTCCCGGGTCGTGGATGCGGGCGAAGGTGCCCTATTCGGCTGTTCTTCTCCGGTCAACGCCGTCAGGTCAGACCCGCATAGGGGCAGCTCGAACGTGCACGTTCCGCAGGACGCTGAGCCTCGGTGTGCGCCATCGTTCGTCGGGATCCCCCCGGTCCCCGCACCTGCGGGACCCCGTCGTCCATGCGGATCTCCCACCCCGAGGTCCCGAGGGATCGGTGGTGCCACCAGCACAACGGCACCCCGTTATCGGTATGAGTCGGACCACCCCTGGCATGCTCGACGACATGGTGGATCTCGCACCACGACGCGGGAACGTGGCACCCGGGAATGAGGCATTCTTTGTCTCGGGCGATGATCGCCCGGCGTTGGTGCACCGCGAACACCCGGTCGGTGGTCGTGATCCCGATGATCCTGCCCTCATCCACCAGCACCCGTTGAATCGTCCCCGCGCATCCGACGTGCGCGGCGACGGAGACCGGGACGTGGGCACCGGATCCGGCGACCGTCGCCCACCCACCGTTGCCGCCCATTCCGCCCACGAGATCACTCGCGTCGACGTTCACGACCAGGACCGGTGCCGCTCCACCGAGGGTGGGCCCCACCCACCGTTGCCGCCCATTCCGCCCACGAGATCACTCGCGTCGACGTTCACGACCAGGACCGGTGCCGCTCCACCGAGGGTGGGCATGTCCGTGTGCCGGGCGGCGATCCCGAACACCATCGCGAGAGCGTCGTGACGCTTCTGCGACGCGGTGCGGTCATCGAGCACACGCCGCGGATCCGAGTTGAACTGATCCCTATCGTCACAGTCCGCACCAGCACCAGCACCAGTACCAGCACCAGCACCAGCGTCGGCGCCCTCGCTCGGGGCGAAGTGCACTCCGGGCATGGGCGCGCCGCCACCTTTGGGGTTGAGGATCGCGTCCAGGATCAGCTGCAGCTGCGCCGCGAC
>NZ_LMJK01000003.1:0-840545 GCF_001428975.1 Microbacterium sp. Root280D1 | reverse complement strand
CCAGCCGAAGCTGAATCGAGGTTATTTGGCATTTGACAAGTGCACGCTGTTGAGTTCTCAAGGATCGGATGCTCCCACGACCCAGTCATCACAACCAGGCCCGAAGGGCAACTTCTCTATCTTAGCCATCCCGTCCCGCTTGTCAAATCAGCGCGCCGCGCGGATCTTGGATCCGCTGCGCAGCTCTTGACAGCCGCAGATGGGGTGGATCTCCCATCCTAGACGCAGGCGCCTGTTCTCACAAGTGAGTGGATCGGGAGGTGGTTCTCCGCTTGAGGGGGGTGAAGCTCTCGGCTCCTCCGCTTCCCTGTGGGGCGAACAAGTAATAAGTTACGTGGGTTCTGGGGTTCTGGCAAATCGGGCCACCACCCCCGGGCGTGTCGCCGCACCAGGTGGCAACACTTTTCCCAGTCCAGCGCCGGTATTCCGCCGAGATCGCCGCCACGAGTACGATCGCAGCGTGACCCAGCTGCCGAATCGCGCCCCCTCCGCTGCTCTGTTGGACCGCGTGTGGTCCGCCCTCGGGCTCGCGCCGGTGGAGGTCGATTCCGGCGCCCCCTTCGTTCACGCCGTGCCTCTCGAGTCGCGCCTCGCGACGGCGGATCTGGCCTGGGCGAGCGTTCGGGCCGTGTGTCTGGCGGCCGGCGTCGACTCCCTCCCCGACCCCGATCGCATCGCCGTCGCGTACCGGAGCGATCGGGTGCTCACCGTCGACGGACGCGCCCCCGATGTCTGGTCTCCGTACTCGGGATTCTTCCGGGCGTCCGACGGGTGGATCCGCACCCATGGCAACTACCCCCACCACGCGATGCGCCTTCTGACCGGTCTCGGGCTCGGAATCGACGCAGCGGGCGAAGACGTCCGAGCGGCCATCCTGACTCAGTCGGCCGCCGACGCTGTCGATCGGATCGTCGATGCGGGCGGACTCGCCGTGCCCGTGCTGCCGGAGAACCCCATCCACGACGCTCAGCTGCGGTCCGCTCCCCTGCTCCAGGTCGATCGGATGCCCTCCCCGAGCGGCGAGGAGCCGCGCCGGCGAGACGGCGACGATCGTCGTGCACCACTCACCGGCACCCGCGTGCTCGATCTCACCCGGGTGATCGCCGGTCCCGTCTGCACCCGCACGCTCGCACTGCTGGGAGCAGACGTGCTGCGCGTCGATCCCCCGCAGCTGCCCGAGCCCGAGTGGCAGCACTTCGACACCGGTCACGGGAAGCGATCGACGCTGCTCGACGCCGGAACCGAGCGTTTCGACCAGCTGCTCGCCGAGGCTGACGTCGTCGTCCTCGGGTACCGACCGGCAGCCCTCGCGCGACTCGGCCTCTCCGCATCCGCCCTGATCGAGCGGCACCCGAGTCTGGTGATCGCGGAGCTCAGTGCGTGGGGCGACGACCACCCCTCTCGCGCAGGGTTCGACAGTCTGGTGCAAGCGGAGTCCGGGATCGCCATGATCGAGACGCCGGACGGCGACCGCCCGGGGGTCCTCCCCGCGCAGGCCCTCGATCACAGTGCCGGGTACCTGCTCGCAGCCTCGATCATCTCGCTGCTCGAGCGGCGCCGTCGAGAAGGTGGTGGCTGGGTGGTGCGCACGTCGCTGCGTCGAATGGCCGCCGAGCTTCTCGGGATGCCACGGTCCTCGGGATCGCGATCGGTACCGGCGTCGGAGCGGGAACGGGTGCTGGACCTCGCCGCCCACACCGCGACGTTCGACGTCGCAGGGCAGACGATCACCACGGCACGATCGGCGCTTCCCGGCCTCGATCTCGCCGCCCCCCATCGCTGGGGATCCGATCAGCCGCGCTGGTGAATGCGCCGGAACACCGGCAGCGACAGACAGAGCACGAAAGTGAGCACACCCCACAGGGCGCACGCCGGCGGCAGCATCCGGTAGGCCAGATGCCGGTAGGTGAACTCCTCGGTGAACGGCCCGTAGCCGGCGTAGCCGAGGGCCCACGCCGTGATCAGCACCACGGGAAGTGACAGCCACCAGGCGATTCGGACGCCCGACGGCAGCACGCGATCCACTCGTTCGCGGGGAACAGCGCGGTTCACCCGGAGAATCCCCCAGATACCGATCACGAGCAGGCCGATCACGCTCGAGCCGTACTGCAGCCACTTGTATCCGATGAACGGCCCCCACACATCGTCGAGCGCGGGAAGCACATCGACGCCCCAACGCCCCTCGTGCGTGAAGAGATCCCAGACGATGTGCGACAGCACTCCCAGCACCAGCGATGCCGCGAGCATCGCCGGGTACAGCCGATCTCGAGCACCGACGCCGACGGCGGCTCGGGCCGCTTCGACGCCGGACTGCGACCAGTCGACAGGAACCCGGCGAGCCAGCCAGAGCGGAGAGAGCTCACCGACGGCCGGGCGCAGCACGACGCGCCACAGCAGGAACAGCACGAAAGCGACCAGCGCGGTCCACACGACGTTGCCGAATGAGTGGGTGAACGAGTACGGCAGGCCGACCCCGCGGATGAACAGCGGAAGGTCGGGCGTCATGGCGCCGATCGCGATCGCAGCGGGCACGAGCGGCGTGCGGATGAACGGGAGGGCGACCACTGCATGACTCGGCGTGAACGGCATCGGCAGGCTCCTGTCGAGTGTGAACGGTGGAAGCGTGACGGCGGCCGTCCGAGGACTCTCAGACGACCGCCGTCAGGCGATCAGGGTCGGATGTTCACGCGAGGAAGACACCTGCGAGGGTCTTCTTGCCGCGACGGAGCACAGAAACCCCACCGGGCAGAGATCCCTTGACGGTGGCTGCATCGTCTTCCACACGCGATCCGTCGAGCGACACTCCACCCTGGCTGATCGCGCGTCGCGCTTCGGACGAGCTGGAGACCAATCCCGTGGCGACGAGCGCATCGACCACCGATGACCCGGAATCGACCGTCGCGTTCGGCAGCTCTTCGAGCGCCGTGCGCAAGGTCGACGCGTCGAGGGCAGTCAGGTCGCCCTGTCCGAACAGGGCCTCGGATGCCGCGATCACCGCAGCGGCCGCATCGATGCCGTGCACGGTGGCGACGACCTCGAGCGCGAGACGCTTCTGTGCGGCGCGACGGAAGGGCTCGGACTCGACCAGCGCCTCGTACTCCTCGATCTCGGCGCGGGTGAGGAAGGTGAAGACCTTCAGCCTGCCGATCACGTCGGCATCCGCGGTGCTCAGCCAGAACTGGTACATCCGGTACGGACTGCACATCTCGGGGTCGAGCCAGATGGCGTTCCCCTCGCTCTTGCCGAACTTGGTCCCGTCGCTGTTCGTGATCAGCGGTGTGCCGATCGCGTGCGCCGACGCACCCTCGGCACGACGGATGAGGTCGGTGCCGCTGGTCAGGTTCCCCCATTGGTCGGAGCCGCCGGTCTGCAGGACGCAGTCGTACTGACGGTAGAGCTCGAGGAAGTCCATCCCCTGCAGGATCTGGTAGCTGAACTCCGTGTAGCTGATGCCCTCGTCGGAGTTCAGTCGCGCGGCGACCGCATCCTTCTTGAGCATGGTCCCGACGCGGTAGTGCTTGCCGATCTCCCGCAGGAAGTCGATCGCCGACAGCGGCGCCGTCCAATCGAGATTGTTGACGATGCGGGCGGCGTTCTCGCCCTCGAAGCTCAGGTAGCGCTCGACCTGCGTCCGCAGGCGTCCCACCCACTCCTCGACGGTCTCGCGAGTGTTGAGCGTGCGCTCGGCCGTGGGGCGCGGGTCGCCGATCAGACCGGTGGAGCCGCCGACGAGACCGAGCGGCTTGTGGCCGGCGAGCTGGATGCGACGCAACGTCAGCAGCTGCACCAGGTTGCCCAGATGCAGGCTGGGAGCAGTCGGATCGAAGCCGCAGTAATACGTGATCGGGTCCCCGGCGAGAAGGGCGCGCAGCGCCTCCTGGTCAGTGGACACGTGGACGAGGCCGCGCCACAGCAGTTCGTCCCACACGTTCTCGAACGTGGGGTCGATCGCCGGCGGGGCGGTCGTCAGAGCGGAATTCGACACGCGCCCCAGGCTATCAGCGGTGAGGGTCGGTGAATCGCCGGGCCGCCGTGGATCAGGTGTGTGCCGCCCACCACACGAGGAACGCCGCGCCCAACCCGATGACCCAGCTGACGAGACTGCCGACGAGGAAGTACTCGGCCCTGGCACCTGTCTCACCGTCGCGGGAGATCTCAGGGAAGCGCACGATCCCCTTCGCCGCCAGCATCGCGGCGAGGATCGGATACGCCGCAGCCAGGGTGAGCAGCATCACCAGGACGCGCTCGAGCGGGCCGATCAGTCGACCGCCCTTGAATCCCGCGCGCGGGTCGCGCAGAGCCGTGGCTTCATCCGGTCGGCCGGGCTTGTCCGCCATCGTGGCGTCGGTCGACTCCCTGCCGCCGATCGCGTCGCCGGGCGTGGTGGCCTCGGGCGCCGCAGGTTCCGCGTCGACCTCGTCGCGCATCGCCGATCGACGCAGTTCAGCCGGTCGCCAGGTGTGCTCACCGTCGAGCGCCGCGCGCACCACGAGGTTCGCCGACTCCAGGAGGAAGACCCCGGTGCCGAGCGTCAGGATCGCAAGATCGAACGGGACGTCGCCGAACGGTGAACGGAGGTTCCACACGGTGCCGATCAGGCCGGCATCAGTGCGCGCCCCCAGCCATACGACCGATCCGATGCTCACGAGACCGAGCAGCACCGCGGGCCAGAACCCGAGCGGTGCGCGGCGCTCCGACGGCATGCACCAGACCCAGATCGCTCCGACCACGAGCCCTGCGAGCATGGGCAGCAGCGCGTCGCTCACGCTGCCGAGCAGCAGGAACATCACGGCCACCGTCAGGTACCCGGCCCATCGATGCGGAGCGAACTGGCGGACGAGATCGGCGGATCCGACCGCGAGCAGGATGAATCCGGCGACGATCATGCGCTCGCTCCCCTCAGCGTGATCGCACCTTCGATGAGTGCGGCGCTGCCGGCGTTGCGCAACGACTTCGAGACGCTGGGCTGCGAGATGCCCTCTTCGGCGGCGAGGTCGTGCTGCGATCTGCCGACCATCCGTCCGTAGGTGAGGCGGCGCTCGCGCTCGTTCATGGCGCCGACCAGCTCGTCACGGACGAGGAGGTAGGCGTTCGATGCTGCGATCACGCTCTCCATGACCTCATCCTGCCCCGGGGCTCCGACAATCCAGATCCGGGTGCGCGGCACGGTGCGTGCCTCTCTCGCGTGGACGGTCTCGATCGCCGCGCGCGCCGCATACCACCCCGGCCCGTCGGCGAGCTCGCCGTGGACGGAGTCGACGGTGCGCACCTCGCCGATCCCGATGCCGAAACGGAAGGCGATGCCGTCGGGAAGAGCGAGCTGGATCATGAGAAGGGACACCATAGCGTCTTCGAGCCGAAGATAGACACCCTGCTGCTCATCCCCCACCGTGGGGGTGAGCGGGTGATGTGCCAGAGGCAGGTCGGCCTCCACCCGAGCGATCGTGTCATCGAGCACGCGCTGCGCCGCCGTGCGATCGTCGAGCTTGCGCGATCCCACGATGTCGGCGAGTACGGCGATGACCATGTGATAACCGTATCACGAATAACTGTTATTTATGCCCTATTAGGTTATATACTTGGAACATGCCTGAATCAGACATCATCCGGTGGGACGAAGGTTCCTGGACCCACTCACCCGCCGCACTCACCACGATCTCCGCCGACGGGGTCGAGCACCTGGACGTGACCGCCGCGGAAGGCAGCGACGCCTGGCGACACACGGCGTACGGATTCGTCCACGACACCGAGCACGCGCTGCTGGCTCCCCTGGCCGTGGGCGAGGCGATGGACGTCTCATTCCGCGCGCCATGGGACGGCCAGTTCGACCAGGCAGGAGTCTTCGTGCGCATCGACGACGAGCACTGGATCAAAGCGGGCATCGAGTACGCCGACGAGCACCTCGGACTCGGCGCCGTCGTCACCGACATCCGCTCCGACTGGTCCGTCGGATACGTCGACGACTGGCACGGCCGAGAGATCACCGTCCGCGTGAGCCGGTGGCCGGACGCGGTGATCGTGCGCGCACGCGCGGACGACGAGGACTGGCGACTGGTTCGCGTCGCTCCGTTCACCGGCGACGCCGCTGCATCCGCCGGCCCGTTCCTCGCCGGTCCGACGCGCGCGGGACTCGTCGTGCGCTTCACCCGGTGGACGAGGTCGACCGCCGACGTCGCGCTGCACTGAGGTGCCCCGCCGGTCGCCGCACATCGCGTCGACCGGCGGTGCACAACCGACTACAGGCCCAGGGCGTGCGCCGCAGCCTGGGCTCTGGCGACGAGCTCGGCACGCTGCTCGGCGACTCGGACGGGAGCCGTTCCCCCGGCTCCGGCGCGCGATGCCACGGAACCCTCGATCGTGAGAACCTCACGCACCTCGGGGACCAGATGCGGAGAGACCGAGAGCAGCAGCTCGTCGGAAGCGTCCTCGAGACCGATCCCCTGTTCTTCGCAGGCCCGCACGAGCGCGCCCGAGATCTCGTGCGCGTCGCGGAACGGCACCCGGCGCTTCACGAGCCACTCGGCGACATCGGTCGCGAGCGAGAATCCCTGGGGGGCGAGTGCCGCCATCCGCTCGGTGTCGAAGCGCAGCGTCGCGATCATGCCGGCGAACGCGGGAAGGACGACCTCGAGGGTCTGGACCGAATCGAAGACCGGCTCCTTGTCCTCCTGCAGGTCGCGGTTATAGGCCAACGGGAGGCCCTTGAGCGTCGCCATGAGCCCCGACAGATTGCCGATCAGGCGCCCCGACTTTCCGCGAGCGAGCTCCGCGATGTCGGGGTTCTTCTTCTGCGGCATGATGCTCGACCCCGTCGAGTACCCGTCGTGCAGCGTGACGAAGCCGAACTCACGTGTGTTCCAGAGGATGATCTCCTCGCTCAGACGCGAGATGTCGACACCCGTCATCGCCGCGATGAAGGCGAACTCGGCGACGACGTCGCGTGCCGCGGTGCCGTCGAGCGAGTTCTCCGCCGGTCGATCGAGTCCGAGTTCCGATGCGACCAGCGCAGGATCGAGTCCGAGGGTCGAGCCCGCGAGCGCTCCCCCGCCATACGGCGAGACGCCTGCGCGACGACGCCAGTCGACGAGACGCTCGAGCTCGCGCACGAGCGGCCAGCCATGGGCCTGGAGGTGGTGCGCGAGGAGCACCGGCTGCGCGTGCTGCAGATGCGTGCGGCCGGGGAGGATCGCGTCGGGGTGGGCCTCGGCCTGCGCGACGAGCGCGTCGATGACACGGAGGATGTCGCGCGCGATCACTCGAGCGTGATCGATCAGGTACATGCGCACGAGAGTGGCGATCTGATCGTTGCGGCTGCGTCCGGCGCGCAGGCGTCCGCCCAGTTCGGGACCGAGCTCGGCGATCAGCGCCTGCTCGAGCGCACCGTGCACGTCCTCATCGGAGGGGACGGGCTGCAGCGTGCCGTCGGCGACCTTGCGCGCCACGGCATCGAGCCCCTCATGCATCCTGGCCGCCTCAGCAGGTTCGAGGTAGCCGGCAGCCGCGAGCGCCGTCGCGTGCGCATGCGAGCCCGCGATGTCGTACGGGGCGAGGATCCAGTCGAAATGCGTCGATCTGCTGAGCTCGACGAGCTCGGGCGACGGCCCGCTCGCGAAGCGGGCGCCCCACAGTGCGCCTTCGTTCGTGCCTTCGTTCTTCGAGTCGACCATCACGCGTCCTTCTTGCCGAGCAGCCAGACGAGCAGGGCCTTCTGCGCGTGGAGACGGTTCTCGGCCTCATCCCAGACGACGCTCTGCGGTCCGTCGATGACCTCGGAGTCCACCTCGTAGCCGCGGTCGGCGGGAAGGCAGTGGATGAAGATGGCCTCGGAATCGGCGATCTCCATCGTCTCGGGGGTCACCTTGTAGCCGCCGAGATCGCGGATGCGCGCGAGCTTCTCCTCCTCCTTGCCCATCGACACCCAGGTGTCGGTGACCACCACGTCGGCGCCGGCCGCAGCCTCGACCGCATCCGTGAACAGCGTGATCGAGCCGCCGGTCTCCGCAGCCCGGCGGTCGGCCGCCTCGACGACGTCGGCGCGCGGGGCGTACTCCGCAGGTGACGCGATGCGCACATGCATGCCGGCAGTGACACCGGCCAGTGCGTAGGAGTGCGCCATGTTGCTCTGCCCGTCGCCGAAGAACGTCAGGGTCAGCCCCTTGAGCTCGCCCTTGTGCTCTCGGATCGTGAGCAGGTCGGCGAGCAGCTGGCACGGGTGGAAGTCGTCCGAGAGGGCGTTGACGACTGGCACCGTGGTGCCGGCGGCCATCTCTTCGAGCCCCGCCTGCGCATAGGTGCGCCAGACGATCGCCGCGACCTGGCGCTCGAGAACCCGCGCGGTGTCGGACGGCGTCTCCTTGCCGCCGAGCTGGCTGCTCGCGGTCGAGATGATCAGCGGCGTGCCGCCGAGGTCGGCGATGCCCACCGCGAAGGAGACGCGGGTGCGGGTGGACGACTTGTCGAAGATCACCGCGACCGTCTGGGGACCGGCGAGAGCCTTGTTCGCCCAGCGGTCCTTCTTCAGCTCGATGGCGAGATCGAGGATCTCCGCCTGCTCGGCGGGGGTCAGATCGTCGTCACGCAGCAGGTGGCGGGTCATGCGAGGGCCTTTCCGGATTCGGCGAGGGATGTCTGTACGTCAGCGAGCGAATCGGCGAAGAGCTTGCGGAACTCGGCGAGTTCAGCGTCTCCGATCGTGAGAGCCGGGGCGATGCGCACCGTCTCGGGGTTGGCTGCGTTCACGATGAGGCCGCGCTCCTGAGCGGCGGCGACCACGTCGTTCGCGACGGGGGCGCCGAGTGCCACTCCGATGAGGAGCCCTCGGCCACGCACTCCCGTGACGAGGGGCGAGTCGATGTCCGCGATGATCTGTCGGATCTCCTCGCCGCGACGCGCAGCGTTCTCGACGAGTCCGGCGTTCTCGATCTCGGTGAGCACGGCGTCGGCCACGGCGGTGGCCAGCGGGTTGCCGCCGAACGTCGATCCGTGCGAACCCGGCGTGAAGAGCGAGCTCGCCGCACCGTAGGTGACGAGAGCGCCGATCGGGAAGCCTCCGCCGATGCCCTTCGCGAGCGTGATCGCGTCGGGAGTGATGCCCTCGTGGCTGAAGCCGAACCAGGCCCCCGTGCGTCCGGCACCCGTCTGGATCTCGTCGACGATCAGCAGCGCCCCGTGCTTCAGCGTGAGCGAACGGGCGGCCTGCAGATAGCCGTCCGGAAGCTCGACCACGCCGGCCTCGCCCTGGATCGGCTCCACGATGACGGCGGCGACCCGGTCATCGATCGCGGCTTCCAGAGCCTCGACGGTCGCCGGGATGTGCTCCACTCCTCCGGGCATCGGCTCGAACGGCGCGCGCATCGCGGCCTTGGCCGTCAGCGCGAGTGACCCCATGGTGCGCCCGTGGAATCCGTTCTCGAGCGCGAGGATGCGCGGCTTGTCCGTTCCCCCGTGGAGTCGGGCGAGCTTGAACGCCGCTTCGTTCGCCTCGGCGCCGGAGTTCGAGAAGAACACGCGGCCGTCGATCCCGGCGCCCGCGAGGCGCTTCAGCCGTGCGGCGAGCGCGAGCTGCCAGGGCGTCGCGAAGTAGTTCGACACGTGCGCGAGAGTCGCGGCCTGTCTCGACACGGCCTCGACGAACACCGGGTGCGCGTGACCGAGCGAGGTCACCGCGATGCCGGCGAGGAAGTCGAGGTGGCGCTTGCCCTCGGAGTCCCAGAGGTAGGACCCCTCGCCTCGTGTCAGCATCGCCAGGCGCGGGCCCGCGTTGAGGACCAGATCGCTCGCTGCGTCATCCTGCCAGTTGCTCATGCGTTCATCCCTGCGCTTCCCAAGACCACTTCAGTTCCGATTCCCTTGCTGGTGAAGAGTTCGACGAGCACCGAGTGCGGCACGCGTCCGTCGATGATCGCGGCGGCATCAACGCCGCCTTCGATCGCATCCAGGCAGGCCTTCATCTTCGGGATCATGCCGGATTCGAGTGTCGGCAGCATCTCTATGAGAGCCTCCGAGGTGAGGTGCGACACGAGCGAGTCGCGGTTGGGCCAGTCGGCATAGAGCCCCGGCACGTCGGTGAGGATGACGAGCTTGCGAGCGTTGAGCGCCACGGCGAGGGCGGCCGCCGCGGCATCCGCGTTCACGTTGAGCGACTGGCCGGGGTGATCGAGGTCGGGCGCGATGCTCGAGACGACGGGCACGCGTCCCGCCGCGAGGTGATCGAGCACGGGCGTCGGGTCGACCTCCACGACGTCGCCGACGCGTCCGAGGTCGATCTCCTCGCCGTCGATCACGACACCGCGACGACGACCACCGAACAGGCCGGCGTCCTCCCCGCTCAACCCGGTGGCGATCGGACCGTGCGAGTTGATCTTCGAGACGAGCTGCGGGTTCACCTGGCCCGTGAGGACCATGCGCACGACGCTGATCGCCTCGGTGTTGGTGACCCGGTAGCCGCCCTTGAACTCGCTCGGGATCTCGAGTCGCTGGAGCATGTCGGAGATCTGCGGTCCGCCGCCGTGCACGACGACCGGCAGCACGCCGACGTAGCGCAGGTACGCGATGTCCTGTGCGAACGCCTCCTGCAGCTCGTCGGAGACCATCGCATTGCCGCCGTACTTGACGACGACGATCTGGTCGCGGAACTTCTTCAGCCACGGGAGCGACTCGATGAGCGTCGCGGCCTTCACGGCGGCGACGTCCGGGGTGGTGTCCTGAATGTCGGTCATGAGGCGTAGGCGCTGTTCTCGTGCACGTAATCGTGGGTGAGGTCGTTCGTGAGGATCGTCGCGGTGGCATCGCCGACCTTGAGATCGATCACGAGATGCGTGGCACGCGGAGTGAGGTCGACCTCCTCGCGCGGACGGTCGGGGCCGCCCTCGCTGCACACCCGGACGCCGTTCATCCAGACGTCGACGTCGTACGGGTCGAACTGGGCGTTCGTGGTGCCGATCGCTGCGAGCACCCGCCCCCAGTTGGGGTCGTTGCCGAAGATGGCGGCCTTGAAGAGATTGTTGCGCGCGACGGAGCGGCCGACCTCGACCGCCTCCGCCTCGGTCGCGGCGTGCTGCACCTCGATGGTGATGTCGTGGCTGGCCCCCTCGGCATCGCCCTGCAGCTTGACCGCGAGCTCCTGGCATAGCTCTGCCAGCGCGGCGGAGAAGTCCTTGAGGTCGGGCACCACCTCGGAAGCGCCGTTCGCGAGCAGTGTGACCTGATCGTTGGTCGACATGCATCCGTCCGAATCGAGGCGGTCGAACGTCGTGCCGGTGGCGAATCGCAGCGCCGCATCCGCCTCGAGAGGCTCGAGCACGGCATCCGTCGTGATGACGACGAGCATCGTGGCGAGCCCGGGAGCGAGCATGCCCGCTCCCTTGGCCATGCCGCCGATGGTCCAGCCGTCTCGGCTGACCACGGCGGTCTTCGACACGCTGTCGGTGGTCATGATGGCCTCGGCCGCGACATCGCCGCCGTCTGTCGACAGCTCGGCGATCGCCTGTTCGGTGCCCGAGAGGACCTTCGCGCGGAAGACCTCGTCTCCGACTCCGATGAGGCCGGTCGAGCACACGAGCACGTCGCCGGCGCCGACGCCGAGCAGCTCGGCCGCCTTCTCTGCGGTCTGGTGCGTCGTCTGGAAGCCGAAGCTGCCGGTGAAGCAGTTCGCGCCTCCGGAGTTCAGCACGACGGCCTCGACCACACGATCGGCGACGGCCTGCTGCGACCAGATGATGGGGTTCGCCTTGGCGCGGTTGCTGGTGAACACAGCCGCACCGACCTTGCGCGGGCCACGATTGACCACGACGGCGACATCGGGCTTTCCGGTCGATTTGAGACCTGCGGCGACTCCGGCCGCTTCGAATCCTGCGGGGGCGGTGACGCTCACGGCGCGACTCCGTTCACTGAGAGGGCGCGGGACTCGGGCAGCCCCAGCGCGAGGTTCATGGATTGGACGGCAGCGCCGGCGGTGCCCTTGACGAGGTTGTCGACCGCGGTGACCACCGTCACGCGGTTCGCCGCGCGATCGATCGCGAGACCGATCAGGGCGGTGTTCGCACCGAGGACATCGGCCGTGCGCGGGAACTGACCGGCGGGCAGCAACTGCACGAAGGTCTCGTCGCGGTAGGCGTCCTCCCAGGCGGCGCGGATCTCCGCATCGCTGACATCGCCGACGATCGGCGCGGTCGAGGTGGCGAGGATGCCCCGCGACATCGGAACCAGCACAGGCGTGAACGAGATGCGGATGCCGTCGGCTGGGGAGCCGGATGCCGCGGCGAGCGCCTGGCGGATCTCCGGGATGTGCCGGTGCGTGCCCCCGACCGCGTAGGGATTGGCTGTGCCGAGGATCTCGCCGGCGAGCAGGTTGGTCTTGAGGCTCTTCCCCGCTCCGGACGGGCCGACGGCGAGCACCGAGACGATGTCCCCCGCGTCGATCACCCCTGCGGCGACCCCGGGGGCCAGGCTCAGGCTCACGGTCGAGGCGTTGCAGCCGGGAGCGGCGATGCGCTTCGCCTCGCGCAGCCTCTCGCGCTGCTTGACACCGCCGACGAGCAGCTCGGGAACGCCGTAGGCCCACGGTTCGTGGAAGTCGCCGCCGTAGAACGCGTCCCAGGAATCCTGCGACGTCAGTCGGTGGTCCGCTCCCGCGTCGATCACGAGCGGCGTGTCGCCGAGCGCGTCGGTGTATTGCCCGGACTGCCCGTGCGGCAGAGCGAGGAAGACGATGTCGTGCCCGGCGAGCGTCTCGGGCGTGGTGTCCTGCAGGGTGAGGTGTGCGAGCGACCGCAGGTGCGGCTGATGCTGCACGAGCGGCTGACCGGCGTTCGAGTGCGCCGTCACCGTGCGGATCTCGATGTCGGGATGAGACGCGAGGAGGCGCAGGATCTCGCCGCCCGCGTAGCCGGATGCGCCGGAGACGGCGACGGAGTACGTCATTCTTCTACCTTAACGGTCGGACCCCTCGGCGAACGCGGGGTGGAGTGTCGGGAACCGGGGCGGCGACACCGGCACTCGACCGCCGTGCGTACGCAGGCAGAAGCGCAGGGTCGCCTAGAGTCGGCGGCCGCTGCGGCGTCGGCGCACGGCGATGACGCTCGGAACGAGCGTCAGAGGAGCGGTGGCGGCCGAAGGCATGCCGCGACGATAGCGCGCTCGTCGCGGCATGCGCAAATCCGGTCCGTCATCCGCCGGACGCGCGGAGTGCCGGCGCCGCGAAGAAGGCGAGTTCGTGCGCGCTGGAGACCTCGAAGGCGCGGAGCATCCGTCGCCGCCCCGCGGCATCCGACTCCGTCGCCGCATGCATCACATGGTCGATCGCCTGCTCCGTCGCCTTCTCGAACGCGGGATCGGCATATGTCGCGAGCCACGATGCGTAGGGATGCTGCGGGTCTCGGGCGTACGCGTCGAACTCCCCCGCGTGCAGGCGGGTTCCGAGATCGGTGTACAGCCAGAAGCACGGCAGCACGGCCGCGATGAGCTCGGCGTAGTCGCCGCCGAAGGCCACGGAGCGCAGGTGGTCGAGGTACGCGACGGTCGCAGGCGCCGGATCGACGGCGAAGGTCGCCGCTTCCACTCCCGCGCCCGGCGCCAGCCACGATGCATGGAGCTCGAGCTCTCCGGTGATCGCCCCCTGCGCCGACTGAGCCCAGAACGCCTGCTCGTGCGGTGTGGGCGCGATCCGCGCGGCCGCTGCGAGCACTCGGGCGTACTCCCGGAGATAGAGGGCGTCCTGTCGGAGGTAGAAGAGGAACCGTTCGCGGTCGAGAGTCCCGTCGGCCAGAGCGCGGATGAAGGACAGCTCGTCGATGTCGGCCCGCACGTGCGCGATCCGGTCCCACCACCGATCGCGGAGGTCGGCACGGTCGGGTGCGGCCTCGAGTCCCCCTCGTCGCCAGAGGCCGCCGAAGTGGTTCACCGGTCCGTGACCGCTGCCGATGTCGAGCGCATCGCTCTGCCTCAGGGATTCCCGCAGCCAGGTCCTCGCCGATTCCACCGCGTCGACAGGGGACTCCCCTCCGGCGAGGCGGGTGGCGAGGGCCGACGACAGCGAGCATCCGGTGCCGTGCGTGTTGTGTGTCATGATGCGCGACCCGGGATAGCCGTGTCTGACGCCTCCGGCGACATCGATCAACGCGTCCGGAACGTCGTCGCCGTCGAGGTGCCCTCCCTTGACGAGCACCGCCCCGCCGATGCGGGCGGAGAGCTCGGCCCCGGCCTCGAGCGCGTCGTCCCACCCCGTGATCGGACGATCGGAGAGCTCGGCGAGCTCGGCGAGGTTGGGCGTCACGACATGAGCGCGCTCGAGGAGCCCGCGGAGTGCGCGCTCGGCATCCTCATCGAGAAGGCGATCACCGCTGGTCGCGACCATGACCGGGTCGAGCACGACGATCGGCGGACGGACGGCGTCGAGCCAGGCGGCGACGGTGGCGATCACCTCCGTGTTCGCCAGCATCCCGATCTTCACCGCGTCGATGACGATGTCGTCCGAGATGGCATCGAGCTGCTGCCGGAGGAACTCGGCAGGAGGCACGTGCACCGCTCGGACTCCCCTGGTGTTCTGCGCCGTGAGCGCCGTGACAGCCGCCATGCCATAGCCCCCGTTCGCGGCGATCGACTTGAGATCGGCCTGGATCCCCGCCCCGCCCGACGGGTCGCTCCCCGCGATGCTGAGCACGCGAGGTGTGCCCGAAGCCCTCCATCGGCTGAGGAATGCCCGGGCCGTCCTCGTCGGATCGACGGCGGCGCAGATGGCGGAGACGACGGCGAGCCCCGCCGCACCCGCATCCCGAAGGCGCTCGATGTCGTCGATTCCCACGCCGCCGATGGCGACGCATGGCAGTGCGGTCCTCGCGGCGAGCGCACCGAAGCCGTCGATTCCCAGGGCCGGCGGGTGATCCGGCTTGGTGGCGGTGGGACGGATCACGCCGACGCCGAGATAGTCGACCGTTCCCGCCGGCAGCGCGGCCACGGCGTCGAGATGCTCCGACGTGTTCGCCGTCAACCCGATGATCGCCTCGGGTCCCAGCCGCTCGCGTGCCCGCAGCACCGATACGTCGCCTTGGCCGAGGTGCACGCCGTCGACCCGCGCTCCCCTGGCGCGAGCGATCAGCGCCGCCTCGACGCGGTCGTTCACCACGAGCAGTGCACGGCCGTCGATCACCCGAGAGAGCTCGATCAACTGATCGGCGGTCTCGGCATCCGTCGCGCCCTTGTCGCGCAGCTGGACGATGCGCACGCCCCCGTCGACGGCGAGTCGCACCGTCTCCGCGACGCCCCGCGCGCCGCAGAGGGTGGGATCCGTGACGAGATAGAGGGAGAGGTCCGCGATCACAGCGCGTGCTCCTGCACACGCGCGGCGAGGGCGAGGTCCTCCGGCTGCACGGCGGCGAGCGCGTCGAGCAGTGCGACGGCGAAGCTGCCGGGGCCCGCGGCCCGCGCCGCGGCACGCTCGGCGGCGATCGTGTACACGAGGCTCGCCGCCGAGACGGCGGTGAGCGGATCCGCAGCCGTCGAGCGCGCCGCACCGAGGAACGCCGCCATGACGGCACCCAGCGCGCATCCGCCGCCGGTGACACGGGTGAGCAGTTCATGACCGTTCGCGATGCGGAGCAATCGTGCTCCATCCGTCACCAGGTCGACCGGTCCCGACACCGCGACCACCGCGCCGTGCCGCGAAGCGAGTGCGAGTGCCGCTTCGGCCGCGGCATCGGTCGTGTCCGTCGCATCGACGCCGCGCCCCCCAGCGCTGAGCCCCGCGAGGGCGAGGATCTCCGAGGCGTTCCCCCTGATCGCCGTGGGGCGTGCGTCGGCCAGCTCGTGCGCGAGTGCCGTGCGCACCGGCAGCGCGCCGATCGCGACGGGATCCAGCACCCACGGAGTACCTGCGGCGAGGGCTCCTGCCGCGGCTTCACGGCTCGCCGCACGCTGCTCCGGAGTCGGCGTACCGAGGTTGATCAGCACCCCGGAGGCCACCCCGGCGAACATCCCCGCCTCACCGACGATGTCGACCATCGCCGGCGCCGCGCCGAGGGCGAGCAGCACGTTCGCGGTGAAGCCCGTGACGACGCTGTTGGTGATGCAATGGGTCAAGGGTGGGCTGTCGCGCAGCCCTGTCAGGAGCTCAGCCGCCGAGGTGGCCAAGGTCGATTCGGAGTCAGGACGCAGACGATCGCTCAACGCGACATCCCTTCGCTAGTATGAACTAGATCAGGTTCGACGGGTCTGTTCTCAGCCGCGGATGCGGCACCCCGTGTCACTGATCGCAGTCTAGCGAGGCCCCGATCAGTCGATCAGCTGCAACAGCGCGAGTTCGTCGGCGCGAGTGAGCCCTGCCCGCCGGTCCCGATCGACGCCGCGCGCCTGCTCGTCATCGACCACGGCGGCGATCGTCTCGTCGAGCGGACGAAGCCGACCTCCTGCCGCGCGGTAGCGGGCGTTCGACCTGGTCATGAATCCGGTCATCTCGCTCGGCAGCCACAGCGGCAGCGACCGCTCCCCCGCCCAATACGCCACACCGTGCTCGACGAGCCAGGCGTCAGATGCCGCGACCGTGTCTCCCCGGTGCCCCGCACGTCTGCGCACGGCGTCGAGGACTTCGCTCAGCCGATGCCGATCGCCGATCGTGTTGATCACGCCGGTGGCCCCCGTGGTGGCGACGAACTCGGACAGGTCGTCGACGTCGATCACCTGCACGTCGCGCTCCTCGACAGGCGGAAGCAGCACCGGGCCGTCCTCGGCACGCAGAAAAGCGGCAGCCCAATACCCGAAACGATCACTCGGGTCGTCCGCCCCGACGATCAATCCCGGGCGCACGATCAGGGTGCGGTCGCCGAGTGCACGGACAGCGTCCTCGGCGGCCACCTTCTGCCGGCCGTACTCGTCGTCTCCCCTCTCAGCCGGCGGATGCAGCGTCGCCGACTCGTCTGCACCGACCGTCTCCTCGTCGGAGTATGCCGACATCGACGAGACGTACGTCCAGCGGCCCGCTCGCTCACCGAGTGTCGCGACCGCAGCGGAGACGTGGGCCGCGTTCGACGAGACGTCGATCACGTGATCCCACTCCCGACCGGACACCGCATCGTAGGCGTCCCTGGCGTCACGATCGGCCAGCACCAGGCTCGCGCCCTCCGGAGACGGTCGTCCTCCGCGCGCCAGGCACATCACCGTCGCCCCGCTCAGGAGCAGCCGTCTGGCGATGCGGCCGGACAGCCAGCCGGTGCCGCCGAGGATCAGAACATCCGTCATGACCCCATGCCACCATCTTCGCCGCGCGAGGGGAAGGGTCTTCCGCTCAGGGCGGATGCCGGTCAGCTCGTGCGAAGATCCGACAGGCCGGACAGTTCCGGGACCGTCCACGAGGGATCCGGGCGCCAGTAGCGCCATTCGGCGTCGAACGGCCAGTCACCGTGATGGAAGGACTCGATCGCCGCGTCCGCGTGTCGTTCGATCTGCGCGGCCTGCTCAGAGGTGAGACGTCCCTGCTCGACGGCCGCGATCACCTCGTCCTCGTCCTTGAGGTGCACCTGACCGTCCGCCTGGATCTCCACGTCGAGGATGTGATCCGATGAATACGTGTCGCGGTCGGTGCGCAGATGCGCGTTCTCGAGATTCACGTACCACCCGGCGAACTCCCACTCGGGACCGCTCACATCGCTCCAGAACAGCCACACCGACCACGCCGCACCGGCCGGAGCGATGCGGAGGATGCCGTTGCCCCACCACTCCTCCACGATCCGGGTACGCGGATCGAGCCACCGACGCTCGAGCGGAACGGTCCGGATGCGCTCGCCCGCCGGAGTACCCTGCCCCTCCTGGAGCGTGCCCGGAGCGAGCCATGCCACCAGACCGCGTTCATCGTCGCGGACCACCCGCATGGGCGTGATGGTCGACGCATCGCCGGGCTGCCAGCCGGGCTTGCGGTAGTGCCAGGAGATCTGGTCGCCGGGTTCGAGGAACGGCGCTTCACCCATCGGTCGGACACCATCGGGAACCGCCGCGGGAGTGCTGTGGGGCAGGATGCTCATCCCGACACGGTACCTCGCAGGTCCACCGCGCTCAGGTCGGCTCGGCGGCGTCGGCAGCATCCCGAGAGAGCACGCGCACGCGGACCGCACCGTTCGAGTGCGGTCCGCGTGCGGGTCGGTTCAGGCGGAGCTTCAGTCGCGCAGGGTCGCGTCGAAGCGCTCAGCTGCGACAGAGACACCCGCGAGCTTCGCCTCTGTCGCCTCGGCTGCGGTGAGCGTGCGGTCGTCCGCGCGGAAGCGCAGCGCGAAGGTGAGACTCTTCTGACCATCCGCGACGCCGTCCCCCCGGTAGTCGTCGACGAGGCGGATCGACTCGAGAAGCGCACCGGCGCCCTCGGTGAGCGCAGCGCGCACGTCGCCCGCCGGCACATCAGCGCCGACCACCAGCGACACGTCCTGTGTCGCAGCGGGGAACGTCGACAGCGAGGCGGCGACCGCACGGTTCCCGCCGAGCGCGATGACCTCGTCGAGGTCGAGCTCGAGCACGGTGGCACGACCGGGAAGGTCTGCTCCGGCGGCGACCTCGGGGTGGAGTTCGCCGACGTAGCCGATCTCGACGTCGCCGACGGAGAGCACGCCGGTGCGTCCGGGGTGCAGCGCCGCGCGCTGCCCCTGCACCACATCGAGGTCGACTCCGGCTGCAGCCGCGATGACTCTGGCGGCGTCGAGCGCCTCGGAGAGCCCGTAGGGCTCCGCGGCGCGTCCCGGCTGCTTGGTCACGACGTTGCCCGTGAACAGCGCCGCGACATGACGGTGCTGCGGTGGGATCGACGCGTTCAGTTCGGCGAGCGTGTCGTCCGACGGACGCTCGCCGAGCGGCGGCACCTCGTCCGTGCCGTACTCGACACTCGGCTCGGGCAGGAACACGACTCCGGTCTCGAACAGCGCGAGGTCCGTGAGGCCGCGCGAGATGTTGCGGTGCGCGGTCTGCAGAAGCCCGGGGATCAGCGATCGACGCAGGAACGGAGCGGAGCCGTCGAGCGGGTTCGCGAGCCGGATGCTGGGCAGATGCTCTCCCGACGCCGAGCCGTGCAGGTCGTTCTCCGCCTCCGTCGTGAAGGGGAACGAGGGCGTCTCGACGAGACCGGCAGCCGCCAGCGCGTCGGCGACGCGGCGACGACCCTGCTGGTGTGAGGTGAGACCGCGGCCGGACGGCGGCGTCGGCAGCACGGACGGGATGCGGTCGAGACCGTGGATGCGAGCGACCTCTTCGGCGAGAGACCACTTGTCGGTGAGGTCGGGACGCCAGGTCGGCGGGATCACGGTCCACCCGGCATTCGACCCGGAGACCTCTGCGCCGATGGTCGTGAGCGCGCCGACGATCTCGTCGTCGGAGTAGTCGACGCCGATGAGCCCCTGCACGAATCCGCGCGGGAGGTCGATGTCCGCGACGAACACCTCGGCGAACAGAGCGCCGCCCTCGTCGGTGAGCGTGCCGCCGGCGAATTCGACCATCAGGTCGGCTGCACGGCGGGCTGCCACGAACGGCACGAGCGGGTCGACACCGCGCTCGAACCGCTTGGATGCCTCGCTGGGCAGCTTGTGACGGCGTGCGGTGCGGGCGATCGTCACAGGGTCGAAGGTCGCGGCCTCGATCAGCACGTTGTGCGTCGTGTCGCTCATCTCGGTCGTGCCGCCGCCCATGACGCCGGCGAGACCGATCGGACCCGACTCATCGGTGATCAGGAGGTCCTCGACGTGGAGCTTCCGCTCCTGGCCGTCGAGGGTCGTCATCGTCTCACCGGCCGTCGCACGACGCACGGTGATGCCACCGGAGAGCCTGTCGAGGTCGTACCCGTGCAGCGGCTGCCCCAATTCGAGCATCACGTAGTTGGTGATGTCGATCAGGATGCCGAGCGAGCGCATGCCGGCGAGCGACAGCCGCGCGATCATCCACGGCGGGGTCGGCCGCGCGGGGTCGACGTCTCGGACGACGCGCGTGACGAACTCGCTGGCGCCGACGCGGCCGCGTACGGGGGCTGCATCGTCGACGATCGCCGTGTGACCGGCGCCCGGCTGGAGCTCGGTGAAGTCGCGCTCGGCCGGGTCGCGGAACGGTGCTCCGGTCGCGTGGGAGTACTCACGGGCGACACCGCGCAGCGAGAACGCGTACCCGCGGTCGGGCGTGACGTTGATCTCGACCGCGACATCGTCGAGTCCGAGCAGGCTGATGGCGTCTGTGCCGACGGGTGCATCGATACCGAGGTCCGCGAGGACGAGGATGCCGTTGTGTTCGTCGCCGAGCCCCAGCTCACGCGCAGAGGCGATCATGCCGTCGGACACGTGCCCGTAGGTCTTGCGGGCGGCGATCGGGAACGGCCCCGGCAGCACTGCACCGGGAAGCGTCACGACGACCTTGTCACCCGCGACGAAGTTGTGCGCGCCGCAGACGATTCCACGGATTCCGCCGTTCGCCTCACCGACATCGACCTGGCACCAGTTGATCGTCTTGCCGTTGGACTGCGGCTCGGCCTCGAGCGAGACGACCTGTCCGACGACGACGGGACCCGAGATCTCGAAGCGGTGGACGTCCTCCTCCTCGAATCCGACGGTCACGAGCGCTGCGAGGACGTCTTCCGGTGTCGTATCCGCTGCCAGATCGACGTACTCACGCAGCCACGAAAGCGGGACGCGCATCACACCACCATCCCGTACTGCTCGCTGAAACGGACATCGCCCTCTGCCATGTCCCGCATGTCCTGCACATCGCTGCGGAACATGAGTCCCCGCTCGACGCCCATTCCGAACGCGAAGCCGCTGTAGACGTCGGGATCGATCCCCGCCGCGCGGAGCACGTTCGGGTTGATCATGCCGCAGCCGCCCCACTCGATCCAACGGGCGCCGCCCTTGAAGGTGGGGTGCCAGAGGTCGAGCTCGGCCGACGGCTCGGTGAAGGGGAAGAAGTTCGTGCGGAAGCGCGTCTTGGCCTCGGGGCCGAAGAGCTGACGCGCGACGTGGTCGAGCGTTCCCTTGAGATGCGCCATCGAGATGCCCTTGTCGACGACGAGTCCTTCGAACTGGGTGAAGACGGGGAGGTGCGTCGCGTCGAACTCGTCGGTGCGGTACACGCGGCCGGGGCAGAGCACGTAGATCGGCACCTCGCGATCGAGCATCGAGCGCACCTGCACGGGGCTCGTGTGCGTGCGCATGACGAGGTGGCGCGACGGCGGGTCGACGTAGAAGGTGTCCTGTTCCTGACGGGCGGGGTGGTCGACGTCGAAGTTCAGAGCGTCGAAGTTGAACCACTCGTGCTCGAGCTCGGGTCCTTCCGCGATCTCCCAGCCCATGCCCACGAAGATGTCCGAGATCTGCTCGCTCAGCAGGGTCAGCGGATGCCGGGCGCCGACGCGTGTGCGCGAGGGTATCGCCGTGATGTCCAGCCGCTCGGCCTCGAGGCGCTCAGCGACCTCCGCGGCGGCGAGCTCCTCCTCCTTGGCGGCGAGGGCCTTGGTGACCTGACCGCGGCCCTGGCCGACGAGCTTGCCGAAGGCGGCCTTGTTCTCGGGGGCGACCTGACGCATCGAGGCGTTCAGGACGGCGAGCGGCGATCCGTCGGCGACGTGCGCGGCGCGAGCGGCTTTCAGTTCGGTCGTATCGGCGGCTGCGGCGATCGCTTCGAGCGCGGCCGCCACGGCGGCTTCGACCGCTTCCGGGGTGATTTCGGGAGACTCAGACACGAGACAGGAGTCTACCGGCGCGAGGCGGTCGCCCCGCGCCGGTGGACATCACTTCGGATCGGAGCTGTCCAGCCCGCCTACACCACCGGTGCCGCCGAAGCCGCTGCCCCCGCGCTGCAGCGTGATGAGCTCGGTGTCGGTGCCGTCGCCGTGCTGGCGGGGATCCTCTGCCGCGTGGATCGCCTTCACCTTCGGCGAGCGACGGGTCTGGATCTCGACCCACTTCGCGATGCCCGACAGGATGAGGCACATGACGATGTAGATGCCGCCGATGACGAAGGCCGACTGCAGGATCGGGCGACCCTGCTGCGACGTCAGCTGCTTCGCGTAGTACAGCAGCTCGGGGTAGGTGATGATGAAGCCCAGAGCGGTGTCCTTCATCGTGACGACCAGCTGCGCGACGATCACCGGGAGCATCGCCCGGATCGCCTGCGGCAGGAGGATGAGACGCATCACGCCGCTCTTGCGGAGCCCGATCGCGTAGCCCGCTTCTTTCTGCCCGCGAGGCAGGGACTCGATGCCGGCCCTCAGCACCTCGGCGAGCACGGAGCCGTTGTAGGCCATCAGTGCGATCACGACGGCCCAGTAGGGATCCATCTTGATTCCGACCACGGGGAGCCCGTAGTAGAGCAGCATCATGAACACCAGTACCGGAACGGCACGGAAGAGCTCGGTGACGGCTGTCACGGGGATCCGCACCCACGCGTGCTCGGAGAGCCGCCCGATGGCCAGCACGAAGCCGAGGACGACGCTGAGGACGGCGGCGAGCGCGAAGGCTGCGAGCGTGTTGCCCAGGGCCTTGAAGATACCCATCCACACGTTGGAGAACGTGAACACGTACCACTTCTCCGCCGAGAACTGGCCTGTCTCCACCATGCGGAGCACGATGAAGCCGATGGCGGCCAGGACGAGGACGACGGTGGCGACCGCGATGATCCGGTTGCGGGCGATCGCCCGGGGTCCGGGGACGTCGTACAGTACAGAGCTCATCGCGCGATCCTCCAACGGTTCTCGAGATATCGCTGCAGCCAGCTCAACAGCAGCACCAGGGCGACGAACACGACGGCGACCCAGAGGAGGACCTCCATCGGGTTGCCCGGACGGTCGGCCGAATCGTTGATGGTCGACCGGAGAGCCGCGAGCTCGGCGACCGAGAACCCGGCTGCGACGGTCGTGTTCTTCAGGAGCGCGATGAAGACGCTCATCATCGGCGGGACGACCGAGCGGAACGCCTGCGGCAGGATCACGAGACCCATCACCTGTCCGAAGGGAAGTCCGATGGCCCGCGCGGCCTCGGCCTGACCGACGGGCACCGTGTTGATACCCGCCCTCAGGACCTCGGCCACATAGGTCGCCGTGTAGATGCCGATGGCGAGGATGCCGAGCACGAGGTTCGACAGTTCGGGCAACCCGAGTTGCGGGTACCCGAAGATGAAGAAGAAGAACACGAGGGTGAGCGGGGTGTTGCGCACGGTGTTCACGTACACCGTGCCGACGCCGCGGGCGATGGGCACCGGGGAGACACGCATGGCCCCGACGATCAGACCCAGGATCAGTGCGATGATCCCGCCCGCGAAGAACACGATCAGCGTGTTGCTGATCGCCTGTCCCCACAGGTCGAGGTTGCCGAAGATGACGTCCACGCCACCCTCCCTTCTTCAGAGTGAATGGGCGGCCCCCCTGAGGGGGCCGCCCATGTCGATCAGTAAGCGTCGACCTCGGGCTGTTCGACCTCGATGCCGCTGGAACCGAGGTTCGCGTCGAAGATCGCCTGCCAGATGTCGCCACCGTCGGTGAAGAGCTCGTTGATGTGCGTGCGCAGCGCGTCGTCGCCCTTCGTGAGGCCGACACCGTAGCGCTCCTCGGTGAAGAGGCCGCCGGTCACCTTGACGTCATCCGGGTACTGGGCCGCGTAGCCGATCAGGATCGCCTGGTCGGTGGTCACGGCGTCGACCTTGCCGTCGATGAGGTCCTGGACGCAGGCGGAGTACAGGTCGTACTCCTGCGTCTTGATCTCGGGGAAGTTCGCCTTGATGTTCTGGATCGGCGTCGAGCCGGTCGCCGAGCAGACGGTCTTGCCGTTGAAGTCCTCGAGAGCCTCGGCGTCGTCCGCGTCGGCGGCGACCAGGAGTCCCTGACCGGTGATGAAGTAGGGACCCGCGAAGTCGATGAGCTCCTTGCGCTTGTCGTTGATCGAGTAGGTGCCGACGTAGTAGTCGATGTCACCGTTGGTGATCGCCTGCTCGCGGTTCGCCGAAGCGATCGGCTTGAACTCGATCTTGTCCTCGTCGTAGCCCAGGGATGCGGCGATCCACCGTGCGATGTCGACGTCGAAGCCGGTGCGCTCTCCGGTCGTGACATCGAGGTAGCCGAGCCCGGGCTGGTCCTCCTTGACGCCGACGATCACCTTGTCGCGCTCCTGGATGGCGTCGAACGTCGGGCTGCCCTCGAGCTGGACGTCGTCAGCGACCTCGAACCAGGTGGAGTCCTCGCTCTCTTCGCCGCCGGTTCCGGCGCCGGGGCTGGACGGGCTGCCGCTGTTGCAGGCCGTCAGCGCGAACAGTGCAACCGTCGCGATCCCGATTCCTGCCAGTGTCCGTGTGCGTCGCATGTGCGTCTCCTTCGTGTGCTGTGTGTGCAAAGGTCTGTGAGGCTCGTCAGTGCGTGAGGAGCTTGGAGAGGAAGTCCTTGGCGCGGTCGCTCTTCGGGTTCGTGAAGAACTCCTCAGGCGTCGCCTCCTCGACGATCTTGCCGTCGGCCATGAACACGACCCGGTTGGCGGCCTTGCGAGCGAAGCCCATCTCGTGGGTCACGACGATCATCGTCATGCCGTCACGGGCGAGCTCCACCATGACGTCGAGGACCTCGTTGATCATCTCGGGGTCGAGCGCGCTGGTCGGCTCGTCGAAGAGCATGACCTTGGGCTGCATGGCGAGAGCGCGGGCGATCGCGACGCGCTGCTGCTGTCCGCCGGAGAGCTGTGCGGGAAGCTTCGAGGCCTGCTGGGCGACGCCGACGCGCTCGAGAAGCATCATCGCCTCCTTGTCGGCATCGGCCTTCTTCATGCCGCGGACCTTGATCGGGCCGAGCGTCACGTTCTCGAGGATCGTGAGGTGCGCGAAGAGGTTGAACGACTGGAACACCATGCCGACGTCTGCGCGCAGATGCGCGAGGCCCTTTCCCTCAGCGGGGAGCGCCTTGCCGTCGATGCTGATCGTGCCGCTCGTGATCGTCTCGAGGCGGTTGATCGTGCGACACAGTGTCGACTTGCCCGAGCCTGAGGGACCGATCACCACGACGACCTCGCCGGCGTTCACCGTGAGGTCGATATCCGTGAGCGCCTGGAAGTCGCCGTAGTGCTTCTGGACGTTGTCGACAACGACGAGGGGCTTACCGGTGGTCATCATTTCTCCAAACTAGCCAGGTCGCTCACGTGGCTCCACAGTGATGCGTCGACATTTACACGTTCGTAACCACGCGATGGGGCCGATCCCGCCCGATAACCGGAGTGCCCCACGGTCCGCCCCCGCGGACCGTGGGGGCGTCCCTGCTGCTCCGTTCCTCCCCCGAGTAGAACGTGGCAGCAAGCCTCCGACCGGATCCGATCGCAGGACGACTCCGGAGAATGGCCGAGTCCGCGCCTCAATGAGGGGCGTGGACTCTGTGGCATCTGAATTCTCCGTTGAATCGAGCGCGATCGACCCCCACATTGGCAGAGTGACATGCCGGAATGAGACTTCTTGAGGATTTCTTGAGGCCTCAGTCCCGCTGGTCCCGGTAGTACTCGACGGCCCCCGGATGCAGGTCGACCGGCCCCGTGAAGATCGCCTGCCTGCGGTCGAGCAGGGACGCGACCGGAACCCGCTGCGCGATATCGGTGCGGACCGTGAAGAGGCTCGTGAGGACGTCCCGTACGACGCCGTCCGGAGTGTCGGACGAGGTGACCAGATAGTTCGGCACCGCCATCGTGGGCGCGGACTCGTCGAGTCCATAGAGCCCGACGGGGAAGTCGGACGGCCGATACGCATCGGAGTATCGAGCGTTGATCGTCGTGACCCATGTCTGCTCGATCGGCACCAGCCGCACGGGCGTCGTCGTCGCGAGCTCCGCGATGCCCGGTGTCGGGATGCCGCCGACCCAGAAGAATCCGTCGATCTCGGATCTCTCGAGCGCGCTGATCGACTCACCGAGATCGAGCCGGGGATCCGTGATCGTCGCGACGTCGACGTCGGCGGCGTCGAGTGCTCGCGCCGCGATCACATTGACGCCGGAATTCTCGGCCCCGAGCGACACCGTCCTGCCCGCAAGGTCGCTGAGGGCGGCGATGTCCGAATCCGCGCGTACGACCACGTGGAGGTACTCGTCGTACAGGCGAGCGACAGCCTGCACCGGCATGGGCTCGTCGAACGCTCCCGCTCCGGCGACGGCGTCGGCCGCGGCATCCCCTTGCGCGAAGCCGAGGAGGGCCTCCCCCGAGCTCACCCGCAGGAGGTTGTCGACGGACCCGGCGGTCTCGGCTGCCGACACGCGGATGCCCAAGGACTCCGACAGCTCCCGAGCGAGTTCGTCGCCGTAGGCGTAATAGACCCCGTTGGCTCCCCCGCCGGCGATCTCGTAGGCAGAGTCGTTCCACTCCGTCGATCGAGCGCTGCACGCGCTGCTCGTGGCGGCGAGCAGCAGCACGAGTGCCGTCGCCACCCCTCTGCGCCACCATGCGCGGCGGCTAGCCCGCCCGCTCATCCCTCAGCTCCGTCCGGCAGCATCAGCGACACCAGCAGACCGCCGTCGTCCGGCGTATCGACCCGCAGCTCGCCGCCGATCGACTCCAAGAGGTCGGTCGCTATCGCGAGGCCGAGCCCTGACCCCGGAACCCCGCCGCTGTCGTCGCTGCGCCAGAACCGGTCGGCGGCGTTCGCGGCCTGCTCTCGCGTCAGGCCGGGGCCGTGGTCGCGGACTGTCAGCACGCAGAGTCCACCGCTGCGGTGCGCGTCGACCTCGACGGCCGACTCGGCGGGCGAGAACTTCACCGCATTGTCGATGACGGCGTCGAGCGCGCTCTCGACGATCGTGCGGTCGGTGATGCTCATCACCGGGCCCACTCCTGTCGAGAGCATCCGGACGCGTCGCTGTGACGCGACCTCGCTCCAGGCGTCTGCGCGGCGGGTGGCGAGCGTCGTCAGATCGACGGCTGAGATCGTCGTGTCGGCGCGTCCGCCGCGCGCGAGTCCGAGGAGCGTCTCGAGGATGCGAGCCATCCGGCGCCCTTCCTCCCTCGTCTCCTCGACGTCGTCCTTCCAGTCGGCTCCGAGACCGGTCGAGAGGTGCTCGACACGCAGCAGCAGCGCGTTGAGGGGATTGCGGAGCTCGTGCGAGGCGTTCAGGGCGAACTCCTGCTGACGCGTCATGACGCGCTCGATCTCATCCGCCATGCCGTTGAACACGCGCGTCATCCGGCGTAGCTCAGGAGGCCCCGTGTCCTCCGCGACCCTCGCATCCATCTCGCCGCGTTCGATCGCGATCATCGCCTCATCGAGACGTCGGACCGGAGAGAGCACCCACCGGGCGAGTTGGAAGACGAGGAGCACGCCGAGTCCGATCGAGACGATCGACACGACCGTCAGCACAAGAATCTGCTGCAGGATCTGGGTCCGTGGCGCCTCGACGTCCGCGGAGAGCATCACGGCGCCGATCACGTCGCCGTCGTCGAAGACCGGCTCGACGAGCGAGGACTCTGCCGCGATCCAGGGGAACACCGGCTCGGGCGCCTCGGCGCGGCGCCCCGAGAGCGCGAGGCCGACCCGTGCGGCATCGTCCTCTGACAGGACTTCGCCGCCGCCGTCGCGCGCTGACCACACCCCACCGGAAAGATCGAAGACGATCACATCGATCCCGTACACCTCGTGGAAGCGGGCGACCTCGGCATCGATCACCGTCGCGCTGCCCGACCGCAGCGCCTGCCGCGCGCTGGTCACGAAATACCCGAGGTCACCGAGCTGCTCGGTGTAGAAGGCCTGCTGGATGCTGCGGGTCGCGCTCCACGCCGTGGCGCCGCCCAACGACAGCAGGATCGCGACGAGCGGCACCAGGAAGACGACGACGAGACGTCTGCGCATCGAACGCTACCCGGCCAACCGATAGCCGACACCGCGCACGGTCTCGATCAGATGCCGCTGACCCGCCTTCTTGCGGATCGCGCCGACGTGCACCTCGAGCGAGTGCCCGAAGCCGCGCCAGTCGGTGTTCCAGACCTCGCGGATGAGTCTCTCCTTCGGCACGGCGACGCCGGGGTACCGGGCGAGCACCGCCACGATGTCGAATTCCTTGCGAGTGAGTTCGATCGGAGCGCGTCCGATGATCACCTGCCTGGCGACGAGGTCGATCTCGATCTCGCCATCCTGCAGACGTACGCGCGCCTCGGATTCCGGTCGCACGGGTCGAGAGCGTCGTGTGACCGCCTCGATCCGGGCGAGGAGCTCGTGGACGTCGTAGGGCTTGACGACGAAATCGTCAGCGCCGGCACGCAACCCTCTGATGCGCTCCGTGACCTGGTTGCGTGCGGTGACGATCACGATCGGCACCTCGGAGCGTGCGCGGATCCGACGGCAGAGATCGATGCCGTCGACATCGGGCAGACCGAGGTCGAGGAGCACCACCTCGGTGTCCGCACCCAATTCCTGCAGCGCGGAGGCTCCGTCCGCGGCTCGCACGGTGGCGTACCCGGATCGCGCGAGGAAGGCCTCGAGTGCAGCGGCGACACGCTCGTCGTCCTCCACGATCAGAATCTGCATCGACCCTGGGTCCCCTTCTCCGCTCGAGCAGGGACAAACCTACCAGCAGGACGGGCGGCCGCTCGTCCGCCGGAGATCAGGCCGAGGATGCCGCCCGCTGCGCGAACGCGCTCTCGTACAGGCAGACGCTCGCTGCCGTGGCGAGGTTCAAGGATTCGGCGCGGCCGAAGATCGGCAGCTTCAGCACCTGGTCGGCCTGCGCGAGCGCCTCGTCCTCGAGACCGCGCGCCTCATTGCCGAACAGCCACGCCGTAGGCTCGGCGAGCACTCCGTCCGCCCGCGCATGAAGAAGATCCTCGCCCTTGACGTCCGCGGCCAGAATCCGGAGTCCGGCGGCGTGAGCCTTCTCGACCACATCCGAGAGCTCTGCGCCCACGGACACGGGCAGATGGAACAGCGAACCTGTCGTGGCGCGCACGACCTTCGGGTTGTAGGGGTCGACCGTGCGGCCCGTCAGCACGACGGCGTCGGCTCCCGCCGCATCGGCGGCCCTGATGATCGTGCCGAGGTTTCCCGGGTCCCTGATCTCCTCGCAGATCGCCACCAGACGGGGGGATGCCGCGAAGATGTCCCGCACCGACGTGGGCGCCTGCCGGACGACGGCCACCAGCCCCTGCGGAGTGACCGTGTCGGCCATCGCGTTCAGCACGTACTCCGTGACGTACTCCACGTCGATGCCGGCATCCGATGCCTTCGCGCGGATGTCCGGATGCTTCTCCCAGCCGGTCGGGGTCGCGAACAGCTCCACGATCGCCTGAGGACTGTAGGTCAGCGCCTCGCGAACCGCCTGGGGACCTTCGAGGAGGTAGAGCCCTGTCTCGGCGCGCGCGCTGCGCTTGGTCAGCTTGGCGACGGCACGGACTCGGGGCGAACGGGGGTTCTCCAGCACGTTCACAGTCTAGAGAACGGCAGGACCGTTCCTGCGCAAACGCCGGACGAACGACAGAGGACGCCCTCCCGAAGGAGAGCGTCCTCTGTGGTGAAGAGCTGCTTACGCAGCCGACTTCGGAGCGTTGACGTCGGAAGGCAGAGCCTTCTTCGCCGTCTCGACCAGCGTCGTGAAGGTCGCTGCGTCGTTGACCGCGAGGTCGGCGAGCATGCGACGGTCGACGGTGACACCCGCGAGACCGAGGCCCTGGATGAAGCGGTTGTACGTGATGCCGTTCTGGCGTGCAGCGGCGTTGATGCGCTGGATCCAGAGACGACGGAAGTCGCCCTTGCGCTTGCGACGGTCACGGTACGAGTAGACCAGCGAGTGGATGACCTGCTCTTTGGCCTTGCGGTAGAGGCGCGAACGCTGACCGCGGTAGCCGGAGGCGCGCTCGAGGATGACCCGACGCTTCTTGTGGGCGTTTACCGCCCGCTTGACTCTTGCCATTTTCCTGTGTTCCTATCGTGCGTTCGGGCGCGTCAGCGACCGAGAAGCTTCTTCGCGACCTTGGTGTCAGCCTTCGACAGCACCTGGTCCTGGTTGAGGCGGCGGGTGCGACGGCTCGACTTGTGCTCGAGGTTGTGGCGCATTCCGGCCTGCTGCTTCTTCAGCTTGCCGCTGCCGGTGATCTTGAAGCGCTTCTTAGCACCCGAGTGGGTCTTCTGCTTCGGCATCTTCTCTTCCTTCGTATGGCGCCTTCTCAGGCGACGGTGTCAACCCGCGGTGCGGGAGTCTGGGGGCGGGAGTTACTCCGCTGCGGCCTCGGCCGGCTCGTCGGCGTCGGTCTTGGCTTCGCGGGCGGCCTGCTTGTTCGCTGCGCGCTGGGCGTCGCGAACCGCATTCTGCTCCTGCTTCGCCTCGGACTTGCTCTTGAGCGGAGCCACGATCATGACCATGTTGCGGCCGTCGATGGTCGGGTTCGACTCGACGGTTCCGAGTTCGGCGACATCCTCGGCGAACTTGCGGAGGAGACGGACGCCCTGCTCGGGACGCGACTGCTCGCGACCACGGAACAGGATCATGGCCTTCACCTTGTCGCCGGCCTTGAGGAAGCCCTCGGCGCGCTTGAGCTTCGTCGTGTAGTCGTGCGCCTCGATCTTCAGTCGGAAGCGGACCTCTTTGAGGATGGTGTTCGCCTGGTTGCGGCGAGCTTCCTTCTCCTTCTGGGCGGCTTCGTACTTGAACTTGCCGTAGTCCATGATCTTGACCACGGGCGGCTTCGAGTTGGGCGCGACCTCGACGAGGTCGAGATCTGCTTCCTGCGCAAGGCGCAGCGCCGCCTCGATGCGGACGACGCCGATCTGCTCACCCGCGGGACCGACGAGGCGGACCTCGGGGACGCGGATGCGCTCATTGGTGCGGGGATCGCTGATGCGTAGCTCCTTAGACGATGGGATTCGGCCACCAGGATGCTGTCAGCACCCCGGGCGAAATCAGAATCGTCCCACCCACCGGCATTCAGACGCCGGCTCCGCACCCTGCCTGCCGGACCCCGTCTGACGACGCGATCCGGTGGAGTGCAAGACCCGGTAGCCTGGAACGGCAAGCGCGGGTGGGAAGTGAATCCTCTTTCGTACCGGAGCATGACGCTCCGGAGCCCGACAAAGTCTAACAGAAGGCAAGGCGAAGTGACGAACCAGGCATCGGATGAGGCTGCACGCGAGCGCGAAGAGCGCTGGGCACGGCAGGAGGAGGCGGCGTCCTCCGCCACGCGGGACATCGCCGATGTGCCGGCGGTCGAGGTCATCACGACCGCAGCCGTCCACCTCATGAGTGCCGCGGCGGTCAAGCTCGGCCTCGCCGACGACCCGCACGCGGCGGAGCAGCTCGACCTCGATGAGGCGCGCAAGCTCATCAACGCCCTCGCCGGGCTGATCACCGCCGGCGCACCGGAGATCAGCGACATGCACGCGCGGTCCCTCCGAGACGGGCTGCGCTCGCTGCAGCTCGCGTTCCGCGAGGCGTCGACCATTCCCGACCCGATCGGCAAGGGTCCGGGCGAGAAGTGGACAGGCCCGGTCAACTAGGGACTGCCGGCCGCTGCGGCTGACCGGTCGGTGGCAGCACCGAGCCGGTCAGGCCGAGCGACGCAGCTTCACGGTGAGAGAGTCGGCGAGCACCGCGATACGATCATCCGCCGCCCACCGCTGCGCCAGGCGCGCGAGCACGGCGTCGAGCAACTCGCGCTCGAGCCCGTCGACCAGCTCGAGGATGACGATCAGTTCTGGTCCGCGCAGACGGGCGTCCGGGTCTCCGGCCGCGACGGCGACGTCGATCACGGCGAGTTCATGCGCGACACTCTCCTGCAGAGCAGTCAAGACCTCGGGCGAGAGGAAACTCGGCTCCCACCGATGACCCTGCGCGACTGCCCACACCGCGGGACGACGGAGGACGAACTCGGTGTCGGACGTCGGGTCGAGAACGATCAGATCCGTCTCCTCCGCCGACGCTGCGAGAGCGGCGCGCACGGCTTCCACCGGGATCGGACGGGCCGTCGCGTCCCAGCGCTGCATCGCCTCGACCGACGAGAACACCGGCTGCACGCGACGGCCGTCGGGAGCCGCGACCGTCACGATCGAGAGCTCCTGAGTCTTGTCGACAGCGAGACCGCTCGGCGCCACGCCCTCCTCGCCCTTCTCGGCGATGAGCGGGATCAGGACCCGCGCCGAACGGAACGCGTCGACGACCTCGGTCTGAGCACCGTCGCCCGCCCGAAAACGCAGCAGCGCGTCGAGCAGAACCGGGTCGGCCGATCCGTCGTCGGCGGCATGAGGGTTCGACTGGAAGCTGCGGCCTTCCCAGGGCACACCGGCCGAGTCGCCCCGATCGCTGGACGGGTGCTCGTGCGACCCATGACGGTCGTGGGGACCGTGGTCCCCGGCGTCGTCAGTCCCCTGCGACATCCAGCGCCTCAGCCAGCGTGAACGCGCCGGCGTAGAGTGCCTTGCCGACGATGGCGCCTTCGACGCCCAGCGGCACCAGTTCGCGGAGCGCCACGATGTCATCGAGGTTCGAGATGCCTCCGGATGCCACGACGGGCTTCGGGGTGCGGGCTGTGACCTCGCGCAACAGCTCGAGGTTCGGCCCCTTGAGGGTCCCGTCCTTGGTGACGTCGGTCACGACGTAACGGCTGCAGCCGGCATCCTCGAGGCGCTCGAGCACCTCCCAGAGGTCGCCGCCCTCCTTCGTCCACCCGCGAGCGGCCAGCGTCGTACCGCGGACGTCGAGCCCGACAGCGATCGCTTCGCCGTAACGGCTGATCACGTCGGCGGCCCACTCGGGGTTCTCCAGCGCGGCCGTGCCGAGGTTGATGCGGGTCGCACCGCTCTCGAGAGCCGCCTCGAGCGTCGCGTCGTCACGGATGCCGCCGGACAGCTCGACGTTGACGTTCTTGAACTGCTTGATGACCTTGCGGAGGATCGGCGCGTTGCTGCCGCGTCCGAAAGCGGCATCGAGGTCGACGAGATGGATCCACTTCGCCCCCTGTGCGACCCACTCCCCCGCGGCGTCGAGCGGGTCGCCGTAGCTGGTCTCGGTGCCGGCCTCACCCTGAGTGAGGCGGACGGCCTTGCCCCCGGCGACATCGACGGCGGGAAGCAGGGTGAGAGCGGGAGACTGCGCGAAGTCGTTCATGACGTCCTCAGGTGAGATGGAGAGACCGATTCGTCGGCACGAGAATCGACACTAGCCCGCGTATCGGCCCGCTCCAAAACGATGACAGCAGAGAACCTCCCGTGCCACGCGGTAGCCTCGATGACGCCCCTGTTTCGGTGTGTGAGGAGATGTTCCATGGTGCGCGATGCGGAAGCGCGAGGAGGCGGACCCCTGCGACGCGGGAATGCGCTGCCTCCCGAGACTCCGGATGAGCGCGCTCAGATGCCGGCTGGACCCGACGCGGAGCCCACAGCCCCGCACCCCCGACCGGCACCCCAGCCCGCCCCCGCGCCGGGGACACGAGCCGCAGCGGCATGGGCAGCAGCCTCCGCCGCAACTCCTCCTTCCGATGATGCGCGACCGGCCACGCCCGCTGTACCGATCTCCGCACCGCCTTCGGTCCCCGCTGCGCCACCCGCCGCCCCTGCAGTACCGCCCGCGCCCTCAGCCGCATCACCCGCAGCCCCTGCGGTACCGACGACGCCGGCACCTTCCGGTGCGCCCGCTGCGACCGGATCGCTTTCGACCGCGTGGTCGGAACAGCAGAGCTCTTCGACTCAGGACAGCACCGCGCGGCCCGCCGTTCCGGCGGCCACGGCGCCGCGCCCCCAGTCTTCCGACGTACCGCCTGCTCCGCCGCTGCCCGTGCCCGCCTCGGCCCCGTCCGCGCCCAACGCCGCCGCTGCAGAGTCGGCGTCCTCGGCATCCTCGCGTCGTCAGCAGCGCGAGCAGGGCGTGGGGCGTCGCTCGTTCCTTCAGGAGGAGCGCCGTGAGGAGCCAGCGCGTCAGGGCGGACGCGGGCTGCTCAACCGCGTCGGGTTCACCCTCGGCCCGAGCGCTCGCGAACGCGCCGTCCGCGACGACGAGCACGCGGTGAGCCGCCATTGGCCGGGCCCCCGCACCGTCGCTGTCGTCAACGGGAAGGGCGGGGCGGGAAAGACACCGGCCACCGTGCTGCTGTCGGCGGTCTTCGCGCAGTACGGCGGCGCCGGGGTTCTCGCGTGGGACAACAACCAGACCCGCGGCACCCTCGGCTGGCGCACCGAGACGGGGGCGCACGATCGCACACTGCTCGAACTGCTTCCGCAGACCCAGCGCCTGCTGGGAGCCCAGGGACAGTCAGCCGACCTCGCGCACTTCGTGCATCACCAGCCGCAGGAGAAGTACGACGTCCTGCGGTCGAAGCCCGTCCGACTGGCCCACGAGAATCGGCTCCGGCCCAGTGACGTCGACTCCATCCACGCGATCGCGGCCAAGTTCTACCGTCTGATCATCATCGACTCCGGCAACGACGAGTCCGATCCGATGTGGCTGCGGATGATCGACCTCGCCGACCAGATCGTCGTGGCGACGACGACACGTGACGACCATGCCGAGGCCGGGGCTCTGCTGCTCGAGGCACTCGAAGACCGCGACGAGCGATCCGCACGGTTGGCTCGGGAGTCAGTGGTCGTCGTCAGTCAGGCGGACCCGAAGGCATCCCCCGCCGAAGTCGCAGACGTCATCGCCGGATATCAGCCGCTCGCGCGCGAAGTCGTCGGCATCCCCTTCGATCGGGAGATGGTCGACGGTCACCTCCGTCTTCGTGCACTTGCGGCGCCGACGCAGCGGTCGTGGCTCTCTGCCGCGGCCGCCGTCGCCCGAGGCTTCTGAGCCGTTCGGCAGAGGACCCGACGGACCGGTCGTCCGAGGTTCGGATCGACGGCGGCTCAGCGGGCTGCCGACGCGTCAGGACCGAAGGCTGTCGACCCAGTTGCGGAGCAGCTGGATTCCGGCCTCTCCGGACTTCTCGGGATGGAACTGCGTCGCGGAGAGCGGCCCGTTCTCGACCGCGGCGAGGAACGGATCGCCGTACGTCGACCACGTGAGCACCGGCTGAGGGAACGGCGGGATGACATCGAGCTCCCACGACTGCGCGGCATAGGAGTGCACGAAGTAGAAGCGTTCGTTCTCGATGCCCTTGAACAGCACCGATTCGGCGCCCGGCTCGACCGTGTTCCACCCCATGTGCGGCAGCACCGGCGCGTTGAGCTCCGTGACCGCTCCCGGCCATTCGCCGAGACCCTCGGAATCGTGCCCGCGCTCGACACCGTGCGCGAACAGAACCTGCATGCCGACGCAGATGCCGAGCACCGGGCGCCCGCCTGCGAGCCGGCGATCGATGATCTCGTCACCGCCGTGCGCGTAGAGCGCATCGCGGACGGCCTGGAACGCGCCGACTCCGGGCACCACGAGACCGTCGGCCTCGAGCGCCTCCGTGCGGTCGCGCGTCAGCACCGCATCAGCACCGGCGGCGATGAGCGCCTTGACAGCCGAGTGGACGTTGCCGGATTCGTAGTCGAAGACGGCGACCCGGGGAGCCCTGCTCACAGTGCGCCCTTCGTCGACGGGATGCCGTCGACCAGGGGGTCGAGGGCCTTGGCCTGGCGGAACGCCCGAGCGAATGCCTTGTACTCGGCTTCGGCGATGTGGTGGGGGTCGCGGCCCCCGAGAACGCGTACGTGCACCGTGAGTCCCGCGTTGAAGGTGATGGCCTCGAACGTGTGGCGCACGAGCGAACCGGTGAAGTGGCCGCCGATGAGGTGGTGCTCGAAACCGGCAGGCTCCCCCGTGTGAACGAGATAGGGACGCCCCGAGATGTCCACGACAGCCTGCGCGAGCGCTTCGTCGAGCGGCACGAGAGCGTCGCCGTATCGCGAGATGCCGGACTTGTCGCCCAGCGCCTCGCGGATGGCCTGACCGAGAACGATCGAGATGTCCTCCACGGTGTGGTGTGCGTCGATCTGCGTGTCCCCCGAGGCGCGCACCGTGAGGTCCGTGAGCGAGTGCTTCGCGAAAGCCGTCAGCATGTGATCGAAGAACGGCACCGACGTGTCGATACGGCTCGCACCGGTGCCGTCGAGGTTCAGCTCGAGCTCGACGGTGGACTCCGACGTGCTGCGCACACGCGTGGCGGTGCGCGGGGTCTGGGCGGGGCTGCTCATGAAGCCGATCCTATCGAGGCGAGGGCATCGAGGAATGCCGTGGTCTCCGCCTCGGTGCCCGCGGTGACGCGGAGGTGCCCGGGTATCCCGACGTCGCGGATGAGAACACCCTGCTCGTAGAGCTGCTGCCAGACCTTCTGGGGCTCTGCGACACCCCCGAACAGGACGAAGTTCGACCAGGACTCATGCGGGGTGTACCCCAGCGCCTCGAGCGTCGCGGAGATGCGATCCCGCTGCTCGACGATCTCCTCGACCATGCCGAGCATCACGTCGGAGTTGCGCAGAGCGGCGACGGCTGCGGCCTGCGTGAGAGCGCTGAGGTGGTACGGCAGGCGCACGAGCCGCAGAGCGTCGATGAAGGCAGGATCCGCGGCGAGGTACCCCACGCGGGCACCCGCGAAGGCGAAGGCCTTGCTCATCGTGCGGGAGACGGCGAGCCGCGGTCGTCCCTCGAGAAGGGTCAGAGCCGATGCCGCGTCGTGCGGCGCGAACTCCTGGTACGCCTCGTCGACGACGACGATTCCGTTCGACGCCTCGTACACGGCTTCGACGACGTCGAGGCCCAGCGGCGTGCCTGTCGGATTGTTCGGAGAGCACAGCAGGATGACGTCAGGATCGACATCTCGCACCTGCGATGCCGCCTCTTCGGGGGTGATCGTGTAGTCGGGCTGCCTGGTGCCGGCGACCCAGCGCGCTCCGGTGCCCTTCGAGATCAGCGGATACATCGAGTAGGTCGGGGCGAAGCTGAACGCCGTGCGGCCCGGCCCGCCGAACGCCTGCAGAATGTGCTGAAGGACCTCGTTCGACCCGTTGCCCGCCCAGATCTGAGCCGGTTCGAGACCATGACCGAGGTACTCCGCGAACCCTTCCCGGAGCGTGGTGAACTCGCGATCCGGGTAGCGGTTGACATCGCGGAGCGCGACCGCGATGTCGTCCAGGATGTCACTGGCGACCGCGTCGGGAACCGGATGCGTGTTCTCGTTGACGTTGAGTGCGATCGGAAGAGGCGCTTGCGGCGCTCCATAGGGCGTGAGCCCTCGGAGGTCGTCGCGAAGAGGGAGGTCGGCGAGTGATGCAGTCACCCTTCCCATGGTAGGCCGCCTTCGCTACACAGACGCCCGTGGTGACGGAGTGTGAACGCGCATCCGCGCCGCACCGCTCGATCGAACGGCCCTCACGGGTTCATTCCGAATACTGCGCCGGAATCGCCAGCTCCTGGCCGATCTGCAGCTCGCCGCCGCGCAGCAGGTTCAGACGCGTGATGTCGCCGATCACGTCGCGCGGATCCGCGCCGGGGGCCACGCTCTCGGCGATCGACCACAGCGTGTCGCCGGGCATCACCGTCACCGTCGCGAACGATGCCGTGGCGGTCTGTTCGCCTGAGGCCATCGCACTGCCGCCGCTGAGTGCGGCGAATGCGATCCCGGCTGCGAGCGGCACGGCCGCGACAGCGAGAACGACACGTCGACCGCGCGCCGTCAGCTTGAGCCGCGTCGCCGGACGAGCCGGAAGGACTGCTGCACTGCTGAAGGTGATGGTGCTCATGTCGTGCTCCTCTGCATCTACCGCGTGGGCGGTGAAGTTGGCGTAGCGTTCGCATTCGCGCCTCGGCCGGGAGCCGTGAATGCGAAGCTACGTTCCGAAGTTATCTTCGAATTCGAACATCTGTCAAGCGTTCTTCGAAACAGAAGTCCGGGAATCGGCCGACACGCTCGAACAGATCTTCCACTTCGGCGCGATTCTCGGATACGGTTTCGATGTCAACACCCCACCACGGGCCTCCGACATTCGAACTGAGACGCCGGAATCGCACACCTGAGGAGCACCATGAGCGACATCTCCGCCCCCGACGCCGACGTCCCGCGCACCCGTCGCCGCAAGAGCCTGAGTCCCAAGCAGATGGCGATCCTCGAGGTCATCCAGACGTCGATCAGCCGTCACGGGTACCCGCCGAGCATGAGAGAGATCGGCGACGCCGTGGGCCTCAAGTCGCTGTCCAGCGTGACCCACCAGCTCGGCCAGCTCGAGCTGAGCGGATATCTGCGACGCGACCCCGGCAAGACCCGTGCCATGGAAGTGCTCATCGACCTCCCCGGCACCAGCGGAGAGAATCCCGCCGATGTGGCGACCCCCGTGGGCGATGCGGCGCTCGTGCCGCTCGTCGGCCGCATCGCCGCAGGTGTCCCGATCACCGCCGACCAGCAGGTCGAGGAGATCTTCCCGCTCCCCCGGCAGCTCGTCGGCAAGGGCGACCTGTTCATGCTCAAGGTGTCCGGCGAATCGATGATCGATGCGGCGATCTGCGACGGCGACTGGGTCGTGGTGCGGTCGCAGAGCAGCGCCGAGAACGGCGAGATCGTCGCCGCCATGCTCGACGGCGAGGCGACGGTGAAGGTTCTCCGTCGACGCGACGGCCACACCTGGCTGCTGCCTCGCAACTCCGCATTCGAGCCGATCCTCGGCGACGAGTCCGTCATCCTCGGCAAGATCGTCGCCGTGCTGCGCGCGGTCTGACTCCCCTCCCACCCTGCCGGTGACGGCGGGCGTCGACGCACCATAGGCTCGAACCATGTCGTCGCCGTTCGGTACCTGGACCTCTCCGTTCACCCCCGACCGGATCGCCGCGTCGTCTCCGCGGATCGATGGCAGCGCCTTCGTGGCTGACGAGATCTGGTGGGGTGAGTCGATCCCTGCCGAGGGCGGTCGCCTGACCGTGCGAAGTTCGACGGGTGCCGAGATCCTTCCCGCGCCATGGAGTGCTCGGTCTCGCGTGCACGAGTACGGCGGCGGGGCGTGGACCGCGGATGCCGACGGCACGCTGTACTTCGTCGATGCCAAGGATCAGCGCGTGCACCGCATGCCCCGCGGCGGTGTCCCCGTTCCTCTGACACCCCCGGGCCCGGCGCACGGCGGTCTGCGTCTGCAGAGCGGCCGCCTGTTCGCCGTGCGGGAGGATCTGTCCGTCTCCCCTCACCGACGCGCCATCGTCGAGATCCCGACCGACGGGTCGGCATCCGACCGGCCTGCGCTGTTGAAGACCCTCGTCGAAGGCGAGTCGTTCTACGCTCATCCGGCACTGTCTCCCGACGGTTCTCGTGCCGCGTGGGTCGAGTGGTCCGGCGATCGGATGCCGTGGCAGCGAGCGTCGTTGGTGATCTCGGACGGCACCGCGCGCACAGAGCTGTCCACTCGCGCCGCGCTGCAGCCCGAGTGGACGGCTGACGACGAGATCGTGTACTCCGACGATCCCTCGGGCCGCTGGGCTCTGCACCGACAGCGTGTCAGCGGAGCCCAGGCGGTCGGCACGGCGGAGCAGATCACCGACGACGACGCCGACACGGGATACGGCCTCTGGGTGCTCGGCAATCGCTGGTACCGCCCGCTCGCCGACGGTCGCGTCGTGGCTGTGCGCACGAACGGTCGCGACCGGGTCGTCGTCATCGACCCCGACGGCAGCGCCCACCGCATTCCCCTCCCCGCAGACGGCCACGTGAGTGTCGACGATGTCGCGGGCTCCCGCGCGCTGCTCTCCGGAAACAGCTCGACGACAGAACCCGGGGTCTGGTGCGTCGACGTCGACACGGGTCGCGTCGAGGCCGTCGCGGGAGCTGCGCCGACCGATCCTGCGTGGATGCCGCCCGCATCCGAGGTCCTGGTCGACGGCTCGCACGGGCCCGTCCATGCCTTCGCGTACCCGCCGACGAATCCCTCGGCCCACGCTCCGGCCGCGGATGACGAGCTCCCGCCCTACATCGTGCTCGTCCACGGCGGCCCGACCGCGCATGTGACCGGCGCGGCGTCCGCCGCCGTCGCGTTCTGGACGAGCCGCGGCATCGGCGTGCTCGACGTCAATTACGGCGGATCGACGGGCTACGGCCGTGCGTACCGCGAACGGCTGGACGGCGGATGGGGCGTGGTCGACGTCGACGACGTGATCGCAGCGGCCCGCGGCCTCGCCGATGCCGGGCTCGCGGATCCCGCCCGCATCGCGATCAGAGGCGGCTCGGCGGGCGGTTGGACAGTGCTCTCGTCGCTGGTGCGGGGAGGGACGTTCGCCGCGGGGATCAGCCGATACGGAGTGGTCGACCTGCAGATGCTGAGCGCGCACTCCCACGACTTCGAGGCGCACTACATCGAGGGGCTGGTGGGTCCGCTGCCCGAGGCGGAGGCACTCTACGTCGCGCGTTCGCCCCTGACACACGCCGACCGGATCGACGTGCCGGTGCTGCTGATGCAGGGTGCGGACGACCGTGTCGTGCCACCGGCACAGTCCGAGGCGATCCGCGATGCGCTGGCGACGAGTGGTGTGGAGCACGAGTACGTGCTGTACCCGGGTGAGGGCCATGGCTTCCGGTCGAGCGAGACGATCATCGACGCCCTCGAGAGGGAGCTCGCTTTCCTCGGACGCGTGTTCGGATTCACGCCCGCGCGCTGATCACTCCCCCACGCGGTTGCGCAGGCGCATCGCGCGCTCGGCTTCGCGGGTGTCCTGACGCTCGCGGAGGGTCTGGCGCTTGTCGAACTCGCGCTTTCCCTTGGCGAGAGCGATCTCGACCTTGGCGCGACCGTCGGAGAAGTACAGCTTCAGCGGGATCAGCGTGTAGCCGCCGGCGGAGACCGCGTGCTGCAGCTTCGCGATCTCCTCACGGTGCAGCAGCAGCTTGCGGACGCGCTTCGCCGAATGGTTGGTCCAGTGGCCCTGCGAGTACTCCGGGATGTGCACCGAGTCGAGAAAGACCTCGTTCCCCTTGACGAACGCATATCCGTCGCTCAGGTTCGCGCGCCCCTGGCGCAGTGACTTCACCTCGGTGCCGGTGAGCACCATCCCCGCCTCGTACGACTTCTCGATGTTGTAGTCGTGACGTGCGCGACGATTGGTCGCGACGACCTTCTCCCCGCGTTCCCTGGGCATGATTCTCTCCTGATCCGCGTCGCGCAATGGTTCCGGTGCCCGTCACGGGCGCACGACAGCCTGTCAGTCTATACCGCCGCGCGGGTCAGGTGCGAAGCCAGCGACGGATCGCGAAACCCGCCGACAGCGCGGCGAGCACGACGCCGATGCCGATCAGCACCGGGACGACGACGGCAGCGTCCTGCATCGACACCCAGGTCGTGATGAACGGCACGCGTCCTCGGAGGTAGCCGTCGACGCCGAAGTGGACGCCGGCGACGACGGCCGCGCTTGCGAGGGCCGAGCCGAGGAAGGCAGCGAAGACGCCCTCCAGGACGAACGGCGTCTGGATGAAGCGGTTGGACGCCCCCACCAGGCGCATGATCCCGATCTCCTTGCGTCTGGCGTACGCGGAGAGCCTGATGGTCGTGCCGATCAAGAGGATGGCGGCGATCAGCATGAGCGCTGCGATACCGACCGCGATGTAGGTCGCGACCGTCAAGGCGGAGAACAGGGGTTCGAGGTACTGGAGCTGATCCTGGACCTGCTCCACCCCCGCGACACCGTTGAACGCCTCGGAGATGACCTGCGACTGGCCGGGATCCTTCATGGTGACGAAGAAGACCTCGAACGCCTGCTCGGGCGAGATCACGCTCGCCTGGTCCTCGCCGAGCTGATCGACGAGCTTGGCGTACGTGTCTTCCTTGGAATCGAAGCTGACCTCGCTGATGAGAGGAGCGAGCGCCTCGCCGTCGAGCTGTGCTCGCACGGCGTCGACCTGCTCCTCCGAGGCGCCGCCGTCGACGCAGGTGTCCTGCTCCGAGATGTCGGAGCACATGTAGACGGCGACCTGCGCCCGCTCGGTCCAATAGCCGCGCATCGTGCCGATCTGCGCCTGCATCAGGATCGCGGCGCCGACGAAGGTCAGCGAGACGAATGTCACGAGCACGACGGAGATGACCATCGAGATGTTGCGACGAAGCCCTCCGAGGGCCTCCGCGAGGATGAGTCCGATTCTCACGACGTCGGCCCCACTTCTTCCGTGCCGTCGTCGGACAGACCGAGTCGATCGGCCACCCCGAGCTCGGCGACGTCGACCTGCGGCAGCACGATGGGATGCGTCCGCGCCGCGAGGGCGACCGCCGGCTGCTCGTCTATCACCGGCGGCTCGATCGGCGCCGCCTGAGCCTCGGGAGTCTCGGATGCGGTCGGGACGGCGTCTGCGGACGCCGATTCCGCCTTGCGCTGCGCGCTGAGCTCCTCAGCGAGCGCGGCGCGGACCAGCGAGAGGTCGGCGGTCTGGCGCTGCACCTCCTGCACAGCAGTGAGTGCAGCGGCCGCGGCGGCACCGCGCACCTCCTCGGGAACCAGACGCGGGATGTTCGACGTGTCTCCGTAGCCGCCGTGCACCTCGTCTCGCACCATCTCGCCATCGCGAAGTTCGATGACCCGACGCTGCATCTGGTCGACGAAGCCCGCCTCGTGTGTCGCCATCAGCACGGTGGTGCCTCCGGCATTGATCCTGGCGAGGAGCTGCATGATGTCGACCGACGTCGCCGGGTCGAGGTTTCCGGTCGGCTCGTCCGCGAGCAGGACCTGGGGGCGATTCACGAGCGCCCGTGCGATCGCGACGCGCTGCTGCTCGCCGCCGGAGAGCTCGTGCGGCATCCGCTTCTGCTTCCCGTCGAGTCCGACCAGCGCGAGCGCCTCGGGCACGGCCTGCTGGATGAAGCCGCGCGACGAGCCCGTCACCTGCAGAGTGAAGGCGACGTTCTGGTAGACGGTCTTCGACGGCAGCAGTCGGAAGTCCTGGAACACGGATCCGATGTGGCGGCGGAAGTACGGCACCTTCCGGTTCGCAAGCGAACGCAGATCGCGGCCGAGCACGGCGACTCGACCCGTCGTCGGCACGTCCTCGCGGAGGATGAGTCGCAGACAGGACGACTTGCCCGACCCCGACGCGCCGACGAGGAAGACGAACTCCCCGCGCTGCACTTCGAAGTCGACATCGGACAGAGCGGGCCGCGAGGTCCCGCGATAGCGTTTCGTGACGTTCTCGAACCGAATCATGGCGGTTCGAGCCTAAGCGCGCACCCTCGTCTGCCTGCGAGCGACACCCCGCTCGACCCCCCTGCGTGTCGCACTCCACTGCTATACATGGAGGTGCCGATCCGTGCCGTCAGCATGGACGATACTCCGAGGGGGAACCATGACGACGCCTGCAGGCTGGTATGACGACGGATCCGGGCGTCAGCGGTGGTGGGACGGCACCCAGTGGACCGAGCACTTCGCCCCCATCGTGGAATCCGCCCCGTCTGCAGCAGGCGAGTCGGCCGGCGGTCTGACCGGCGAAGCGACCACGGACCGGGGTTCCGAGTCGGCTGACGTATCGGGCCACTCCTCGTCCGACGCGATTCCCGATTCGGCAGCAGCCGCGGAGACGGCCGCTGCGATCGAGTCGGTCGCCGCGGTCGAGAGCCAGTCGTGGAACACGCCCGCACCCTCCGACTCCCGCGCCGACGCGGAGACTCCGGCCGAGCCGTCCGCCCACCAGGACGCGGGCGCCGCGCCCTCATACGGCGCGCCCGTGACCGATGCCCTTGTCGACGAGGCCGGCACCACGCATGAGCAGGGTTCCACCTCTCCGGAGTCCCCGACGCCGACCGACGACATCGTGCCCCCGTATGCGAACACCGCGGGTCCCTCCGAAGGTGGTGCACCCTCCTACCCGGGCACCGCAGCCCCCTCGTATCCCCAGGAGTACCCGGTCGCGCCCGCATACCCGGGTTCGGCGGCACCCTCACCCTCGTACCCCGGCGCCGCCGCGTACGCTCCCGCCGGACAGCAGTATGGTGCGCCCGCCGGATACCCGCCCGCATACGGCGCCACGACCCCGGTGGCTCCGGCCCGCCCGTCGGTCCTCGGGCTCGTCGGGCTCGGACTCGCGGCGCTCGGAACGATCCTGTCGTGCATCCCGGTGATCTTCTGGCTCGGATGGCTACTGCTCGGCGTGGGCTTCATCGTCTCGCTCATCTCGCTCTTCCTCAAGGGCAGGAAGTGGCCCGGCATCTCCGGACTCATCCTCTCGATCATCGGCGCGATCATCGCGGTCGTCATGTTCTTCGTCATCGTCTTCGCGACGGTGTCCGAGGCCGTGCGCGATCTGCCGTCCGCGCCGCCGTCGAGCGATTCCGACACCGGAATCGACGACGGCACGACCGACGACGGCACGGGGTCCGCGCAGGTCGAAGAGGGCACGATCGGCGACACCGTCGCACTCACCTTCCTGGGCGGGAGCGGCGAGATCACTGTCACCGAGGCGCGCTGGGCGACCAGCGACGGCTCGAGCGTCCCCTCGACCAACGGCGGTTACGTGACCCTCGAGACGACGTGGACCGGTGTCGAGGGCACGACGGCCGCGAACCCGCTGTTCACCTCTCTGGAGACGGCAGAGGGAGTCGAGGGTCAGGTCGACTTCTTCGTGACGGGCGCACCGAACGAGCTCCTCGACCCGGGGCAGACGGTCAGCGGCCCGATCACCTTCGACATCGCCCAGAGCGAGTCCTACGTCTTCGTCGTCACTGACGAGGCCGGACGCGACATCGCGCGCATCGACGTCGCTCCGTCGGCCGGCTGAGACCCGAGCGGAACGGCGATCATGACGGTCCCGGCAGGGTGGTACGACGACGGAGCGGGCCGACAGCGCTGGTGGGACGGCGCAGTCTGGACTGAGCACACCGTGACCACCGAGACGTCGTCCGTGGCGAACACGCCACAGGGGCACGGCCAGCATGCCACGGAGGAGCCCACGGTCGCCGCATCGGCGGACCCGATCTTCGAACCGCCCTATGCCTGGCAGTCGTCGAATCCCTCCCCCGGGGCCTCCGCAGAAGTGCCGCAGTACGGGCGCGCGTCGATGCCCGCGACCTCGGCAGGCGTCGTCGCCTCCCACGATGCGACGGCAGGGTTCGGGTCGTACGGCCCTGTGCCCCCGAAGGCGAACACGAAGGTCTCTGTGCTCGGCATCATCGGTCTCGGCATGGCCGCGCTCGGCGTGGTCCTCTCGTGCATCCCGCCGATCTCGATGGCTGGTGGGGTTCTGCTCGGGATCGGATTCGTGCTCTCGCTGATCTCCCTGTTCCTCCGGGGTGCGAAGTGGCCGGGAGCGGTGGGCATCGCGGTGGCCGTGCTGGGTGGTGTCGTCGCGATCGCCATGATGCTGCTGACCCTGGGCGCCTCGGGGCTGTCGTCGATCGTGCCGACGTCCACCTCGACCCCTCAGGCGACCCAGAGCACAGAACCCGACGACACCGCCGAAGGCTCTCCCGGCAGCGCGGGAACCGAGACCGTGACGGTCAACGAACTCGAGGTCGGTCACTGCATTCCGCTCATCGAATGGGAGGAAGAGGTGTACGAGCTTCCGATCGTTCCGTGTGACGCGCCGCACACCGACGAGGTCTATTTCATCTTCGATGTGCCAGAGGGCGAATTCCCCGGGGACGACGAACTGCAGACCATCGCCGCCGAGAAGTGCGACGTCGCTTTCGAGGAGTTCGTCGGCATCCCCTATGCCGATTCGGAGCTCGACAACTATTGGTTCGTACCGACTGAGTCGTCATGGAAGCGGATGAACGACCGCGCAGTCCAGTGCATCGTGATCAGCTACGACGAGATCACGGGCACCCTCGAAGGCGCCGACCGCTGAGACGAGCGTCGCTCAGTCCTCGTCTTTGCGCTTGCGCCAGCGGATGCCGGCCGAGATGAACCCGTCGAGATCGCCGTCGAACACGGCAGCCGGGTTGCCCGACTCGTGTCCGGTGCGGAGGTCCTTCACGAGCTGCTGACCGTAGAGGAAGTACGAGCGCATCTGGTCGCCCCAGCTCGCCGTGATGTTTCCGGCGAGCTCCTTCTTCTTCGCGGCTTCCTCCTCCTTCTGCAGCAGCAGGAGTCGGGTCTGAAGCACGCGCATCGCGGCAGCACGGTTCTGGATCTGCGACTTCTCGTTCTGCATCGAGACGACGATGCCGGTCGGGAGGTGAGTCAGGCGCACGGCGGAGTCGGTGGTGTTGACGGACTGCCCGCCGGGACCCGACGAGCGGAAGACGTCGACTCGGATGTCGTTCTCGGGGATGTCGACCTCGGTCGCCTCCTCCATGAGAGGGATGACCTCGACAGCGGCGAAGGACGTCTGCCGCTTGTCCGCCGAGCCGAACGGGCTGATGCGGGCGAGGCGATGCGTCCCTGCCTCGACCGACACCGTTCCGAATGCGTAGGGAGCGTCGATCTCGAACGTCGCCGACTTGATGCCGGCACCCTCGGCGTACGAGGTGTCGAGAACCTTGACGGGATACTTGTGGCGCTCGGCCCAGCGCAGGTACATGCGCATGAGCATCTCGGCGAAGTCGGTGGCGTCGTCGCCGCCTGCACCCGAGCGGATGGTGATGATGGCGGAGCGCTCGTCGTACTCGCCGTCCATCAGCGTCTGCACCTCGAGCTGATTGATGATCTCGGTGAGCGCGTTGAGCTCGGCGCGCGCTTCGACGGCGGAGTCCTCATCGCCCATCTCGTTCGCCAGGTCGACGAGAACCTCGAGATCGTCGAGCCGACGACCGATGCCCTCGACTCTGGCGAGCGCCGACTGGCGGTGGCTCAGAGCACTGGTCACCTTCTGGGCGCGTTCGGGGTCGTCCCAGAGGTCCGGCACGCCGGCTTCCTCGCTGAGGCGCGCGATGTCGGAGCGGAGGGTCTCGACATCGATGACCTCGCGGATGTCACCGTAGGTGAGTCGCAGGGCCTGGATGTCGGCGGAGAGATCGAGTTCGAGCATGTCGCGTCCAGCCTAACGTGCCGCCCCTGCGGGCGGGGACGGCGTTCGAACGGGAGTAGCGTGAATCGGGTGAGCAGCGCATCCACGGTCCTCAGGCGATTCGGACCGATGGTGTACCTCCCGACCGTGCTGTTCTCGCTCGGTGAAGGCGCGGTGATCCCTCTGATCCCGGTGATCGCTGCGCGGATGGGCGCCGACGTCGCCTTCGCCGCCCTGGTGGCATCCGCCCTCGTCGTGGGTCAGCTGTGCGGCAACCTTCCTGCGGGCTGGGCCGTCGCGCGCATCGGCGAGCGCTTCACGATGGTGATCGCGGGTGCGATAGCGATCCTCGCCGGCGTCGGAATGGTGTTCGCCCCCTCGCTGGGCGTGCTGGCCGCCTCCGTGTTCCTCCTGGGGTTCTGCGCGGCCGCCTTCGGCCTGGCGCGTCATGCGTTCATGACGACGAGGGTTCCCCTCGCGTTCCGTGCTCGCGCGCTCTCGCTGCTCGGTGGCAGCTTCCGCCTCGGAATCTTCATCGGGCCGTTCGTCGCCGCTGGGCTCCTGCAGCTGTTCGGTTCGGAATCAGCCGCGATCTGGTTCTTCCTGGGCTGTCTCGTCGTGATGGTGCTGCTCGTGCTGCTGGGCCCCGATCCCGAGAAGACGATCGCCCCGACGACCCCTGTGCGCACCGCCGCACTCGCGGATGATTCCGGCGAACCGGTCACGGGCTCGATTCCGACGACCGCGCGCGCGGGCATCTTCCGCACGATGTGGCAACAGCGCAGCGTGCTCGGACGACTGGGACTCGCCGCCGCGTCGCTGTCCGCGGTGCGATCGGCACGTCAGGTCGTGCTTCCCCTGTGGGGACTCTCACTCGGACTCGACGCCTCGACCATCGCCCTCGTCGTCGGAATCTCGGGAGCGATCGACTTCGCCCTGTTCTACGCCAGCGGCCAGGTGATGGACAGGTTCGGGCGTCTGTGGGCGGCTATGCCGGCGATGGTGCTGATGGGCGCGGGGTTCCTCGCCCTGTCCTTCACGCACGACCTGGAAGCCGCGGTCCTGTGGTTCGGCATGTTCGCCGCCGTGCTCGGGGTGGGCAACGGGCTCTCGAGCGGCATTCTGCTCACACTCGGCGCCGACGTCGCGCCGAAGGAGGAGCCCGCCGCGTTCCTCGGCTCGTGGCGCACGCTGACGGATGCCGGCGGAGCGGCCGCTCCGCTGCTGGTGTCGGCGATCGTCGCGATCGCGTCACTGCCGATCGCCGCAGCGGCGATGGGTGCGATCGGCCTGATCGGCGCGGGTGGATTCATCCGCTGGATCCCGCGTTTCGTTCCGCGCAGCACACAGGAGGAGTCATGACCGCTGCCCTCCGCGCAGACGTGCGCCGCCTGGTCGTCGCGGCTCCGTCGTCGACGGATCACGATCGCGATGCCGCGGCCTACTTCGCGACGTTCTTCGCCGACGATCATGGGCCGGTCTCCCGCGACGACGGTCCCGATCACGCGACCGCTTCGGCGCTCGTGTTCGACCGCTCACTCACTCGCACGCTGCTCGTCTTCCACGCCAAGGGGCAGTTCTGGGTGCAGCCAGGCGGACATCTCGAACCCGACGACACCTCTGTGGCGGATGCCGCTCTGCGCGAGCTGCGGGAGGAGACCGGTGTGGACGTCTCCGCCAGCGCGGAACCGCTCGTGTACGACCTCGATCATCACGCGCTGTCCTCGGCGTTCGGTCGGTGCGCATCCCATCTCGACATCGGGATCGGCGTCGTCATCAGCGACGATGCCGACCTGATCGTGAGCGACGAGTCGGAGGACGTGCGCTGGTGGGCGATCGACGCGCTGCCGTCGCAGGTGCCGCAGGGCTTCGCCGGGCGGGTGCGACGACTGCGCGATCGTCTGGTGAGCTGACGTCGCATCCGGCGGAGGTCGCCCTCGTGCAGGTCGACCCGAGCGAACGATCACCCCAGAGCGGTGCGACTCATCCCCGTCGCCTCGAGGCGCACCCCGTCCGTCACGAACAGTGACACGAGCGGCGGATGCCACAGGGTCGAGACGGTCACGCGTGCTGAGTGCCCGTCGGGGCTCGACGCTGAATCGAGGTCCACGGGTGACGGCAGCGCGGCGAGCAGTGCGTCGACCTGCTCTCTGACCCCCTGATCGGTGAGGTCCGCCCGTGCCGTCGTTCCGTCCACAGCCAGGGTGAAGCCGTCCGCTCCGGCGAGCGCTGCGGCGTCAGCGATCGCATCCAGCCGCTTCTGCGAGATGTAGAGGTCGGTCGCGCAGACGCTCACGAAGATGAGTGCGAGCGCCAGCAGGGCATAGCCGAGCGTCAGCAGCAGCACGCTTCCGTCGTCACCCGCCCCTCTCATCCCGTGCCCCACAGGCGAGAGACCTTCTGGACCGCCGACCCCTCGACTCGGATCGCGGCCGCCGAGTCCGATCCGAAGACCGCCGGCATCAGTGGCAGGGACACCGACGCCGTGACCGTGACGGTCACGACCGCGCCGGCCGACGGACACTCCGTCCCGACGGGCACGCACGCCACAGACACCTCGGTCGATTCCTCATCGATGCCGTACTGATCGGTGACGTCGGCGAGCACGAGCTCACTCCGCACTGCTGCAGTGGCGGCATCCGGTGCGAGCACGATCGTGCGCGCGACGTGGCGCGCGGCCGCCCCGACTCCCAGTGTCTGCTCCTGAATCGCGCCCAGCGCGATGATCAGGTAGACCAACGGCACAAGCAGGATGACGCCCACCGTGATGAATTCGAGTGCCGCCGAACCCTCGTCATCGATCATCGAAGGACTCTTCCGGCGCATGCGCCTGCACCTCCAACGCGAAGGGCACCCCGAGCAGCCCGATCACGGGGAGCGTCGTTCGGACGCGCACCTCGATCGTCGCGCGATCCAGTGCCGTCGATCGAACGGCCGTCACATCGTGGGCGTACTCGGCCCCGACCGCGAGGGTGATCGCCGCGCGGGCGCGCTCCACGCCCTGTTCCATGGGCGTGTCTGCCAGGGCCGCGTAGTAGGCCCCTTCGACCGCCGCGTCGTGCACGACATTGCGCACGTAGACGGCGAGCGCGAGCTGCATGACAGCGAGAGTGAGAAGGGTGAGGAGCGTGCCCACGAGCACGAACTCCACGGGACTCGATCCGCGTTCATCGCCGAGAAGGCGCCGCGGTGGATCGACAGTCATCAGGGAGACCTGTCAGAGACCGGAGACGCGTTGGATGGCCTGCTCGAACAGTGCGCTGAGCGCCGGGCCGGCGACCGCCCAGATGAGCACCACGAGACCGGCGGTCATCAGTGTGACGAGCACCCATCCGGGTACGTCCCCCGATTCGTCGCCGACGAGATCGTCCATGAGATCGGGGGTGAGCGAGGCAACCCTGGTGGTGCCCAGTGGTCGAGAGGTGTTCATGTCGTCCTTTCGTGGTCGCTCAGCCGATGCCGAGTCGCAGGATGAAGAGACCGGGGTAGATGGCGAAGAGCACGGACAGCGGGAGGATCAGGAAGACGAGCGGGAGGAGCATCAGGATCTCCTTCCGACCGGCCTGTTCGATGAGGACCCGCTTGGCGTCCTCGCGAGCGTCCCCCGCCTGCGCATGCAGGACGGCCGAGAGCGGCGCGCCATGCTCGAGCGCGGCGGTCACCTGGTCGATCGCACGGGAGAGCCCCGGAAGCTGCAGTCGCGCGGCCATCTCCGTGAGCGCGTCGGCGAGCGGCGACCCCGTGCCGACAGCGATCACCACGCGGCGGAACTCATCGGTCAGTTCGCCGGAGCCGACCGCGGCCACCCGACGCAGCGAGTCCAGGAAGCCTTCACCCGCCGACAGGCACAGCGCGAGGAACTCGAGAGTGGTCGGCAGCTCGTCGGTCAACCGGGCGCGACGCGAAGCGACGCGAGCCGTGAGCCGCATGTCGTATGCGAACCCCGCTGCGGCTCCGAGGATCCCGGGCAGCAGGGCGATCGGCGGGCTCATCCGGCCCGTGATGGCGAACACGATGACAGCGATCGAGCCGATGACGATGCCGACGAGCACCCAGCCGAGCTGACGCCCGCGGAAGGCCCCCTGCTCCAGAGGAATCCCCGCCTGCTCGATCCTCCGATGCAGAGCGTCGCCGCCGCCCACAAGGCGTTCGAACAGCACACGTGACCGAAGCCAGAATGCGCGGTCACCCGCGGAGAGCACGCCGACTCGCGGGAGCGCGTTTCCGGGCAGGTCTTCATCGGCGACCGCATCGCGCACATAGGGCGCGATGCGCAGAGCCAGCGGCGCTGCCGACCACCGTGGAAGCGACGCGAGTATGCAGAGCAACCCCATGCCGAGTGTTCCGCCGCCGAGCACGGCGACAGCGATCGCGGACATCGGGTTCACCCGAACCACCGCCCCGGCTCGGGGAGCCGACCGATACGGATCATCAAGCGATAGGCGATCACCGACACGGCAGCTCCCGCGCAGATCACCAGCATCCCTTCACCGGTGCCGTAGGCGGCCGCGCCCTCGGGGCGCAGCACCAGCAGGCCGAGGATCACCCACGGCGCGACGGCACCGAGCACGGCAGCGCCTCGGATCCATGACTGTCTGGCTTCGACCTCGCCGCGCAGCACGGCGTCCGCGCGCACCGACGACGACAGCGCGCGGAGGACGCCTGTGAGCTCGGTGCCGCCGACCTGTCGCGCCATGCGGAGCGTCTCGATGATCCGATCGGCGATGGGATCAGCCAACGCCACCTTCAGCCGGTCGAGGCTCGTCTCGAAGCGGCCGGTGGCGCGCAGGTCTCTGGCGAACACGGCGAAGGCCGGCCGCATCATCGTCGGCGATGACTCGGCCAGACTCGCGACGGCGTCCGGCAGTGACAGTCCGACACGGATGGATGCGATCAGCAGGTCACAGACGTCGGGCCAGAGCTGGCGACGAAGTCTGCGCAGCCGGAGGCGTCGGGAACGCACGAAGACGATCGGCACGACGGCCGCGGTCGCGCCTGCCAAGCCCGCGAGGACCGGGATGGCTGTGAAGAGCCAGACAGAGGAAGCCGCGGCGAGCGCGACCGTCAGCATCACCAGCAGGAGCGTGCGCGGGCTGACAGATGCCATGCCGCCCTCTTCGAGAAGGCGAGTCAGACGGCCGCGGTGCCGGACCCTTCCTCCATCTTGAGGCGGAGGCCAGAGCCACGGCGATGCGCACAGCAGCAGACCGGCCGCGAGCATCGCACCGAGCAGGACCGTCACAGAGTGCCTCCGCGACGCCACGCCGTCTGTTCAGTGGACGCCTCGTCGCCGCGGATGTACACGGTTCGCGTGATGATCCGGCCGTCGACCATGGCGCCCGTCGGCGCGATGACCTCGTGCACCCGTCGCACTCCGGTGTCGTCACGCACGCAGTGCACCACGAGATCGACCGCGCCGGCGAGGGCCGGCACGATGAACGATCGATCGATGTTCCGTCCCGCGAGGAGCGGCAGAAGCGTGAGCTTGTCGAGCGCCTCGGCCGCGGAGTTCGCGTGCACGGTCGCAGCACCCGGCACCCCCGTGTTGAGTGCGAGGACGAGGTCGAGCGCCTCCGCATCTCTGACTTCGCCGACGACGAGGCGATCGGGTCGCATCCTCAGCGCCTCCTTCACGAGCCTGCGCAGCGTGATCTCCCCCGTTCCCTCCAGACTCGCCTGACGCCCCTGCAAGGACACGACATCCGGTCCCTGCACCGCGAGCTCGAAGGTCTCCTCGACGGTGATGATCCGCTGACGGTCGGCGCACGAGTCGAGCAGCGCACCGAGGAAGGTGGTCTTGCCTGCGTGGGTGGCACCGGACACGACGACACTCCTGCCCGCGCGCATCGCGTCACGAAGCATCGCGGCCAGGTCCGGAGTCAGCGCCCCGTGGTCGACGAGCGCCTCGAGGCTTCGATACCGGGGCAGGAACTTGCGGATGTTGACGGACCACGATCCGCGGACGACGTCCGCGATCGCGACATGCAGTCGCGCGCCATCAGGAAGAGACGCATCCACGAACGGCTGACTGATGTCGACACGGCGCCCTGTCGACTGCAGCATCCGCTCGATGAGATCGCGCAACGACGATTCCGTGAGACGCATCTCGATCCGCTCGGCGACCCCTCCGCGTGCGACGTGGATGCTCTCGGGGCCGTTGAGCCAGATCTCCTCGATCTCAGGGTCGTCGAGGAGCGACTGCAACGGACCGAAGCCGCTGACCGCCGCGAGCACGTCACTCACGCATGCAGCTTCGTCGTCGATCACCGCCGCGCCCCGCGCCAGCGCCAGATCGTTGAACTTGCGCACCTCGGCGAGCGTGACCGAGCGCGCTGCCGAGGAGTCGAACGTCGGGTCCGTTCCTTCGGCGCGGAGCCGCTGACGAACGCGCTCGGCGACGAGGACGGAGGGCTGGATCACCCGAGCATCCTCGCAAGGATCGGGTGACACGCGCCGGAGTTATCCACAGCGGCGGCGGTGCTCCTGCGGGCGGATCCCCAGCAACGCACGATCCCCCGATCAGTAGACTTATCCCAGCGCGCGGGAGTGGTGAAATTGGCAGACACGCAGGATTTAGGTTCCTGTGCCCTAGGGCGTGTGGGTTCAAGTCCCACCTTCCGCACCGATCTGTCGCACCCCCTGCGACCGACGACTTGACCGCCGCACAGCGCACGACGACGGGAAATCCATGCATCACGCCGCTCTCATCCCCTGGCTCGACCCCGCCACGATCATCGGCTCGGCCGGCCCCTGGGCGCTTCTCGTGGTGTGCTTCATCGTCTTCGCGGAGACGGGCCTTCTGGTCGGGTTCCTGCTTCCTGGCGACACGCTGCTCGTGATCTCAGGACTCCTGTCGCACCCGATCGCGGGCTCGGAGCACGGGGTGTTCGGCATCAACGTGTGGATCGTCGCGCTGCTCATCGGGCTCTCGGCGTTCGTCGGCGGTGAGGTCGGCTACCTCATCGGCCACAAGGGCGGACCCGCAGTCTTCGAACGCAAGGAATCGGGCCTGTTCAGCAAGAAGAACGTCGAGCGGACGAACGCCTTCTTCGAGCGTTTCGGCGGCATCACCGTCATCCTCGCCCGCTTCGTGCCGATCGTTCGCACCTTCGCCCCGGTCGCCGCCGGCGTGGGCCACATGCCATGGCGCCGCTACACGCTGTACAACCTCATCGGTGCGATCCTCTGGGGCTTCGGTCTGACGATGTTCGGGTACGCCATCGGCTTCATCCCGCCGGTCGCGCACTTCGTCGAGAGCTACATCGACCTGATCCTGCTCGCTGCCGTCGGCGGCACGGCACTCATCACGCTCTGGCACTACCTGTCCGAGCGTCACAAGGCGAAGAAGGAAGCCGCGGCCGGCGAGGGTGAGACAGACGCCACCGAGGCCGAAGGGCTCGCCCTCGACCCCGAGGTCTTCGACCGTGCTCCGGACTTCGACGGAGACGGCAAGCACTGATCTCGGTGCAGAAGAAGGCGCGCTGTCTCAGCCCGCCTTCTTCTTGCTCGGGCTCTTCTTCGTGCTCGCCTTGTCGCCGGTCGACTCCGACCGAGCGGCCTTGGTGCGAGCCACACTGGCGCGCAGCGCCTCCATCAGGTCGATGACCTCACCGCTCTTGGCATCGCCCTCGGCCTCGCCGAAGGTGTCCGAGACATCGAACGTGTCGCCCGCCTCGATCTTCGCATCGATCAGAGTGCGCAACTCCTTCTGGTACTCGTCGACGAACGACTCAGGATCGAAGTCAGCCGAATAGCTGTCTACGAGGGATGCCGAGAGCTCGAGCTCCTTCTTCGAAATCCTCACATCCTCGTCGAGCACCGGGAACGCCGCCTCACGCACCTCGTCGGCCCACAGCAGCGTCTGCAGCACGAGCACCTTGCCACGCACACGGAGTGCGGCCAGTCGGGTCTTCTGTCGCAGCGTGAAGCGCACGATCGCCGTGCGGTCGGTCTGTTCGAGCGTCTTGCGCAGCAGCACGTACGCCTTCGGTGACTTGGAGTCCGGTTCGAGGTAGTACGGCTTGTCGAGGGTCAGCAGATCGACCTGGTCGGAGGGCACGAACTCGACGACGTCGATCTCGCGGCTCTTCTCCGCCGGCAGCGCCGCCAGATCGTCCTTCGTGAGCACGACCGTCTGCCCTTCCTCGACGTAGGCGCGATCGATGTCGGCGTAGGCGACGGTCTCGCCGCACACCTCACAGGTGCGCTGGTACCGGATCCGGCCGCCGTCCTTCTCGTGCACCTGGTGCAGCGGCACATCATGGTCCTCGGTGGCGGAATACACCTTGACGGGCACGTTCACGAGGCCGAAGGTGAGCGCACCTTTCCAGATCGTTCTCATGACCCCAGTGAACACCAGCCGCGCGGCTCACGGCCAGTACCTTGACTACGCTGGCGTCATGGTCGCAGAGGCGCAGAACGTGCAGATCGATGGCCGCCGGCTGCGCATCACCAACCTCGACAAGGTCGTCTACCCCGAGACCGGCACCACGAAGGGCGAGATCATCGCCTACTACACGGCGATCGCGCCGCACCTCCTCCCTCTGCTCGCGGGCCGCCCCGTGACCCGCAAGCGCTGGGTGGAAGGGGTGGGGACCGCGGATGCTCCCGCCGACGCGTTCTTCACGAAGCAGCTCGAGCCGGGAGCTCCGGAATGGATCCCCCGACAGCCGATCCGGCACTCGGACGGTCCCAAGGAGTATCCCCTCGTCCAGGACGTTCCCACGCTGGTCTGGCTCGCGCAGGTCGCCGCGATCGAGCTGCACGTGCCGCAGTGGCGCTTCGCCTCCGACGGCATGCCGGGAAAGCCGGATCGGCTCGTCCTGGATCTCGACCCGGGCCCGGGGGTCGGGCTCGCCCAGTGCGCCGAGGTCGCACGGATCGCACGCAGCCTGCTCAGCGACATCGGACTCGATCCGGTGCCCGTGACCAGCGGAAGCAAAGGGATCCACCTCTACGCCGCCCTCCCCGGGCAGCAGACGAGCGCAGAGATATCCGCGGTCGTGAAGGAGATCGCCCGTCTGATCGAGACCGAGCATCCGGATCTCGCCACGAGCACGATGGCCAAGGCCGCGCGCGGCGGCAAGGTCTTTCTCGACTGGAGCCAGAACAACGGCAAGAAGACGACGATCTCGCCGTACTCGATGCGTGGTCGCGCGCACCCCTGGGTGGCGGCTCCGCGCACCTGGGACGAACTCGACGACCCCGACCTCGCGCAGCTCGACTTCGCGACGGTGCTCGAGCGTGCGGGTTCCGGGCAGGACCCCATCGCTCCGCTTCTCGCCGCCCAGGAGGGCCCCCCGGACACCACCTCTGCGCCGGGCCCCCGCGTCGACGCACACGGCGCGAACTCGCATGCGAGCCGCCACCGCCCGCGGACGACCGGTGCGGCACCGCTGGCCTCGTCGTCTCCCCCCTCCGTCTCCCCCATGCTGGCCGAGAACGGCACGCCGGCGATCGCCCGCACTCTGAGCTCTCCGTCGTGGGTGGAGGTGAAGTGGGACGGCATCAGGGCCATCGGAACCTGGGCGGACGGACGGATGCTGCTGCATGCCCGCAGCGGCACCGACATCACGGCCCGCTACCCCGAGCTGACTGCCGACGGCGCGCCGTTCCTGCCCGTGTCCGATGCGATCATCGATGGCGAGATCGTCGCCTTCGATGCGCAGGGCAGGCCGAGCTTCTCGATGCTGCAGAACCGCATGCACCTGACCCGGCCCCGCGAGATCGAACGCGAGGTCGTGCGCACGCCCATCGTCTACATGGCTTTCGATCTGCTCCGACTGAACGGTCACGACCTCAGCACCATGGCGCTGTCGGAGCGACGGACCCTCCTCGAGGAGGTCGTCGCCGACCTCGATGCGCCGGTGCAGGTCCCGCCCGTGTTCGACGATCTCGACGCCGCTCTCGCGGCGAGCGACGAGTTCGGCCTCGAGGGCGTCGTCGTCAAGGATCCGTCCTCGCGGTACCGTCCGGGCCAGCGCTCACCGGCCTGGCTGAAGATCAAGCACACCCGCATGCAGGAGGTCGTGATCGTCGGTATCCGCCCCGGCAAGGGCGACCGGGAGGGCACGTTCGGCTCCCTGCTGCTCGCGGTCCCCGAGTCCGGACGGCTGCGCTATGTCGGTCGCGTCGGCACGGGATTCACCGACCGGATGCTGCGCGACCTGCTGAGCCGGCTCGCTCCCCTGCGCACCGACTCCGCGCCCCTCGAGGACGTGCCCGCGCTCGATGCGTCGGATGCGCTCTGGGTCCGACCTGAGCTCGTCGGCGAGGTCGAGTTCGCGAACTGGACCCCGGACGGCGTTCTGCGTCACTCCCGTTGGCGGGGCCTCCGGCCGGATAAGACTCCCGACGAGGTGATCGTCGAGTCCTGACCGTCAGACGTGGTGCGGTTGGCAGTCGGACTGCTCCGCGGGCTCGATCTGGAAGGTCGAGTGAGCGACGTCGAAGTGGTGCGACAGACACGACTGGAGGTCGCTCAGCAGCTTCGCCGAACGTCCATCGGCGAGGAGGGCCGGGTCGACGCTGACGTGCGCGCTGAACACCGGAGCACCACGAGTGAGCTGCCAGACGTGCACGTCATGCACGCCGACGACTCCGTCGTAGTCGAGGAGGTGCTGTCGGATCTCGCTGACCGCAGTGCCCTGGGGCGCTGATTCGGAGAGCACCGAGAACACCTCGCGGAGCAGCGCGATGGCTCGCGGGATGATGAGCACGGCGATCATGATCGACGCGAGCGCGTCGGCGGGCATCCATCCGGTCGTGACGATCACGATCGCTGCGATGATCACCATCGCCGACCCGATCAGGTCGCCCATCACCTCGAGGTAGGCGCCGCGGACGTTCATGCTGGTGCGCTGCGCGCGGCTCAGCAGCCACATCGAGATGGCGTTCGCGACAAGACCCACGACGGCGACGATGAGCATCAGCCCGCCGACCACCTCGGTCTCCCCCGGGTTGATCAGACGACCGATGGCCTCCACCCCCACCCAGCCGGCGAGGAGGATCAGGATGATCGCGTTGATGAGCGCCCCGAACACCTCGGCGCGCTGGTATCCGAACGTGCGGCGGTCGTCGGCAGGTCGGGCGGCGACGGCCGCCGCGATGAGCGCGATCACCAGAGCCGAGGCGTCTGTGAACATGTGAGCCGCATCCGCCAGCAGCGCGAGAGAACCGGTCAGCAGTGCACCCACGATCTGCACGACCATGATCGTCGCGGTCAGTGTCAGCGAGATCGCCAGAAGACGGCGATGGTTCGCGGAGCGGATGCCGCCCGCGGCGGGCGCATGATCGTGCATGTCTCCAGGCTAGACCGGCTCGCACACCCGCCGGCGTGACTCAGCCCAGTCGGGAATGGTGATGATTCTCAGTAACCGCGGGGCCGTCAGCGCTGGCGAGAGTATTCGAGCACGACGCACCCGTTGTCGAACGAGCGCACCTGGTCGAGACGGAAATGGGTCGGGGCGAAGGGGTGGCTCGCCATCGGGATGCCGGACCCCGCGATCGTCGGGTACTTCTTGACGATGAGGCGATCGATCTCGTCGAGGAGCACCCCGGCGAGCCCGGCCCCACCCGCGAGGTAGATGCCGAGGCCGGGTTCCGCCTTGAGCGCGCGGACCCGCGCGACAGGATCGGTGCGCACGATCTCGACGTTGGCTTCGCCCGGATCGTCCAGCGAGCGACTGAACACGACGGTCCGCAACTGCGAGTACGGGTCTGTGATGCCGACCTGCAGTGCGGGTTCGTAGGTCCGACGCCCCATCACGACGGTGTCGAAGCGGGTGACCGCTGCGCTTGCGCCGCCCCGCGCCGCGCGCACATGCGCAGGCTGGATGTCGGGGAGTTCCGTGCCGAGAGCGTCGGCGAACGCAGCGGTCACGGGGAAGAAATCGACCTCGTCGTCCGGGCCGGCGATGAATCCGTCGAGCGTGACGCCGACGTAGTAGGTGAGTTCTCGCATGTCGTCAGAGTAACCACTACGCATGAAGTACGTCAAACGTAGTGAATACCGCCGACTCAGAGAGCGGCGAGCAACGGCAGCAGTTCCGCGAACGCGCGCGCACGGTGCGACTGCGCCTGCTTCTCGCCTGCAGTGAAATCGCCGACCGTGCGCTCCGCCCCCTCGGGCTGTCCGTCCGGGACGAAGATGGGGTCGTAACCGAATCCGCCGCCTCCGGATGCTTCGCGCGCGAGACGTCCCGGCCAGTTCCCGACGACCACGTGCTCGGCTCCGTCCGGAGTCACGAGCGCGATCGTCGAGTTGAAGTGAGCAGCGCGGTGAGGATCCGCGATGTCGCGCAGCTGGTCGAGCAGCAGCTCGAGGTTCGCCGCGGCATCCTTCTTCTGCCCCGCCCAATAGGCCGAGAAGACACCGGGCGACCCGCCCAGCACGTCGACGCAGATGCCGGAGTCGTCGGCGAGCGCCGCGAGTCCCGTGTGCGCCGACGCGGCGCGAGCCTTGATCAGCGCGTTCTCCGCGAACGTGACGCCGTCCTCGACGGGCTCCGGTCCGTCATACGCGATGATCTCGAGATCAGGGCGAGCGGATGCCACGATCTGTTGGAACTCCGCGACCTTGTGCGGATTGTGCGTGGCGAGGACGACCTTCATCAGCCCGCGAGCGCCTTCAGCTGGTGATCCTTCAGGTCGGCGCAGCCCGCGACGCCCAGGTCGAGCAGGGCGTCGAGCTCGCGCTTGTCGAACGGCGCTCCTTCAGCCGTGCCCTGCACCTCGACGAAGAGCCCGCGGCCCGTGACCACGATGTTCATGTCGGTCTCGGCGCGGACGTCCTCGACATATGCCAGATCCAGCATGGGCTCGCCGTCGATGATCCCGACCGAGATCGCAGCCACGGAGTCGAGCAACGGCGTCGCGTTCTTGCCGATGAACTTCTTCTCGCGTCCCCACTCGATCGCATCTGCGAGGGCGACGTACGCTCCGGTGATCGCGGCGGTGCGGGTGCCTCCGTCGGCCTGCAGCACGTCGCAGTCGATCACGATCGTGTTCTCACCCAGCGCCTTGGTGTCGACCACTGCGCGCAGAGCACGGCCGATCAGCCGCGAGATCTCGTGCGTGCGCCCGCCGATGCGCCCCTTGACGCTCTCCCGGTCGTTGCGGCTGTTGGTCGCACGGGGCAGCATCGAGTACTCCGCCGTCACCCACCCCTTGCCCTTGCCGGTCAGCCAGCGAGGAACGCCATTCGTGAATGATGCCGTGCACAGCACCTTGGTTCCGCCGAAGCTGATCAGAGCTGAGCCCTCGGCGTGGCTGCTCCACCCGCGCTCGATCGTGATCTCGCGGAGCTGGTCGGTGGAACGGCCGTCGGCGCGGACGATGCTGGTCATGGGATTCCTTCGGTGGAGGCGGATGAAGCGGATGCTGCGGTCGGGCTACTGTCCGGGGACAGGCTCCGGAAGCGTGATGACACCGGTCTGCACGAGCTGCACGTCGCGCACCTCCCGGCCCATCAGGCGGTTGGCGAGGGCGGTGAACTCGGTCGTCGAGTCCCCCGTCGCCTCGTAGACGTACGTGGCCGTGGCGTCGGGAGACGCGAGAAGATCGCCTCGCACGAGCTGGCGATAGACATCCCCGGCGGTCTCGTCATCACTCGAGACGAGGGTCACCCCCTCCCCCATCACGTAGCTGATCGCGCCACGCAGGAAGGGGTAATGGGTGCAGCCGAGAACGAGTGTGTCGACATCCGCCTCGCGGAGCGGCGCGAGGTACTCCTCGGCGGTGGCGAGCACTTCAGGCGTGCCGGTGATGCCCCCCTCGACGAACTCGACGAAGCGCGGGCACGCCGCGGTGAAGACCTCGAGCCGTTCGTTCACCTCGAGCATGTCCTGGTAGGCGCGGGAGCCGATCGTCCCCACGGTGCCGATGACCCCGACGCGGCCGTTGCGAGTCGTCGACACGGCTCGTCGGACTGCCGGGCCGATCACCTCGACGACCGGAATGTCGTAGCGCTCTCTGGCGTCGCGCAGCATGGCCGCCGATGCCGTGTTGCAGGCGATCACGAGCATCTTGACGCCCTGGTCGACCAGGGAATCGAGCACTTCGAGGCTGTACCGCCGCACGTCCGCGATCGGCTTGGGGCCATAGGGCGAGTGAGCCGTGTCGCCGATGTAGACGAACGATTCCCGGGGCAGCTGGGCTCGGATGGCCCGGGCCACCGTGAGTCCGCCGACACCGGAGTCGAAGATTCCGATCGGGGCGTCGTTCATGACTACCCAGCCTACCCGCGTGCGGCGCGCGTCACGCTCAGCGACCCGGACGGCTCCCCTCACTAAGCTGAGCGGATGACGACGTCCACGGCGCTTCTGACCGATCGTTACGAACTGACCATGCTCGCCGCCGCACTGCGCGACGGCACCGCATCACGGCCGAGCGTGTTCGAACTGTTCTCACGCAGGTTGTCGGGAGGACGACGTTTCGGAGTCGTCGCCGGTACCGGTCGGCTCCTCACGCTGCTGCGACAGTTCCGCTTCGAGGATGACGAACTGCGATTCCTGCGTGACAACCAGGTGGTGGATGCCGAGTCCCTGACGTACCTCGAGAACTACCGCTTCACCGGCTCCATCCGTGGCTACCGCGAGGGCGAGCTGTACTTCCCCGGCTCCCCCATCCTCACGGTCGAGGGCAGCTTCGCCGACGCTGTCCTGCTCGAGACCCTGGCTCTCAGCGTGCTCAACCACGACTCCGCCGTCGCCACCGCCGCCTCCCGCATGAGCATCGCGGCGGGCGAGCGTCCGCTGGCCGAGATGGGCTCTCGGCGTGCCGCAGAGCAGTCCGCCGTCGCAGCCGCGCGCGCGGCCTACATCGCCGGTTTCCGGGCCACGAGCAACCTCGAGGCCGGACGACGCTGGGGTATCCCCACCATGGGCACGGCCGCGCACTCCTGGACCCTGCTGCACGAGACCGAAGAGGAGGCGTTCCGCTCGCAGATCGACTCCCTGGGAACCGACACCACACTGCTCGTCGACACCTACGACATCCGCGCCGGAGTTGAGACGGCCATCCGCGTCGCAGGTACGGGACTCGGCGGCGTGCGGATCGACTCGGGTGACCTGCCGATCGTCGCCGCCGAGGTGCGGGCGCAGCTCGACGAGCTCGGTGCGACCGGGACACGCATCACGGTCACGAGCGATCTCGACGAGTATGCGATCGCCGCGCTGGCCGCGTCGCCCGTCGACGCTTACGGCGTGGGCACGTCGGTGGTCACGGGATCGGGATACCCCACCGCGAGCATGGTCTACAAGCTCGTGGCGCGACAGGACTCGGACGGCGCATGGATCGGCGTCGCGAAGGCGTCGACCGACAAGGCATCCCACGGCGGGCGCAAAGCAGCGTTCCGCACCCTCGTCGACGGGGTGGCGGAGGCAGAGACCGTCGTTGTCTCCGACGGATTCGAGGAACTCGACACCCCGGCCGAGCATTCGGACGGGCGGGCGCTGCAGACGACCTTCGTCGAGAACGGCGAGATCGACGACTCGTTCGAAGGACCCGAGGGAACGGCCTCCGCCCGAGCGCACCATCTGCGGGTGCGGGAGGAGCTTCCGGTCAGAGCGCTCGCCCTGAGCAAGTCCGACCCGGCGATCCCCACCGTCTACGTCGACGCGAGCTGACGCGGCCGAGGCGGTTCAGTTCAGCCGACCATCGATTCGTAGATCTCCTTGCACGTGGGGCAGATCGGGAACTTCTCCGGATCACGGCCCGGCGTCCACTTCTTGCCGCACAGCGCACGCACCGGCTTGCCGGTGATCGCCGATTCGAGGATCTTGTCCTTCTTGACGTAATGAGAGAAGCGCTCGTGGTCGCCCGGCTCGACATTCTCCTCGCGGAGGAGTTCTTCCAGTTCGCGATCAAGCGTTGCCACGCCGCCCTGATCGGGGCTGTCCAGCGGAGTACTCATGCCGAGAGTCTAGCCTCGGACGCACCCGGTTGGGCGGTCGTCACGCGGTCTCGACGAACTCCATCAGTCGCTCGCCCTCATGCTCGAAGATCCGCCCGCCGACGCCGACACCGATCGCGAAGAGCGCCGCCCCTGTCGCGAGTCCGGCCCAGAACGTCGCGGGGGCGAACTGCGATCCCTCGAGCATCGTGAGCACGAGCAGCCAGATGGTCGGCACGCTCACGAGGATCGCTCCGAGGAACGCCGCAGCAGGACCGTACGCGCCACGCGACGTCGGCCGCTGAGGCTGCTGGAACGGGCTGTCTCCGGGACGCGACACGGCGTACGGCGCGATCACAGAGACGATGCTCGAGAAACCGAGCGCCGACAGCAGCAGACTGGCCCCGAGGCCGGTGAGGGGCAGAAGGAGACGCCAGTCATCGATCCAGAGCATCGTGAGAGGCACAGCGATCGCGAGCACGGGAACGGCCACGAGCATCACCGGGACGAGTCGGCCCAGACGATCGGGGATGCCGCGCACGCCGCTCGCCACGTGCGTCCACAGTGCGGTGGAGTCGTAGGCGACATCGTTGTGCGGCAGCCAGCCGAAGAACAGGGCCATCACCGGAACGGGCACGAGAGCGGCGATCTCGAGCGGCACGCCCGCGACGAGGAGTGGCAGGACGGACAGCACGCCGGCGATCGGGACCACGATGAGATTCATGATGTAGCGGCGGTCACGCAGCCAGTAGACGAGGCTGCGAGACGCGATCGCACCGAAGGCGTTCGAGGGAAGCAGTCCGAACCAGCCGAGACCGGAGCGCTCGCGAGAGGCTACAGGACGCTCGGTCGTGGTGAGCAGTCTGCGAACCAGCCACGACCACACCGCCCAGAGCACCACCGCGGTGAGGAGGGCCACGATCCCGCTGATCGAGTTGCCGGCATCGTCATCCGTCGCGAACGAGAACAGGAACCTCGACGATGCGGCGAAAGGGGTGAACCCGATCGTCGCCGTCAGTGCCCCCACTGCGGCGGGGACCTGCCCGTCCCACTTGAGCGAGGCGAGGAACACCGCCACGGGGAATGCGATCACGATCACGGCCAGCGCGAAGAGGGCGGTGAGCTCGCGCGATCGACGCTCCGGCAGCAGCAGCGCGTTCACCGCCATGCCGATACGCGCCGCAAGCACCGTCGAGAACAGGCAGACGACGCTCATCAGCACCGCGATGAACCACGGCGCTCCGAGCCTGATCGCCACGATGCACACGCTGATGTTCACAGCGATGAGAGCCAGGCTGGGAACGCTGACCAGTGAGGCGAGCGCGAGGATCCATGGCATCTGCCGCTCGTCGACCCCGAACACGGCGAATCTGCGGGGATCCAGCTGATCCACGGCACCCACGAGGATGGGACCCACCAGGAATCCCAGGAGCAGTGCCGCGCTGCCGAGGACGATGACCGTGCGCGCGACAGCGACGGGTGCGTCGTCGAGGCTGAGGATCGCCGCGCAGACCACACCCGTGAGAATCGCCACGACGGCGAGCATGATGAGCGTCCGTACCCGACGTTCGCCGCGGAGCGATCCGATCAGGAGCGCGGCTCTCAGTCGGAGAACGTGTGCAGCCACTCGAGCCCCTCCACCTCGCCGATGCCACCGGACAGCTCGACGAACCGCGCTTCGAGCGTCTGGCCTGCGCGGACCTCGTCGATGGTGCCCTCGGCGAGCACTTCTCCCCCGACGATGATCGCGACGCGCGAGCAGACCCGCTCGACGAGATCCATCCCGTGGCTCGAGAGCACCACCGTTCCGCCGTGCGCGACATAGGCGCGCAGAATGTCGAGGATGACCGCGGAGGACACCGGATCGACGGCCTCGAACGGCTCATCGAGCACCAGGACCCTCGGCGAGTGGATCATGGCTCCCGCGAGCATGATCTTCTTGGTCATACCGGCCGAATAGTCGGAGACGACGCGATTGAGCGCCTCTCCGAGATCGAATGCGCGCGCGAGATCGGCGACGCGCTTCTCGATGACCGCCGAGGCGAGCCCCCGCAGGAGCCCGTAGTAGTAGAGCAGCTGCCGCCCGGTGAGTCGATCGAACGTGCGGAGCCGGTCGGGCAGTACACCCATCATGCGTTTCGCGGCAAGAGGCTTCGCCGACTGATCGATGCCGCAGATCACGATGTCGCCTGCATCGGCGCGCAGCAGCCCGGCGACGATCGACAGGGTCGTCGTCTTGCCGGCGCCGTTGGGACCGACGATGCCGTAGAACGAACCTGCAGGCACCGTCAGGTCGATGCCGTTGACCGCGGTGTGATCCCCGAAGTTCTTGACGAGGCCCCGAATGCGGATGGCCTCCGCACCGGAGGCCGCCTCGACTCCGGTGACAGCCTCCTCGGTCGCGTCCGCATCGGACACCGGCTCGGAGATCTCGGATGTCGTGCTCTCGTCGGCGGATGCCGTTTCTGCAGACGCGGTGGCGTCGGCGACGTCCGCCGTCGCGTCGTCGACCGGCGTGGCGTCGTCGACCGGCGTGGCGTCGTCGACCGGCGTCGCGTCGACAACCGGTGCGGCGTCGTTCATAGGGGTCTCCTCCGCCGGAGCGGGCAGATCTGTCTTCGCCCCCTCGGCTGCAGCCTCAGGCTCGTCTCCCTGAACGTGGGCAGGAGCCGGCATCTCGATCTCGATCGCCGCTTCGCTCTCGACCTGAGCGTCCGCCTCTGCCTCGGCCTCGGCCTCGGCCGCAGCAGCCTTCGCGGCAGCTGTCTTCGCCGCAGCGGCCTTCGCGGCCGCGGCCTTGGCCGCCGTGGTCTTCGCCGCGGAAGTGCGTGCTGCGGACTTCGCCGACGCGCTCTTCTCCACCGCAGCCTTGGCGGCGACCGTCTTCGCCGCGGCCGCCCTGGCGGCCGGAGTGGATCCCTGCGCGGCTGAGGTCTTCGCAGCAGCGGTCTTGGCCGCAGCCGTCTTCGCGGCTGTGGTCCTCGCAGCGGTGGTCTTGGCAGCAGCGGATCGCGCCGATGACGTCTTCGCCCCAGCCGCGCGGGCGGTCGTGTCGCGGGTCGCGTTCTTGGCGGCAGTCGTGCGAGCGGCGGCGGTCTTCTTCGATGCCGCCGATCGCGGAGCGCCGCTCTCGGTGGTCCGGTCGATCTTCAGCGCCGGTTCGGCGACCACCTCGACGGTGACTGCGGCCTTGTCCGCCGCAGCTTTGGAGGGAACGCGCGCTCCACCCGTCTTCTTGGCAGGCGTCGTGCGAGCGGAAGTCTTCTTCGGGGCGGCGGGCGTGGCGTCGACCGCCTGAGCAGCGGGATCGTCGGGGGAAGAAGCAGTCACCGTCCTACGGTATCAACGGGGGCAGGATTTCTTCGGGTCACCGCAACATTTCGCCGACCTGGTGAGCCCGTTGGACATTTCACTCCGGATCTGGACGAATCTGAGTGTTGGGTGTGTACTGGATCACGAATTGGCCACAGCGATGTCAACCCCCGCGGGTTCTCAGGCGGGATCGCTAGCATGGCTCTCGGCACGACGAAGTGTCCGGTCGGTGAACCGACCATGAACACATACTTCATTTAGGAGCACTCGTGACTCTTCAGACCGTCATCCTCGCAGCAGGCATGGGCTCACGCCTCGGCCGCGCGCTGCCGAAGCCGCTCACGGAGTTGAGCGACGGCCGCACGATCATGCGCCAGCAGCACGACAACATCCGCGCCGCCTTCGGATCGGACGCCCGCATCACCGCCGTCGTCGGGTACCGCGCAGAGACCATCATCGAGGCGTTCCCGAACGTCAATTACGTGCACAACGAGCGCTACGACGAGACCAACACGTCGAAGAGCCTGTTGCGCGCTCTCGGCGCCACCGGCAAGTCGGGCGTGCTCTGGATGAACGGCGACGTGGTGTTCGACCCGATGATCCTGGGCCGCGCTGCGGCGTACATCGAGCGCGACCAGTCCTTCGTCACGGTGAACACCTCCAAAGTCAGCGACGAGGAGGTGAAGTACACGGTCACGGCCGAGGGCTTCATCAACGAGCTGTCGAAGACCGTCAAGGGCGGTCTCGGTGAGGCTGTGGGCATCAACTACATCTCCTCCGCAGACAAGAAGGCGTTCATGCGCCAGTTGCAGCGCGTCGAAGACCAGGACTACTTCGAGCGCGGCCTCGAGCTCGCGATCGCCGAAGACGGCCTGCTCCTCGAGCCGATGGACGTCTCCGATCTCTACGCGGTCGAGGTCGACTTCGCCGAGGACCTCGAGCGGGCGAACCTGTTCGTCTGATCGCCTTCCACGAAAGCTCGGCCCCGTCAAGGGAGCCGGGCTTTCGGCTTTTTCGCGGCCTGGCTTCCTAGGATCGATCCATGGCCCCCAAGGTGCACAAGATCCACTCCCTCCCCGACGACGCCGCGTGGGACAGGGGGGTGCCGCCCGTCGGCTCGGCCGAGCATCCGCTGATGGTCCGCGGGCTGGACCGCGTTCTCGCGATCCAGCGCCCGCTGGTGCTGGCGCACATCCGCAGCATCCGCCTGCGCAACCCGCACGCTTCGCCCGAGCAGATCATCCGCATCCTCGAGCGGCGCTATCTCGCGGCGGTGACCACGGGCGGCGCGGCGGTCGGAGCGACCGCCGTCGTGCCGGGGATCGGCACCGGCATCACACTCGCCCTCTCCGGAGTCGAGACGGTGGGCTTCGTCGAATCGACGGCGCTCTTCGCGCAGTCCGTCGCAGAGGTCCATGGCATCGCGGTGTCGAACCCCGACCGGGCCCGCGCGCTGGTGATGACCCTCATGCTCGGCAAGGAGGGCGTGGCCCTCGTCGGACAGCTGGCAGGCGAGGCCACCGGCCGCGGCGGCTCGAGGTCGTCGTACTGGGGCGAGATGGTGACGAAGTCGTTGCCGCGCGCTGCCGTCGGCCCCCTCGTGGATCGACTGAAGAGCATGTTCGTGAAGCAGTTCGCGGCGAAGGGCGGTGCCTCGTTCATCGGGAAGGCACTGCCGTTCGGCGTCGGCGCGGCCGTCGGAGGCGCGGGCAACCACATTCTCGGACGCCGCGTGCTGACGACGTCGCACCACGCATTCGGAGCGGCACCTCTGGACATGCCGCTCGAGCTGGAGCCCGTCGCCGGCGCAGAGAAGATGGAGCTGCGAATGCTGCACGGTGCCCAGTTCGTCGGGGGCGCCGTGGCCGGAGCGGCCGGATCGGCGGTCCGCGGCGTCGGCTGGGCGGGACGGAAGATCGCGTCGGTCGGACGTGGCCGCAACAAGGACGTCGGCGAGATCGAGCAGGCCGGCACCCACGACCTGCCGGGCACGCTCGGTGCCGAACACCGCGAGTGACGGCCGCCCTCGGGACACGCGGGGTTCACGAGAGCCGCCAAAGGATCTGACGACCCGTTGTAGCGAGCATCCAACGGACGGGGCCACCGCGACGATAGGGTGGAATCCGTGACGGACAAGCCCGAACTCTCGACCACCGCCGGCAGAATCGCAGACCTCCGCGCTCGCTACAACGAAGCCGTTGTCGACGCCGAGAAGGTCGCGCAGGAGAAGCAGCACGCCAAGGGCAAGATGACCGCCCGCGAGCGCATCGAACTGCTCGTCGACCCCGGAAGCTTCGTCGAGTTCGACGAGTACGTGCGCCATCGCACCACCGCGTTCGGCATGGATCGCAACCGGCCCTACGGCGATTCCGTCGTGACGGGTGTGGGCACGATCCACGGCCGCACGGTCGCGGTGTACTCGCAGGACTTCACCACGTTCGGCGGATCTCTCGGCGAGGTCTCCGGCGACAAGATCATCAAGATCATGGAGTTCGCGCTGTCGGGCGGTATGCCGATCATCGGCATCCTCGACTCCGGTGGAGCCCGGATCCAGGAGGGCGTGCTCGCCCTCAGCAAGTACGGCGAGATCTTCCGCCTGAACACTCGGTCGTCGGGGGTCATCCCGCAGATCTCGATCATCATGGGCCCGGCCGCCGGTGGAGCCGTCTACGGCCCCGCTCTGACGGACTTCGTGATCATGGTCGACAAGACCAGCCAGATGTTCGTGACCGGCCCGGACGTCATCAAGACGGTCACCGGCGAGGACGTCGGCATGGAGGAGCTCGGAGGAGCCCTCACGCACAACACTCGCTCGGGTGTCGCGCACTACCTCGCCGAGGACGAGGACGACGCGATCGACTACGCCCGCACGCTCCTCGGCTTCCTCCCCGACAACAACATGGCGGAGATCCCCGCGTACGAGAGCGGCTTCGAGTGGGAGACCACGGATGCCGATCGCTCTCTGAACACGATCATCCCCGACTCCCCCAATCAGCCGTACGACATCCACACGGTCATCGAGCACGTCGTCGACGCGGGAGACTTCATCGAGGTCCAGCCGCTTTTCGCGCCGAACATCGTGATCGGCTTCGGCCGGGTCGAAGGGCGCTCGGTCGGGATCATCGCCAACCAGCCGTCCCAGATGGCCGGAACGCTCAACATCGAGGCGGGTGAGAAGGCCAGCCGATTCGTGCGGTTCTGCGACGCGTTCTCGATCCCTATCGTCACGCTCGTCGACGTGCCCGGGTATCTCCCCGGTACCGATCAGGAGTGGACCGGCGTGATCCGCCGCGGCGCCAAGCTCATCTACGCCTACGCGGAAGCGACCGTGCCGCTGGTCACGGTCATCCTGCGCAAGGCCTACGGCGGCGCCTACATCGTGATGGGATCGAAGCAGCTGGGCGCCGATGTCAACCTCGCCTGGCCGACGGCGGAGATCGCCGTGATGGGCGGCCAGGGTGCGGTCAACATCCTCTACCGCGGCGAGATCAAGCGTGCCGAAGAGGCCGGCGAGGACGTCGCCGCCGTGCGCACGCGGCTCGCGAACGAGTACACCTACAGCGTGACCTCGCCGTTCCTCGCCGCCGAACGCGGCGAGATCGACGGCATCATCGAACCGGCGAACACCCGAGTCTCGATCGCCAAGGCGCTCCGAGCCCTCCGTGGGAAGCGCGCCGAGCTGCCCCCCAAGAAGCACGGGAACATCCCGCTGTGACCGAGCCCGCGACGTCGGACGAGCGCCAGCTCCCGACGATGGAGATCACCCGGGGCGTTGCGACCGAGGAGGAGCTCGCCGCTCTCATCGCCGTGGTGAGCGACGCCTACTCGCAGGAGGCGGCGGATGCCGTGGCCGAGGAGCCTCGCGTATCGGCGTGGGCCCGCACCCAGCGACCGCTGCGACGCGCACTGCGACGAGACATCCCGTGGGGCCGCTTCGCACGCTGACGCCCTCGCATCGGAGAGTCTGCGAGACCCGGAGCCCCCCAGCTACCGGGCCACGCAGACGACCCTCCGATTGATGCGGGGCCGTCGCCCCTGGCACCTGTAAACCCCAGACGGCGCATCTCTTCGATAATACATCGACTGGAGTAATCACTGAGGGCGCTTCAACCGATATACCGGTATGCGAATTGATGGCTCCGTTCAATCCTCGAGGTAGAGGTCGGATGCTCGAGGCGTGAGCACCGCGTCGAGCACGACGCAGGCGGCCCCCACGGCACCGACATCCTCTCCCACCACCGCGCTGTCGACGCGCAAGGCCCGAACCGACCTCGTCGCACTGCGACGGTTCAGCTGCTCTGGGATCTCGCGCAGATAGACCTCGGACAGAGGGGCGCAGAACGGCCCGCCGAGCACCACACGATCGACATCGAGGATGTTCGTGAGCACCGAGATCAGCACTGCGAGATGTTCGGCAGAGCGACGCAGAACGCCCAGTGCGCGGATCTCGCCCGCGGAAGCGAGCTCGCACAGACGGGCGAACCGCTCCTCCACTCCGCGCGCACCTCCGTCGTCCGGCTCATCGCGGAACACCCCGGCCGCCTCCGCCTGCTCGACGATCGCCTGCGGGGTGCATACCACTTCGACGCATCCTCGCGAGCCGCACGCGCAGGGCGGCCCGTCTGGGTCGACCATGATGTGGCCGATCTCGCCGAAGTTGTGGGTGCTGCCTGTGACCACAACCCCCTCACGCGCTGCGGCGGCCCCGAGCCCCGTGCCGAGGTAGACGAACAGGAACGAGTCCTCGGCTGTCGCGGAGCCGGTCCACAGCTCCCCCACTGCGGCGGCAGTGGTGTCCTTCTCCAGCGTGACTTCGAAGCCCGTCGCTTCTGCGAGAACGGAACGCAGCGGCACCCGATGCCATCCGTCGAGCTTCGGGGGGTCCACCACCGTGCCCTTCGCCGCGTCGAGCGGCCCGGGGGCAGCGACGCCGACCCCGGCGACGAGTGCGCGATCGATGCCGGCCTCGTCGACGAGGCCATCGATCGTCTGCGCCATCGTCTCGACGATGCGGTGCGGGTCCCGGTCGTGCGTGCGCACGACTCGTCGTGCGATCACCGCACCGGACATGTTCAGCAGCACGAAGGTGATCACCGACGGGTCGAGATGCACCCCCACCGAGAAACGACTCTCCGCGACCAGGCGCAGCGTGACTCGCGGCTTGCCGGGCCCGTTGATGGTCCGCCCTGCTTCGGTGATCAGCCCCTCGTCGAGAAGGCGACGGGTGATGTTCGTGATCGTCTGCGCCGAGAGGCCGGTCGCATCGACGAGCTCGATCCGGCTGAGTCCCTCTCCGGACCGGCGGATGGCCTCGAGGATGACGGACTGGTTGAAGTCACCCATGCGGGGGAGATTGGTTCCGCGACGCATTCCCATGCCTCATCATCTCGCACCGGCGTCGATTCCGTGTCCCCCAAAATACCTACAGACAACGACTTGACTAACCATGAGACTGAGTAAGACGCTTCGCGTTCGGCTGGTCTCTCTGTCCCAGGGTAGATAGACGCAGACCGGCCACCAGCGGACGGTTTTCGGGTAACTGGTCCGCATGGCGAGGGGCTGGCGGATTCGCCGCCCCTCGCCCACTCTGTCTGACCTCGACTCTGACCCCCTCCCCCGGCCAGAGCCGAGGACAGGGGCCTCACTGGCGTGGAGCGTCTCTCGGGATCTCGTGCCACACGTCGACGGCATCGTCGTCGCTCTGCCCGCCGGCGCCGGCCCGGCCGACCACCGTCACGGCCGTGTGAGCATCCCTGGCCGCTCGGATGATCCACCGCTCCGCATCCGCATCGCGCAGCACCCGGGCGAGCTCGTCGCGGATCATCGCGCGTCGTCCCTCATCGACGTCGTCCAAGCCGCCCTCGTCGAAGACGGTGACGACGGCACCGCGGCGACGCGCGTCCTCGATCGCATCCCGCACCGCATCGTTGAGCAGATCGGCTCCCCGGAGCTCGTCGCGCAGGCGACCTTCCGCCAGACGCGCCTGCAGACGCTCCTCCTCGCTCAGCGCGCCACGCGATGCGACGGTGCGACTGAGCACCGGCCCCGCGACCGCCAGCGCGAACTGCGTGCGCAGACGACGTTCCTTCTGGCGCACCTGCTGGGTCGCGTGCCAGGCGGACACCGCCTGCTGGATGCCGGCGAGGCGCTCGGTGTCGCGGACGGCTCTGTCCCAGAAGATCACCAGGAGGTGAGCGATCGCGACCCACACGAGCGAGCCCACCAGGCCGAGGGACAGCGCCACGAAGACACCCAGATACACCGACGATGTGGCGACGAGGACGAGCACCACCAGCCAGCCGATCACGAAGCGGCGCCGGACGACGCACACCACGCCCATCAGACCGAGCGCACCGATGTACCAGGTGGCGAACGGCGCCGTGCGTGTCAGCGGATCGAGTGACAGCGTCACGAGAATCGGAATGAGGACGCTCGAGACCAGCGTCAGCAGCGCCGCCCAGAGCGGCATCCGCACCGAGATCGCCGAGTCCCAGAGGATCGCGACGTTGACGACGACGAGGTACAGCGCGATCGCCGCGACCATCAGCAGCGGCGCGGAGGGCTGCTCGATCCACCACACCCCTCTCGCGGCGAAGTACATCGCGAAGCCCACCGCGAGTGACGTCGCGACACTGCGCACCGTGCGATTCATGGCCGCTCCCAGCCCAGCGTCACGGTGGTGCCGCACTCTCTCGAATCGATCTCGGCGGTGCCCGCCACCCCGGCCATCCGTGCGAAGATCGACGCTCTGATCCCGAGGCGGTCGGCGCCGATCGCCCCGATATCGAATCCTGGGCCGGTGTCCGTGATCGTCACCGTGATCCCCTCGTCACCGCGGCCCTCGACGAGGATGTGCAGCCCGCGCCCACCCGCATGGGTGACCGCGTTGCCGAGCGCCTGTCTGGCGGCGAGCACGAGTGCTCTCGCGGCGCGCCCGGGGATCAGGCCGATCCCTCCCCGTTCCTCGACGATCGCATCCGCCCCGAGCTCGGACAGGGCACGACGGAGCTCGACGACGATCTGAGCGGCGCCCACCGGTTCGTCGCTGCCCTCCTGGGCCACCGCGGCCTCGGTGTTCGCCAGGCGGGTGAGAGCCTCCCGGGCCATCCCCACGGCGAGGTCCTGCGCCCGATCGCCTTCGGCCCGTTCCGCGGCGATCAGCGCTGCGAGGACGCTGTCGTGCATGAGCGCCGACATCGCCGCACGCTCCTCCTCGGCTGCGGCGGCTGCCGCTGCGCCCGCGTACGACGCGACGGCTCGGGCACGGGCCTCATCGACACCCGCGGCGACCGAGCGGAACATCCATCCCAACGCGATGATGACACATCCGAGGATCAGGGTGAACGACACGTCGAACGCCGTCGTCACCCAGAAGTCTCGCGAGAAATCGCCTTCGACGAGGCGGACATAGCCGTAGACGAACGGCAGGCACACCGCCCAGACGAACTGCAGCCACAGAGGGAAGGCGAGCATCGCAGCCACGACGCCCACGTTGACGAGGAAGAAGATCCACGGCTGGTCGGCGGCTCTGCCCACAGGGTCGACCAGACTCGGCCAGGCGGCGAGCGCGAGTGTGTACACGATGGCGAACGCGCCGGACGCGGTCCTGACGCCACGTCCGATGACGCACGCGACGAGCATGACGATCAGCGGCACGAAGACCACGAGCAGCATCGTGATGCGCGCGGCATCCGATCCCGTCGTCGTGACCCCCGCGATCAGTGCCTGTGCGCCGAGAACACCCGATCCGATCGCGACGACCGTGGCGAGGATGCGCTCCATGCGTTTGCCGGTGAAGCGCTCGAACTCGGTCTCCACGCTGCCGGGCGAAGGGATCTTGCTCCATGCCTCCCGGATGCTGAGCGGGTCAGCGGCCACTCGGCGCCCCGTCTGCGGCGACGATCCCATCCTCCATCGCTCGCCGCAGAAGGTCGACCTTCGTCGGGGCCGGTCGCCCGACCTCCACGTACTTGACCCGGATCCGGGTGATGTTCTCCTTGGCGGTCGAGTACGCGACTCCGAGGCGCTCGGCCACGGCCTTCAGCGGCAGGCCGGTGGCATACAGCCGGAGCACCTCCCGCTCGCGTGTCGACAGCTGGGCGTCCGCGAAGTCGCGATCCCCGTCGACAGCGCTCGCCCACTCGACGTTGTTGAGGGCTTCGCCCTGCGCGACGGTGCGGATGGCGTCGAGCACGTCGTCCAGCGCAGAGGATTTGCTCACGACGCCGGCGGCACCGGCAGCGAGGGCCTCGCGCACGGCCGCCGGTCGATCGGCGACGCTGTGGATCACGACGCTCGCGCCGTCGGCGACGAGCGACCGGACGTTCTCGGTCACCGTGGTGCCGTCTCCGAGGGTGAGGTCGAGCACCACCACGTCGGCAGGCTGCGGCGACGTCGTCGACCTCCACTCGAGGTAGGACACGACGGTGCTGCCGGAGAAGACGACGGTCTGCTCTCCGTCACGAGCGCACGCCGCCTCGAGACCGAGGCGGACGGATTCGTGATCGTCGATGAGTGCGACCCTGCTCATCCGCCCAGCCTACTGAGTACTCAGCCCCCGCAGATCACGATCACCGGGTGAGCAGCGCGACGACCTCGAAGTGATGCGAGTGCGGGAACAGGTCGAAACCGCGCAGCGTCCCCACGTTCCACCCGTGTTCGCGGAAGGTTCCGAGGTCCCGCGCCAACGCCACAGGGTCGCAGGCGACGTAGGCGATCGCCTCGGGGGCCAGAGAGTTCAGTGCATCGACCACCGCGCGTCCGGCACCGGCACGCGGCGGATCGAGTACGACCGCTCCTGCTCGCGTGTCGGAGGGGAGACCGGCGAGATAGCGGTCGACCCGTGCTGTGACGGCATTCACGGCGAGGGGCGCGAGGTTCTGCTGCGCGTGAGTCGTCGCCCGCCTGCTGGACTCGACGGTGACGATGTCGGTGCCACCGAGGTCTGCGAGCGATGCGGCGAAGAGCCCGACTCCTCCGTAGAGGTCGAAGTGCGTCGTCTCCGGATCGACGTGCCCGTCGAGGATGCCGTAGACGGCGCCGTCGAGCACCGAGGCGGCTCGCGGGTGCACCTGCCAGAATCCACCGGCGTCGACCTGGAACCGGCGATCGCCCACCTGCTCGTAGACGACTTCGGGCGCCGGGCGGCGGTGCTGCCCCCTGGCCGGTCGCTCGTCGAGGCGATCTCGTCGGATGACCCGCACCTGGCCGTCGCCCGGTTCGACCAGGTCGACGCTGCCCGCCTCGCCACCCGCGAGACGGAGGGCCGCCTGTGCGACCGCCGGACGCGCGAGCGGGTGGGAGCTGACCGGGATCACCCGGTGGCTGCGAGCGGCGTAGGGTCCGACGCGCCCCTGGTCGTCGACGTGCAGGGTCACCCGGGAGCGCCAGCCGGTTCCGTCGGTCGAGTCCACGGCCTCGATCTCGGGAGCCTCGAGACCGGGTCCGGCGAAACGATCGAGCGCCTCGGTGAGCACCTGACGCTTGAGCACGCGCTGATGCGCGAGATCGATGTGCCCCAGGTCGGCGCCCCCCGGCCGGTCCTCGGGCGCGCGGGAGACGTCGGCCTCCGCCCAGATGTGGGGGCGACGATGCGGCGAGGCGTCCAGGACCTCGACAGTCTCGGCACGCCAGAAGCTCTTGGACTCACCCGTGGAGTCCTCGGTGAGCCGCGCGCGGACCCGCTCACCGGGGATGGCGTCGGAGACGAAGACGACCCGGCCTTCGTGTCGGGCGATGAACGTGCCGCCGTGCGCGATGCCGGTGATGTCCAGATCGAGCAGGACTGGGGAGGAAGTCATCCTTCGAGGATACGGTGGTGAACATGCGCGTCTGCCTGGCCTCCACCTCTCCCGCCCGCCTCATGCTGCTGCGTCAGGCGGGTATCGAGCCTCTGACCCAGTCGCCGGGAGTGGATGAGGATGCGGTCGCCGCCGCTGCCACGGCCGAACGGGGCGCGGAGCTGACTCCGGCGGACCTCGTGCTCCTGCTCGCCCGGGCGAAGGCGGCGGACGTCGCGCAGCGCCTCTCTGCGGACGGCGAGTTCGACGGCATCGTGATCGGCGGAGACTCGATGTTCGAACTCGGCGGGCGCGTGTACGGCAAGCCCTACACGCCCGAGGAGGCGACCAGACGCTGGCAGGAGATGCGCGGGGCCACCGGCATCCTGCACTCGGGGCACTCGGTCTTCCGTGTCTCGCCGGGCACCGACCCGGTCGAGGCCACCGCCACGGCCGAGGCTTCGGTGACCTTCGCCGATGACGTCACGGATGCCGAGATCGCCGCCTACGTCGCCTCGGGTGAGCCCCTGCTCGTCGCCGGTGCGTTCACGGTCGACAGTCTGGGCGGCGCCTTCATCACCCGCGTCGACGGCGACCCGTCGACGGTGGTCGGGATGTCGCTGTCGACCGTGCGCCGCCTCGCCGCCGATCTCGGCGTCACGTGGACCGACCTCTGGTCGTAGAGTCTCGTCGACGTTTCTGCCTCTTTCTTGTGGAGAGTCGTCAAAGCGAACGGGAGCCTTCTCGCTAGGCTGGCAAGCATGCCTGATATCGCCAAGGTGCTCATCGCCAACCGCGGCGAGATCGCCGTCCGCATCATCCGTGCCGCTCGCGACTCGGGGATCGCCTCCGTCGCCGTGTACGCCGACCAGGACCGCGACGCTCTGCACACCCGCCTCGCCGACGAGGCCTATGCCCTCGGCGGCGCCACGAGCGCCGAGACCTACCTGCAGATCGAGAAGATCCTCTCGGTCGCCCGCCGCGCCGGCGCCGACGCCGTGCACCCCGGATACGGCTTCCTCGCCGAGAACGCCGAATTCGCCCGCGCCGTCATCGGTGCGGGGATGACCTGGATCGGGCCTTCCCCCGACGCCATCGAGGCGCTCGGCGACAAGGTCACCGCCCGCCACGTCGCCGAGAAGGTCGGCGCGCCGCTCGCTCCCGGAACGCCGGGACCCGTCTCCGGGGCCGACGAGGTCGTCGCCTTCGCGAAGGAGTTCGGTCTGCCGATCGCGATCAAAGCCGCGTACGGCGGCGGCGGTCGCGGCCTGAAGGTCGCCCGCGAGCTCGACGAGGTCGCGGAGCTCTTCGAATCCGCCACCCGCGAGGCGGTCACCGCCTTCGGCCGCGGCGAGTGCTTCGTCGAGAAGTACCTCGACAAGCCGCGGCACGTCGAGACCCAGTGCCTGGCGGATGCCGAGGGCAACGTCGTCGTCATCTCGACGCGCGACTGCTCGCTGCAGCGCCGCCACCAGAAGCTCGTCGAGGAGGCACCCGCGCCGTTCCTCACGGACGAGCAGAACGACCTGCTCTATTCCGCGTCGAAGGCCATCCTCAAGGAGGTCGGCTACGTGGGCGCAGGCACCTGCGAGTTCCTGATCGGCGCCGACGGCACCGTCTCGTTCCTCGAGGTCAACACCCGTCTGCAGGTCGAGCACCCCGTCTCCGAGGAGGTCACCGGCATCGACCTGGTGCGCGAGCAGTTCCGCATCGCCGCCGGCGGCACGATCGACTACGACGACCCGAAGCCGACCGGACACTCGATCGAGTTCCGCATCAACGGCGAGGACCCCGGTCGAGGGTTCCTCCCGCAGCCGGGTCCGATCCACGTCTTCAAGACCTTCGGCGGACCCGGCATCCGCCTCGACTCCGGCGTCACCGCGGGCGACTCGGTCTCGGGCGCCTTCGACTCGCTTCTCGCGAAGATCATCGTCACCGGCAAGGACCGCGCCGAGGCTCTGGAGCGCTCGCGCCGCGCCCTCGAGGAGTTCGAGGTCGCAGGTCTGCCCACCGTGCTCCCGTTCCACCGCAAGGTCGTGAACGACCCCGCGTTCACCGCGGAGAACGGCGAGTTCGGCATCTTCACCCGCTGGATCGAGACCGAGTTCGAGAACGACATCCCCGCCTGGGACGGCGAGCTCGAGTCGCCCTCCGCCGGCGAGAACCGGCACACCGTCGTGGTCGAGGTCGGCGGCAAGCGCCTCGAGGTCAGCCTTCCCGATCGCGTCGCGGTGGCGGCCGGCACGGCAGGACGACCGGCCGCGGTTCCGCCGTCCCGCCGCAGCCACGCGACCTCGGTCAGCGCCGGCGCATCGGGAGACGCCGTCAAGTCGCCGATGCAGGCGACCGTCGTCAAGGTCGCCGTCGAAGAGGGGCAGCAGGTCGTCAAGGGCGATCTGGTCGTCGTTCTCGAGGCGATGAAGATGGAGCAGCCGCTGCAGGCTCACAAGGACGGCACGATCGGCAACATCGGCGCCGTCGCCGGTGCGACGGTCTCGGCCGGACACCAGCTGCTCACGATCAGCTGACCACCCTCGCACACGAGAAAGGCGCCCCGCTGCTGCGGGGCGCCTTTCTCGTCTGATCCGCGGCGGATCTAGGAGATGTTCGCGTTGACGAGGTGCATCGCCCTGCTCGCGTCGGTGATGCTGCTCGACAGCGACGGGTATGCCGCGAAGACGCGAGAGACCTGGTCGACCGTCAGACGACGCTCCACGGCGACCGCGATCGGGTAGATCAGCTCGGAGGCCTTGGGCGCGACGATCACGCCGCCGATCACGGTGCCGGATCCCTTGCGTGCGATCAGCTTCACGAAACCGTCCTTGATGCCCATCATCTTGGCCCGAGGGTTCGCGGCGAGGGGCAGCTTGTAGACGAGGCCGTCCGCGACGCCGTCTTCGACGTCCTTCTCGGAATAGCCGACCGTGGCGATCTCGGGCGCCGTGAAGATGTTGGAGGTGATCTTGATCAGCTCCAGAGGGATCACGATGTCGCCCAGCGCGTGGAACACGGCCGTGCGGCCCTGCATAGACGCGACGGAGGCGAGTGGGAAGAAGTTCGTGCAGTCGCCGACGGCGTAGACGTTGGGCACAGAGGTGCGCGCGACGCGGTTGACCCGCACGTGCCCGGTCTCGTCGAGCTCGACTCCCGCGTCTTCGAGACCGATGCCAGCGGTGTTCGGGATCGAGCCGACCGCCATGAGGCAGTGGCTCCCCTCGACCGTGCGGCCGTCGGAGAGCGTCGCGCGCACGCCGTCCTCGGTGACCTCGACCTTCTCGGCGCGGGCCTTGGAGAGCACCGTCATCCCGCCGCGCTTGAAGACCTTCTCGAGAACGTGCGCGGCATCCTGGTCCTCACCCGGCAGCACCTGCTCGCGGCTGGAGATCAGCGTGACCTCGGCGCCGAGGTTCATGTAGGCGGACGCGAACTCGGCGCCCGTCACACCGGAGCCGACCACGATCAGGTGATCGGGAAGCGCCTTCATGTCGTAGAGCTGCGTCCACGTGAGGATCCGCTTGCCGTCGGGCTTGGCCGAATCCAGCTCGCGCGGCGACGCGCCCACCGCCACGATGATCGTGTCGGCCTCGACGCGGTCGAAGTCGGTGCCCTTCTGCCCGGTCGAGACCACGATCGCCGTCGGTCCCTCCAGACGGCCGTGGCCGGACAGGATGCGCACGCCGGCCTCGAGCAGCGTCGTGCGCATGTCCTCGGACTGCTGGCCCGCGAGCGCGATCAGACGTTTGTTCACCGCGGCGAGGTTGATGGCGATCTCGGGCTTGAGCGGCTTGCCGTGCTCGCCCTTGGCGTAGAACTGCACTCCGAGGTCGGAGGCCTCCGAGATCGCGACCGCGGCATCCGCCGTGGCGATCAGGCTCTTCGAGGGGACGACATCGGTGAGCACTGCCGCTCCGCCCACGCCCACACGCTCGACCAGGGTCACCTCGGCTCCGAGCTGAGCGGCCGCGAGGGCCGCCTCATAACCGCCGGGACCGCCGCCGAGGACGGCGACGCGCTGTGTGCGCTCAAAAGGGGTGGAAGACATGATCTCCATTCTTCCGCAATCCTGGCCCCGGAGCCTGCACCTTCCTAGAGTGGATCCATGTCTGAAACACACAGCAACCCCCTCGACGACCCGAATGCGAACCCGTTCGAGGTCGCAGCCGACGCAGCCGCCGACATCGCGCGCCTGACCGGAGTCGAGAAGCACGACATCGCCCTGACCCTCGGCAGCGGGTGGGGCAAGGCCGCCGACATCATCGGCGAGACCACGGCGACCATCCCCGCCACCGAGGTCACCGGCTTCTCGAAGCCCGCTCTCGAGGGCCACGTGGGCACCCTGCGCAGCATCCGCACTCCCGATGGCAAGAAAGTCCTCGTCATCGGTGCTCGCACCCACTACTACGAGGGCCACGGCGTGCGCCGTGTCGTGCACTCGGTGCGCACCGCCGCGGCCACGGGCGCCAAGATCATGGTGCTGACGAACGGCGCCGGCGGAGTGCGCGAGACCTGGACCCCCGGCCAGCCCGTGCTGATCAGCGACCACATCAACCTCACGGCCGACTCCCCTCTCGAGGGCGCGACGTTCATCGACCTGACCGACCTCTATTCGACACGTCTGCGCGACATCGCCCGGAGCGTCGACCCCACTCTCGACGAGGGCGTGTACACGCAGTTCCGCGGCCCGCACTACGAGACGCCGGCCGAGGTGCAGATGGCCAAGCACATCGGCGGACACATCGTGGGAATGTCGACAGCGCTCGAGGCGATCGCCGCTCGCGAGGCCGGTATGGAGATCCTCGGGTTCTCGCTCATCACCAACCTCGCCGCCGGCATCCAGAAGACGCCGCTCAGCCACGCTGAGGTCATCGAGGCCGGTCGAGAGGCCGAACCGGTCATCTCGGCGCTGCTGGCCCGAGTGGTCGAGGCGCTGTGAACGACGAGCGTCTCGCGCAGGCGCGCGCGTGGATGAGACAGGACCCCGATCACGAGACCCGCGACGAGCTGGCCGTGGTCATCACGCGGGCAGCGGATGGCGACGAGTCGGCCGCCGCCGACCTCGATGATCGCTTCAGCACCCGACTCGCGTTCGGCACCGCCGGTCTCCGCGGAGCCCTGGGGGCCGGCAGCAACCGCATGAACCGCGTGCTCGTCGCGCAGGCGGCCGCCGGGTTCGCCTCGTACCTGCGCGAGAAGTCGCACGGCCGCACGCCGACCGTGGTGATCGGCTATGACGGACGCCGCAACTCCCGCGTGTTCGCGACCGACTCCGCCGAGCTGTTCGCCGGAGCAGGGCTGCGCGCGATCCTGCTGCCCAGACTGCTGCCCACGCCCGTGCTCGCGTTCGCGGTGCGTCACCTGGGCGCGGATGCCGGTGTCATGGTGACCGCGTCGCACAACCCGCCGAACGACAACGGATACAAGGTCTATCTGGGCGGCGCCGATCAGGGCTCGCAGATCGTCGCACCCGCCGATGCCGAGATCGCCGCGCACATCCAGCGGGTCGCCGATGCGGACGACGTCACGTCGTCGCCTCGCTCCACCGACTATGAGACGGCCGGCGAAGCCGTGGTCGACGCGTACGTCGCCGCGACAGCGGCGGTCGCTCCCGCACCAGCCGGCGCGTCCGATCTGCGCTGGGTCTACACCGCTATGCACGGGGTCGGCTGGGAGACGCTGTCGAAGATCGTCGCGGCCGCCGGATACCCTCAGCCGATGGTCGTCGGAGAGCAGCTCGAACCCGACGCGACGTTCCGCACCGTGTCGTTCCCCAACCCGGAGGAGCCGGGGGCGATGGACCTGTCCTTCGCCCGGGCCCGCCGCGTGCAGGCGGACTTCATCATCGCCAATGATCCGGATGCCGACCGACTCGCCGTGGCGATCCCGGATGCGTCGTCGGAGGGCGGATGGCGGCGACTCACCGGCAACGAGGTCGGGCTCCTCCTGGGCGCTCGCGCCGCCAGGGCCGCCGAGGGCACGCCGGGTGCATCGCTCGCGTGCTCCCTGGTCTCATCGCCCGGCCTCGGCGCCGTCGCCGCCCATCACGGGCTCGACTTCCACGAGACGCTCACGGGCTTCAAATGGATCTCCCGCGCCCCCGGCATCGTCTTCGGCTTCGAGGAGGCACTCGGCTACCTCGTGAATCCCGAGACCGTGCGCGACAAGGACGGCATCTCGGCGACCGTGGCGATCCTCGGACTCGCCGCCGAGGCGCACGAGCGCGGACGCTCTCTCGCCGACCTGTTGTCCGAGCTCGGTGACACGTACGGTCACTTCGCCAGCGGTCAGGTGTCGGTCCGCGTGCAGGACCTCTCGGTCATCGGCACCGTGATGCTCTCGCTGCGCACGCTGCCGCCGACGCACTTCGGCAGCCACTCGATCGCCTCCGTGGAGGATCTGCTGCACGCCGACGCAGGGCAGCCCTCGGGCGACGTGCTGCGGTATCGACTCACGGACGGCTCGCGCATCATCGTCCGTCCGAGCGGCACCGAGCCGAAGCTCAAGGTCTACATCGACGCGGCCGCGGACTCCGCAGAGCGCGCCACCGCGACCGTCGCCGAGCTCGAGGCCGCGGTGCGCCTGCTCCTGGAAGAACGCTCGTAGGCCGCATGCCGAGAAGACATGTCGTGATCAGCGCGCACAACGGGGTGCACGCGCGCCCCGTCGCCGAGCTCGTGCGGCTCGTGCAGGCGCATTCGCACGCGGTGACCCTGCGGACGTCGTCGGGCGCGGTCGTGGACCTCAGCAGCGTTCTCGCGCTGATGGACCTCGCACTCGCGCCCGGCGATGCCGTGGTGCTCGAGACGGCGGACTCGGCCGGCGCCGACGCCGTGCTCGACACCCTCGCCGGCGTCCTCGACCCTCGGGGCTGACCCGGCGGTCACCCGTCGATGACGGCGACGAGCTCGTCGAGGAACGCCTCGAAGGTGGTGCCCCGGCGGAGGATTCGCTGCACGCTCTCCCGTTCGCTGAACACCTCGACGAGCTGCTCGAACACCGTCTGGAACGCGGCGCGGTCGCTCTCGCTGAAGGCGGCGAGAGCGACCACCTGCACGCGGCCCTCACCCCACGCTGCCGACCCGTCCGTCACGCCGATCGCGATCGCGGTGCGCGTGGCGGTCATCTGGAGCGCGTGCGGCACCGCGAGCGCGTCTGTGAACGCCGTCGACGACATCCGTTCGCGGAGGATGGTGTTCTCGACGTAGTCGTCGCCGATCAGCCCCGCATCCACGAGGAGACCGCCCAGTCGCCGGATGATCGCCTCCTCCCCCGCATCGGGCAGCGGATAGACGAAGGCGTCGGCATCGAAGTATCGTGCGAGCTCGCCACGGAGCCTGGTGAGGCGTCGGCCCCGCCGGACGCGTGCCGCGGCCTGCTGGATCCGGTCGACATCGGCATCCGTGAGGAACGGCTGGATGCGGACGAAGCGATCGCCGGCAGCGCCCGGCTCGATCGTGCTGAGCACCAGGTCGGTGTCGAACGACGCCCAGTCCGGGTCGACCTTGGTGATGACGCTGGTCACCTCGATCGCGGACCCGAGCGAGCGGTCGACGCTCGATCGGAGCAGCTCGTGCAGCTCGTAATACCCCGGGCACACGATGGTCGCGGTGAGGATCGACTCGGCCTTGCGGCTGCGCTCGAGTCGTCCGCCGACGTGCATCGCGATGTAGGCGATCTCGTCGTCGTGGATGGGCGTGCCGAGGCGATCGTGCAGTCCGCTGGCGATCGAGACCGCCACCTCGAAGATCATCGGATACGAGGTCTTGAGCGAGCGGGTGAGCGGATTGCGGGTCAGCGCGCTCTCCTCGGCGCGACGCATCAGGTTCTGCACGTGCAGGGCGAGGCGCAGCACGAAGGTCTCGTCGACCAGGTCGACTTGGAAATCCTCCGCCGCCCTCGCGATCTCCGCCCGCACGGCCGCCTCGACACCCGGGTCCACGCCGCTGCGGGCGACATCGCCCGCAGCGTCCTCCCCCGGAGCCACGATGCGCGTGAGGACGAGGGACGCGAGATGCCCGCTGTCCCCGTCGCCCAGCGCGACCGAGAAGTGCTGCTGGGCGAGCCGGGCGATCACAGCCCCGACCCGCGGGATCTCCTCCCGCGCACCGGCAGGACCGGCTTCGAGCGCGTGGCCGGCCGCAACCCTCTCGGCGGCGATCGCGATGTGCAGAAGGACATCGGAGATCGCGAGCTCGTTGACGTAGTAGCCCTGTTCTCCGAGTTCGCGCACGAGCTCGGACTTGAAAGGCCCGACGGCGTCGGCGGCGATGACTCCTCCGGCGAGCGCTCGGCGGAACGTCTCGGGGTGGAACGACGCGGCATCCATCTCGTCATGTGCGAGTCGCGACAGCAGACGACGCTGTGCCGCCTCGTTGCCTCGCAGTCGCACGATCTCGCGGTCTCTCTCGAGTGCGAGATCGGTGCCGTCGAGCAGTGTGCGGACGCGGGCGAGGTCCGCCTCGAGAGTGGCTTCGCTCACATGGAGCGCACTGGCCGTGGCGAAGACGTCGACACCTTCCGGCACATCGAGCAGGGTGCGGACGAGACCGTGCAGTCGGTCACGCGGGGCGGAGTCGCCGCTCTGACGCGTGCGCAGTGCGTCGCGAGCCCCCGACCCGGCGCGGTATCCCGCCGGGCCCGACTCGACGGCATCCGCTCCACCGGTTCTCGCGTTCAGCGCGGCGACGTACGAGCGGATGCTGCGCGGGGTGACCCCGAGCTGATCGGCGAGACTGGCGGCCGTCACCCACTCGCCCTGACGGAGCAGGGACGACAGGAGCTGATCCTGACGCTGTCGCGACATGATGCTCCCTCCTCCGTGCCGACCGCACTGTCCTGACGTGACTTCCATGATGTCAGCAAGCGGGGGGCGGTGCTCCGAAACCGAGGTTCCGCAGGGGCGGAAAGGAACCTGTTGGCGAGCACACCCCCCTTGTTCCCAGACTGTTCTCAGGAAAGGTGAGCATCGATGAAGATCCTCGTGGTGTGCGGCGCTGGCGCGTCGAGCACGTTCGTCGCGCAACGACTCCGCCGGGCGGCTTCCGAAGCCGGCCTCGACTGGGACGCCGCAGCCGGCATGGAGCAGTCCGTCGCCGGCAGCGACCACGACCTCATCCTCATCGGCCCTCATCTCGCCGATCGCCTCGAGGCGATCCGCCAGGCGGCGCCCGCTCAGGTGGCCGTGCTCCCCGACGACGTCTTCGCCGATCGGGACGGCACCCGCACGCTGGCACTCGCACAGTCGATCGTCTCCAGCGCCAGGAACACCCCGAAAGGAACATCATGACCGTCTCTCGCACCGTCCGCATCGGCTCATCCCATGGACTCCACGCCCGTCCGGCGAAGCTGTTCGCACAGGCGGCGAAGGACTCGGGGATTCCCGTGACCATCGCGAAGGACTCGGGGAAGGCGGTCAACGCGGCCAGCATCCTCGGCGTGATCGCACTGGCGATCGAGCACGGCGACTACGTCACGCTGACGGCCGACGGCGACAGCGCGGAAGGCGTGCTCGACACGCTCACCGAGCTGCTCACGACCGACCATGATCAGGACGCCGGAGTATGAGCGAACTGCGTGGAGTCGGCATCGGTCTCGGAGTCGCCCAGGGCGTCGTCGTCCGGATGACCGAGGCGCTGCCCGCCCCGGAGAACACCCCCAGCGGTCAGGGAGCCGACACGGAGCGCGCACGTGTCCGCGAGGCCGTGACGGCCGTCGCACAGGAGCTGACGGCCCGCGGCGAGGCCGCCGGCGGCTCGGCCCAGGAGGTGCTCGAGGCGCAGGCGATGATCGCCGAGGACCCGACGCTGCAGGACGAGGTCGACGCACGCATCGACGACGGCGCGACGGCCGAATGGGCCGTGCATGACGCGTTCGCCGGTTTCCGGGCGACGCTCGAGGCCGTCGGGGGCTACCTCGGCGAGCGCGCCGCCGATCTCGACGACATCGCGCAGCGGGTGCTCGCCCGGCTTCGCGGCGTGGATGCGCCAGGGGTCCCCGACCCCGGGCATCCGTTCGTCCTCGTCGCTCGCGACCTCGCACCAGCCGACACCGCGCTGCTGAACCTCGATCAGGTGCTCGCCCTCGTCACCTTCGACGGCGGACCCACCTCGCACACCGCGATCCTCGCCCGCGAGAAGGGCATCGTCGCGATCGTCGGAGCGGCATCAGCCTCGGAGCTCGCGACCGGCAGCCCGGTCATCGTCGACGCCGCAGCCGGAATCGTCACCGTCGATCCGACCGACGACGAGAAGGCGCGCGCCGAGCAGCGCGCCGCCGCCCGCCGTTCGGCGGACGCCGCACCACTCACTCCCGGCGCCCTCGCCGACGGCACGCCGATCCCGCTGCTGGCGAACCTGGGGAAGCCTGCAGACGCATCCGATGCCGTCGAACGCGGGGCCGAGGGCGTCGGGCTGTTCCGCACCGAGTTCCTGTTCCTCTCGTCGGCGCAGGCGCCGACGGTGCAGCAGCAGCGAGAGTCCTATCGGGAGCTGCTCGCGGCCTTCCCCGGCAAGAAAGTCGTCGTGAGGATGCTGGATGCCGGCGCCGACAAGCCGCTGGCGTTCCTCAACGACGCGCACGAGGAGAACCCGGCCCTGGGCCTGCGGGGGCTGCGTGCTCTGCGGGCGAGCGAGGACATCCTGCGCGAGCAGCTGACGGCCCTCGCCGAAGCGGATGCCGCGACCGAGGCGGACCTCTGGGTCATGGCGCCGATGGTGGCGACCGTCGAGGAGACGCAGTACTTCACCTCGCTCGCCCGGGAGTACGGCCTGAAGACCGCCGGTGTCATGGTCGAGATCCCGTCCAGTGCGCTGCTCGCCGACCGGATCCTCGCGCACGCCGACTTCGCCTCGATCGGCACGAACGACCTCACGCAGTACACGATGGCCGCCGACCGTCTGCTCGGCTCCGTCGCGGCGTTCCAGGATCCGTGGCACCCCGCCGTGCTCCGTCTCATCCGTGAGGTCGGCACGGCAGGTGCCCGGCTCGGCAAGCCGGTCGGGATCTGCGGTGAGGCCGCCGCCGATCCGATGCTCGCCGTCGTGCTCGTCGGGCTCGGCGCAACGAGCCTCTCCATGGCGCCGTCCGCCCTGGCGGACGTGCGTCACACCCTGTCGCAGCACACTCTCGACGAAGCCCGCAACTTCGCCGGACTCGCACTGGCGGCGGACGACGCCGCCGGTGCTCGCCTCGCCGTGGCTGACGCCGCGGCACCCCTCCCCCCTCACCAGAAAGAGACGACATCATGACGACGACGTCACCCGCCGCCACGAAGGCAGGCGGCCTCCGAACGGGCGTGCAGCGCTTCGGCACGTTCCTCTCGGGCATGATCATGCCCAACATCGCCGCGTTCATCGCGTGGGGATTCATCACGATGCTCTTCATCCCGGCCGGATTCTTCGGGTCCGAGAGCCCGTTCGGCTGGCACTGGGCCGGTGTCGCCGAGACCATCGGCGGCGGCGGCGATTCCGCAGTGGTCGGCTGGCAGGGCGCCATGACCGCGGTGGCCGAAGGCGCCGACGGCAACATCTTCGCGTACGTGGGCCTCGTCGGACCGATGGTCACGTACCTGCTGCCGCTCCTCATCGCCAACACCGCGGGCCGCATGGTCTACGGCGAGCGCGGTGGAGTCGTCGCGACGATCGCGACGATGGGTGTCATCGTCGGCACCAACATCCCGATGTTCCTCGGCGCGATGATCATGGGGCCGCTCGCGGCCTGGATCACCAAGCAGATGGACCGGATGTGGGACGGCAAGATCCGCCCCGGCTTCGAGATGCTGGTGAACAACTTCTCGGCCGGCATCCTGGGCATGATCCTCGCGATCGTGGGATTCTTCGCCTTCGGTCCCGTGATGCTCGGCATCAGCGCGGTTCTCGGCGGTGCCGTCGACTGGCTGGTCGCGCTGAACCTGCTGCCCCTCGTGTCGATCATCGTGGAGCCCGCGAAGGTGCTGTTCCTGAACAACGCCATCAACCACGGCGTGTTCACTCCGCTCGGCATCGAGCAGGCGGCCGAGACCGGCAAGTCGATCCTCTTCCTGATCGAGGCGAACCCCGGTCCGGGCCTCGGTCTGCTGCTCGCGTTCTCGTTCTTCGGCGTCGGTGCGGCCAAGGCGTCTGCGCCCGGAGCGGCGATCATCCAGTTCTTCGGCGGCATCCACGAGATCTACTTCCCGTACGCGCTGAGCAAGCCGACCACCATCCTCGCCCTGATCGCGGGTGGCGCGGCCGGTGTCACGACCAACATGGTGCTCGGAGGCGGCCTGGCGTTCCCGGCAGCCCCCGGCAGCATCATCGCCGTGACCGCGGCCGCCGTCGGCCCCGGCGTCCCGAACCTGCTCGTGGTCTACCTCTCGGTGATCATCGCCGCGGTCGTCACGTTCCTCATCACCGGCGTCATCCTGCGGGCCTCCCGCAAGCGCGACCTCGAGGCCGAGGGCGACAGCTTCGGCGACGCGATCGCACAGACCGAGGCGAACAAGGGCAAGTCCTCCGCCGCGATGGACGCCCTTCGCGCCTCGTCGGGTACGGGAACTGCCGGAGCAGCCGCTGCGGCTGGCACGGGCGTCGCCACGGACCGTCGCATCGAGAACATCGTGTTCGCCTGCGACGCCGGAATGGGATCGTCGGCCATGGGCGCGAGCGTGCTGCGCAACAAGTTCAAGAAGGCAGGGGTCGAGGGCGTCACCGTCACGAACCAGGCCATCGCGAACCTCGACGGCAGCGCCGACCTGGTCATCACCCAGCAGCAGCTGACCGACCGGGCGAAGGCGCAGTCGCCGAACTCGGTGCACGTGTCCGTCGACAACTTCATGAACTCTCCGAAGTACGAAGAGGTCGTCGAGATGGTGCGCGAACAGCGCGACACCGACGCGTGACAGACCAGGCGGGGCGGGTGCTGCGGCATCCGCCCCGCCTCCACATACTCAGAAAGAAGGAATCACCATGAGCGTTCTCACCCTCGATCAGGTCCGCATCCACTCCGGAAGCAGCACGCAGGAGGAAGCCCTCCAGGAGGCGACCGACATCCTCGTCGCGGCAGGCGCCGTCACCCCCGCCTATGTCGACGCGATGCGTCAGCGCGAGCAGACGGTCTCGACCTACATGGGCAACGGTCTGGCGATTCCGCACGGCACGAACGACGCCAAGGATGCGATCCTCGGATCCGCGCTGTCTGTCGTCCGCTACGACGGCGGAGTCGACTGGGACGGGGAGGCCGCGACGTTCGTCGTCGGCATCGCCGGCCGTGGCGACGAGCACCTCGAGATCCTCTCGCAGATCGCGATCCTGTTCTCCGATGAGGACGACGTCGCGAAGCTCAACGCGGCGCAGACGCCCGACGAGCTGTACGCCCTGCTCTCGGCGGTGAACGACTGATGAAGGCCGTGCACTTCGGCGCGGGCAACATCGGCCGCGGATTCGTGGGGCTGCTCCTGCACGAGGGTGGATACGAGGTCGTGTTCTCCGATGTCGCCGACGCTCTCGTCGACGCCATCAACGCCGTCGATTCGTACACGGTGCACGAGGCCGGACCCGGCGGCACCGACCACGTGGTGACCGGCTTCCGGGCGGTCAACAGCAGGACCGATCCGGATGCCGTGGCCGACGAGGTCGCGACCGCCGATGTGGTCACGACGGCGGTCGGACCGACCGTGCTGCGCTTCGTCGCCCCCACGATCGTCGCGGGCCTCGCCCTGCGCCCTGCCGGAGCCGCTCCCCTGCAGGTCATGGCCTGCGAGAACGCGATCGGGGCGACGGACACCCTCCGGGCGGAGATCGAGAAGGCGGCGGGCGCGGACGCCGAGGAGCTGCTGTCGCGTGCGGTGTTCGCGAACACCGCCGTCGACCGCATCGTCCCCGGTCAGCCCGCAGACGGCGGCGTCGACGTCACGGTCGAGCCGTACTTCGAGTGGGCGATCGAATCCCAGGCCTTCGGCGGCGCGCTGCCGAACATTCCCGGCGCTCATTTCGTCGACGATCTCGCCCCGTACATCGAGCGCAAGCTCTTCACGGTGAACACCGGCCACGCCGCGACGGCGTACTTCGGCGCACGGGCCGGCATCGAGCGCATCTCCGACGCCCTGGCCGACCCCGACATCGTCGCACGCGTCTCGGCCGCTCTCGAGGAGACCTCCGCGGTGCTGGTCGCCGAACACGGGCTCGACCCGGCCGAACTGGCCGCGTACCGAGCGACGATCCTCGAGCGGTTCCGCAATCCGGCGCTCGTCGACACCGTGCAGCGGGTCGGCCGTCAGCCGTTGCGCAAGATCTCCCGACACGAGCGCTTCATCGGACCGGCGGCGATGGCTGCCGAGAGAGGGCTCTCCACGATCGCGCTGGTCGGCGCGGTCACCGCAGCGCTCGAGTTCGAGGATCCCGATGACGAGCAGGCGGTCGAGCTGCAGCAGCTCCTGCGCACGGAGGATGCGCTGGCGTTCACCTCGTCCGCAACGGGGCTCGACCCCGAGCATCCGCTGTTCCCGGCGGTCCGCGACGCAGTCGTCTCCCGTCAGACAGCACTGAACGCCTCCTGACGACGTCGCACGCCGTGTTCTGCGCCCTCTGCCGATACGATCGGCGGAGGGCGCAGTGGCGAGCACAGCGAGGTGCGGGAGCAGCATGAACAGATACGCCGTCATCGGTGCAGGTCCGTCGGGCCTCGCCGCCGCTCGGGCGCTGACGAAGCGCGGCGTCGGGATCGACGGGTACGAGGCCTCGACCGGTGTGGGCGGCCTGTGGGACATCGACAACCCCCGCAGCACGATGTACGAGTCCGCGCATCTGATCTCCTCGCGCACGACGACCGAGTTCGCCGAGTACCCCATGCGTTCGACCGTCGACTACCCCGACCATCGGACGCTGCGACAGTACTTCGAGGACTATGCCGAGCACTTCGGTCTCACCGGGCTCTTCCGGTTCGAGACGACCGTCACGCGACTCGAGCCGCGGGACGACGGCTGGGATCTCACGAGCTCGGGGCCCGACGGCGAAGAGACCCGGTGGTACGCCGGCGTCGTGCTCGCGAACGGCACGCTCGCCGAACCGAACGTGCCGACCTTCGTCGGAGAGTTCAACGGCGAGATCATGCACACGAGCGAGTACAGGTCGGCCGCACAGCTCACCGGCCGGCGTGTGCTGCTGATCGGGGCGGGGAACTCGGGGTGCGACATCGCGGTGGATGCCGTGCACCACGCCTCCTCGGTCGACATGAGCGTCCGCCGCGGCTATTACTTCGTCCCGCGCTATCTGTTCGGCAGGCCGAGCGACACCCTGAATCAGGGCCGTCCCCTGCCCGCGCGCGTCAAGCAGGCGGTCGACAGCCGGGTGCTCCGGGCGTTCACCGGCGACCCTGCGCGCTTCGGTTTCCCGAAGCCCGACTACCGCATCTACGAGGCTCATCCGATCGTCAACACGATGATCCTCAATCACCTCGGGCAGGGGGACCTGCGTATCCGCCCCGATGTGGAGCGCCTCGACGGCACGACCGTGCGCTTCCGGGACGGGACGTCCGACGACTACGATCTGCTCCTGCTCGCGACCGGATACCGGCTCGACTACCCGTTCGTCGACCCACAGCACCTGCACTGGAGCGGCGCGGCACCACGGCTGTTCCTCCACGTCTTCCCCGCATCGTTCAACGGTCTCTTCGTGATGGGCATGATCGAGGCGTCCGGCATCGGCTGGCAGGGGCGGTACGAGCAGGCGGAGCTGCTGGCCGCATACCTGGACGCGGCGGAGAACGATCCGCCTCGGGCGGTGCGATTCCGCGATCGGGTGACCTCCGAGCCGTGGCCCGATCTGACCGGCGGCTACCGATACCTGCGCCTCGACCGCATGGCCTACTACGTGAACAAGGACGCATATCGGGGTGCGGTGCGACGCGAGCGATCAGCGCTCGAGCGGCCCCTCCCCGAGCACGCTCACATCCGCACCCCGTAACGTGGGGCGAGTGCAGAAGAAGCGTGGTCGTCGTGTCCTGAAAGTGATCCTCTGGGGAGTCGTCGGCGTCCTCGTGATCGGCATCGTCGGAATACTCGCCTGGAGCCAGATCGGCGTCATGTCGGCCGAGAAGGATCCGCTCGCCAGCGTCGAGGACAACTCCGCCATCCATGTCGAGGACACCGAGCAGGGGATCGTGCTCGCCCCGGCCGACGGCGAATCAGACCTCGGCCTGGTGTTCGTGCCCGGTGCGAAGGTCGATCCGTGGGCGTACGCACCGATCCTGCAGAGCCTCGCCGAAGAGGGCGTCACGGTGGTGATCACCCGCCCGTGGCTGAACCTCGCGTTCTTCGATCTGCGCGGTCTCGACTCCTTCACCTCTGCGGCCCCCGACATCGATGACTGGGCGGTCGGCGGACACTCGCTGGGCGGCGTGCGCGCGTGCCAGCTCGCCGCGGATGCCGAGGCACTCGTGCTGTTCGGCTCCTACTGCACGACGGACGTGTCGGACACCGATCTCGCCGTTCTCAGCATCTCGGGCAGCGAGGACGGACTGTCGACGCCCGAGAAGATCGCCGACGCTCGTGACCTGCTGCCGGCCGACGCCGAGATGGTCGAGATCGAGGGAGCGTCGCACGCGTCGTTCGGCGACTACGGGCCCCAGGCCGGTGACGGCGAGCCGACGATCTCGAGCGACGAGATGCACGCACAGGTCTCTGAGATCCTCGATGCCTTCATGGCGGACGTCGCCGCGCGCTGAGCAGCGTCGACTGCTCCGCTCAGCCGATGACGGGGTCGAGCAGCGGATGCAGGTGCCGTGTGCCCAGCACGGATGCCGCCGCGCGTGAGCCCGCAGCGAGGGCGTCCGGAACGCAGGCCCCCGAGAGCCGGGCATCGAGGACGCCGGCCAGGAACGCGTCGCCCGCGCCATTGGTGTCGACGACATCGACCGGCACGGCTGCGACACGGTGTTCGGTGCCGTCTGCGTCGATCGCGACCGCCCCGTCGGCGCCCAGGGTGCACACGGCGAGCGAGGCGCCGCCAGCGACGCATGACCGGAGGAAGCGCACCGGATCGGCCAGACGGTCGGCGTTGCAGAACACGGCCTGCGCTGCAGCGAGGAAGGGCCGGTGGAACTCGGATTCGCCGTCGTAGTCGTGCACGTCGACCCAGATCGGGCGCCCGGTCGCGACGGCCGCGGGGAGGAGTCGTAGCGGCTCGGCCGCGAGGTCGAGCACGATCACCTCAGCGCCGCTCATCGCGGTGTGCAGAGCTGAGTCATCTCTCCCGTCCGTCGCCGAGGGGGACGCGAGATACAGCGAGACTCGCTTGCCCTCGCGGGTCATGAGGTTCAGATGGCGCTCGGTGGCGTCGCCCGTTCCCCACCGCGCACGCACACCGGCATGTGCGAGCGCATCGCGCACGCGGTGTCCCGGTTCATCCGCCGCGGTGAGGGCGTACAGCAGAGCGGAGCGCCCGAGCGAGGCGAGTGTGAGGGCCTTCCCCGCGCTCGTGCCGCCGACGGTCTCCCAGGTCTCCTCGGCGAACTGCATGTGCGGCACCGGCTCAGGCAATCGATCGAGCACGACGATCGAGTTCCACGATGCCGGTCCGGCTATGAAGACGGTGGCGGTCATGAGTACATCCTGCCGTCCGAGACCCCGCTTCAGCCGATCCGCTTGATGAGCGAGTCCAACCCCATGCCGTAGTCGATCCGCACGACGGGCAGGGCGAGCTTGTCCGTGCCGATCTCGACATACCCGGGCTCGATGGTCCGCGCCATCTCGAACCCGGCCTGAGCGACGCCCTGCTTCGACGTGTCGTCGAAGTGACCGAACGGATACGCGATCACCTCGCGCACCCCGAGCACGTCGGCGGATGCGTTCAGATCGGCGGCGATCTCGTCCGCCGTCCAGTTCACCATCCGGCCCTTGCCGTTGTCGCCGGCCTGATGCATGTCGTGCGTGTGAGATCTGCGAAGGACGTACATCGACGGCGCGGGGTCCTGGCGGTCGGCGGTGATCATGAACGAGGTCGACAGCAGCCTGTGCGCATCGATCACCGGAACCGCGAGGTCGAACCAACTCTGGTCGGCGTCGTCGTCGGTGATGATCACCGAACGAGCAGGCAGCGACAGTCGACCGTCGATGAACGCGCTGAGCTCATCCCAGGTCGGCAGGTAGAAGCCCGTCGTCGCGATGTGGTTCATCTGCGCCTCGAAGTCGCCGATGTACGCGTAGTTGCCGCGGAGCCAGCCGGTCTCGCCCTCGGGGTTCGAGGTGAACTGGTGGTACATCAGGATCGGGACCTGCACGTCCGCCGCGGCATTCGCCTCGGGCGTCGTCCACGCCGCGAAGAGCTCGATCTGCTGATCGACGCACACGACGGGGTCGGCTCCGTTGATCCGCGCGGCGACCGTGCCCCCGGCGGCATCCGCTGCGGTCGAGTACCAGCCGGCGAACACCCGACCGTCCTGCGCCGGTATCGGAAGCGCCACGTACAGTGCGTCCTGCCGCTGCAGCATCGGTTCCTGCGGCGCACCGTCGCCGATGAAGCTCACCGCGCACGCGAGCGGGTCGCCGGCATCCGCGACGAGCTGCTGCGCAGGTGTCAGCGGACGCTCGATGGCGTCGCCGCCCGCTCGCGGCACGAGCACCTCGGGCACTCGGGTCGACCATGAGAAGGCCGCGATTGCACCGCCGACGACGATGACGACGGCGCTGACGATCACTGCGACGCCGATACGGCGTCGCTTCCCCCCGGAAGCCATGATCTAGATGTCGAATCCGTCGGCGATCATCTCGACAAGCTCCTCGCGCTCCTCGACGGGCAGAAAGGCTCCGGCCGCCGCGTTGAACTGGAAGGTCTCGAGATCGTCGAGATCGTACTCGAACGCCTCGACCAGGAGCGACAGCTCCCGGGTGAGCGAGGTCGCGCTCATGGTGCGGTTGTCGACGTTGACCGTCACGGCGAAGCCGAGCTGGTAGAGCAGGTCGAAGGGATGGTCGGCGAGCGTGTTGCCCCACGACGCGATCGCGCCGGTCTGCAGATTCGACGACGGGGACAGCTCGAGCGGGATCTCTCGGTCTCGCACCCAGCGGGCGAGGTCGCCGAACTGGACCTGCACCTCGTCGCCCTCCTGCGTGATGACCTGCAGGTCCTCGGCGATGCGCACGCCGTGGCCGAGTCGCAGCGCTCGCCCGTCGATGAGCGCCGAGCGGATCGAGTCCGGCCCGGCAGCCTCCCCCGCGTGGACGGTCACAGGGAAGAAGTTCTCCGCGAGGTAGTCGAAGGCGGCGCGATGGTTCGACGCCGGGAATCCGTCCTCGGGACCGGCGATGTCGAAGCCGACGACCCCTCGTCCGCGGAAGCCGACGGCGAGCTCGGCGATCTCGCGCGAGCGGTCTGTGTGGCGCATGGCGGTGATCAGCTGACCGACGCGGATGCTGTGGCCGTCGCGATCCGCGGCGTCCTCACCCTCCTCGATCCCCTGCTGCACAGCCTCGACGGTCTGCTCGAGGGTGAGCCCACGCGTGAGATGCTGCTCGGGCGCCCAGCGCACCTCGCCGTAGATCACGCCGTCGTGCGCGAGATCCTGCACGAACTCGCGAGCGACACGGGTCAGGCCCTCCTGCGTCTGCATCACAGCCGTGGTCAGATCGAAGGTCTTGAGGTACTCCACCAGCGACCCCGAGTCGCCCTGCTTCGCGATCCACCTGCCGAGAGCGGCCGGCTTCGATTCGGGAACCTCGAGCCCGATCACATCCGCCAGCTCGATGATCGTCGAGGGTCGCACCGCGCCGTCGAGATGGTCGTGCAGCGACACCTTGGGAAGGCTGCGCAGGGATGCCCCCTGGATGGTGACATCGCCGTTCGCGTCGATCGACATGGGGATTCCTCTCGGTCGCGGATTCGCTCTGTTCAGGCTAGCGGTCGGCGGATCAGGCCGTGATGCGCTCCCGCACGATCGGCCCTGCGGCCGGAGCCTCGTCGCCGATCGCCCAGGACCCCTCGAGCGCCTCGAGAGCGCGGGGGAACCGAGCCTCGTCGGCTGCCGAGAGCGTGAACAAGGGCTGTCCGGCCGCTACTCGATCACCGGGCTTGGCGTGCAGGTCGATCCCGGCCTCGAAGATCACCGGGTCCTCAGCCCGCGCGCGCCCCGCACCGAGACGCCACGCCGCGATGCCGAACGGCAGCGCGTCCATCTGCGACACCACGCCGTCGCGGGGAGCCGTGACCACATGGGTCTCGCGGGCCGTGGGCAGCGGCGCGTCGGGGTCGCCGCCCTGAGCGCGGATCATGGCCTTCCACCCGTCCATCGCGCGTCCGTCGTCGAGAGCGGCCTCCACGTCGGCATCCGGCTGTCCTGCGAGCGAGAGCATCTCGCGCGCCAGGGCGATCGTCAGTTCGCGGACGTCGGCGGGTCCTCCTCCGGCGAGCACCTCGACGGACTCGCGAACCTCGTTCGCGTTGCCGATCGCGCGACCGAGCGGCACGTTCATGTCCGTGAGGAGGGCGGTGGTGGCGACGCCGGAGTCCGTGCCGAGTGCGACCATGGTGCGCGCGAGCTCGCGTGCCCGGTCGATGTCCTGCATGAACGCACCGGAGCCGAACTTCACGTCGAGCACGAGAGCGTCGGTGCCCTCGGCGATCTTCTTCGACATGATGCTCGAGGCGATCAGCGGGATCGCCTCGACGGTGCCGGTGACGTCGCGCAGCGCGTAGAGCTTCTTGTCGGCGGGCGCGAGGCCTGAGCCTGCCGCGCAGATCACGGCGCCCACATCGCCCTGCATCTGGGCGAACATCTCCTCGTTGCTGAGCGCGGCGCGCCAGCCGGGGATCGACTCGAGCTTGTCGAGCGTTCCGCCGGTGTGGCCGAGACCGCGACCGGAGAGCTGCGGGACCGCCACCCCGAAGACCGCGACGAGCGGAGCGAGCGGAAGAGTGATCTTGTCGCCGACGCCGCCCGTGGAGTGCTTGTCGACCGTCTTCTTGCCGAGGGTCGCGAAGCTCATCCGCTCCCCCGACGCGATCATCGCGTCGGTCAGCACGCGGATCTCGTCGCGCTCCATGCCGCGCTGGAAGATCGCCATCGCGAACGACGCCATCTGTGCGTCCGAGACGTAGCCGCGGGTGTAGGCGTCGACCATCCAGCGCAGCGCCTTCTCGGGCACCGCACCGCCGTCGCGCTTGGCACGGATCACATCGACGGCGTCGAAGGGCTCAACGCTCATCGGGCGTCCTCCAGGTCTCGGGGGCCGAAGGCGTCCGGCAGTACTTCGTCGATGGTCCGGATGCCGGAGACGGTCTCCAGCAGCATTCCGGGCATCGCGTGTTCGTAGAGCAGCTGACGGCAACGGCCGCACGGCATGATGGTCTGCCCGTCGTTGTTGACGCACACGAAGGCGACGAGCTGGCCGCCGCCCGACATGTGCAGGTCGCCCACCAGCGCGCACTCGGCGCACAGCGTCACCCCGTACGAGGCGTTCTCGACGTTGCAGCCGGCCACGATGCGGCCGTCGCCGACGAGCGCGGCGGCTCCGACGCGGTAGCGGGAGTACGGCGCATAGGCCTTGGTCATGGCGTCGGTCGCGACCTGACGGAGCTCGTCCCAGTCGATGTCTGTCATGTCTCTCCTAGGACTTGATGTACGGCTTGCCGCTGGCTGCCGGACCGCGGATCTGACCGGCGAAGCCGGCGACCGCGAGCAGCGTCACGACATACGGGAGCATCAGCATGAACTCGCCGGGGATGGGGGTCTTGAGGATCGACAGCAGGTTCTGCAGGTTCGTGGCGAAGCCGAACAGCAGCGCCGCGAGCGTCGCGCGGATCGGATCCCACCGGCCGAAGATCACCGCGGCGAGGGCGATGAAGCCGAGGCCGGCGGTCATGTCCTTGCCGAACTGCGGCACCGAGACCAGCGTGAAGTACGCTCCACCGATTCCGGCGATCGCGCCCGCGAGCAGCACATTCCAGAACCGGGTCGCATTGACCTTGATGCCGACCGTGTCCGCGGCCTGCGGGTGCTCGCCGACCGCACGGACGCGGAGTCCCCACTTCGTGCGGTAGAGCCCCCAGGCGACGATCGCGACGGTGATGAACATCAGGTACACGATGAAGGTCTGATTGAAGAGCACCGGGCCGATGATGGGGATGTCGCTCAGCAGCGGGATCTCGATGCGGCTGAAGCGCACCGGCGTGTTGAGGGCGGCCTCGTTCGGCGCGAGCAGTGCGCCGTAGAGGAATCCGGTGAGGCCGCTGACGAGCACGTTGAGCACGACACCGACGATGACCTGCTCGACGAGGTACTTGATCGCGAATGCGGCCAGCACCGCGGCGACGAGCACGCCGCCCAGCATCGCTCCGAGGAGTCCGACGAACGGGCTGCCCGTGACGCTCGAGAGCAGAGCGGCCGCGAACGCTCCGAGCAGGAGCTGACCCTCGATCGCGACGTTGACCACACCCGCGCGCTCGCCGATGACGCCGCCGAGCGCGCCGAACACGAGCGGGACGGAGAGCGAGACGGCTCCGAAGAGCAGGCTGCTGACGGGCACGAGTCCACCCGCGCCCGCCCAGACGAGGAACCCGAAGACGGCGAGCACGCTGAACGCGATCACCAGCCAGATCGACGGCTTGCGATACGACCACGCCCGAAGGAACGCGAGCACCGACAGCAGCGCGAGGATCACGATCACGACCCAGCTGGTCGGCCCGGTCGGCAGAGCGATATCGGGCAGTGCGAACGGCGACGACGGGTCGTTCAGCCGGAAGCTGCTGGTGCCGCTGCGAGGCACGAGCAGGAAGAGGAGCGCCAGCAGCACCGTGGCTGCGGCGAGGACGATCGGCGCCTTCAGGTGCCGCTCGCGCACGGTGGCGAGCTGCACGGTTCCGTCGGCGGCTTCGCTCTGGACGAGGGAGGTCATGCGGTCACCGCCTTCTTCGCGGCTTTGGCTCTCGCCTTGGCCGCCTTCTCCGCGTCGGTCTTGGGAAGGAAGAACACCGTGCGCAGCAGCGGCGGCGCGGCGATGAACAGCACGACGAGCGACTGCACGACGAGCACGATGTCGACCGGGATGTCCTGAGCCTGCATCGAGAACGAGCCTGCCTTCAGTGCGCCGAACAGGATGCCGGCCGCGAACGTGCCCCAGGCGCGACTGCGGCCGAGCAGTGCGACCGTGATGGCGTCGAAGCCGATGCCGGCGTCGATCGTCTCGGTGATGCCGGTCGTGACGGCGCCCTGCACCTGGTTCATGCCCGCGAGACCGGCGAGACCACCGGCGAGGAGCATGGCGTAGACGTAGACGCGCTGGACGCTGATGCCGGCCGCACGCGCGGCGTGCGGGTTCTCGCCCACGGCGCGCATCCGCATGCCGAGGGAGGAGCGCTCGATCAGCCACCAGACGAACAGGGTCGCGATGATGACGATCACGAATCCGAGGTCGAGCAGAGGGAACTGCGGGCCGAGGAGCGAGGGGAACTGCGCGCTCTCAGGAGTGGCATAGCCGAGCGCCTGGTTCGTTCCGGGCTTCTGGAGCAGTCCGGGGGTGCGGATCATCCACAGCAGCAGGTAGTACGCCACATAGTTGAGCATGATCGTGAGGATGACCTCGTGGGCGCCCGTGCGTGCCTTCAGCAGACCGGCGATCGCCCCCCACAGCGCACCACCGGCGATGCCGGCGATCAGCGTCACGGGGATGTGCAGCCAGAACGGCAGGTCGAGCTGGAACGTGAGGAGTCCTGCCGCGGCGACGCCGATCAGCATCTGGCCGCGGGCACCGATGTTGAACAGACCGACGCGGAACGCGAGGGCGACACCGAGACCGGCGGCGATCAGCGGCGCGGCGAATCCGAGAGTATTGGTCAGCGGACGGATCTGAGCGGCGAAGTCCGCACCTCGTGCGTTGAAGATCGCTCCGCGGAACAGCGCCTCATAGCCGTTGTAGATGGCGTTCCATGCGGCGGCGATCGTGTCGGTCGGACGCGAGAAGAAGTACCCGGAGGCCTCGATCACGTCTTCGTTGGTGAAGGCGATCAGGATGCCGCCGACCACCAGCGCGAGGAAGATCGCGAGGATCGTCGTGACGGCGCTGCCGCGGAGCATCTCCTTGAGGATCACGTTGCCGCGCGGCGGCGGCGGGACGTCACCCGTGTCGCGCTGCGTCGTGGTCGTGTTCAGCGAGAGCTGGTCGCCGGACACGTCGCCCGCCGGTCCACTCCCCTGTGGCGTGATACCGCTCATGCGGCCACCTCTCCCTCGGCGGCGCCCGCCATCATCAGTCCCAGCGTCTCGCGCGGGGTGTCGCCGGGAACGATCCCGACGATGGTGCCTCTGTACATGACCGCGATGCGGTCGGCGAGAGCCGCGACCTCATCGAGCTCGGTCGAGACGACGACCACGGGGATTCCCGCATCCCTGGTCTCGATGATCCGCTTGTGGATGAACTCGATGGAGCCGACATCGACTCCGCGGGTCGGCTGCGCAGCCACGAGCAGCTTCAGCTCGCGACTCATCTCGCGGGCGATCACGACCTTCTGCTGGTTTCCGCCCGAGAGCGTGCCGGCCGGCGTGTGCGGTCCCTGGGTCCGGATGTCGTACTCGCTGATCCGCGCGCGGGCGAAGTCGTCGAGCGCGGCACGGCGGATGGTCCCACCACGGCTGAAGTCGGCGTCGCCCGTGCGGTCGAGGATCAGGTTCTCCGCCACCGAGAACCCGGCCACGAGCCCGTCCTCCGTGCGGTCCTCCGGAACGAAGCCGACACCGGCGTCGAGGATGCCCCGTACGCTCTTGCCGACCAGTTCCGCGCCGCCGAGGGTGATCGATCCCTCGACCCTCGCCGCGAGGCCGACGATGGCCTCGACCAGCTCGGTCTGACCGTTGCCCTGCACGCCGGCGACGGCGAGCACCTCGCCGGGTCGCACCGAGAAGTCGACGCCGTCGACGACGATCGCTCCCGCGGCGGTGAGCACCCGGAGCCCCGAGACCTCGAGGCCGCCTTCGCCGAGCCGCGGCGGATCCTTGTGCACCGTCAGCTCGACGGCGCGTCCGACCATGAGGGAGGCGAGCTCCGCGTTGGTCGCGGACGGCGACGCCTCGCCGACGATCTTGCCGAGGCGGACGATCGTGATGGTGTCGGCGACCTCGCGCACCTCGCGGAGCTTGTGGGTGATGAAGACGATGGCCGTGCCCTCGTCGCGGAGCTGACGCATGATGCCCATCAGCTCGTCGGTCTCCTGCGGCGTGAGCACGGCGGTGGGCTCGTCGAAGACCAGGACCTTCGCGTCGCGCGAGAGCGCCTTGATGATCTCGACCCGCTGCTGCACGCCGACGGGCAGATCGCCCACGATCGCGTCGGGGTCGATGTCGAAGCCGAAGCGGGCGGCGACGGCGCGGACGTGCTCACGCGCCTTCGTGATGTCGAGGGTGCCGAGTCCCTTGGTCTGCTCGTGGCCGAGCATCACGTTCTCGGCGACCGTGAAGACGGGGACGAGCATGAAGTGCTGGTGCACCATTCCGATGCCGGCGTTCATGGCGTCGCCGGGGCCCCGGAACCGCTGGACGACGTCGTCCAGGAGGATCTCGCCCTCGTCGGCCTGATAGAGGCCGTAGAGCACGTTCATCAGGGTGGACTTGCCTGCGCCGTTCTCACCGAGCAGCGCATGGATCTGACCCGGTTCGACCACCAGGTCGATGTGGTCGTTGGCCACCAGGGTTCCGAACCGCTTGGTGATACCGCGAAGTTCGAGCTTCATATCTGCACCTTATCCAGAAGTGTCATCCAGAGGAGTCCGAAGAATCTCCGGCGCATCGCACGGGGATCACCCGGATGCACCGTGAACAGTCGTCATGGTCCGTCCACGGCGCGGGGCGAGTGGCCACGTGCACCACTCGCCCCGCGCTGGAACTCGATGAATTACGGGGAGTTCGGGGACTCCACCGTGATGTCGCCGGCGATGATCTGCTCCTGCAGAGCCGAGATCTCGTCGAGCAGACCGTCGGGCAGGTCACCCTCGAAGGAACCGAAGCCCGAGAGCTTCACACCCTCGTTCTCGAGCGTGCCGACGTAGGGAGCCGGGTCGAAGTCGCCCTCGGACGCGGCGATCGTCGCATCCTCGACCGCGACGTCGATGGCCTTCATGATCGAGAAGAGGGTGACGTCCGCCACGCTCTCATCGGCGACGGCGAGGTCGCTGTCGACACCGACGAGGAGCGTGTCCTTGCCGCTGTCCGCGATAGCGGCCGCAGCGCTCTGGTAGATCGGTCCGCCGACGGGAAGGATGACGTCGACGCCCTGGTCGAGCACGCCCTGAGCGGTCTGCTTGGCCGTGTCGTTGGCGTCGAAGCCACCGGTGAACGAGCCCTTCTGCGTGGCGGTGTCCCAGCCGAAGACCTCGACGGCGCCCGACTTGTCCTCGTTGTACTTCTCGACACCGAGCTGGAAGCCGTCCATGAACACGGCGACCGACGGGATCTGCATTCCGCCGAAGGTGCCGACCTTGTTCACGCCGGACTCAGCCGACCAGCCGGCAGCGGCGTATCCGCCGAGGTAGGCGGCCTGAGCGGTGTCGAAGACGAGGGGCTTGATGTTCGGGGCATCGGTGGTGCCGTCGAAGTCGTTGTCCGCGTAGTCGTCGATGATCGCGTAGTTGATCTCGGGGTTCGCGAGCGCCGACTCGACGGTCGCGGCCGACAGCTTGAAGCCGACGGCGACGATGAGCGAGCAGCCTTCCGAGACGGCGGTCTCGAGGTTGGGCGCGTAGTCGTTGTCGTTGGCCGACTCGAACTCGAGCGGCTTGACGCCGAGCTCGTCAGCGGCACGATCCATGCCCTCCTTGGCGGACTGGTTGAACGACTTGTCGTTCCAGCCGCCCGCGTCCGAGACGAGGCAGGGAAGGAAGTCGGACTCAGCCTCGCCGCCGCCGGTGCCGCCCGATTCGGTCGGAGCCTGGCCGCAGCCGGCGAGTGCGAAGACGACGCCAGCGGCGATGGTTGCGCCGAGCAGCTTCTTGGTGGTGGAGATGGTCAACTCATGCCTCCTGAACGGTGCCGCGGCCCTCGCGGATCGCTCAAAGTTACCTAGTGTTTCGACTTTTGTGCACGTGCGAGGGCGAGGCGCTGACGAATGGTTACAAACCTGAAACCAAGACAGCCGATGAGCGGCGACCCCTGCTCATCAGAGCACGTCGCCCCGTCCGGTCAGCTTCAGGGACTCCACCACGCCCTTCACGCGCTGCGCGTGCTGCACCGTCGTCACGAGCAGAGCGTCCGGTGTGTCGACCACGACGATGTCCTGCACGCCCACGAGGCTGATCACCCTCGATGTCTGACTGACCAGGATGCCGCTGGCCGCGTCGGAGAGCACCCTGGCGTTCGGGCCGAGCACGGCCAGGTCGTTCTTGCGCCCGTTCGTGATGAGCTTGGTGAGGGAGGCGAAGTCCCCGACGTCGTCCCAGTCGAAGTGTCCAGGTACGACTGCGAGGCGTCCGCGACGTGCCGCCGGCTCGGCCACCGCATAGTCGATCGCGATCTTCTTCAGTCCCGGCCAGATGCGATCGACCGCAGACCCCCGACGATCGCGATCGTCCCAGGCTTCGGCGAGTTCGATCAGGCCGGCGTGGAGTTCCGGCTCGTTGGCCGCGAGTTCGTCGAGGAGGACGCTCGCCTTCGCGATGAACATGCCCGCGTTCCAGAGGTAGCCGCGATCCGCGATGTACGCCTGAGCCGTGGCGAGGTCGGGCTTCTCCACGAAGCTCTCGACGAGGGCTGCCTCGCGCGCGCCGTCGACGACCAGCTCCGGCCCCTTCTTGATGTAGCCGAAGCCGACGGCCGGCTCGGTCGGCGAGATGCCGATCGTGCAGATGTACCCCTCGCGCGCGACCTCCACGGCGTCGCGCACGGCGAACTCGAACACCCGCGTGCCGCGGATCACGTGGTCGGCGCTGAAGGATCCGATGATGACGTCGGGATCACGGCGGTGCAGGATCGCCGCGGCGAGGCCGATCGCAGCGGCGGACTCCCGCGGCTCGGACTCGAGGAAGACGTTCAGATCCGGTATTCCGGGCAGTTCGGCCTCTACCGCCGCCCGGTGAGCCCGGCCGGTGACGACGGCGATGCGATCGGCGCCGGCCAGTGGCTCGAGCCGGTCCCAGGTGTCCCGGAGCAGCGAGTGCCCCGAGCCGGTCAGGTCGTGCAGGAATTTCGGCGCGTCCGCGCGGGACAGAGGCCACAGCCTGCTGCCGATGCCGCCGGCGGGAATGACGGCGTAGAAGTCCTCGATAGGTTCGCTCACAGAGTCAGGGTATCCCGACGAAACCTCTCGACATCGAGACACTTAGGCTCGCCTTCGTCGCCCGCACCCGTCACACGGGAATAGGATGGTGTCCGATCGGCCGTGCCTGACGACAGCAGGCTCACGCTTGGAAGACGCATCGCACGCGACCGAGTCACATCGATCCAGGGAGGACGACCGTGTCCACAAGCGCTCGCTTGACACCGTCGATTTCGGAAACCACTTCCAAGACGCCGCGCGGCACCCTCTACCGGGGTCGCGAGGGCATGTGGTCGTGGGTGCTTCACCGCATCACCGGAGTCGCCATCTTCTTCTTCCTGTTGGTGCATGTGCTCGACACTGCACTCATCAGGGTGTCGCCCGAGGCCTACAACGCGGTCATCGGAACCTACAAGAACCCGATCATGGCCCTCGGCGAGGTCGTGCTGGTCGCCGGCATCGTGTTCCACGCGATGAACGGCCTCCGCATCATCGCCGTCGACTTCTGGTCGAAGGGCGCGAAGTACCAGCGTCAGCTGTTCTGGGGCGTGCTCCTCGTCTGGGGCATCATCATGGCCGGCTTCGTGCCGCGTCACCTGATGCTCGCGTTCGCCGGCTTCGGAGGAGGACACTGATGGCCGCTCAGACCGTCGCCGCGCCCATCCGCCGTCAGCGCGGCTTCAACCTCGAGAAGTGGGGCTGGGTGTTCATGCGCGCCTCGGGCGTCGTGCTCGTCGTGCTGATCTTCGGCCACCTCTTCATCAACCTGATGGTCGGCGAGGGCATCCATGCCCTCGACTTCGCGTTCATCGCGGGCAAGTTCGCCACGCCGTTCTGGCAGTGGTGGGACGTCCTGATGCTGTGGCTGGCACTGATCCACGGCGCCAACGGCATGCGCACGATCGTCAACGACTACGTGACGAACAACACCGCTCGCAAGGCGCTGACCTGGGCCCTCGGCCTGGCCGCGGCGCTGCTCATCATCCTCGGCACCCTGGTCGTCTTCACCTTCGACCCGTGCCTCGGCGTGACCGAGTCGAGCACACTGTGGGAACAGTGCCAGACGCTGGGCAAGTAGAAGAGAAGGCATACGAGAAGTGACTACCGAGACCCAGGATTCCGTCGTGCGCGACGGCGTGCATTACCACCAGTTCGACATCGTCATCGTGGGCGCTGGCGGCGCCGGCATGCGAGCGGCCATCGAGGCCGGCTCCGGCGCGAAGACCGCGGTCATCTCCAAGCTCTACCCCACTCGCTCGCACACGGGTGCGGCGCAGGGCGGCATGGCGGCGGCGCTGGCCAACGTCGAGGAGGACAGCTGGGAGTGGCACACCTTCGACACGGTCAAGGGCGGCGACTACCTCGTCGACCAGGATGCGGCGGAGATCCTCGCCAAGGAGGCGATCGACGCGGTCATCGACCTCGAGAACATGGGTCTCCCCTTCAACCGCACGCCCGAGGGCAAGATCGATCAGCGTCGATTCGGCGGCCACACCGCCGAGCACGGCAAGACCCCGGTACGCCGGGCCTGCTACGCCGCTGACCGCACCGGCCACATGATCCTGCAGACGCTCTTCCAGAACTGCGTCAAGCTCGGCATCAACTTCTTCAACGAGTTCTACGTGCTCGATCTGCTCACGGTGAAGGATGCCGACGGCAAGACCCAGGTCTCAGGCGTCGTCGCCTACGACCTCTCGACGGGCGAGCTGCACGTGTTCCAGGCCAAGGCCGTGATCTTCGCGACCGGCGGCTTCGGCAAGATCTTCAAGACGACCTCCAACGCCCACACCCTGACGGGTGACGGAGTCGGCATCGTCTGGCGCAAGGGCCTCCCCCTCGAGGACCTCGAGTTCTTCCAGTTCCACCCGACAGGTCTCGCCGGCCTCGGCATCCTCCTCACCGAGGGAGCGCGAGGCGAGGGCGCGATCCTGCGCAACGCATCGGGCGAGCGCTTCATGGAGCGCTACGCTCCGACCATCAAGGACCTCGCGCCTCGTGACATCGTCGCGCGCTGCATGGTCCAGGAGGTCGCGGAGGGCCGCGGTGCCGGCCCGCACAAGGACTACGTGCTGCTCGACTGCACCCACCTCGGCGCAGAGGTCCTCGAGACCAAGCTGCCCGACATCACCGAGTTCGCACGCACGTACCTCGGCGTCGACCCGGTCGTGGAGCCGGTTCCGGTCATGCCGACCGCGCACTACGCGATGGGCGGCATCCCCACCAACAACGCCGCCGAGGTGCTCGCCGACAACACCACCGTCGTGCCCGGCCTTTACGCGGCCGGCGAATGCGCGTGCGTCTCGGTGCACGGCGCCAACCGGCTCGGAACCAACTCGCTGCTCGACATCAACGTGTTCGGCAAGCGCGCAGGACGCAACGCGGTGGAGTACGTCAAGACCGCCGAGTTCGTGCCGCTGCCCGAGAACCCCGCGGCATTCGTCTCCGACATGCTCGAGGGCCTGCGCAACAACCAGGGAACCGAGCGCATCGCCGTCCTGCGCAAGGCGCTCCAGGACGAGATGGACAAGGGCGCGCAGGTGTTCCGCACGCACGACTCGCTCGAGCACGTCCTCGGCGTGATCGCCGAGCTGCGCGATCGCTACAAGAACGTGCACGTCGACGACAAGGGCAAGCGGTTCAACACCGACCTGCTCGAGGCTGTCGAGCTCGGCTTCCTCCTCGACATCGCGGAGGTCGTCGTCTACGCGGCCCAGAACCGTGAGGAGAGCCGTGGCGGCCACATGCGCGACGACTTCCCCACGCGTGACGACGAGAAGTACATGCAGCACACGATGGCCTACCTGACGGGTGACCCGCACTCCTCCACTCCGAGCGATCACATCAAGCTCGACTGGAAGCCGGTCGTCTTCACGAAGAACGAGCAGGGCGAGTTGAACTACCCGCCGATGGAGAGGAAGTACTGAGCATGTCGAACGCCATCGCCGAAGCTCCCGCGGACACGACGGAGGAGACGGGCATCCAGTCCTTCATCGTCACGTTCAACATCCGCCGGTTCGATCCGGAGATCGACTCCGAGCCGCACTGGGTCGACTACGACGTGGAGCTCTACTCCACGGACCGCGTCCTCGACGCACTGCACAAGATCAAGTGGGAGGTCGACGGGTCGCTGACGTTCCGGCGCTCGTGCGCCCACGGCATCTGCGGCTCCGACGCCATGCGCATCAACGGCCGTAACCGCCTCGCCTGCAAGACGCTGATCAAGGATCTCGACATCTCGAAGCCGATCTACGTCGAGGCGATCAAGGGTCTGCCTCTCGAGAAGGACCTCGTCGTCGACATGGAGCCTTTCTTCGCGTCGTACCGCGAGGTGCAGCCGTTCCTCGTCGCGAACTCGGTGCCCGAGAAGGGCAAGGAGCGCGTCCAGAGCATCGCCGATCGCGAGATCTTCGATGACACCACCAAGTGCATCCTGTGCGCCGCATGCACCTCGTCGTGCCCCGTCTTCTGGACCGACGGACAGTACTTCGGACCGGCGGCGATCGTGAACGCGCACCGGTTCATCTTCGACTCCCGCGACGACAACGCTGCGGTCCGTCTCGACATCCTCAACGACAAGGAGGGCGTCTGGCGCTGCCGCACGACCTTCAACTGCTCCGAGGCGTGCCCCCGCGGCATCGAGGTCACGAAGGCCATCGCCGAGGTCAAGCAGGCAGTCCTGCGCGGTCGTCCCTGACACCGTCGCCGACCTGAGAACGGGCGGGCACCCTGATGGGTGCCCGCCCGTTCTCGTCGCTTGGATAGGGTGAGGACGTGTCCGAACACCACGCCGCCCCCGAGCCCGGTCGCCTGGACGCGGCCGTGGAGAGGGCGACCGCTCTGACCCAGCGCACTCTGGGCCTGTTCCCCGTGCGTGTCTGGCGTCATTTCCTGCAGCACAACGGATTCCTTCTCGCTGCCGGGGTCAGCTATCAGGCCCTCTTCGCGATCTTCGCGGCTGTGTACCTCGCCTTCGCCATCATCGGGATCTGGCTCGGTGGCAGCACGGAGGCGGTCGACGGTCTGATCGTCATCATCAACAGCTACGTTCCCAATCTGATCCTCGATCAGGGCGGGGTGTTCACCCCGGATCAGGTGAAGGAGATCGCCGCGAGCACGGCCAGCCTCCTGGGAGTGACAGGTCTCATCGCCCTCGGCACGGTGATCTGGACCGCGATCGGGTGGGTGACCTTCTCACGTCGCGCCACGAGGGACATTTTCGGCCTCCCTCCGGACACTCGCAGTTACGTGATCCTCAAGGCTCGGGATCTTCTCGCCGCGCTGATCTTCGGCGTCTCGCTCATCGTGGGGTCGATCCTCAGCTCCGCCAGTGCGGCGATGCTGAGCTGGCTCCTGAGCCTCCTCGGCTGGGACTCGGGATCCGACGGGCTGAACCTCAGCATCCGCATCGGCACGGTCATCGTGTCGTTCGTCCTGATGTCCGCCGCTCTGGCCGCGATGGTGCGCTTCCTCACGGGGACGACGCTCCACTGGCGCACGATCTGGCCCGGCGCGATCCTCGGCGGCGCCGCGATGACGGTGCTGCAGTACGGTGCAGGGTTCCTCCTCAGCTACACGCCCTCCAACCCGCTTCTGGCCACGTTCGCGATCTTCATCGGCCTGCTGCTGTGGTTCCGGGTGAACGGGGTGGTGATGCTCGTGGCATCGTCATGGATCGCCGTCGCCGCCCAGGACCGGGATCTGCCGCTGCTGGCTCAGTCGGAGGCCGAGCGTCGGATCGTCGAGCATGAGACCCTGCTAATGGCCGCCCGCATCCGCGTCCGCGACGCGCACGCGGCACGCGACACCGCACCCTGGTACGGCGTATGGGGCGCGCGTCGAGCCGTGCAGGCGGCGGAGCGGGAACTGGCGGAGCTGGAGGCGTCCGCGCCCCCGCCCGTCGACACCGCGTCGCCACTCGCGCAGCGGCTGCTGGCCGAGCTGCAGCGGACACGCGATGTCGGTGGCGCTCGTTAGGCTGGAACCATGCCTCATCTGCGAATCGCCACGGTCAATGTCAACGGGATCCGAGCGGCGGCTCGCAACGGCATGAGCGCGTGGCTCGACGCGGCAGACGTCGACGTCCTCACTCTGCAGGAGGTCCGCGGCCAGGACGAGCATCTCGAAGCGGCCTTGCCCGGATGGACGTTCGTGCACGACGAGGCGACCGCCAAGGGTCGCGCCGGCGTGGCCATCGCCAGCCGGCTGCCGGCTCTCGCCTCGCGCACCGACTTCGGCGATGCCGACTTCGACTCGAAGGGTCGCTGGATCGAAGCGGACTTCCTCATCGGCGACCGCCCTCTCACGGTCGTGAGCGCTTACGTACACAGCGGCGAGGCCGACACTCCGAAGCAGGAGGAGAAGTGGAAGTTCCTCGACGCGTTCGGTGCCCGACTGGCCGAGCTCGGCGCGGACGACGGGGCACTCGCGCTCGTCACCGGGGACCTGAACGTGGGCCACCGCGAACTCGACATCAAGAACTGGCGCGGCAACCGCAAGAAGGCGGGATTCCTGCCCCGTGAGCGGGCGTACTTCGACAGATTCCTCGGAGCGGCGGGTGAGACCGTCGAGGGCGTCGACGGCTCGACCGGCACCGGTCTCGGCTGGGTCGACGTGGGCCGGGTGTTCCACGGCGAGGTCGAGGGGCCGTACACCTGGTGGTCGATGCGCGGGCAGGCGTTCGACAACGATTCCGGGTGGCGCATCGACTACCACCTCGCCACTCCGGCTCTCGCCGAACGGGTCACTGCCTATCACGTCGCCCGCGCGGCCGCCTATGACGAGCGCTGGAGCGACCATGCTCCGGTGGTCGTCGATTACACCTACTGAACAGCAGGCGGCGCCCGGGTTCGGACGGACCCGGTTCGCGCGGTCCGGCACGACCGGCGCCGCCTAGGATTGATGTCGTGACGAAACCTCGCCTTTACTCAGGAATGCAGCCCTCCGCCGACTCGCTTCAGATCGGCAATTACATCGGAGCGCTCCTGCAGTGGCGGGATCTGCAGAGCTCGTACGACGCATACTTCTCCGTCGTCGATCTGCATGCGCTCACCGTCGCACAGGATCCCGCCGAGCTGCGCGAGAAGACACGCCGCACCGCTGCTCAGTACATCGCCGCCGGCATCGAGCCCTCCCTCTCGACGCTCTACGTGCAGTCTCACGTCCGCGCGCACGCCGAGCTGGCCTGGATCCTGTCGACGATCACCGGTTTCGGAGAAGCCGGTCGCATGACGCAGTTCAAGGACAAGTCAGCGCGCTACGGAGCGGATGCCACCAGCGTCGGTCTCTTCACCTACCCGGTTCTGATGGCAGCTGACATCCTGCTGTATCAGACCGATGTCGTGCCGGTCGGCGACGACCAGAAGCAGCACGTCGAGCTGACCCGCGACCTCGCCGAGCGCTTCAATTCCCGTTTCGGGGACACGTTCGTCGTGCCCCGCCCCGTGATCCAGAAGGACACGGCGCGCATCTACGACCTGCAGAACCCGACGTCGAAGATGTCGAAGTCCGCCGAGAGCGATGCGGGAGTCCTCTGGATGCTCGACGACCCGGCGAAGTCGGCGAAGAAGATCATGCGGGCCGTCACGGACAACGAAGGATCGGTGCGCTTCGACCGCGACACCAAGCCCGGCGTGTCCAACCTGCTGACCATCTACGCCGCGCTGTCGGGACGTCAGGTTCCGGCGATCGAGGATGAGTACGCGGGCCGCGGTTACGGGGACTTCAAGAAGGGACTCGCCGAGGTCGTCGTGAACGAGTTCGAGCCGGTGCGTGCCCGCGCGCTCGAGCTGCTCGACGACCCTGCTGAACTCGATCGGATCCTCGCGCAGAACGCCGCGCGTGCGGATGCCGTCGCCGACGCCACTCTCGGAGCGGTCTACGACCGGGTCGGACTGCTTCGTCGCGTCTGACCTGGCCAGCCATAGGATGGGGGCGTGACTGATCCGCAGCAGCCCCCGTCCGGTGCCGTCCCCCCTGTGCCTCCCGCGCCCCGATCGGCCGACGAGCAGCAGCACTTCGCTCCGCCCGTGCCGCCAGCGCCCGCTGCGTACTCGTCGACTCCCCCGGCGCCGCCCGCATACCAGAGCGCTCCCCCGGCCTATCAGGGTGCTCCGCCCGCATACCAGAGCGCTCCCCCGGCCTATCAGGGTGCTCCGCCCTCATACCAGAGCGCTCCCCCGGCCTATCAGGGTGCTCCGCCCTCGTACCAGGGCGCTCCCGCACCGCAGGCGGCTCCTCCCGGCGCCTACCAGGTTCCGGTCGGAGGCTACGCAGCGCCCGCGGGCGCATACCAGGCACCGGTGATCGCGGAGAAGAAGTCAGGGCTGCTCGGCATCCTGGCTTTGATCCTGGCGATCGTGGCAAGCGTGGTCACGCCGATCGTCGCCGGCATCATGGGCTTCGAGATCGGACGTCGTCTTCCGGGCGGTCTCGACACGACGGCACCGGACTTCCTGTCGATCCTCTCTCCCGCGAGGGACCAAGTCCTGTGGGCGGAGATCTCGTTCTGGACGGGGACCATCCTCGGCATCGCCGCCATCGTCATCGGCATCATCGCCATTCGCAAGAAGCAGGCGCGCGGTGCGGGCATCGCCGCCCTCGTGGTCGCCGTGCTCGGCCCGATCATCTTCTGGGTCGTGCTGCTGGTGACACTGTCGACGGGAACGGCGACCGGCTTCCTGCCGTAGCCGCGGGGCACGCGACGGGTGCACCGCCCCGTCTCTCACCGTGGAGCGTGGTGCTTCTGCTGAGCGGCGAGCAGTCCGTCCTCGACGAGCAGCTCGACCGCGTCCGCCGCGTCGGACACGAGGATGGGCAGGTTCGCGCGCTCGTCCTTGCCGAACGGCGAGAGCACCCAGTCCGCGGGGTCCTGGCGCCCCATCGGTCGACCGATGCCGACCCGCACCCGCGGGAAATCCGGAGTGGTGATGGCACGGGCGATGTCTCGGACGCCGTTGTGCCCGCCGTGGCCTCCGCCGGTCTTGAGCTTGACGGTGTCGAACGGGATGTCGAGCTCATCGTGGACGACGATGATCTGCTCCGGCGGCACCGAGTAGAACCGCGCCAGGGCGGCGACCGGCGTCCCGGACACGTTCATGAACGTGTTCGGCTTGGCGAGCACGAGCTTGTCGCCGCCCGGGCGCAGCCAGGTCTCGACGACGCGCGCGCCGCCCTTGTGCTCCCGAAAGTTCTCGCCGCGGCGTGAGGCGAGCTCATCGACGACCATCTGGCCGATGTTGTGACGCGTATCCGCGTATCGGGGGCCGGGGTTGCCGAGTCCCACCACGAGCCAGGTGGATGCCATGTGGTCGTCCTCTCGGAATGCGGGCCCTTCGCGGTGCCCGGGTCAGAATATGACAGAGGGGGCGCGATATGCTCGCGCCCCCTCTGTGTTGCAGTCAGCTGTGCGCTGCGCCTGCGGAGATCACTCCGCGGCGGGAGCCTCCTCGGCGGCAGCCTCGTCGGCGCCGGCCTCGTCCTCTTCGAGCGACTCCTCGGCCGGGATCGAGATCGCGACGACGAGAACCTCGGGGTCGGTCAGCAGCGTCGATCCCTTGGGGAGCTTGACCTCGGCGGCGGTGATGTGCGTGCCGTCCTCGAGACCCTCGACCGAGACCTCGACGTTCTGCGGAAGATGCGTGGCCTCGGCCTCGATCGACAGCGTGTTCGCGTCCTGGTTGACGATCGTTCCGGGAGCCGACTCTCCGGTGACGACGACGGGAACGTCGATCGTGACCTTCTCGCCCTTGCGGACGACGAGCAGGTCGATGTGCTCGATGATCTGGTGCACCGGGTCGCGCTGGACGTCCTTGACGAGGGCGAGCTGGTCCCTGCCGTCGATGTCGAGCTCGAGCAGAGCGTTCGCACGGCGGATGATCAGCGAGACCTGGTGGCCGGGCAGTGCGACGTGCACCGGGTCGGTGCCGTGGCCGTAGATCACGGCGGGGATCTTGCCTGCGGCGCGCAGACGACGGGCGAAGCCCTTGCCGAAGCTCTCGCGGAGCTCGGCCTTGACCTTGGTGTCTTCAGACATGGGGTTCTCCTTCGGGGCACGCAGCGACAGCTACGCGGTGGTCTTGGAATTGTTCTCGAACGCAGACACGTGAGGAAAGCCACCGGCTTGCTTCGCCGCGTCGATAACGGATGCCAGCGCACGCGCAGAAGCATCCCTCGCCGAGGTACTCCTCTCATGGTACCGGATGAGCCGGTAGGCTGAGAACACCGATCCCCTCTCTGCAGAACACGGAGTTCTCTCATGCTCGACGGCGTCTTCTTCTCCCACGCGATCGCCTGGCTCATCGGCGCGATGACCGTGTGCGCCGCAGGCTTCACCTTCGCGGCCCTGTTCTCCCTGGGGCGCTCGGGATACCGCAAGGACTGACCTCCTCGCGTCCGTCACCACCCGTCACACGGGAGCACCACCCCGGACGCCGCGATAATCTGGGAGCATCCCCTTCTTCTCGATCTAGGAGCCATCTGTGCCCGAAGCATCAGCGAACATCGGAGTCGTCGGACTCGCCGTCATGGGTTCGAACCTCGCCCGCAACCTCGCCAGCCGCGAGGGCAACACGGTGGCGATCTTCAACCGCAGCTACGAGAAGACCGCGACGCTCGTCTCCGATCACCCTGAGGCCGGCTTCATCCCCGCCCAGACCTACCAGGAGTTCGCCGACTCGCTGCAGAAGCCGCGCACCGCGATCATCATGGTCAAGGCCGGCGGCCCGACGGACGCCGTGATCGACTCGCTGGTCGAGGTCTTCGAGCCGGGCGACATCATCGTCGACGGCGGCAACGCGTACTTCCCCGACACGATCCGCCGCGAGAAGGCGGTCCGTGAGACCGGAATCAACTTCGTCGGCGCCGGGATCTCGGGCGGCGAGGAGGGCGCACTCACGGGCCCGTCGATCATGCCCGGCGGCTCGGACGAGTCGTGGATCACCCTCGGCCCGATCCTCAAGTCGATCGCCGCGATCGCCGAGGGCGAGCCGTGCGTCACGCACGTCGGACACGACGGTGCCGGACACTTCGTCAAGATGGTGCACAACGGCATCGAGTACGCCGACATGCAGCTCATCGCCGAGGCCTATGACCTCATCCGCCGCGGCACGGGCAAGTCGCCCGCCGAGATCGCCGAGATCTTCGCCGAATGGAACAAGGGCGAGCTCGAGTCGTACCTGATCGAGATCACCGCAGAGGTGCTGCGCCAGGTCGATGCCGAGACCGGCAAGCCGCTCGTCGACGTCATCCTCGACCAGGCCGGAGCCAAGGGCACCGGAGCGTGGACCGTCCAGACCGCGCTGTCGCTCGGCGTTCCCGTCTCCGGCATCGCCGAGGCCACGTTCGCCCGCTCGCTGTCGTCGCACCCCGAGCAGCGCGAGGTCGCCGGAGCCCTCCCGGGCCCGGACGAGGAGTTCGTCGTCGCCGACGAGGCCGCTTTCATCGAGGACGTCCGTCTCGCGCTCTACGCATCGAAGATCGTCGCGTACTCGCAGGGCTTCGACGAGATCCGCGCGGGCGCTGCCGAATACGGCTGGAACATCGACCTGGGCGCCATCAGCAAGATCTGGCGCGGCGGCTGCATCATCCGTGCGCAGTTCCTCAACCGCATCGCCGATGCATACGCGGCAGAGCCCGGTCTTCCCGTGCTGCTGACGGCTCCGTACTTCACCGAGGCGATCACGCGCGCTCAGGCGCCGTGGCGTCGCGTCGTGGTCGCGGCGGCACAGGCCGGCATCCCGGCTCCGGCGTTCTCGTCGTCGCTGTCGTACTACGACGGCATCCGCGCCGACCGCCTCCCCGCAGCCCTCGTGCAGGGCCAGCGCGACTTCTTCGGGGCGCACACCTACAAGCGCATCGACAAGCCGGGCACCTTCCACACGCAGTGGTCGGGCGACCGCACCGAGATCGAAGCCGAAGACACGCACTGAGCGCGTCGCAGACATGAAGAAGGCCCCGGCGATTCCGCCGGGGCCTTCGTCATGTCTCACCGGGTGATGTCCTGCACCGTGCCCTTCGCCAGCCGAAGGCGTCTGGTGGCCCGGCGCGCCACCGCCGAGTCGTGAGTGACGACGATCATGGTGATCCCTTCCGCGCACAGCCCCTGGAGCAGCGTGAGGATCTCATCACGCATGCTCTCGTCGAGGTTGCCTGTGGGCTCGTCCGCGAGCAGCACGCGGGGTCGCTTCACGATCGCCCGCGCGATCGCCACACGCTGCTGCTGACCGCCCGACAGCTCGGTGGGCAGGTGGTCGCCGCGGTCGGCGAGCCCGACGTGAGCGAGAGCCTCGGCGACGCGAGCCGTCCGTTCGGTCCGGCTCAGGTCGGTGGGCTCGAGGGCCATGTCCACGTTCTCGGCCGCCGTCAGCGTGGGGATGAGGTTGAACCCTTGGAACACGAAGCCGATCTCTTGGGCACGGATGCGGCTGAGCTCCCTCGCGGATGCTGACGCCAGCTCGATGTCACCGAGCTTCAACGAGCCGGAGGAGGGCTTGTCGAGCGCGCCCAGCATCTGCAGGAGAGTCGACTTGCCCCCTCCGGTCGGCCCCTGGATGGTGACGAACTCACCGGGAAGGATCGTGAGGTCGACCCCCGTGAGCGCCTTCACCGTGCGTCCCTTCTGCGTGTACGTGCGAGTGACACCCTGCGCGCGGTACAGCGGCGCCGCGGCATCCGTGCCGCTCGCAGAAGGGGCGATGTCTGCGATGGTCATGTCGTATCTCCTTGTCGTGCGATGGGTGATCGAGGGTCCGTCAGGCGACGGAGCGCAGTGCCTCTGCCGGGCTGAGGCGGGCCGCGCGCCAGCCTCCGAATGCTCCTGCCACGAGACCGCCGAGCACGGCGAGGCCGACCGCGGCGACCAGCACCCACGGTGTGAACGGTGCGTGCAGCACGATGTCGGCCGCCTGTTGCGTCTGGAACATGTCGCCACCTCCGGTGGGCCCGCCGCCCATCCCGCCGGGGCCACCTTCCGCGGTGCTCGCGGCAGCAGCCGCGACGGTCGGCTTCACGAGATCGATCACAACGATGCCGGCGATGCCGAGTGCGAGCCCCACGACGCCACCGATCAGCCCCTGGACGATCGACTCGCCCGCGACCTGGCGCACGACGCGACCGTTCGACCAGCCGATCGCCTTGAGCGTGCCGAACTCGCGGGTGCGGCGCGAGACGCCGGACAGCGTCAGCAGCACCGAGAGCAGCACGGCCACGGCGAGCACGATGATCGACAGCCAGGTGCCGAGGTTCGTGATCAGCGACGTGGCACTGGACAGCGAACCGGAGACGGTGGCGGCGAGCTCGGACTGCGAGGTGATCGTCGCGTCGGGCAGCTCTTCTGCGAGGGCCGCCTGCACCGCGTCGATCGACGATGCGGACTCGGCCTGCACGTACACCGTGGAGACGATGTCTCCGGCTGCGGAGAGATCCTGCGCCGTGTCGAGGGGCAGATAGACGTCGGCAGCGGTGTCGGCGGAGTCCGCGGTGGAAGCCACGATCCCCACGATCTCCACATCGGAGCCTGCGACGTCGATGGTGTCGCCGACGGCGATCTCGTTCGTGGTCGCGTACGTCGCGTCGACGAGCGCGACGAGTGCCCCGGCGTCTTCCGTGTCGAGAGCCCGGCCATCGCCGACCTCGACCGAGGCGAGCGGACCCACTGACGTCACGGCCGGGTCGATGCCGAGCACGGTGAATGAATCGACGCCGAACGAGCCGCCACCCGTGCCACCCGCTCCACCTTGCGGCGGCGCCTGACCCTCGGCCGGCGCAGTGCCCTCTGTCGTGGCGTCCTGCTCGCCGAACCCGCCGCTGGGCAGCTCGCCCGAGAACGTCGAGTTCGTGAGGCTGAGAGCAGCGGATGCCGCCATCACGCCATCCGTCGAGGTCACCGTGTCGAGCACGGACGCGTCGAGCGTGCCGCGCATGAAGTCCGTCATGAGAGTCGACTGGCTCAGTGTGGTCGTGTCGCCCTCGGTCGCGCCGTCCTCCGAGCCGAAGTCGAAGCGCTGCCCGCCGCCCTCCCCCGGTTCCGCCGCGGCACCGGTGACCGTGAGGTCGGTGCCCACGCCGTACACCGATTCCAGCGCCTGCGCCTGCGCATCCCGAACTCCTGCCGTGAGGGCGTTCACGATGATCACCAGGGCGATCGCGATCGCGAGTCCGATCGCGACGATCATCGTCTGCTTCTTGCGGCCCGCCAACTCGCGCCGCAGATATGTCCCGTACATGTGTCTCCTTCTGCCGCGCCGTTCGCGGGGCCGATGTCGACGCTAAAGACCGGACTTTTGCGATATCGAGGGACCGATGATGAGAAGGCTATGGGTGCTTTCTCACAGGCGACGCATAGCGCACTCCATAGAAACCCCATAGGTGATTCCGCAGAATGTACTCATGAGCACTGATCTTCCCGAACTGCGCCGCCCCGACGGCTCCCCCCTGCGCATCCTCGCCGTCGACGACGAGCAGATGCTCACCGACCTGCTCGCGATGGCTCTGCGGATGGAGGGCTGGGAGGTGCGCACGGCGTCGTCCGGCCTCGAAGCTCTGCAGGTCGCGCGCGAGTTCGAACCCGACGCTCTCGTGCTCGACATCATGATGCCCGACCTCGACGGCATGGCCGTGCTGCGGCGCCTCCGCGAGTCGGGCAGCCTCGTGCCCGTGCTGTTCCTGACCGCGAAGGATGCCGTGGGCGACCGCGTCGCCGGCCTCACCGCCGGCGGCGACGACTATGTCACCAAGCCGTTCAGTCTCGAAGAGGTCATCGCACGTCTGCGCGCGATCATCCGTCGCACGGGACACGCGACCGCCGACGACGGTCAGTCGATCCTCCGCGTCGCCGACCTCACCCTCAATGAGGACAGCCACGAGGTCATGCGCGATGGCACCGAGATCGAGCTGACCGCGACCGAGTTCGAGCTGCTCCGCTACCTCATGCGCAACGAACGCAGAGTGCTGTCGAAGGCGCAGATCCTCGATCGCGTGTGGAGCTACGACTTCGGCGGCAAGTCCTCGGTCGTCGAGCTGTACATCTCGTACCTCCGCAAGAAGATCGACGCCGGACGCACCCCGCTGCTGCACACCGTGCGCGGTGTCGGCTACATGATCAAGGCGCCTCAGTGAGCAGCACGGGGATGGCCAGACGGCCGATGAGTCTGCAGACACGGCTGATGACAGCCGTGATCGGCTTCGTCTCGCTCATCCTCGTGATCGTCGCCGTGATCACCAGTGCGCTGCTCGGCAGCACGCTCGAACGGCAGCTCGAGGATCGCCTGCACAGCTACTCGAATCAGGTGACGCAGTGGGTCAGCCGGGTACCGGCCCAGTTCGCGAACATGGACAACATCCTCGAGATCAACGATGCGCGGGTTCCGGGACTCCTGCTGGCGGTGTCCAGCACCGAGGGTGGCACCAGCGGCGTGCTCTTCCCCGACACCAAGGACGAGTGGGGCGGCGTCCCGCAGAAGTTGACCAGCGCGGACCTCGAACGGATCGACGCAGCACTTGCCGGCCAGCCCAGCGCCACCGTCGCCCTGGACGACTTCGGTTCGTACATGGTCTTCGCGAAGCAGGCGCCCAACGGTGTGAATGTGGTCACCGGTCTCCCCCGGACCGAGATCCAGAATCAGCTGGCCACACTGCTCACCGTGATCGCCCTCGCAACGATCGGCGGTCTGATCCTCCTCGCTCTCACGACGGCGATCACGATCCGCGTCGGACTGAGACCGCTGCGTGCGGTCGCCGCGACGGCGACGCGGGTGGCGAACCAGCCCCTCGACCGCGGAGAGGTGCAGATCACCGAGCGGGTGCCTGCCGCGGAGGCCGATCCGCGGACCGAGACGGGTCTCGTCGGCTCCTCCCTCAACAAGCTGCTCGACCATGTCAACGCCTCTCTCGCCTCCCGTCAGAAGAATGAAGAGCGGATGCGTCGGTTCGTCGCCGACGCGAGCCACGAGCTGCGCACACCTCTGTCGTCGATCCGCGGCTACTCCGAGCTCTCTCTGCGTGCGCTGAAGCAGCAGGGCGGAGAGGCGGCCGTCGAGAGCACCACGACGTCGCTCGAGCGCATCCAGGCCCAGTCCCTGCGCATGACGCGCCTGGTGGAGGATCTGCTGCTGCTCGCCCGTCTCGACGAGGGACGAGAACTCGTCTACGGCACCGTCGATCTGACGCAGCTCGCGCTGGAGGGGCTCTCCGACGCGCGCCCGACCGCAGCCGACCACCACTGGAACATCGAGGCGCCGGACGAGCCCATCGTCATCGTCGGCGATGCGGGCCGCATGCACCAGGTCGTCGCGAACCTGCTCGCGAATGCGCGGACGCACACGCCTGCCGGTACGTCGATCACCCTCAGCGTGGCCCGTGAAGGCGACGAGGCCGTGCTGCGCGTGCACGACAACGGCCCGGGCATCGACCCCGGGGTGCGGGACGAGCTCTTCGCACGCTTCGCCCGCGGTGACAGCTCCCGCGCCCGCCAGACGGGCGGCACGGGGCTCGGACTGGCCATCGCGAAGGCGATCGTCGAAGGACACGGCGGTCACCTCACGGTCGACAGCGAGCCCGGAGACACGACCTTCAGCGTGCGGCTCCCGATCAACCCGGCGGCCGCCTCGGACTGACGGCGCCTTCGTCTCCCCTCGGTCCCGCAGAGCCGTCTGCGGGACCGAGGCACTTCTGCAAGGCGAACCGACGACTTTGATCCTGCAACCGTGCTCTCATCCTGCAGACGGAACACGCTCCCCTCTGTGCCGGCCCTCCCCCCGGGCCGGCTGCGGGGCCGCGGCACGCTTGCAGGACGAACCGACGACTTCGATCCTGCAACCGTGCTCTCATCCTGCAGACGGAACACGCTCCCCTCTGCGCCGGCCCTCCCCCAGGGCCGGTTGCGGGGCCGCGGCACGTTCGCAGGACGAACCGACGACTTCGATCCTGCAACCGTGCTCTCATCCTCCAGACGGTGAAGCAGACGACCGCACGGACCCACGACTTCTCTTCTGCACAGGTCGGGCTATCAGCCGATACCTTCCACGACCCTCGACTCCTCTCCGTCCCCCGCCTCAGAACGGGCAGGATCGATCAGATGCCGACCGCCGCACACGTCCTCTCTCACCTGGGTGATCTGGCCAGGGGTACGACTCTTCGCCAGTTCGGGCTGAGCAGACGGATGCTCTCGTCAGCCATTCGCGACGGCACGATCACTCGCGTCCGCAACGGCGTGTTCGCGACGCCATCCGCTCCCGCCGACGTTCTCACCTCTGCCGCGCACGGAGGCGCGCTGACCTGCTCTCGTGCACTGCGCATGCACGGCATCTGGACGCTCGAGGACGATACGAATCCGCATGTCTGGCTCGGCACGCACGGCCGAAACCACCACATCGCATGCACCTGCACCGGCCACTACTTCGGCGGACGGACGGTTCTCGGCCTCGCTCCCCTCGAGGACGCCCTTGTTCACGTCTATCTCTGCAAGGGCGATGAGTCGTTCTTCGTCTCGATCGAGTCGGCCCTGCAGCTGCGCAAGATCGGAGCGGCAGGGCGCGCCCGCATCCGATCCCGCCTCCCGGCGAAGGCTCGGTGGCTGGTCGATCTGGCTCGGACGGATGCCGACAGCGGCCTCGAGTCGCTGCTTCGTCTTCGGCTTCACCTGCTCGGGATCCATCTCGAATGTCAGGTCGACATTCCTTCGGTCGGGCGCGTGGACTTCGTGCTCCATGAGCTGCTCATCCTCGAAGCCGACGGGGCGGAGAATCACGACAGCGCATCGCACCGCCATCGAGATCTGCTGCGCGATGCGGAGGCATCCAGGCAGGGATATGAGACGTTGCGCTTCGACTACGCGATGATCGTCCACGACTGGCCGGTCGTGGAAGCCGCCATCCTTGCGGCCGTCGATCGCCTTCGCGCACGCATCTGACGTACCGGTTGCAGGACCAAGGCACGAATGCAGGATGGAATCAGGAAAACCACCCCGCAGAACGTGCTGGCGTCCTGCACGCGGCACGCGGCACCGGGAGACCCACCCCCGCGATCTACGGCGCGCTTCGGCGACGCACAGCCTGTACCACTTGCAGGACCGAGGCACGAATGCAGGACGGAATCAGGAGAACCGGCCCGCAGAACGTGCTGGCGTCCTGCACGTGGCGCCGGGCGACACCGAACAGACCGGACTCAGTACCCGGCGAAGGCGTCTGTCGTGAGCGACCGCGCCTTCTGCAGGGCGGGAGCGAGGTCGGCGATCAGCCGCGGCGGGCCGGAGATGTAGGAATGCCTCTCGCCGATGTCCGGGACGTAGTGCTCGAGAGCCGCCGCGTCGAGGCGCACACCCTGGGCCCAGGTCCAGCGCGAGGGCAGGTCGACAGGCTCGTCCCGGGTGAACACGATCACGCGCGCACCGGTCGCGGCCAGCTCGTCGCGGAACGCGAGCTCCGAGCTGTCGGATGCCACGTAGACGAGAACCACGTCACGCTGCTGCTCGGTCAGCATCAGCTGTCGCAGTTGCGACACGAACGGCGTGACGCCGATGCCCGCGGCCACCATCAGCACCGGGGTCTCGGCGCGTGGAAGCAGGAAGTCGCCCCATGTGCCGGTCACCGCGAGCGCAGCACCCGGCTCGGCGGCCGCCAGCGCGCGCTTGTAGCTCGAGGGATGCTTCTGATCGCCGTCCTTGTAGGCGATGCGCAGCGTCGGGAGGTCGGCCGGCGCCGAGACGATGCTGAACTCGCGACGGGTTCCGCGCGCATCCGGGCGGGCGTGCGGCACGTCCAGCTCGAGGTACTGCCCCGGCAGGAACTTCAGCGTGCCCTTCGCATGGAACGTCAGCTCCTGAGCCGTCGGCGTGATGAACTGCCGCTTCTCGAGCACGAGACGCACGGATCCGCGCAGCGCGAAGGCGAAGGCCAGGAGGTTTCCGATGAGCAGAGCACGCTCCTGCCCGAGCGTGAAGAGGCCGCCGATCGCGATCGGCCAGCCGGCGAGCACGCCGACGAGAACTGCCACCGAGAACTGCTGCCACCGGCGCGGCGGCAGAGTCAACGGCTCCGACAGCATGAACGCACCGAGGAACAGGAACGGAGACTGCAGGATCGCGAACGAGAGGGCGGAGCCGGCGTCGAAGTCGATCGCGAACTCCTGCGCCTGCACGGCCTGACGAAGGACCGAGACGGCGATGGCGACGACGAGGAACACGACGACGATCCGCACCTTCTCGGTGCGCCACAGCACGGCGAGCCCGAGGATCAGGACGGGGATGAAGAGTGACGGGGTGCCCACCCACCAGGACGACGAGGTCCCGAGCCATTCGAACGCTCCGAACGACCCGAGGATCGACACGACGGCAGCGCCGAACGCCGCCGGGTTGAGGATGTGCCGACCCCGCCACGCGATCAGGTACTTGGAGAGGCTCGCGACGGCTCCGGCGATGGCGAGGCCGAGCAGGGCATTTGGCTCGATGCCGGGGCGGAGCACGAAGAGCAGGATCAGCGCGGTGACCAGCGACGACTCGATACGCCATGGAAGGCGCAGGATTCGCTGGGCCGCTGCGTCCACCAGCGAGATGACCATGGCCAGGACGACGAAGGATGCGAGGATCTCGACCGGCGTGGGTGAGACGATCACGCCGAGAGCTGAGAGCACCACAGCGATGAGCGCCAGCGTCAGCAGCGCGAACAGCACCAGGCGATACATCGAGATGCCGCCGAGCAACGCAAGGACCCGCTGCCGCAGTGCGGTGATGGAGGTGATCACAGGTCTACTCTTCCCTACTTCGTTGATTCAACGGCGGGTGGTGAACAGCTGAGCGGGGCAGCCGTTCGAGCGTTCCGCCCGCCCGTCGGTCGTCATCCGCACCCACTCCACGCCCCACGATGCGGCGATCTCTGGCCCGCCCTCGAAGAACAGGGCAGTCGCGACCGCGTCCGCTCGCATCGCGTCGGGGGCGATCGCCCACGTGGCCGCCCATGTCCGCACGGGCACGCCGGTGCGAGCGTCGAGGACGTGATGCAGTCCGTCGCCCCACGCACGGCGATTGACCGCCGAGGCGCACAGCGCGGCATCCTGCAGTTCGATCACTCCGATCGCCTTCGTCGGATCGTATGGATGCTCGAGGCCCACCCGAACGGCATCGCCGCGAACTCTCATGTCACCGCCGGCATCGACCACGACACTCCCGGGAACGTCGGAGAGCACCGCGGCGACGAGGTCGACGAGGCGTCCCTTGCCGAGGGCCCCGACATCGAGGAGGGCGGGAACGGATGCCGTGGCCTCCCCCGGCGTCCAGTCCAGCAGGGACGTCCAGTCGCCGGGCGCAGCGACGGGATCGTGCGCGACGAGCGAGTACGACGAGTCGTAGCCCAGGGCCGACAGGCTGTCGGCGACGAGCGGGTTGACCGCCCCGTGGGTCGCGCGGGACAGCTCGCGGAAGGCATCGAGCATCGTTCCCGTATCAGGCGAGGAGATCGAGCCGCCGTCACGGCCGACCCGCGTGACCGAGGAGTCGTCACGGAACCGCGACCACTCTCGGTCGAACCGCTCGATCTCGGCCCCGACTCGCTCACGGTCACGCTCGTCGAGCTCGTGCGACGTCTCGATCTCCCAGGCCGTGCCGATCGCGTCGAAACGCCAGATCGCCATACGTGGTCAGGCGCCTCAGGCGGCCGCCTGCTCCTTGATCGACTCGACGGCCTCGTTGAACCCGCCGCTGGTGAGCGACGATCCGGCCACTCGACTGACCTCGATCTCGTCGAGCGACTTGCCCACGACCTCATCCGAGATCCCGTCGATGAACTGCCCCTGGTACTGCTCGCTCTCGCGTGCCTGCGGGTCACCGGTCACCTCGACCTCGGTGACCAGGCCGTCGGCGACGGTGAGGGTCACGCTGATCTTCTCGACCGTCTCGGGGGTCTGGTACGAACCGTCGGCCGTGTACGTGCCGTCGGTGTAGTCGCCGCTCGTCGATGCGCCCGAATCCGTCGACTCGGTGCTCGTGTCGGTTCCGGCGTCGGTGGACTGGTCTTCGGCATCCGCGGTGCCGGAGCAACCGGCGAGCACGAGGAGCCCGGCGACGCCGACCAGGGCGGCGCTCTTGCGAACAGAAGTCGGTACAGTCATGCGGATCATGATGGTCCTCCCGGCCTTGATCGATGTGTTGATTCGACCGTAGGGAGCCCGTCTATGTGCAGGCTGTGCCCGATATATGAGTCGCTTACGCGTCTCCGCCGAACATGCTCGTGACGGATCCGTCTTCGAAGACCTCGTGGATCGCACGCGCGAGCATCGGGGCGATCGGGAGGACCGTCAGCTTGTCCCAGCGACGCGACTCGGTGAGCGGGATCGTGTCGGTGATCACGACCTCGTCGATCGAGGCGTCCTGCAGACGCTCCGAGGCCGGATCGCTGAAGATCGCGTGCGTCGCGGCGACGATCACGCGATGCGCGCCGTTGGCCTTGAGCGCCTGCGCGGCCTTCACGATGGTTCCACCGGTGTCGATCATGTCGTCGACGAGCAGGCAGGTGCGACCCTCGACCGCTCCGACGATCTCGTGCACCGATACCTGGTTCGCGACCTTCGGGTCGCGTCGCTTGTGGATGATCGCCAGCGGGGCGCCGAGGCTGTCGGACCATGTGTCGGCCACGCGGACACGACCCATGTCGGGCGAGACGACCGTGAGGATCTCTCGGTCGGCGGGGCTCAGCGTGCGCTGGAAGTACTCGAGCAGCACGGGCTTGGCGAACAGGTGGTCGACGGGACCGTCGAAGAAGCCCTGGATCTGTGCGGCGTGCAGGTCGACGCTCATCACGCGGTCTGCGCCGGCGGTCTTCAGCAGGTCGGCGACGAGGCGGGCGCTGATCGGCTCACGGCCGCGGCCCTTCTTGTCCTGACGCGAATACGGATAGTACGGGGCGACGACGGTGATGCGCTTGGCGGACGCGCGCTTCGCGGCGTCGATCATGATGAGGGTCTCCATGAGCCACTCGTTGACCGGCTCACCGAAGGTCTGGATCAGGAAGAGGTCGCAGCCTCGGATCGACACCTCGAACCGGGCGTAGATCTCACCGGATGCGAAGGTGCGGTGCTCTGTCGGCACGACCTCTGTTCCGAGCGACGCGGCCACCGCCGCGGTGAGCTCGGGGTGCGATCGACCACCTGCGACCACGAGTCGCTTCTTGGTCTTGGCAACGAGACCCGGAGCGATGCCGTTGTCCCTGTCCAGATCGACCGTCTTCTTCTTGCGCGCCATCGTTCTGCCTACTCCGCCACTCGGGTTCGGGCTGCGGCGTCTGCCGCGCCCGTGCCTGCCCTGTTCTTCTCGACCCAACCCTCGATGTTGCGCTGAGGGGCGACGCTCATGGCAAGGGAGCCGGCGGGGACGTCCTTGCGGACGACAGCGCCAGCACCTGTCTTGGCGCCGGCTCCCAGCCTAACGGGCGCGACGAGGGTCGTGTGCGAGCCGGTGTGCACCTCGTCCTCGACCACCGTGCGGTGCTTGTTCACGTCGTCGTAGTTCGCGGTGATCGTGCTGGCACCGAGGTTGACGCCTCGCCCGATGGTCGCGTCTCCGACGTACGACAGGTGCGGCACCTTGCTGCCTTCGCCGATCTCGGCGTTCTTGGTCTCGACGTAGGCGCCGATCTTGCCTCTGGCCCCCAGGACGGTGCCCGGCCGCAGGAAGGAGAACGGTCCGACCGTGGCCTCGGCACCGATCACCGCGAGCGTCGCATCGGTGCGGCGGACGATCGCGTCCTCTCCCACCTCGCAGTCGACGAGGGTGGTGTCCGGTCCGATGATGGCGCCCTCGGCGATCGTCGTCGCCCGCAGGATGTGCGTGTTCGGGAGGATCGTGACGTCGGGCGCGAGGGTCGCGTCGTCGTCGATCCACGTCGTCGCCGGATCGATCACGGTGACGCCCTCGAGCTGCCAGCGCCGCACGATGCGGCGGTTGAGCAGACGACCGACCTCCGCGAGCTGAGCGCGGTCGTTGACGCCGTAGGTGACGGTGACGTCGGAGACGACGGATGCCGCCACACGGCTGCCATCGCGGCGGAGGAGCCCCGGCACGTCGGTCAGATACATCTCGCCCTGCGCGTTGTCGACGCCCACCGACGGCAGGTACTTGCGGAGCGTCGAGACGCGGAACACGTACATGCCCGCGTTGATCTCGCTGACGGCAGCTTCTTCGGTCGTCGCATCCTTCTGCTCGACGACGCGATCGACGCCGCCGTCGGCGTCGCGGATGACGCGGCCGTAGCCGGTCGGGTCCTCGACCACGGCGGTCATGAGGGTCGCCTCCGCCTGCGCGGCGCGGTGCGCGTCGAGGAACGAGCCCAGCGTGTCCGCATCCGCGAGAGGGCAGTCGCCCGAGAGCACGAGCACGTCGCCGTCGAAGTCGGCAGGGAGCGCGTCGACAGCCACCTGCACTGCGCGTCCGGTGCCGGGGACGTCGTCCTGATCGATGAAGACCGCGGTCGGGTAGTCCTTCTCGAGTGCGGCGACGACCTGGTCGCGTTCATGCCGCACGACGACCTCGATGTGATCGGCGCCGAGTCGCGTCGCGGTGGTCAGCACGTGGCCGACGAGCGGACGCCCGCCGATCGGGTGCAGCACCTTCGGAAGACGCGAGCGCATGCGGGTGCCCTGGCCTGCGGCGAGGACGATGATCGCGAGATGGTTCCCAGTCATGCTCCGCCGCCAGGACTCGAACCTAGACCTAACAGCTCCAAAGGCTGTCGTGCTGCCATTACACCACGGCGGACCGCGGCCCCCGAGGGCGCCGCGGATCAAGTCTGCCACGTCCACCTGCGTGCTACCGGCGATAATGGACGGATGACTGAGGCGGATGAGGTTGATCGGATCGTCGGCGCCTGGAACACCCAGCGCCCCGACCTCGACTTCTCGCCTCTCGAGGTGCTGTCGCGGATGGATCGCCTGACCAGGCTGCTCGACCGGGCTCGCAGAGATGTGTTCCGACGCAGCGACCTGGAGGCCTGGGAATGGGACGTGCTGTCGGCTCTGCGCCGCGCGGGCGCGCCCTTCCAGCTCTCCCCCAAGCAGCTGCTGCAGCAGACGCTGGTGTCGAGCGGCACCATGACCAATCGCATCGACCGTCTGGTCGGCCGACGTTTCGTGCGACGGGAGGGCGACCCGGCCGACGGCCGCAGCGTGCTCGTGACGCTCACGGACGACGGACGCATCCGGGTGGATGCCGCGATCACGCGCCTCGTCGACGTCGAGGACGACCTGCTGCAGGCGCTGTCCCGCGGTGACCGCGATCGGCTCGCTGCGTTGCTGCGCAAGCTGAGCCTGAGCTTCGACGCGTGAGGGGCTGACGGATGGGCATGCTCTCCCCTCTTCCGGTGCGCGGCGGCGTCGGCGCGACGCGTCTGCACGTGCCGATGAGCGGCGAATGGCCGACCGTCGGCGCGTACATGATCGAGCGCTTCTTCCACCTCGATCCCGAGGGGCTGCTCAGCCGCTTCGATCGCGGTGAGATCGTCGCCCGCGACGGCACCCCTCTCGCACGGGACACGCCCTTGGGGGTCGAGGAGTTCATCTGGTACTACCGCGACCCGCCCGTCGAGACCCGTCTCCCCGTGGAGATCGAGGTCCTCCATCAGGACGACGATCTGGTGGTCATCGACAAGCCGCATTTCCTGCCCACCATCCCCGGCGGGAAGTTCCTGCAGAACTCGGCGCTGATCCGACTGCGCAACCTTCTCGACAACGACGAGCTCGCCCCCATCCACCGCTTGGACAGGGCCACGGCAGGAGTGCTGATGTTCTCGGCGCGACCGGCCACGAGAGGGCCGTATCAGCTGCTCTTCGAGACGCGGCAGGTGCAGAAGGTGTACGAGGCCGTGTCGGCTCGTCCGGCCGACTGGGATGCCTCACGATTCCCGCTCGTCTACCGCAACCACATCGTGAAGCTCCGCAATGAGCTGAAGGTCCAGGTCGACGACGAGCGGGAGCCGAACGCCGAGACGCAGATCGACGTGATCGATGCCGACGATCGCGTCGTGCACACGCTCCTGCACCCGCACAGCGGCAAGATGCATCAGCTCCGCGTGCATCTCGCCGCGCTGGGGCTCGGCATCCTGAACGATCCGTTCTACCCCGAGTTGCGTGGCGAGAAGCCCGACGACTTCGAGAAGCCGATGCAGCTGCTCGCGCGCGAGCTGCACTTCGTCGATCCGCTGAGCGGCGCGCCGCGGGTCTTCACCACGACGCGCACGCTGCAGGAGGCTCCCGTCAGCGCCGCATGATCCTGCGCGCGAGCCACGTGCCGAGCATCTGCACGAGGTGGACGAAGACGACGATGAGGACGATCGCCGTCCACATGACGACCGGCTCGAACTGCCGGAAGCCGTAGATCTGGGCGAACGCGCCGAGGCCGCCGCCGCCGATGAGGCCTGCCATCGCGGTCATGTCGATCAGTGCCACCACGATGAACGTGTAGCCGAGGATCAGCGGTCCGAGCGACTCGGGGATCGCGACCGTGAACAGGATGCGCGCGGGACCTGCGCCCATGGCGCGCGCGGCTTCGATCACGCCGGGCGACACCGACACGAGGTGCTGCTCGACGATGCGGCCGATGGCGAACGCCGCGGCCAGACCGATCATGAACGCGCCGGCCGTGGTGCCGATGCCGGTGCCGACCACCGCGCGGGCGAACGGCTGCGCCACGGCGACGAAGAGCACGAACGGGATCGGGCGGAAGAAGTTCACCCCGAGGTTCGCGATGACCGACACGGCCCGGTTCTCGGCGAGCCCGCCCGGACGGGTGACATACAGGATGACGCCGATCGCGAGACCGAGGATGCCGCCCAGCACGAGTGCGAACGACGTCATGTACAGGGTCTCGAGGGCGGCCTTCCAGAGGTCGGGCCACAGTTCGTTCAGACGATCCATCAGCGTGCCTCCTCTTCTGCGATCTCGGTGACTTCGACGCGCTGGCCGATCTGCTCGAGCGCGCGGTCGATCACGGCGCTCTCACCCCGGATCGCGAGTGTGAGGTGGCCGAAGGCGCGCCCCCGGATGTCGTTGATCCCGCCGTACACGAGCTCGAAGTCGAGTCCGGCGCCGGCGAGGTCGAGGAAGACCTGAGCCTGCGACGAGTCGCCGTCGCGGAACGAGAACGTGACGAGGCGGCCCCGGTGGCGCTCCCGCAGCACGCCGAGCTCGGACGGCGACGGGACGCCCTTCACGACCGTTCCGACGAAGCGCTGCGAGGCCGGATTCTGCGGGGCGGAGAACACGTCGAAGACATCGCCCTGCTCGATCACCCGTCCGTTCTCCATGACCGCGACCTTGGTGGCGATCGTCTGGATGACGTCCATCTCGTGGGTGATGACGACGATCGTGACGCCCTGCTCCTGGTTGACCCGCTTGAGCAGGTCGAGCACCTCGTGCGTGGTCTGCGGGTCGAGTGCGCTGGTGGCCTCGTCGGCGAGGAGGATGGCCGGGCCGGTGGCGAGGGCGCGGGCGATGCCGACGCGCTGCTTCTGGCCACCGGAGAGCTGTTCGGGGTACGCCTTCGCCTTGTCGGCCAGGCCCACGAAGCTCAGCAGCTCGGCGACCCGCTTCTCGATGTCCGGCTTCGACCATCCGGCCAGCTTGAGCGGGTAGGCGATGTTCGCCTTGACGCTGCGCGAGGAGAACAGGTTGAACTGCTGGAAGATCATCCCGATGCCGCCGCGGACCTTGCGCAGCTCGCTCTCCTTGAGAGCTGTGATGTCGACGTCGTCGACGGTGATGGTCCCGCTCGTCGCCGGCTCGAGCGCGTTGATCAGTCGTACGAGCGTGGACTTGCCGGCGCCCGAGTATCCGATGATCCCGAAGACGTCGCCCTTCTCGATCGACAGGGTCACGTCGTCCACGGCCACGACCTCGGACTCGTCACGCGTGCGGGAGGGGTAGGTCTTCGAGACATTCGTCAGGGTGACGATCGGCATGCGGTACTCCGGTCTGTCTGCTTCGGGAACGAAGAATCGGGTGACGCACGAAGCGCCACCCGATTCTCCCTCATCGGACGGGGGTGTCACCCACCCCGGTCGTCCTACTTGTTGGCCTCGGTGTCCTTCTGGACCTTCTCGAGCGAGGCGACGAGATCCTCGACCGGGGTCTGCAGCGGCACGGCGGTGTCACCCGACGACTCGAGCAGGCCGGCCTGGACGTCCTCATTGGTCTGGAAGATCTCGACGAGCTTCAGGTACGTCTCGTTGTCGGCGTCCTCGGCGCGGGCCGCGAAGATGTTCACGTACGGCAGCGCGTTCGGGTCTTCAGGGTCGTCCTGAGCGATCGCATCCTCGAAGGTCAGACCCGCATCCTCGACGAAGTCGTTGTTGATGATCGCCGCCGCGACGTCGGGCAGCGACGTCGGGATCAGCGCGGCCTCGAGCGCGGTGACCTCGACCTTGGACTTGCCCGTGTCGATGTCGGAGAGGTCGGAGAAGATCGTGCCGCCGCTCTTGAGCTCGATGAGTCCGGCCGACTGCAGCACGAGCAGCGCGCGAGCCTGGTTCGATGCGTCGTCGGGAACCGCGACGGTCTCCCCCTCGGGGATGTCGTCGACATCGTCGTACTTCTGCGAGTACAGGCCCAGCGGGTAGATCGCCGTCGAGCCGACCGGCGTCAGGTCGGAGCCGGATGCCGTGTTGTACTCGGCGAGGTACACGATGTGCTGGAACTGGTTGAGGTCGATCTCACCCTCGGTCAGAGCGGGGTTCGGCTGCTCGTACGAGCCGAAGTCGACGAGCTCGACCGTGATGCCCTCGTCAGCGGCTGCCTCGACGAAAGGAGCCCACTGTGCGTCTCCCTTGCCGACGACACCGATCTTGACGGTCTCGTCCTCGGAGCCGCCGGAACCGGCGTCGGACGATGCGGTCGCGCAGCCTGCGAGTGCGACGAAGAGCGGGACCGCGGCGAGCGCGGCGATGACGGATGTGGTCCGACGGGATGCTGTGATGGACATGAGTGTTCGGGTTCCTCTCTTGGGGGACTCGAATACGTTAGGCAGGGCGACGCGCTGCGCGACAATCGAGTGTCACAGAGCGTCACAGCTCTCAGTCGTAGTCCTCGATGCCCTGCAGCCGGACCTGTTCGAGGTCGAGTCGTGCCGAGATCCGACGGACCACGAGGTCGTCGATCGTCCCGTCTCTGCGCAGCCCGAGCAGCACCTCGCGTTTGCGGTCGATGAGCGCGAGCTTGAGGCGCGTGTGCTCCTCGTGACGCAGCAGCGGCGACCGCTGCATGACGTCGACGTCGGCCGAGGTGGCGATCATCTGCAGAGTCCTGACCTCGCCGTCCGCGAGCTCACCGTCGTCGCCGACACGAGTCGCGTCCGGCAGTCGCAGCGCGACCGACGCCTCCGCGGCACCGGCATCCGCTCCCCCGCTCATCTGCTGGCCGCCGCCGAGCGGATCGGGCTCGTCGAGCATGACGTCGAGCGCCTGGGCCTCGGCATCGACGATCGCCTGTTCGCGCGCCAGCGCACGCGCGTTCGAGAACTCGAGCATCTGGTAGCCCTCGGCACGCACCTTGTCTCGGATCTCCTGACCGACGCCGTGCTCGACGGCGAGGTCGTCGAGGGCGGCCAGTGCCGCGCCCGAGATCGTCCGCTCGGCGAGCTCGTACTCCTCGGCCTCCATGTGATCGACCGGGAAACGCGCCCAGCGAACGATCGCCGGCAGCAGCGGCCCCTGTACGAGCAGGCTGAGCAGGATCACTCCCGCCGTGACGAAGACGATCTCGTCGCGTCCGGCGATCTCGCCCTCGGTCGCGCTGGCGGCCGGAACCGACAGCGCGATCGCGAGCGAGACGGCACCCCGCATGCCTGCGACCGTCGACACCGCCATCGATCGCGCCTTGGCACCACGGGACGGAAGCGCCGGATTGCGTCGCTGGAAGGGCGCGTTCAGCAGCTGGAAGAGATATCTGACGACGAGCAGCGTCCCCCACACCGCGAGGGTGATGAGCACGAGCCGGCCGATCGCTGCCGCGGAGATCTCATGCGCGACGAACTGCACCTCGAGCCCGATCAGCACGAACAGCGCTCCGTTGAGCAGGAAGACGCCGAACGGCCATGCGGCGTCGGCCTGCCGCCGCGACGAGGCTGTCGTCACCCGGGGGGAGACATAGGCGACGATGAGACCGGCGACGACGACGGCCAGCACGCCGGAGGCGTGCACGATCTCCGCGAGGAGGAACGCGCTGAACGGGATGAGCAGCAGCGCGACGTTGATGACGATCGTCGAAGAGGTGCGACGCAGCAGCAGGTACCCGAGGCCTGCGATCACGACACCGGCCGCTATTCCTCCGACATAGGAGGTGAGCACCGACATCGTCACCGACAAGGGCGTGATGTTGCCGCCGAGAGCCAGCGAGACGGCGATCGCGTAGAGCACGAGCGCGGTTCCGTCGTTCGTGAGGCTCTCGGCCTTGAGCTTCATGAACATGCGCCGGGGCAGCAGCCTGCCGAGGGCTGCCACGGCCGTCGCATCCGGCGGGGCCACTGCGGCGCCGAGGATCAGCGCGGTCTCCCACGGCATCCCGAACAGCAGACCGATGCCCGCGACGGCGAATGCGGATGCCACGACGAGCACCGTGCTCATCGGGAGGATGTAGCGGAAGTCACGGCGGATCGATCGCAGCGAGGTCGTGAGGCTCTCCCAGAACAGCATCACCGGGAGGAACAGCAGCAGGACCGTCTCAGGGGGCAGCTGGATCTCGCGGAGCTGCGGGACGAAGCCGAGCAGGAGTCCGAAGATCACGAGGACGAGCGGCAGCGCGAGTCGAACGCGCGGCGCGATCAACGTGCCCACGAGGATCGTGAGTCCGATCAGGACGGTGACCTCGAGTCCTTCCATCTGAACCTCCCGGGTACCGCAGGATCAAGCTGTGCGATCCCGGCTGGCATCGAACCCCGCCCAGAGCACAGCGCATTCGACTGCCACCGTATTCCCGCGAGGGCGGAAGGGCCAGACCTCTCGTCAGTCGAGCTCTTCGGTCAGCTCGAACCAGCGGAGTTCGAGTTCCTCGATCTCGGCCTGCTGGTCGCTGATCGCCTTCATCTTGTCGCCGAGGCCGGCGAAGTCCGACTGGTCGTGATCCGCCAGAGCGGTCTTCGCCTTGTCGACCTGCTGCGTGAGCTTCTGGATGCGGCGCTCGAGCGACGAGACCTCTTTCTGGGCGGCGCGCAGTGCGGCACCGTCGAGGCTGGGGGCCTTCTTCTCGGTGTTGACGGCCGTCTGCGACCTGCCCGGTGCCGAGGTCTGCAACTGGCGCAGGCGCAGGTACTCGTCGACGCCGCCGGGCAGGTGCCGCAGGTGGCCGTCGAGGATCGCGAACTGCTGATCGGTGACGCGCTCGAGGAAGTACCGGTCGTGGCTGACCACCAGCAGGGTTCCCGACCACGAATCGAGCAGATCCTCGATGGCCGCGAGCATGTCGGTGTCCAGGTCGTTGGTGGGCTCGTCGAGGATCAGCACGTTGGGCTGGTCGAGGAGCACGAGAAGCAGTTGCAGGCGGCGCTGCTGACCTCCGGAGAGATCCTTCACGGGGGTGGAGAGCTGCGCCGAATCGAAGCCGAGCCGCTCGAGGAGCTGGCCCGGCGTGAGCTCCTGCGCCTTCGAGCCGGATCCCATCGTGTACGAGGTGCGCAGTCGCGAGATCACGACACGCACCGGCTCGCGTCGGACGTCCTCGAGTTCGTCGAGGCGCTGCGTGAGCGTCTTCACCTTCACGGTCGTGCCGCGCTTCACACGGCCGACGGTGGGCTCGACGGTTCCCGAGATCAGGCCGAGCAGCGTCGATTTGCCGGCGCCGTTCACACCGAGGATGCCGGTGCGCTCCCCCGGTGCGATGCGCCACTCGACGTCGCGGAGGACTTCGCGGGTGCCGCCGTCGGCGGTCGGATAGGTCACTCCGACGTCGAGCAGGTCGACGACGTCCTTGCCGAGACGAGAGACGGCGAGCGACTGCAGGGAGACCTTGTCGCGGATCTCCGGCACGTCGGCGATGAGCTCGTTGGCCGCATCGATGCGGAACTTCGGCTTCGCGGTTCGCGCGGGCGCCCCTCGACGGAGCCACGCGAGCTCCTTCTTGGCGAGGTTCTGACGCTTGGCCTCGGTCGCCGCCGCCATGCGGTCGCGCTCGACGCGCTGCAGGATGTACGCCGCATAGCCGCCCTCGAAGGGCTCGACGATGCGGTCGTGCACCTCCCAGGTCTCGGTGCAGATCTCGTCGAGGAACCACCGGTCGTGAGTCACGACCATGAGCGCTCCGGAGTTCGGGCTCCACCGCTTCTTGAGGTGTCCGGCGAGCCAGGTGATGGCCTCGACGTCGAGGTGGTTGGTGGGCTCGTCGAGGGCGATGACGTCCCAGTCCCCCGTCAGCAGCTTGGCGAGTGACACGCGTCGGCGCTGGCCTCCGCTGAGGGAGCCGATCTCCGCATCCCAGGGCAGGTCCTTCAGCAGTCCCTCGATCACGTCGCGGATGCGCGGGTCGCCGGCCCACTCGTACTCCGGGGTGTCACCGACGACCGCCGCGCTGATGGTCAGGTCGTCGCTGAGGGTGTCGGCCTGGTCCAGGACGCCGATGGTCGTGCCACCGCGCACCGTGACGCGGCCCGAGTTCGGCTCCTTGATGCCGGCGAGCATTCCGAGGAGGCTCGACTTGCCGTCGCCGTTGCGGCCGACGATGCCGATGCGGTCACCTTCTTCGATGCCGAGGGTCACGGAGTCGAAGACGACCCTCGTCGGATATTCGAGATGAAGGGCTTCTGCCCCGAGAAGATGTGCCATGTCACTCCCCAGGGTAGTCGCGCGGTCTGGGTGGCCCGGTCAGCCTCCTGTCACGGCTGCCTCGCATCCGGCACCCTGCGCACGAGCGCGCCGGCCGAACAGCTCCGGGAGCGACGCCGTGAACTCCTCGAAGTGGCTGTACCAGACAGTGTGCGCGGCTCCGGGGATGCTGCGCACGTCGATGCCGTTCGCCTCGAACCGGGCGACGTCGGCGGCGGTCACCCAGTCGCTCGGGTCGGCGCGGACGATGATCGACCCCGGGTCGGGAAGCCACATGTGATCGCGGCCGCAGGAGACGGATGCCATGGTCGTCGGGTCGAAGCGGCGGGCGGCGAGGGCCTCGATCTCGGCATCCCTCTCCGAGTAGAACGGACGCGAGGCGCGGAGGTCCTCCGGCGACAGTCGCGCTTCGCGATCGCGGGCGTACCGCTCGATGAGATCGTCACGGTCGCTGCCGCCGGGGAGGACGAGTGCGGCATCGATATAGATGCCCGGTTCAGGTCGGAGCAGCGGGGCCGCCTGTGCGAGCACGCTCGCCCCGTAGGAGTGCCCGACGGCCGCGAGCGGCCGCCCCGGGGCGAGACTTCGGACGGTCTCGACCACCGACGATGCGGCCCGCTCGATCGTCAGACGCGGGTCTCGCGGGGACAGACCGTGACCGGGGAGATCGATCGCCAGCACACGGAAGCCCTGTGCAGCGAGCACCGGCATCACACGCCACCAGCTGTCGGCCGAGCCCATCATCCCGTGGAGCAGAACCACCGTACGAGGGCCGTCGCCGACGTCGACGGCGTGAAGGAGCATGACGTCAGTGTCGCATGAGTCATCACTCTTCCGGGATCATGTCGGTTCGGGAATGTCTCGAAGCTTTGTTCGAATGTCGGTGGTCCGTGATCTACTCGGAGACATGACAGCACTGCTCGACGCGACGGACACGCAAATCGCGAATCTCGCCGATCTCGTCGCCGCGTTGCAAGTCGCAGAGGCGACAGTGAGCAGCATGAGCGCCGCGCGCGACGGGCTGCTGGCGATCGCCGGTCGGCTCGCGGTCGACATCGCGAAGCAGGGGGATCACCCGGACCGGGGAGACCACTCGATCAGAACCATCGCGGCCGAGATCGGAGCCGTGCAGCATGTCAGCGATCGCACCATCGAGCGGCGGATGGCGGCGGCGGAGCTGCTGGTCGATCGGTTCCCCGCCGTCTGGGCCGCACAGGGAGCGGGGCGGATCAGCGCCGCGCACTCCCGCGTCATCGTCGACGCAGGTTCGGGCCTCGAGTCGCCCGATCACCGCGAGGCATATTCCGCGGTGATCCTTCCGCTGGCGGAGGTGGAATCGCCGAACCGACTGCGCGCGCTGGCACGCCGTGTGGCCGAGCGCTTCGCTCCGACGACAGTGTCGGAGCGGCATCGTCGCGCCAGATCTCAGCGGCGAGTCTGGGCGACGGATGGCGAAGACGGGATGGCAACGCTGCACACGCACGCGCCTGCCGCGCTCGTCCACGGCATGTTCGACCGTCTCTCGCAGATGGCGCACGCACTGCGCGTCGAGAACCTTCGCGCGAAGCGGCGGGCGGCTCGCGACGGCGATGAGTTCGAGGCGGATGATCGGACGGTCGACGAGATCCGCGCCGACCTGCTCGCCGACCTCGTGCTCAGCGGCCAGCCGACCGGGCACGACAGCGAAGACGGACTGCTGGCGACCATCAGTGCGCGCATTGAGATCACCGTTCCGGTGACGACCCTGATGGACGACGATGCGCACGAGGGGTCGGGTGCTCCGGATGCCGAGGCGGCGCCGCCCGCCGAGCTCGACGGCGTGATTCCGATCGACGTCGATACCGCGCGCCGATTGGCCGGGCAGACGAAGGGATGGGAGCGGGTGCTGACGCATCCGATCACCGGTCGCGTCCTCGCCGTCGACCGATACCGACCGAGCGGCCACCTGCGCAGGCACCTACGGGCGAGAGATCAGCGATGTCGATTCCCGGCATGCGGAGTGGCGGCGCGGAAATGCGACCTCGACCACAACCATGCTGCCTCGACGGGTGGCGCGACCTGCGAATCGAACCTGGCATCGTTCTGTCGCCGACATCACGTTCTGAAACATCACACGCCATGGCACGTCGAGCAGAAGCCCGGCGGGGTCATGGAGTGGACGAGTCCCATCGGGCGGACGTACATCGACACTCCCCCTGCACCGAACACGGTGATCTTCACCGAATCGGATGCCGTGCGTGCGCCGTTCTGAGCGGAGACGTTCGCGCTGGCGCGGACCTGTGGAGAAACGCGACGCGAGCCTGGCCGATTTCACTACGGTGGCGCGGTGACTCCTCCTCCATTGCGCCCCTTGTCCGTTCTTGCGATTCGTCACGGCAGAGGCGGTGGTGCGGCAGTTCCACGGTTGGGCGCGCGCATAGTTGCTGTCGCCGTAGTGGCGTTGGGGGTTGGCGCTCTCGCGGGATGCACCACTGAACCCGAGCCCGCCCCTACGCCCACCGCGGCCTTCGCCAACGAGGAGGAGGCGTTCGCTGCAGCGGAGAAGGTGTACCGGGCGTACAACGAGGCGTTGAACGAACTCGATCCGGCGCTCCCGGAGACGTTCGAACCGCTGTTTCTGCTAGCGAGCGGGGGTCTTGAGGCTGCGGATCGAGAGAACTTCTCGGTGATGCACGCGGAAGGCCACATCATCAGCGGCGACGCAAGGGTGGCGAGCTTCGAAGGCGAGTCGAGCTCGCCGCCCTATGACCTTGTCATCGCCGCGATATGTCTGGATGTGAGCGCGGTAAATGTGATGGATGCCAACGGCAATTCACTCGTCGCACCCGGGCGGCCGGACATGTACGCCCTATCCGTTGAGTTCGTGGCGGGGGATGACCGGCCGCTCACCATGGACTCCTCACGTCGCGTGGGAGACGAACAATGCACCGACTGATAGCTGTTGCTGCAGTCGCGGGCGCGCTCTGGTCGATGATGGCTACGGCTGACGGAAGCGACAGCGCGGGCGACTATCTGTACGGCACAGATGGTTCCTCCCTCACCATCTCCGGCACCCAGCAGCAGCCGAGCACTGATCCCGGCACCGACTCGAATTGGAGTGATGGCGGTCCGGGCGACGGCAAGGGTCCGAGCACACCGTCGGGACCGAGCCAGGAGGCGATCGACCTCGCGGCATGCATGGACGACTCGGGCACCACGCGCTGTGCGCCGCGCCCGAACCGGCCCGCTCCCCCGGCCTCCGCTCCGTCGACGCCGGGCGCGCCGACGATCACCATCTCCGACCTGGCGCGATTCGCACCGGCATCAATCCGTGCGACCGCCGAACCCGGCAACGTCGGGATCGCCGGGATGCCGACGAACTTCACGGCCGCAGCATCCACGCAGATCCAAGACGGCGAGCTGTTCGGCGCCCCGCTGCGTGTGCGCTTCGCGCCGGCCAGCTACATCTACACGTACGGCGACGGGAGCTCGGCGACCGTGACCACGCCGGGTCAGACGTGGGAGGCGCTCGGTCAGGCGCAGTTCACGCCGACCCCGACCAGCCACGTCTACCGCGAACCCGGCGTGTACCCGGCCCGCGTGGACATCCGATTCACCGCGCAGGTGGACCTCGGCGGCGGATGGATCGACATTCCCGGGCAGCTCACGACCAGCGGCGCCACGCAGGAGATCCGCATCCTCGAGGCCCGCACCGCGCTCGTCGCCCACACCTGCCACGAGAACCCGGCCGGCGTCGGCTGCTGAAGAACGCACCACAGCAGCACGACAACAAGAAAGAGCCGCCGGCCCCGAAGGTCCGAGCGGCCCTCTTCTGCCCGATGGCTGATCGCTTTCTCGTACGACTCGACGATCTCGAGGAGGCTCGGCCTTCCGAGAGCAAGTTCGCCTACGGCGCTCTGCTCCTCCAGAGGCAGCCGCCGACCGATCCCCTCCGGCTTAAACTAGGCAGGTGCCATGGAGTCGCCGGGTGTTCTCGCTCTCACTAGCCGACCGCAAGGCAAAGCTGGTGCAGTCGAGAAGGCGACCCGGTCGCTTCGAGCTCAGCGTGGATGGAATTGCGCAGTCCGTCGTCTCGATGACCGAGCCGACCGACCTCGAGTACAGCTACACCCAACACATCGCCCGCGCAATGGATGCCGCCGCCGAGCCTGGTGCGCCGCTGTTCACCGTGCATCTGGGGGCCGGAGCACTCACGCTGGCACGCTACGTCCAGGCGACGCGCGCCGGATCACCTCAGCTGGTGGTGGAGTTCGAACCCGCGCTCTACGCCGCCGTCATCGACGCGCTGCCGTTGCCTCCCGGGTCTGACATACGAGTCATCCTCGGTGACGCTCGAACGGTCGCGGACGCCGCTTTTCCGAATGAGAAGACATCGCCGGTGCAGTCATCTCCGTCCCCCGGACTTGACGACGCCGCGAGTTATCGCACCGCAATCGACACCGATTGGGTGGAGGCGTGCTTCACCGTCGTCGATCTCTGGGATGCCGCCGTCATCCGGCATCGTGTGGCCAGCCAGGAGTTCTATCGCCGGGTCGCCGCGCGCTCCGCAGCAGCGGGCGTGGTCGCCGTGAACCTGCTCGACGGGCATCCGTTCGAATACTCACGACGACAGGCCGCGACCCTGAGCACCGTGTTCGATCACGTCGCTGTCGTGCTCGACGCAGAGCCGGAAGATGCGGAAGGGCCACTCGGCAACGTCGTCATTTTCGCGAGCGATGAGCCGCTGGACAAGGTCACCGCCTCCGTTTTGCTCGACACACCGCGGCCTCATCTCCTCCGCGATGGCCCTCTGACGTCGTGGATCGCTGAAGCGCGCATCATGACAGATGCCGACGGCACAGACTCTCCCGATCCCGACGACCCCGTCTGGGGCTAGCGCCGTGTGCGGACGTCCTCCGACAGGACGTCCGCTTCCGGCCAGCGGCTCGTCCGCGCGCGGTGTGAAAAGTCGACCCGACATGGCGAAGAGCCGCCCGGACCCGAAGGTCCGGACGGCTCGTCTGCGGTGAGTGCGATGTCGCTTACTGGTACGACTTCACGATCTCGAGGAGGCTCGGCACGTTGGCGTACGCCTCAGCAGCGTTCTCCTTGGTGACGATGATCGGGTCGAGCAGGTACGCCGGAACGACCTTGGCGCCGTTGTCGTACGACTCCTCGTCGTTGACATCGACGGTCTCGCCCTTCTGCAGCTGGCCGACCATCTTGATCGACTGCTCGACGAGCAGTGCGGTGTCCTTGTTGATCGTGGAGTACTGGATGCCCTCCATGATCGACTTCACCGACTCGACCTCGGAGTCCTGACCCGTGACGACCGGAACCGGCTTGCCGGCCTGCTGCACCGAGGTGATGATGGCGCGAGCAAGGGTGTCGTTCGGCGACAGCACGCCGTCGACCACGGTGTCACCGCTGTACGACGAGGTGAGCAGCGTGTCCATACGGTTCTGCGCGTTCTCCGGAAGCCATCCCTCGGTCGCGGTCTGCGCGATCTCGGTCTGCTTCGACACGACCACCAGGTTGCCGTTGTCGATCTCCGGCTGGAGCACGTCCATGGCGCCGTCGAAGAAGACCTTCGAGTTGGCGTCATCCGGCGAGCCGGAGAAGAGCTCGATGTTGTACGGAGCCTCGTGGCCCGCACGCTCGGCGAGACCGTCGAGCAGGGCCTGGCCCTGCAGCTGGCCGACCTTGAAGTTGTCGAACGCGACGTAGTAGTCGACTGCCTCGGTGTTCTCGATGAGACGGTCGTACGCGATCACGTATGCGCCGGCATCCTTGGCCGCCTGCACCTGGGTGGCGAGCTGCTTGCCATCCTTCGCGCCGATGATGATGACCTTGGCGCCGTTGGTGACCATGGCCTGGATCTGGTTCTGCTGCTCGGCGACCGTGTTGCTCGCCGGAGCGTACTGCACGTCTGCCTTGAAGCCGGCCTCTTCCAGGCCGTCCGTGAAGAGCTGACCCGCGAGGACCCAGTTCTCACTGGTCTTGTCGGGAAGGGCGACACCGATCGAGGAGTCGGCGGCGAAGCCTGCTTCGGCCTCTTCGCCGGATCCCGTGTCGGTTCCGCCGCCGCGCTCACCGGAGCAGCCCGTGAGTGCGAAGGCAGCCGTCGCGACGAGCGCTGTCGCTGTGACGATGATCTTCTTCATGTGATCTCTTTCTGTGTGATGTGACGGATTCTGCGTGCGAGCACTGCGCGGAGAGTCCGCTTACTCGGCCCTCGTCTTATCGACGGGAGGGGCTTGGTAAGTCCTGTTGGGTTCGAAGGTCGCGGTGGCCTCCGGGTCGCTCCTGCGGCCCGACCGGCGGGTCAGGAGACCGATGAGCGACGGACGGCCCTGCTGCTTGTTCCAGACGTCGATGCCGACCGCGAGCAGCAGCACGAGGCCCTTGATCATCGAGACGACGTCGGCACCCTGGCCGAGCAGAGCGAGACCGTTGTTGAGGAACGCCATGACCAGACCACCGATGATCGAGCCGATCACGGTACCGATACCACCGGCGACCGCAGCACCACCGATGAACACCGACGCGATCGCGTCGAGCTCCCAGCCGGTGCCGTCGTTCGGTCCGGATGCCTGCGAACGGGCGACGAAGATCATGCCGGCGAGTGCGGCCATCATCGACATGTTCATCATGACGAAGAAGTCGACCCAGCGGTCCTTCACGCCGGAGAGGCGTGCGGCCTGGCGGTTGCCACCCACGGCGTAGATGTGGCGACCGAAGACGGTGTTCCGCGTGATGAACGAGTAGATGATCACGAGGGCGAGCAGGATCAGACCCGGAACCGGGAAGCTCGTGCCCGGGCGACCCGTCGCGAACATCCACGCAGCGGCGAGCACGACGACCGAGAGCAGCACGACCTTGACGACGCTGACCCACAGGGGCGCACTGTCGGAGCCCATCTTGTGCTGCTGGCGACGGGTGCGGATCTCCCAGAAGACCAGCCACGCCACCGCGACCAGCGCGAGGATCATGGTCGGCACGTTGAAGTCCAGCGGGAGCCCGACCTCAGGAAGGTAGCCGGTGCCGATCACCTGGAAGCCCTTGGGCACCGGGATCGTCTGAGCGTCACCGATCCACTGCTGCGCGCCACGGAAGAAGAGCATGCCGGCGAGCGTCACGATGAACGCGGGCACCCCGACGTAGGCGACCCAGAACCCCTGCCAGGCGCCCACCAGGGCACCGACGCCGAGGCCGAGCAGGATCGCCAGCGGCCAAGGGAGGTTCCAGTCGGCCATCGACTTCGCGACGATGATGCCGGTGAAGGCCGCCACGGAACCGACCGACAGGTCGATGTGCCCCATGATGATGACCATCACCATGCCGATCGCGAGGATCAGGATGAACGAGTACTGGTTGATGACGTTGATCAGGTTGCCCGACGTCAGCGTCGCGCCGTTCGGTCCGTTGCGCAGCAGCGTCAGCACCTCGAAGAGGACGATGATGACGATGAGGCTGCCCAGGATGCCGAACTGGCGCAGTGACGAGGTGCCGTTGCTTCCGAACATCTTGCGGATGTCGCCGAAGTGGAAGCCGCGCTTCGTTGTCGTGAGGTCGGTGGTCATGCGGATGCTTTCTGAGTCGCGGAGGTCATGCTGCGCATGAGAGCCTCGGGTGTCGCCTGGTCGGCCGGGATGCAGTCGGTGACCCGACCTTCGAAGACTGTGTAGATGCGGTCGGAGATGCCGAGCAGCTCGGGCAGCTCGCTGGAGATGACGATGACGCCCTTGCCCTGGGAGGCGAGCTCGTTGATGATCGCGTAGATCTCGTACTTCGCTCCGACGTCGATGCCGCGCGTGGGCTCATCGAGGATCAGCAGGTCGGGGTCCGTGAACATCCACCGGGCCAGCACGACCTTCTGCTGGTTTCCTCCCGAGAGCTTGCCGACGCCCTCTTCGACGCTGGGTGTCTTGATGCGCAGCGCCTTGCGGTAGCGCTCGGCGACCGAGTACTCCTCGCGCTCGTCGACGACGCCGCGCTTCGAGATCTTCGACAGCTTCGCCGCCACGACAGACCGCTTGATGGTGTCGAGCAGGTTGAGCCCCAGCACCTTGCGGTCCTCGCTGACGTACGCGAGTCCGTGCTTGATCGCCGAGGAGACGTCGGGGATGGTGATCTCCTGGCCGTCCTTGACGATCTGTCCGCCGAGGAACGTGCCGTAGGAGCGACCGAAGATGCTCATCATGAACTCGGTGCGGCCCGCGCCCATCAGACCGGCGATGCCGACGACCTCGCCACGACGCACGTTGAGGTTCGACCCCTTGACGACCATCCGCTCGGACACGGTCGGGTGCTGCACCCACCAGTCCTTGACCTCGAAGAACACGTCGCCGATCTCGGGGGTGCGGTCGGGGTAGCGGCTCTCGAGCGAGCGGCCGACCATGCCGCGGATGATGCGGTCCTCGTTGATCTCGCCGCGCGAGATGTCGAGCGTCTCGACCGTGCGACCGTCGCGGATGATCGTGATCTCGTCGGCGATCTGCTCGATCTCGTTGAGCTTGTGGCTGATCATGATCGACGCGATGCCCTTGGCCTTCAGACCCAGGATCAGGTCGAGGAGGTGCTGCGAGTCGTTCTCGTTCAGTGCCGCGGTGGGCTCGTCGAGGATGAGGAGCTTGACGTCCTTGTTGAGGGCCTTCGCGATCTCGATCAGCTGCTGCTTTCCGACACCGAGCGTCTTGATGGCGACGTCGGGGTCTTCGCGCAGGCCGACGCGGGCCAGCAGCTCGACCGTGCGCTGACGCTGGGCGCGCCAGTCGATCGCGCCGAAGTGGCGGATCTCGTTGCCGAGGAAGATGTTCTCGGTGATCGAGAGCTCAGGGATCAGCGCGAGCTCCTGGTGGATGATCGCGATCCCGGCCTGCTCGCTCGCCGCGATGTCGCGGTAGCGCTGCTCCTCGCCGTAGAGCAGGATCTCCCCCTCGTACGTGCCGTAGGGGTACACGCCGGAGAGGACCTTCATCAGGGTCGACTTCCCGGCGCCGTTCTCGCCGCAGATCGCATGGATCTCTCCGGCCCGGACGGTGATGGACACGTCGGACAGCGCCTTGACACCCGGGAACTCCTTGGTGATGCTGCGCATCTCCAGGATGGGGCCTGACACGACCGGCAACGTTGCTGTGGTGCTCACAAGATCTTCCTCGCGACGGGCGGTCACCTTCGATGTGACCGTTCACATTAGATTACATAGTCTACGCTCGCTGAGACGGTGTCAAGACCACTCGCGAAAATGTGGCCTTATCGAGGCGCGGACGATTCCCGCGTTCGAAGGGTCGTCTGCAGGGGCCCGAACTGCGGCACCTGCTCACCACGGATCTGCGCGAGCAGGATGCGCACGGCGCGGCGACCCAGCTCGGGGAAGTCCTGATGCACCGTGCTCAGCGTCGGTGCGACATGCGCCGCGACCGGGATGTCGTCGAACCCGACGACGCTCACGTCCTCGGGCACGCGGATGCCGGCATCCCTGAACCCGTGCAGCAGCCCGATCGCCATCTGGTCGTTCGCGACGAACACGGCCGTGAAGTCACGCCGTCGGGCGAGCTCCTGCCCCGCGAAATAGCCGAAGTCGGCCGTCCAGTCTCCGCGGATCGGCGGGAAGGTGGGCAGATCGGCCTCCCGCAGAGCATCGAGGTATCCGCGCATGCGCGACTCGGCCTCGATCCAGTCCTGCGGCCCGGCGATGTGGATGATGTCGCTGTGCCCGAGCCCGATCAGATGCTCGGTGGCGGTGCGCGCGCCCGCGACCTGGTCGGCCGACAGGGTCACCCCGTCGGAGCCGGAGGCCGTCTGCAGCGAGACGAACGGCATCTCGACCGCCATGCCCTTCAGCACATGGAACGCCCGGACCTGCGGGGCGAGCACCACGATGCCGTCGACCTGCTCGCGTGCCAGCTGCCGCAGGGCGTTGCCGATCGCCTCGGGCGTCGTGGCCGAGAGGTTCAGGGTCGAGACCGAGTACCCCTCCTCGCGAGCGGCGTCCTCGATGCCGACGATCGACGACGTCGGTCCGAACTCCCCCACCGTGGCCGAGAGGATGCCGAGCATGTTGGACTTGCTCGTCACGAGCGCCCGCGCCGCGAGGTTGGGGCGGTAGTCCAGCACGGCGATGGCGTCGAGGACCTTCGCCTTCGTCTCGGGACGGATGCTGGGGTGGTCGTTCAGCACCCGCGACACGGTCTGGTGCGACACCCCCGCGAGTCTCGCCACGTCGCGGATGCTCGGCATCCGGGCACGCTCGGAGGCAGTCGACATCACAGACCTCCTTGTATGTGCACGGTCACATCGTCTCTTCATTATGTATGCCAGGCGCGCGGAGCGCACCTCGCCGAGGCGAGGATGCGGGCGGGCCGGGTCAGGCGAGGATGCGCGCGCCGGGCACCGGCCCGTGCACGTGCAGCGACTCGAGTCCGTGCTCACGCAGCAGCGACTGGACCTCCTGCGCACCCTCGGGGCTCGGGCAGAGGAGAGCGACGGTGGGTCCCGAACCCGACACGATGCCCTGCAGAGCGCCGGCGTGGATGCCGCGCAGGATCGTGGTCTCCAGCTCGGGCCGCTCGTACAGGGCGGCCTCCTGCAGGTCGTTGTAGATGCTCTCGGACAGCAGCTCGGGATCGCCGGAACGCAGCGCCTGCAGCACGGGAGCCGGCACCTCGAGCGACAGCGGCGGATCGTCGGCGAGCGAGCCCTCAGCGTCTCGCAGCGCATCGAGTCGCGCATACACGACGGGCGTGGACAGCCCGTCATCGCTCGGGACGAGCACCCAGTCGAACCGCCCCCTCGCCAGCGCGGGATTCAGCTGATCTCCTCGGCCGGTTCCGACGGCGGTGCCGCCGTGCAACGCGAACGGGACGTCCGCGCCGAGCCGGGCGGCCAGCTCATGCAGGCGGGCGGTCGAGAACCCGGTACCCCACAGTGCGTCGCACGCGACGAGAGCGGCCGCGGCATCCGCCGACCCGCCGCCCATGCCTCCGGCGACAGGCACGCTCTTGCGGATCTCCAGCGCCACCCCGCCGTCGTACTCGGCCGCGGTCGCGAGCAGCTTGGCGGCGCGCATCGCGAGGTTGCGATCGTCCAGCGGCACGGTGTCGGGGTCGTCGACGCCCGAGACGGTGATCGAGAAGTCGTCGGCGTGCCGGGCGATCACGTCCTCATAGAGCGAGACCGCCTGGAACACCGTGGCCAGCGCGTGATACCCGTCGTCGTGGCGGCCGCCCACACCGAGATAGACGTTGATCTTGCCGGGCGCGCGCACGTGCACGGAGTCGACGGGGGCGGCGAAGCTCATGTCGGTGTTCCCGTCACAGCTCCGTCGACGTCGCCCACAGGTCGACGTCGATGGCACCGGCCGCCTCGTCGATGCGGCCGAGCTCGTCGTCGGTGAATGCCGGACCGTTGACGGCGGCGATGTTCTCGTCGAGCTGCTCGGGACGCGATGCCCCGACCAGCGCGGAGGCGACGACCGGGTTGCGCAGCGTCCATTGGATCGCCATCTGCGCCAGGGACTGCCCGCGCTGCTCGGCGATGGCGTTGAGCGAGCGGAGGGTCTGCACGGCGGCATCCGACAGCGGCGCATCCGGCAGCGAACCGCGCTTCTGCGCACGGGCGGCCGTGCCGTCGCCGAGGTACTTGTCGGTGAGGAGCCCCTGCGCGAGAGGTGTGAACGCGATCGTACCGACGCCGGACTGCTCGAGGGTGTCGGTGAGGCCGTCTTCGACCCAACGGTTGAGGATCGAGTAGGCGGGCTGGTGGATGACGAGCGGGGTACCGAGGTCGGTGGCGACGGCGACGGCCTCGGCCGTGCGCTCGGCGCTGTACGACGAGATGCCGACGTAGAGGGCCTTGCCCTGGCGCACGAGCGTGTCGAGCGCCCCGATGGTCTCGGCGACCGGCGTCACGGGATCGGCGCGGTGCGAGTAGAAGATGTCGACGTGGTCGAGGCCCATGCGGGTCAGCGACTGCTCGGCGCTCGCGAGGATGTACTTGCGGCTGCCGAAGTCTCCGTACGGACCCGGCCACATGTCCCAGCCCGCCTTCGACGAGATGATCAGCTCGTCGCGGTAGGGGCGGAAGTCCTCGGCGAAGATGCGGCCGAAGTTCTTCTCGGCCGAGCCGTAGGGCGGGCCGTAGTTGTTCGCGAGATCGAAGTGCGTGATGCCGCGGTCGAAGGCGTGACGCAGCAGCGCGCGCTGGTTGTCGAGCGGGATGTTGTCGCCGAAGTTCCACCACAGGCCCAGCGAGATGGGCGGCAGGAACAGCCCCGAGGTGCCGACCTGGCGGTACTCGAACTGCTGGTAGCGGCTCTCATCGGCGGCGTACGGCCGGTGGAGCTCGGGGATGTTCGGACGGAAGCGAGGAGAGTCGGTCACGGTGCCAGGTTAGTCGGTGACGACGGCGTCTTCGATCTGAGCGACGTGCCGCGCAATACGGTGATAGTCATCGACCGTGAGGTCCTCGCCACGAGCGGTCGGCGCGACTCCGGCCGCGATCAGGATCGCGGATGCCGCGGCGGAGCTGCCGAAGAGCTCGGACAGCGCCTGTCGCAGCATCTTGCGGCGCTGGTTGAAGGCGGCATCCACGATCTTGAAGGTGAGTCGGCGTTCGTCCTCTGTGCCGCGCTCGCCCTCCGACCGGTCGAATCCGACGAGCAGGCTGTCGACGTTCGGGACCGGCCAGAAGACCTGACGGGACACGGTGCCCGACAGCTTCCACTCGCCGTACCAGGCCGCCTTGACACTCGGGGTGCCGTAGATCTTGGAGCCCGGCTTGGCCGCGATGCGCTCGGCGACCTCGGCCTGCACCATCACGACACCGCGCTTCAGGTAGGAGAAGTTCTCGAGGAAGTGCAGCAGCACGGGGACCGAGACGTTGTAGGGCAGGTTCGCGACCAGCACGGTCGGCTCGCCCGGCAGCTCCGTGATGCGCAGCGCGTCGGCATCGACGACCGTGAGCATGTCGGCGGGAACGCCGTGCTCCTCGGCGGTCTGGGCGAGCCGGGCGGCGAGCCGGTGATCGATCTCGACAGCGGTGACGGATGCGCCGGCCTCGAGGATCGCGAGGGTGAGGGAGCCGAGCCCCGGGCCCACCTCGACGACCCGCTCCCCCTGCTGGACGCGGGCGGCGTGCACGATCTTGCGCACGGTGTTCGCGTCGACGACGAAGTTCTGTCCGAGCTTCTTGGTCGGGGTGACATCGAGCTCGGCGGCGAGCCGGCGGATCTCGGTGGCGCCGAGCAGGGTGACTGTCATTGCTCCATTGTCCCCCACCCCCGCCGGTGTCCGAGCCGCCCAGTAGTCTGCTGTGATGCCCTCCCTCGGTGAACTGATCGCACCACGGCGCATGGGCAGGGATTTCCGCTGGCTGCTCGCATCATCGTGGACGAGCAACGTCGGAGACGGCGTCGCCCTCGCGGCCGCTCCCCTGCTCATCGCGTCGATGACGTCGTCGCCCATCCTCGTCGCGTCCGGGGCGATCCTGCAGTTCCTCCCGTGGCTGCTGTTCGGGCTGCACGCCGGAGCCATCGCCGACCGGTTCGACCGTCGGCGCCTCGTGATGTTCGCCAACGCGGCACGGGCCGTGGCGCTCGCGGGGCTCTGCGCGTTCCTGCTCACCGGAACCGCGAACATCTGGATCGTGCTCGCCGTGGCCTTCCTCTACGGCACGGCGGAGGTCTTCGTCGACACCGCCGGCAGCACGCTGCTGCCGATGCTCGTGAAGCCGGCCGACCTCGGCATCGGCAACGCGCGGCTGCAGGCCGGGTATCTGGTCGCGAACCAGTTCGCCGGGCCGCCGCTCGGCGCGTTCCTCTTCGCCGCCGGCGCGGCGTGGCCGTTCCTGCTCGAGATCCTCTGCGTCCTCCTCGCGGTCGTGCTGATCTCGCGCATGGCCCGCACCCCCGTGCCGCCCCGGTCAACGGGAGACGGCGTGAAGTCGCACGTGCACACCGACATCGGCGAGGGACTCCGCTGGCTGTGGCAGAACCCGCCGGTGCGGATGCTGGTGCTGATCATCCTCGTCTTCAACGTCACCTGGGCGGCCCCGTGGGGCGTGCTCGTGCTCTATGCCACGGAGTATCTCAACATGGGCGCGGTCGGCTACGGCGCCCTGACGACCGCCTCGGCGGCCGGAGGAATCCTCGCCACCCTCTGCTTCGGCTGGCTCGAGCGCCACGTGTCGTTCGCGACGCTGATGCGCGTCGTCCTCTCGCTCGAGGTGCTGATGCACCTCGCGTTCGCACTCACCACCGCGGGCTGGGTGGCGCTCGTGATCATGTTCGTGTTCGGCGCCTACGCGTTCGTGTGGGGCACGATCTCGACGACCGTCCGTCAGCGTCTGGTCCCCGCCGAGCTGCAGGGCCGCGTGGCCTCGGTCAACATGGTCGGCGTGTTCGGCGGCATGGTCATCGGCCAGGCCCTCGGCGGGGTGATCGCCCAGGTCTGGGGTCTCACGGCTCCGTGGTGGTTCGCCTTCGTGGGCGCCGCGCTGACCCTTGTCCTGGTCTGGAAGCCGATCTCGCAGATCGTCAGTGCCGCACCGGCGGATCAGTCGGTGAACGAGCCGTAGACCCGCAGGGAGTTTGCGGCGAGTCGGGTCGACAGCTCGTCGACCTCGATGCCGAGCTCCGCCGCCATGAACCGCACCGTGATCGGCACGAGATAGGGGGCGTTTGGACGACCGCGCAGCGGCGTCGGGGTGAGGAACGGCGCATCGGTCTCGACGAGGATGCGGTCCAGGGGCGTCACCTTCAGCGCGTCGCGCAGGTTCTGCGCGTTCTTGAACGTGACGTTGCCGGCGAAGGACAGGTGGTAACCCGCATCCGCGCAGATCCTCGCCATCGCATCGTCGCCGGAGAAGCAGTGGAAGACCGTCCGCTCGGGCGCCCCGACGCGACTCAGCGTCTCGAGCACCGCGTCATGCGCGTCACGGTCGTGGATCTGCATCGCGATGCCGTGCTTCTTCGCCAGCGCGATGTGCGCCTCGAACGACTCGAACTGCGGCGCTCGGCGCTCGGGCTCGGTGCGGAAGAAGTCGAGACCCGTCTCGCCGATCGCCCGCGTTCGCGGGTGCGCCGCGAGCTCGTCGATCACCGCGATGGCCTCATCGAGACGACCCTCCTCGGCGTAGGCGGGCGCATCATTCGGGTGGATCGCGACAGCCGCGAGCACGCGCGGGTCCGACTCGGCGGCCTCGACCGCCCACCGGGACGACTCGATGTCACCCGATGCCTGCACCACCCCGGCGATGCCCACGGCCGCCGCACGATCGAGCTGCTCGGTCAACGAGAGCGGCTCATCGCCGTCGAGGATCTCGAGATGCGCGTGATTGTCGTAGACGGGCACGGCAAGGGGCTCCGGAGCCGCGGGATACCGGAGATCCTTGCGCCCGCCGCCGTCTCGCTGCTGCACGTACGTCATGCTCAGGCGGTGGACTCCACGCGCGGGAACAGCGGGGTGAGACCGTCGACGCTGGTGCCGGGACGCAGCACGCCCCAGGCTCCGGCCTCGCGGATCGGCTGGTCCTGCAGACGTCCGAGGCTCTCTGCGGCGCCGAGGGCGACCCAGAGCTTCTCCGTCGACTGCGGCATCACGGGCGAGAGCAGCACGGCGAGCGCGCGAAGTCCCTCGGCGCACGTGTAGAGAACGGTGCCGAGACGGCCGCGCTGAGACTCGTCCCGTGCCAATGCCCACGGCTCGTTCTCCGTGATGTAGCCGTTGAGAGCGTCGACGATCGTCCAGATCGACGAGATGGCCTCGTCGATGCGGAACTGCTCGATCGCGGCATCTGCATTCGAGGCGGCATCCGCGACGATCCTCTGGATCTCGAGATCCTTCTCGGTGTAGTCGGCGGGCGGCGGCACGATGCCCTCGAAGTACTTCTCGATCATCGCCGTGGTGCGCGAGGCGAGGTTGCCGAAGCCGTTGGCGAGCTCCGCCTGGTAGCGGGCCGAGAGGTCCTCCCACGAGAACGAGCCGTCCTGGCCGAACGCGATCGCCGAGAGGAAGTAGTAGCGGTAGGCGTCGGATCCGAAGACGTCGGTGATCTCGGTCGGCGCGATGCCGGTGAGCTTCGACTTCGACATCTTCTCACCGCCGACGAGCAGCCAGCCGTGCGCGAACACGCCCTTGGGCACATCGAGCCCTGCGGCCATCAGCAGAGCCGGCCAGATCACCGCGTGGAAGCGCAGGATGTCTTTTCCGACCACGTGATAGGCGGGCCAGCGGCGGTCGAAGGTCTCCTGATCGGAGCCGTAGCCGACGGCGGTGGCGTAGTTGAGCAGCGCATCGACCCAGACGTAGATGACATGCGACTCGTCCCACGGCAGCGGGATGCCCCAGTCGAACGTCGAGCGCGAGATCGAGAGGTCCTTGAGACCCTGACTGACGAAGGAGACGACCTCGTTGCGCGCCGAATCGGGGCGCACGAAGTCGGGCTGGGTCTTGTAGAGCTCGAGCAGACGGTCCTGGAACTCGCTCAGCTTGAAGAAGTAGTTCTTCTCCTGCAGCAGCTCGAGCGGCTTCGAGTGGATGGCGCAGACCTTGAGGCCCTCGAACGGACCGGTGCCGTCGACGATCTCGGACTCGGGCTTGAACTCCTCACAGCCCACGCAGTACAGCGCCTCGTACTCGCCCGCATAGATGTAGCCACGGTCGTAGAGACGCTGGAAGAACGTCTGCACGTTGGTCTCGTGGCGCTCCTGCGTCGTGCGGATGAAGTCGTCGTTCGCGACGTCGAGCGTCTCGAGCAGGGGGAACCACGCCTCGGTGACGAGCTTGTCGACCCACTCCTGCGGAGTGACGTTGTTCGCGGCCGCGGCACGGAGCATCTTCTGGCCGTGCTCGTCGGTGCCCGTCAGCATCCAGGTGTCATCGCCGCCCTGCCGGTGCCAGCGCGCGAGCGCGTCGACCGCCACCGAGGTGTACCCGTGACCGATGTGGGGCACATCGGAGGGGTAGTAGATGGGCGTGGTGATGTAGAACGATTCGCCTGCGGGCATGGGGACAATTCTAGGTGGGATGCAGGGGGTCGTTACGCTCAGGCGACAGACACCTCGATGCGGTGCCACCCCTGGGCGCCGTCGGGCACGACATCGGCCGGATCCGAGGTCTGCGTCTCCCCGTCGGCGCTGATCGCGCGACACTCGATCGTGTGCGCTCCACTCTCGGCCGCCCAGTCGAGACGCCACTGCACCCAGGTGTCGTCGGAGATCGCGGCGCCGAGCTCGGCGCGACGCCACTCACCGTCGTCGATCCGCACCTCCACACCCTCGACGCCCACGTGCTGCTGCCACGCCATGCCCGCGATGACGGCGTCGCCGGCCTCGATCCTGGTCCCCCGCCGGGGCACGTCGATGCGCGACTGCAGCTTCACCGGTCCGCGCTCCGACCATCCGCGGTCGGTCCAGTAGGCGGTCGTGCGGTCGAACCGGGTGACCTCGAGGTCCGTCACCCATTTGGTCGCCGACACATAGCCGTAGAGGCCCGGCACCACCATGCGCACCGGGAAGCCGTGTTCGAGAGGCAGCGCATCGCCGTTCATGCCGACCGCGAGCAGGGCATCGCGCTCGTCGGTGAGCGCCTCGATCGGCGTCGAGGCCGTGAACCCGTCGGATGAGGTCGACAGCACCATGTCGGCGTCGGGATCGACTCCCGCTCTCGCGAGCAGATCGCGCACCGGATGCCCGAGCCAGAGGGCGTTGCCGATCAGGTCCCCGCCGACCTGGTTCGACACGCAGGCGAGGGTGACGTGCGACTCCTGCATCGGCAGCGCGACCAGTTCGTCCCACGTGATCACGATCTCGCGATCGACCATCCCGTGGATGCGCAGCGACCAGTCGGCCGGGTCGATGCGCGGCACGATCAGTGCGGTGTCGATGCGGTAGAAGTCGGCGTTGGGGGTCACGACAGGAGCCAGGCCGGGGATGTCGAGCTCTGCACCGGCCGGCACCATCGGCGCGGGGGCGGCAGCCTTCGGCAGCCGCAACGTCGAGCGGATCGCCTCGATCGACCTCGTCGCGCCGCGGGCTGCGCTGCCGATGACGAGCGCCACGACGCCGGTCGCGGCGACGCCGACGGTCCACAGCAGGAACTGGCGGCGTTCCTCATGCTCGGCGCGGAGATAGGGGATCGGATGCACCTTGCGCATGAGCAGCCGCAGCGCGACGACCGCGGTCGCGCCGGCGACGAGACCGGGGAGCCAGGCGAAGGGGCCCGCGCCCGGACGGATCATCGCGGCCACCAGCGCCAGCACGCCGAGAGCGGCGAGGATCGCGGATCCCACGCCCGCGCGGCGGGATTCCAGGATGCCGGCGAGCGCGGCGACCCCGACGAGGACCACCGCTATCCCGGTGATCAGCGCCACCTTGTCGCCGGTGCCGAACAGTGCGATCGCCGCATCCTTCGCCCAGCTGGGGGCGAGATCGATGAGACCGCTGCCGATCACGGCGAAGGGGCTCGCGCTCGGCTCGACGATCGCTGCGACCAGCTCTGCCAGGCCGACCGCGACGACGGCCGCGCTCAAGCCGGCGGCCGCCGATCGAAGCCTGTCTCCGCGCTTCGCGCGGACTGCGTGGGTCATGATCAGAGCGTAACCCCGGGGCTGGGCCCCGGGGTCGTGCGGCTCAGAGCCCGTTGCGGCGTGCGACCTCTCCGAGCCAGGCGAGCGAGGGCTTCGGCGAACGCTCGAACGTCTCGTGATCGAAGCCGATCAGGCCGAAGGTCGGGCGGAATCCGCTCGCCCACTCGTAGTTGTCGAGTGCGCTCCAGTGCTGGTAAGCCTTGACCTCGATGCCGTCGGAGATGGCACGGTGGAGTCCCTCGAGAGCACCCTGGGTATAGGCGATGCGCCGCGTGTCGTCGCCGGTCGCGATGCCGTTCTCCGTGACGAGCACCGGCACGCCGCCGCTGCGCTCCCACGCGCTGCGCACGCCCATCTCGAGCGCCTCGGGGAAGAACTCCCAGCCGGTGAGCGTGGTCTCGACGTCGTCGGCGACCGGACGCGGACCCTCGGGGCCGATGAAGGTGCGGGTGTAGGCCTGCACGCCGACGAAGTCGTCACCGGCCGACTGATCGAGGTACCAGTGGTCGCGGGGGTCGCCGTACTCGGCCAGCATCTCGTCCGCCCCCGGCTCACCGGTGGAGTGGAAGGCCTGCGTCGCGATCGTCCATCCGGCCTGCACGCCCGAGACGGAATGCAGGATCTCGGAGGCCCGGTGGTGCGCGTCGAGCAGCGTGTCCGCGACGGCGAGGTCGGGGTTCGGCAGTCCGAAGGCGACGAGGTTCGAGGCATCCTCTCCCCCGGCGAGCATCGCCGCGATGTTCGGCTCGTTGATCGTGCAGACGTAGGTCACGCCCTCGAGGATCGGCAGCACGGTCTCGACGTAGCGGGAGAACAGGTCGACCGCGTCGTCCGCACGCCAGAAGCCGTCCTTCTGGAACCACTGCGGCACCGTGAAGTGCATCAGCGTCACCGTCGGGTCCAGACCGTTCTCCCGGGCCGTGTCGATCATGCGGCGGTAGTGATCCAGCATCGCCCGCGACACGAAGCCGCGCTCGGGCTCGATGCGCGCCCACTCCATCGAGAAGCGGTACGAGTTCAGACCGGCATCCGCCAGCAGCCGCATGTCCTCCGGGTACCGGTGGAAGTGGTCGGCGGCATCGCCCGAGGGCTCCACCATCGTCGAGCCCGGAGCATGCTCCATGGCCCACCAGTTGCTGGTCGTGTTGTTCCCCTCCACCTGATGGGCTGCGGTCGCAGCGCCCCAGAGAAAGCCGTCAGGGAATGTGAGCACGAGTGCTCCTCTCTATTTCGAGATTCGGGATGGGTTGGGCACGGCGTCGAGCAGCTGCACCGTGTACGGGTCCTCCGGATGCTGGAGGACCTGAGAGGTCTCACCGCGCTCGACGACGCGACCGCCGTTGAGCACGAGGATGTTCTCGGTGACGAGCCGCGCGCTGAGCAGGTCGTGCGTGATGTAGAGCATGCTGATGCCCCACCTCTCGCGCAGGTCTTCGAGCAGCGCGAGCACTCCGGCACGCAGCGACACGTCGAGCATCGACACCGGCTCGTCGGCGATCAGCACCTGCGGATCGCTCGCGAGCGCCCGGGCGATGACCACGCGCTGACGCTGACCGCCTGAGAGCTGATGCGGCAGCTTGGCCGCGAACTGCTCGACAGGTGTCAGGCCCACGGTCTCGAGGAGCTCGAGCACGCGGGCTCTCGCCTCGTCACCGCGCAACGGCGTGTAGTTGCGGATCGGTCGGCTCAGCGCGTACTCCACCGTGTGCAGCGGGTTGAGCGCGGCATACGGATCCTGGAACACCATCTGCACGTCCTTGCGCAGGTCGCGCAGGCCCGCACGGCGCAGGGCAGCGACGTCGACATCGCCGAAGCGCACCGTGCCCTCGGTCGGCTTCTCGACACCGGTGATCAGCTTCGCGATCGTCGACTTGCCCGAACCGGAGGCGCCGACGAGTGCCAGGGCCTCGCCGGGTTCGAGTCGGAACGACACATCGTCGACCGCGGTGACGGGCTGCTCGCCCCGACGCGGAGCCGGATACCGCTTCGACACGCCCTCGACCACGATCGCGGCGTCCGCCCGGCGCGTGTCGCGCTGCGACACGGTGGGCAGGGTCTCGGTCAGGTCGGTGCGTGAGCGCCCCTCGCGACGGCGCGTGCCGAGGTCGACGAACCCGGGGATCGAGATCGACTCGGCCCGAGGATCGGCGTAGTGGCTCAGCAGCATCCGCGTGTACTCGTCCTGAGGACGCTGCAGGATGTCGAGGCTCGGCGCGTCTTCGACGATCCGACCCTCATGCATGACCATCACCCGATCGGTCGCCTCGAGCACGATGCCCAGGTCGTGGCTGATGAGGATCGCGGTGAAGTGCTCGGTGCGCTGGAGATCCTTGATGGTGTCCATGACGGCGTGCTGCACGAGCACGTCGAGCGCCGTGGTCGGCTCGTCGAACACCATCAATTGCGGCTCGAGCGACAGTGCCAGCGCGATCGAGGTGCGCTGCCGCATGCCGCCCGAGAGCTCGCTCGGGTATCTGGCCAGCACTGCGGGGTCGAGACCGACCTTGCCGATCAGCTCGCGCGCCCTCGCATCCCGATCGCCGCGGGCCACGTGTCCGTGCGCGGCGAAGATGTCGCGGAAGTGGTTGCCGATCGTGCGCACCGGGTTCAGCGCGTTCATGCCCGACTGCAGCACCATCGCGAACCCGCCCTGGCGCTGACGGCGCAGCTCCTCGGCGTCGAGCTCGCGGATGTCGCGCCCGTCGAACAGGATGCGCCCGCCGCTGATGCGAGCCGGCGGCTTCTGGAGCCGTGTCAGCGCGAAGCCGAGCGTCGACTTGCCCGAGCCGGACTCGCCGACGAGACCGACGAACTCGCCGCGACGCAGCGTGAACGAGACGTCCTCGACGGCGGTGACCGGCGTGGTGCCGGGCGAGGCGTACTCGACCGACAGGCCCTGGACATCGAGCAGCACGTCATCCGTGGGGATGTTCGCTTCCATGGCGCTCATCGGCCCTTCCCCTCTCGCAGGCGCGGATTGGAGATCCCATCCACGCCGAAGTTGATCAGTGTCAGGCTCAGGGCGAGCAGGGCGATGCAGAGACCAGGGGCGAACAGCAGCAGCCACTGCCCGGTGAGCAGCGAGTTGGAGTTCTGCGCCCAGTAGAGCATGGTGCCCCAGCTGACGATGCTCGAGTCGCCGAGCCCGAGGAACTCGAGGCCCGCCTCTGCGAGGATCGCCGCGGTCGCCGCTCCGAAGAGCGTGCCCGCGATGATCGAGGTCATGTTCGGCAGGATCTCGCGGAACACGATGCGCGCCCTGCTGTCACCCGAGAACTGCGCCGAGGTGACGAAGTCGTTGCCTCGCAGCGACTGCGTCTGGCTGCGCAGCACGCGCGCACCCCAGGCCCAGCCGGTGACGACGATCACCGCGATGATCATCAGGATGCCGCCGTTCTGCAGGTACGCGGCGATCACGATCATCAGCGGCAGACCGGGGATCACCAGGAAGAGGTTGACGATGAAGCCGACCACCTCGCCCAGGAATCCGCGCATGTAGCCCCAGCTGAGCCCGATCAGCACTGCGACGATCGTCGAGAGGATGCCGGCGGCCATGCCGACCAGGAGGCTGATCTGCGAGCCGTAGATCAGCTGACTCAGGACGTCTTCGCCGGCGGCGGTGGTGCCGAGCCAGTGCGCGGCCGACGCGTCGGCGTTGCGCTCGAAGGTGTTCTCCTTCGGTCCGTACGGGGCGAGCAGCGGAGCGAACACCGCCACCAGCACGAACAGACCGAGGATGATGAGGCCCAGACGGGCCTTGCCGTTGGACCAGAGGGTGCCCACCATCCGGGCGAACGAGCGCCACGGGCTGGGAGCCGCGATCCGGTCGGAGGGAACCTTGACATTCATGGTGGAGGTCATCGGCGGGTCCTTGGATCCAGCACGCCGTACAGGATGTCGACGAGGAAGTTGGCGACGAGCACGCTGACGGTGATCATCAGGAAGAGCGCCTGCATGAGCGGGTAGTCCTGCCCGATCACGGCGTTGAAGAGCAGGTATCCGATGCCGGGATAGCCGAACACCTGCTCCACGAGGATCGATCCGCCGACCACGCCGCCGAGCGTGAGCCCGAAGCCGGTGAGGTTCGGCAGGATCGCGTTTCGTGCGGCATAGCGGAGGGCGATGGTGCGACCGTGCAGGCCGTTCGCCTCGGCGAACGTCACGTAGTCGTCACCCAGGGTGTTGATCATCGCGTTGCGCATGCCGATGATCCATCCGCCGAGAGAGGTCAACAGGATCGTGACCGCCGGGAGGATCGCATGCTGCACGAGATCGATGAAGAAGTCCCAGGTGAAGCCCGGCGTGGTCGTCGCCGAATACGCGCCGGTGGTGGGGAACCAGTGCAGCACGTACCCGAAGAAGAACAGCAGCAGCAGCGCTGTCCAGAAGTAGGGGAAGGTGCTGAGGAAGGAGCCGGTCAGCGTCGGCAGCGAGTCCAGCCACGTGCCGCGGCGCCAGGCGGCGGCGGTGCCGATCAGGGTGCCGATCACGAACGCGAGGATCGTGACGATGCCGACGAGGCCGATCGTGTACGGCAGCGCGGTCGAGACCATGCTCGACACGGTCTGAGGGTAGAACGTGTACGAGACACCGAAGTCGAGTCGTGCGACCTGACCGAGGTAGGCGACGTACTGATCCCAGATCGAGCCGGTCGGCACACCGAGCTGCGCCTCGATCGCGGCTCGCGTCGCATCGGACACCGGGCCGTTCTGCGAGAGCTTGGCGATGGCGGCGTCGGCAGGCGAGCCGGGCATCAGCCGCGGAAGGAAGAAGTTCAGGGTGATGGCCGCCCACAGCGTGAGGACGAACAGCCCGATCTTCTGGAAGACGTACTTCATCGGTCGTCCTCCTTCACGCGCTCGAGCCGGGTGAAGATGCCCAGCGGTGCCGAGTCGTAGTTCTGCGGGATCATGTACGGGTCATCCTCTGAGGGCCAGCCGGTGAACTTGGAGTCGTTGAACAGGCCCCAGATGCCGCCGTAGTAGAGGCCGATGACCGGCATCTCCTCGTAGACGATGGCCTGCAGCTCCTGCACGATCTCGGTCTGGCGGGCGGGGTCGACCGTCTCGCGATACTCGGCGAGCAGCGCGTCGGCCTCATCCGACCGATACCGCTCGAAGTTGTTCGCGGTCGTCTCGCCGGACGGCACGTAGAACTCGCTCGAGAGCAGGTTGTTGTATGCCTGGTAGACGTCGCCGTTGCCCATGCCGCCGATGGCCATCTCGAAGTCGCCGTTGCTGATGGCGCTCTGGTATCCGGCCGGCTGCGGGAGCTTGAGCGTCACCTTGACGCCGACGTCGGCGAGTTGGCTCTGCACGGTCTGCGCCGCACGGGTCCAGTCGGAGAATCCGTTGGCCGTCGTGAGCGCGAACTCGAGCTGCTCGCCGTCTGCACTCACCAGCCGGTCGCCGTCGAGGGTGTACCCCGCCTCGGCGAAGGCCGCGAGTGCGGCATCCCTGTCCTGCGTGATCATGCCCTGATCGGGGATGCCGGGGTCGAGGAACTCCTCCTGGTTCGGGAGCACGAGGCCGGTCTGCCCTGCGGGCTCCATGTAGCCCTCGGAGGCGGTCTCGGCGATCTCCTCGCGGTCGAGCGAGAGGGCGATGCCGCGGCGCACGTTCACGTCGTCGAACGGCGCGACCTCGAGGTTGGGCATCAGCGCGATCACGCCTCCCGGCGGGAACCACCAGTCGTTGTTCTCACTGGCCGCACCCCACGTGCCCTCGACGTCGGAGATGAACGAGTACGCCCAGTCGTAGCCGCGGGTGACGGTGTCGAGCTGCGAGTTCGTCGACGGCAGGATGATGTGCTCGATCTCGATCTTGTCGGCCTGCCAGTAGTCGGGGTTCTTGTCCATCGAGTACTGCTGGTCGTTGTAGTTGCCCAGCACGAACGGGCCGGTGCCGACCGGGTTCTCATTGCGGTACGTGCCCGGGTCCTTCACGTCCGACCAGAGGTGCTCCGGCACGATCATGGTCTGGCCGAGGATCGGCAGCGAGGGCGCGTCATCGGTCTGCAGGTGCATGATGACGTCGTCGCCGTCGACCTCGACGGTCTCGAGGTGCTGCCAGGCGCCCTTGATGTCGAGGGAGGGGTTGTCCTTCAGCAGCTGGAACGTGAACGCCACGTCGTCGGGCGTCAGCTTCTCGCCGTCGCTCCACTCGACGTCATCGCGGATCGTCATCACGACCGTCCGGGCATCGGGCTGCGACCATTCGCTCGCGAGCCACGGGTTCTCGGTTCCGTCGAGCGGGTTCACCAGGATCAGGGGCTCATAGATCCACCGCGACGCGGTGCGCGTGTTGGTGAGATACGGGTTGAAGTTCCGCGTGAAGAACGGGTTCCCCTTGTCCGCGTTGATGAGCATCGTGTCGTCGCCGATCGATGGATCGGGCTGCGAACTGATCTGGATGCTGCAACCGCTGAGCACGACGGCCGCTGCCGCCAGTCCCACGATCGCGGCTCTCCGCCAGCGCCGGAGCATGTGCGTCTTCGCCACACTGCCACCTCATGTCGTCTGTGTCATGAAGGGGGTCCCACGGGTCGGGGCACCCCGCGGCCGAAGCCGCATCAGCAATTGTAAGCGCATACATTTGGCGGCTGCAACCCCCCTCGCATGACGCCGAGAGCCCCCACTCCCCTGCGACGACCGGCGTGGGAGCGGTGTCAAATCCCGTCTCAGTGGGGGGCGCGGCGCAGCGAGTCGATCATGCTGCGCAGAGCGCGGAGCGCGGCGGACTGCTCTGCCGGGGTCATCCCGGTCAGCATCCTGACCTCGACCGAGCGGACGGCGGCCGTCGCCGCGGCGAGGCTCTTCCGCCCCTTCGGCGTCAGGCTGGTCGGCAGCACCTTGCCGACCGGAGCCTCGTCGGCCCGCGAGACGAATCCGTCACGCTCGAGAGACTGGAGGAGCACGTTCATCGACTGACGCGTGACGAACGCACCTCGGGCGAGTTCCGAGTTCGAGAGCCCAGGTCGCTGAGCGAGGAGTTCGAGACACGAGTAGTGGGTGATCGTCATGCCGAGGGGCTTCAGCACTTCCTCCATCGCGATGCGGAGAGCGCTCGACGCCTCCTTCAGCAGGTAGCCCAGCGAGGTGTCGAGGTCGATGCCGGCTCGGTCTTGACTCATGTCAGTATTCTGACATAGATTCAGACATGTCAGATAACTGACACGACAACGAAAGAGCGCGATCATGCCCGTCACCGGACCCGACTTCATCTCCCTGCAGGTGCGCGACCTCGACGCCTCACAGGCGTTCTACGAGCGCTATCTCGGACTCGTCAGATCGCCGGCGGGTCCGCCTCACGCCGTGGTCTTCGAGACGACGCCGATCGCCTTCGCGCTGCGCGACCTCGCCCCGGGAACGGACCTCGACTCCGTCGACCAGCCCGGGATCGGCACGGCGGTCTGGCTGCACGCCACGGATGTCCAGGCGATCCATGACGCCCTCCTCGCCGACGGCCGCGCGATCGTGTCCGAGCCGATCGACGGCCCGTTCGGTCGCACGTTCACTTTCGCCGACCCCGATGGCTACCGCATCACCCTGCACGACCGCACCTGAACGCCGCCAGCCGTTCAGTCGGGGCGCTGGGAGCTCTCGCGGACGAGGATCTGCACGGGCAGGCGCACCGTCATCGGCTCGCCGTCCGGGTTCTCGAGACGTCGCGAGAGCAGCTGCACGGCGGCCCGCCCGAGATCGATCATCGGCTGGCGGACGGTGGTGAGGGCGGGACGCGACAGCGCCGCCGCCTCGATGCCGTCGAAGCCCGTGACCCGGACATCGTGGGGCACGCGGATGCCGGCCGATCGGAACGCGTCGATCGCCCCGAGGGCCATCTGGTCGTTCGCGGCGATGAGTGCGGCGGGGACGCCGTCGGCGATCAGCTGCTCAGCCGCCCGCCGCCCGGATGCGCGGGTGAAGTCGCCGCGCAGCACCGTCACGGCATCCGTCGCGATGCCCGCCTCGGCGACCGCCGCGGCGAAACCCTCCCAGCGCTGGGCGCCGTCGGGCGAGTCCTCGGGGCCGGCGAGAAAAGCGAGCGTCCCCTGATCGGCCTGCGCGAGCACCAGTCTGGTCAGCTCCGACATCGCCTCGGCGTTGCTGACGGTCACGTGGTCGTAGCTGTCGCCGCGCGCCGGCCCCGAGAGCACCACCACGGGGATCCGCTGAGCGAGCCGGGCGAGCACGTCGTCGGGCACGCTCTGCGCCAGCACCATCAGCCCGTCGACGCGTCCGGCGATGTCCCGCACGGTCTCGCGCGTCGGATCGTCACGGCCGACGCCGATCATGAGCACGAAACCCTGCTTCCAGGCTTCGAGCTCCGCTCCGCGCAGCACCTCGTCGAGGAACAGCATGGTCGGATGCTCTGCGCCCGCGTCGGCGGACGCCTGCTCGACCGTGAACGGCGGCGCCTCGCCCTGGTCATCGGCCAGCACGTCGAGGACGGGCGCGTCCTCCGAGGCATCGAAACCGGGGAAGTACAGCCCGAGCACGCCGGTGCGGCGCTCGGCCAGACCGCGCGCGCTGCCGCTGGGCACGTAGCCGAGCGCCGAGACGGAGTCGAGCACGCGCTCGCGCGTGGCGGGGCGCACGGCATCCGGCTGCCGCAGCACGCGGGAGACCGTCGCGATCGACACTCCGGCGCGGTCTGCGACGTCGTAGACGGTCGCCCTCTTGCTCACGCTCGGTCCTCCTCCGCTTGCGTGTGCACCAGGCTACCCGGCGAGCGAGTCACCGCCTGCGTGCTTCGAGTGAGCCGTGAGGGCGGGCGCTGATCTCGCCGGGTTCGCGGCCCCGGGTGTCACTCGACACGACCTCGAAGCCCGCGTCGGCGAGAAGCCCGGCGAGCGCCTCGGCAGACCAGAAGTACGCCGGCGCGACGGCATGCGCGAACGGCTCGCGCGGCTCGCCGTCGAAGAAGCCGATCAGGATGCTGCCTCCGGGAGCCAGCACGCGGGCGAACTCTTCGAGGATCCCGGGGATGTCAGCCGGCGAGGTGTGGATCAGTGAGTACCAGGCGAGGATGCCTCCGACCGACCCCGCCGCGAACGGCAGGTCGCGGAACGAGCCGACGTCGAAGGAGATGCCCGGATGCCGTTTCCTCGCCGTCGCGATGAACTCCTCCGACAGGTCGATCCCCTGCGCCACGCGTTCGCCGAGACTCAGGAACTGGGTCCAGTGCCCGGGCCCGCAGCCGGCATCCAGCAGCAGGCCGGGGGCCGTGTCACGCCAGGCCTCGATGACCGCAGTATCCCGGGCATCCATCTGCTCGATCGCACCGGCGAGCTCCACGTACTCCGCGGCCCGCGCGTCGTAGGCAGCGGCGACGCCCGCGTCCGAGGTGCCTTCCATCAGCTGCGCGCGGCGAGGGCTGCCTGATACAGGTCGCGCGACGACAGGCCCGTCGCCGCGGCGACCTCGGCGCAGGCCTCCTTGAGACGCACGCCGGATGCCACGAGTCGCTGCACCTGCGCGAGAGCGTCTTCCGCCGACGCCTCACGAGGCGCTGCACCCTCGACCACCACGACGATCTCACCCTTGACGCCCGCCGTCGCCCACTCGACGAGCTCGGCGGAGGTGCCGCGGCGCACCTCTTCGTAGAACTTGGTCAGCTCGCGGCAGACGGCGATGCGGCGGTCGTCGCCGAAGGCTGCGCCCATGTCGGCGAGCGACGATGCCAGGCGGGCGGGAGATTCGAAGAAGACCATGGTGCGTGGCTCTGCGGCGAGCGCCCGCAGCGTCGAGCGCCGATCCCCGGGCTTGCGCGGCAGGAACCCCTCGAACGTGAAGCGGTCGGTCGGCAGTCCCGAGATGGAGAGCGCCATCAGCACGGCGCTCGGCCCCGGGATCGCCGTCACCGTCACTCCCTGAGCGACCGCCTCGGCGACGAGCCCGTACCCGGGGTCGCTGATGGCCGGCATCCCCGCGTCGCTCACGACGACGACATCCGTCTCGACCGCGAGTGCGGCGAGCTCCGCCGCTCTCTGCTTCTCGTTGTGATCATGGAGTGCGATCAGCCGGGGGCGGTTCGAGATCTGCAGAGCCTGCATGAGCCGCTGCGTGGTGCGCGTGTCCTCCGCGACGACGACCTCGGCATTCTCCAGCACCTCGACGAGGCGACGCGAGACATCCCCGAGGTTTCCGATCGGTGTTGCGGCGAGGATGATCACCCGCCCAGCTTAGGCGGCGCCCATCGGCGGAGTGTCTAGGCTGGTGCGGTGACCGCGCCCCTGCCTCTGCTGCCTCCGCCCGAGCAGCGACTGACGCGCTACGAGCGACTGCGCGACCGCGTGCTGCAGGACCCCGACTGGGGGCGCATGGTGCGCTGGTTCGCGCCGCTCGTGGTGACGGCCCTGGCCGCCGTGCTGCGCCTGGTCAACCTCGGCCATCCGCACCAGCTCGCCTTCGACGAGACCTACTACGTCAAGGACGCCTGGTCGCTGTGGACTCTCGGATACGAAGGCACCTGGGGCAAGGACGCGAACGAGGCGTTCATCACACTGCAGCAGCTGCCGCTGTCGGATGCCGGGTCGTTCGTCGTGCATCCACCCCTGGGCAAATGGCTGATCGCCCTGGGGATGGCCATCGGAGGACCCGACAACACGGTGGGCTGGCGCATCGCGACGGCACTGCTGGGCGCCGCCACCGTGCTGCTCGTCTATCTGGTCGCCCGCCGCCTGACCGGCTCGATCGTGGTGGCGACGGTCGCCGGCACCCTGCTGGCGATCGACGGCCTCAGCATCGTGATGAGTCGCACGGCCCTGCTCGACGGCCCTCTGACGTTCTTCCTCATGCTCGGCGCGCTCTTCATCCTGATCGACCGCGACCGGGTGATCCCCGTGCTGGAACGCGCAGACCCCGATACCGACCCCGACTCCCCCGCGCCGATGTGGGGTCCTGTGCTCTGGCGGCGTCCGTGGCTGATCGCCGCAGGTGTCGCGCTCGGCGCCGCCTGCGCCGTGAAGTGGTCGGGGCTCTATGCGCTCGCGGCCTTCGGCCTGTACGTCGTGGTGACGGATGCCCTGGCACGACGCCGCGCGGGCGTCGTGCTCTGGCCCACCGCGGCGGCCTTCCGTCAGGGACCGGTCTCCTTCGTGCTGCTCGTGCTGCCGGCGCTCGCCACCTACCTCGCCAGCTGGACCGGGTGGCTCGTCACCGCCGGCGGCTATGCCCGGCAGAGCGATCCGAATCCGCTGATCGCGCTGTGGAACTACCACGAGGCGATCCTGAACTTCCACGTCGGTCTCAGCAAGGGCCACCCGTACGCGAGCCCCGCGTGGGAGTGGCCTCTGCTGCTGCGCCCCACAGCCGTCTGGGTGGGCAGCGACCCCGGGCCCTGCGGCGTCGATCACTGCATCGCGGTGATCTCGACGATCCCCAACCCGCTGATCTGGTACGCCGGTGTCGCCGCGGCTCTCTACCTGCTCTACCGCCTCGTGCGCGGGTGGGCCGAACGTCGCCCCGTCGGTCCAGCCCTCACGTTCCCCCTGGTCGGGCTCGCGGCGACGTACGTGCCCTGGCTGCTGTTCCCTGAGCGGACGATCTTCCAGTTCTACACGGTCGCGATGGCGCCGTTCCTCGTGCTCGCACTCGCGGTCGTTCTCCGTCAGATCGCGGGACGCCGGGAGGATCCGCTGCACCGCCGGCAGTCGGGCGAGCGCACCGTGATCGTCTTCCTCGCCGTCGTGGTGCTGGTCTCCGCGTTCTTCTACCCGGTGTGGACCGGCATGAGCGTGCCCTACCAGTTCTGGCTCCTGCACAACTGGCTGCCCGGCTGGATCTGACCCGACCAGCGGCAGCACGTGCGCGCGGTCAGCCCTCGACCACTCCGTCGCGCTCGCCGGCCACCCCCGGGCGAGAGACACCGCGTGTCAGGCGGGCGACGACCAGCAGCACCGCAGTGAGGCCGATCGTGAGCAGCAGCTGCACACGCGCAGCCTCGTCGATCATGGTGAGCGCGATCACTCCGGCGAGCAGCGCCAGGCACAGCCACGACAGCCAGGGGAAGCCCCACATGCGCATCGGCATCGCCGCACCCTCACGATCGGCACGGCGGCGGAGGATGATCTGCGAGACCGCCGTCGCCGTCCAGATGATGAGCAGCGTCGATCCGACCACGTTGAGCAGCGCCGGCAGCACCACATCGGGGAACGCCCAGTTCAGCCCGACCGTGATGAAGCCGAACGCGACGGAGGCGAGCACGGCCACGACCGGCACGCCCGTCGACGTCGTTCGCGTCGCCGCGAGCGGTGCGAGCCCGCGCTCACCGAGCGAGTAGGCCATTCGCGACGCGCCGTAGATGTTCGCGTTCATCGCCGACAGCAGCGCGATCACGACGATGAGGTCCATCACGAGGCCGACGCCCGGCAGCTGCAAAGTGTCGAGCACTGCGGAGAAGGGACCGTCCTTGACGGCGGGATCGTTCCACGGGAGCACCGACACGATCACGAAGATCGAGCCGACGTAGAAGATCAGGATGCGCACGAGGACCTCGCGCACGATCCGGCGGATGTTGCGTGCGGGGTCGTCGGACTCCGCCGCCGCGATCGCGACGACCTCGGTGCCGCCGAACGCGAAGACCACGATGAGGAGCGCCGCCGCGATGCCCGTGAGGCCGTTCGGAGCGAAGCCGCCGTTGTCGACGAGATTACCGATGCCGGTCGCGGGCACGCCGGGGATGAAGCCCAGGATCGCGCACACGCCGACCACGAGGAACACGATGATCGCCGCGACCTTGATCGCCGCGAACCAGAACTCGAACGTGCCGTAGTTGCGCACCCCGAAGAGGTTGACCGCGGTCAGGGCGACGACGAAGACGAGCACCCACACCCAGGCCGGGATGCCGGGGGTCCAGGCCGCGATGATCCCGGCGGCGCCGGTGGCCTCGGCGGCGATCACGACGACGAGCTGGATCCAGTAGAGCCACCCGACCGCGCTGCCGGCGCTGCGGCCCATCGCCTTCTGCGCGTATGAGCTGAAGGCTCCTGAGCTCGGGCGGGCGGCGACCATCTCGGCGAGCATCGCCATGATCAGCACGACGATGCCGCCGGCGACGAGGTACGAGATGAGCACGGCAGGACCGGCGATGCTGATCGCCTGTCCCGACCCGACGAACAGTCCGGCGCCGATCGCCCCGCCGAGTCCCATCATCGAGATCTGCCGACGGGTCAGCCCGGGGTGCAGACCCTTGGTCGTGGTCGTCGTGGTGGGAACCTCGGTCATGCGCGTGCCTCCTGCGTGCGATGAGCAGACTGCTCAGCCTACGCGGCTCCGCCCGCCGTCCAGGATCGCAGCCTGAGCTCACCGCGCGAGCGGGAGGTCTGCGGGGTCGCGCACCGGGAGCCGGCACACGAACGAGCGGCAGTCGAACGCCTGCTCCATCGCGTCGCCCTTGCCGTCGAACAGCTCGAAGCCGGCATCCGCGAATGCCTGGGCCTGCACCGGGGTGACGATCGCGACGACGTCCGCGTCGGCCCTGCGGGCTGCCGAGGCGAGTGCACCCTCGGGCGTCTCGGTGACGACGACGAGCTGCCTCGGCGCATCGACGAGACCCGCTGCCACACGCAGCAGGCTGCCGTGCGCGAACGGCTGTGCAATGGCGGGCGCGGCATGCTCGCGCACGCGTTCCGCGGCTGCCTCGCGATACCGATCCCCCGCGCCGAGACGCCAGGCGGTGAGAGATGCCGCAGCCACGGCCGCCGAATCCGACGGCAGATCGCCATCGGTCTGATCGGGCGCTGCGGCGATGCCGTGCTCGGCGAGCAGCGGGTCGCCCACGAGGCCCTCGATCGCCGCGTCGAGCAGTGTGCGTGCCTCCACCGCCCACGCCGCCTCACCTGTGGCCGCGGCGAGCGCGAACAGCCCGTCGGCCAGGAGAGCGACATCGGCCGCGGTGGCGACCGCACCCGAGGCGACCCCGTCGAGCGAGGCCCGCACGAGAGCCCCGGTCGCATCCCTGTTGACTCGCAGCACGTACTCGGCAGCCTCGGCCGCGGCCCGCACCCAGGACCCTTCCGCCAGAGAAGCTCCCGCGCGGGCGAGACCGGTGATGGCCAGACCGTTCCATCCCGTGATGACCTTGCCGTCGACGGCAGGGAGCTCGAGACCGGTCCTCTCGGAGGGCGGTCGCAGGTAGTAGCCGCCCTCGCTGCGTTCGCCGTCGATCCACGACTCCGAGTCCTGAGCCGCGCCGAACCCGCCGCCCGCCCTGCGCAGCGTGCCCAGGAGGAAGTCGGCGATGCCGCGTGCGGTCGCGTCGTCACCCGCGTCGAGCGCCACGTCGAGCAGCTGCGCGTTGTCGGTCAGCATCCGCTCGTAGTGCGGCACGCTCCAGTCGCGTCGGGTCGCGTAGCGGAAGAACCCCCCATCGGCATCGCGCAGATCGGAGGCGGCCATCGCGGCGAGCGCCCGGTCGGCCGACTCGGCGGCATCCGGGGCCTCTCTGCGCACGAGCGGCGTCTGCAGCATCCTCAGGGTCGTCGCGACCGGGAACTTCGGCGCATCGCCGTAACCGCCGAAGCGGCGATCCTCCCGAGCCGCGATCGTCCGCGCCGCGCCGGCGAGAGCATCGGCGTCCGGAAGATCGGAGGGGGTCGAGGCGCCTGCGCGGGCGAGGGCGTCCGTGACGGCATCCGCAGACTCCTCGGCCTGGGCACGGCGCTGGGTCCACGCCTCCTGCACCGCGGCGAGCACGTCACGGAACGCGGGCATCGGCTGTCGTGCCTCGGGCGGCCAGTAGGTTCCGGCGTAGAACGTGCGGCCCCGCGGCGTCGTGAAGACGGTGAGGGGCCAACCGAGATTCTGCGTGAACGCCGAGGCAGCTGCCATGTAGGCGCCGTCGACGTCGGGATGCTCCTCGCGGTCGACCTTCACCGCGACGAAGTCGCGATTGATCAGCGCAGCCGTGTCGGGGTCGGCGAACGACTCCCTGGCCATCACATGACACCAGTGGCAGGTCGAGTACCCGATCGAGATCAGCAGCGGCACATCGCGGCGCTGCGCCTCGGCGAAGGCCTCCGGGCCCCAGGGATACCAGTCGACAGGATTGTCGGCGTGGGCGCGGAGGTACGGGCTGAGCGTGTCGGCGAGCCGGTTCGTCATACGTCCACGCTACGCCGATCGGCGCCTGACGAGACGGTCAGGAGACGAGCAGCTCCGCCGGCCGGGATGCCGCATAGCCGACGAGCGGCAGCGCACGCTCGGCAGCGAGGGCGATGCGCGCGTGGAGCACGTCGGAGGCGATCACGTAGCCGTCGAAGTCGGTGTCGCTGGCGTAGACACCCAGGGGCAGCGTCAGCGCCTGGAAGAACGCGAACAGCGGCCGCAGCTGGTGCTCGATGATGAGCGCGTGGCGTTCGCCGCCGCCGGTCGCCGCGAGCAGCACCGGCTTGCCGACGAGCTCGTACTGACCCACGAAGTCGAACAAGTGCTTGAAGAGGCCGGTGAAGGATGCGCGGTAGACGGGGCTGCCCACGATCAGCAGGTCTGCCGCCTCGATCGCCACCAGCTTCTCCTCGACGCGCGCCGGAAGCTGGTCGCGACGCAGCGCTCCTGCGAGCGACGGGCCGATGTCGGTGAGCTCGATGACCTCGATCTCGACCTCGGCGCGCTCGGCGATCGCCCCGGCGATCGCACGGATGAGCGCCGTGGTCTTGCTGGGCTCGTGCAGAGATCCGGAGACGGCGACGACGCGGTAGGGAGCTGTCATGCGGACGACGCTACTCACGACGACGCCCCGTGTCGCGGGAAGCGACACGGGGCGTCATCTGTCGACACGGAGCGTGTCAGTTCACGTCGTCGGGGTGCGATCCGACCCGACCAGAGCCGTCGAGCGGGTCGAGGGCGTCGATCGCCGCGACCTCGGCGTCGGTGAGCTCGAACCCGAACACGTCGAGGTTCTCGCGCAGGCGCTCGGCGCGCACCGACTTCGGGAAGACGATGAATCCGCGCTGCAGGTGCCAGCGCAGCACCGCCTGCGCGGGGGTGACGCCGTGCGCCGCCGCCGCCTCGGCCACCGCCGGCGTGCCGAACAGGTCGTACTTGCCCTGGCCGAGCGGGCCCCACGACTCGATGCGGATGCCGTGCTCGGTCGCCCAGTCGACGACGTCGCGCTGCTGGTAGGCCGGGTGCAGCTCGATCTGGTTGACCGCCGGCGTCACGCCGGTCTCGGCCACCACGCGCTCGAGGTGCGGAACGAGGAAGTTCGAGACGCCGATGCTGCGTGTCAGTCCTGCCTCGCGCAGCTCGATGAGCCGAGCGAAGGCGTGCACGTAGTCGTCCTTCGCCGGAGTGGGCCAGTGCACGAGGTAGAGGTCGACGACATCCAGCCCGAGCTTCTCGAGGCTCTCGCCGATCGCCGCACGCGGCTCGTCGTCGTGGTGGCGGTCGTTCCAGAGCTTGGTCGTGATGAACAGCTCGTCGCGCGGGATGCCGGAAGAGGCGATCGCCGCCCCGACGCCCTCTTCGTTGCCGTAGATGGCGGCCGTGTCGATGTGGCGGTAGCCGATCTCGAGCGCCTCGCTCACGGCGCGCTCGGTCTCGTCGGCCGGAACCTTGAACACCCCGTAGCCGAGCTGCGGGATGGAATGGCCGTCGTTCAGTTCGAGTGCAGAAATCGTCATGAATCCACCCTACGACCTGTGATGACAGGTCGACCAGGAGGAACCTCCGCCATCCTCGAGGCGACCCAGCCGACCAGCCTCTCGAGCGGGCCCCTCCCGAACAGGATCGACCACAGCGTGGTCGCGAGAAGCAGCGCGACGGCCGTCGCCAACCAAAAAGCGTTGCTCGAGAAGAAGCCGCCGGGTCCTGCCACGAGCGCGACCGAGACGACGTGCACGCTGTAGGCCGACAGGGGCATCGACCCCAACGCCCCGAGCGGAAGGAGCACCGCACGCAACGGCCCGCTGAGCAGCACGCACAGCGCGATGACCGACAGTGCGAACCCGCCCGAGCCGAGGATCTCGGCCGTTCCGCCGGAGTGCGGTTCGACGGCGAAGATCGCCCGGACGACGGCCCCTGCCGGATCCGCTGCGGCCAGCGCGTCGGAGTAGGTGCTCCACCCCGCGGCGGGCTCGCCGCCGAAGATCGCCGAGCCGGAGCCGAGGCGGGTGACTCCTCCGACGAGGCCCAGTCCGTAGCCGACGACCATGAGTCCGACGCCCGCGCCCAGCGTGATCGCCGCGGTCTCGAGCTTCTCGACACGCAGGCGCCCGAGCGCCATACCGGCGAAGACGAACGCGAGCCACGCGGTGATCGGATACGAGCCGTAGAGGACGAGGCTGACGCCCGCGCCGGTGGGGTTCAGGGTGAGTGCGGCGAGCAACGCGAGCAGCGCCGGTGCCGCGAGTGCCAGGATGCCGGCGGCGATCAGCAGCTTCCACGGCTGCCACCGGAGGAACGGGATGACGGCGACGTAGAGCAGTCCGTAGAGCGTGAGGATCACCGCGATCGGCGTGTTCAGCATCTCCAGCGCCAGACCGATCAGGAAGATGACCGCTCCGCGACCGATCAGCTGCAGGCGGAGGCTCGGCATCCGCTCGGGATCGGGCAGCACGCTGCGGCCGGTCATCAGGGCGATCGAGACGCCGGCGAGCACGGCGAACAGGATCGACGATCGCCCGTGCACCAGGTCGGTCCAGGTCGACAGGTCGAAGGGATCGAACGCCTCGGTCTCGCCGATGTGCGCTCCGGCCATGCCGAGGATCGCCAGCCCTCGGGCGACGTCGAGTCCGAGGATGCGCGGAGCCCGCCCGAACTCGTGGAACCACCGCGATGCGGGAGGAGGCTTCGACACAGTGCTCACGGATGAATCGTACGATGGGAGTTCTATGCCTTCCCCCGTGATCTTCTATCCTCCCGAGCTGCCGGTCAGCGCTGCGCGGGAGGAGATCGCCGACGCCATCCGCGACAACCAGGTCGTCATCGTGGCGGGAGCGACGGGCTCGGGGAAGACGACGCAGCTGCCGAAGATCTGCCTCGATCTCGGGCGCGAGCGCATCGCGCACACGCAGCCCCGACGACTCGCCGCCCGCACGATCGCCGAGCGCGTCGCCGAGGAGCTGCAGGTCGAGCTCGGCGGCCTCGTCGGATACAAGGTGCGCTTCACCGACAAGGTGTCCGACGACACGCGCATCGCGCTGATGACCGACGGCATCCTGCTCAATGAGATCCACCGCGACCGGCTGCTGCGCCGCTACGACACGATCATCATCGACGAGGCGCACGAGCGCTCGCTCAACGTCGACTTCCTTCTGGGATACCTCGTGCGGATCCTTCCCGAACGACCGGATCTCAAGGTGATCATCACGTCGGCGACGATCGATCCCGAGAGCTTCGCCCGACACTTCGCGACGCCCGAGGGTGTGCCCGCGCCGGTGATCGAGGTGTCCGGCCGTACCTTCCCCGTCGAGATCCGCTACCGCGAGCAGACGGAGGAGACCGAGGAGTCCGACGAGGTGACCGCCATCGTCGCGGCCCTCCGTGAACTCGACCGCGAGGAGCCGGGCGACGTGCTGGTGTTCCTGCCGGGCGAAGCCGAGATCAGGGATGCCGCCGATGCCGTGCGCGGCGCGTACGCGAAGGATCGCTCCCCCACCGAGGTGCTGCCGCTGTACGGCCGGCTGTCGGCGGCGGAGCAGCACCGGGTGTTCGAGAAGAGCCGCGTCGCCGGTGTGCGGCGCCGGGTCGTGCTCGCCACGAACGTCGCCGAGACCAGCCTCACCGTTCCCGGCATCCGCTACGTGATCGACACCGGCACCGCGCGCATCTCGCGATACAGCAACCGCTCGAAGGTGCAGCGGCTGCCGATCGAGGCGATCTCGCAGGCCTCCGCGAACCAGCGTTCGGGCCGCGCCGGGCGCACGAGCGACGGCATCGCGATCCGCCTGTACAGCGAGGAGGACTTCGACAAGCGCGCGGAGTTCACCGAACCCGAGATCCTGCGCACCTCGCTCGCCTCGGTGATCCTGCAGATGCTGTCGCTCGGCTTCGGCGACATCACCGCCTTCCCGTTCCTCACCCCGCCCGACTCCCGGGGAGTCAAGGCCGCCGTCGACCTGCTCACCGAGCTGGGCGCCGTCATCGGCAGCGGAGACGCACCTCGACTCACCCGCATCGGTCGAGACATCTCCCGAATCCCGATCGACCCCCGCTTCGCCCGCATGCTGATCGAGGCCGGACGCCCCGGCGGCGCCGACGTCACCCGTGACGTGCTCGCGATCGTCGCCGGAATGTCGATCCAGGACGTGCGCGAGCGGCCGTCGCAGGAGGCGCCGCAGAGCGTGCGCGACGAAGCCGACCGCATGCATGCGCGCTTCACCGACCCGACGAGCGACTTCCTGTCGATCCTGAACCTGTGGAACCACCTCAGGGAGCAGCAGCGCGAGCTCGGTTCGAGCGCCTTCCGTCGCCTGTGCCGTTCGGAGCATCTCAACTACGTCCGGGTGCGTGAATGGTTCGACGTGCACCGTCAGCTGCGGTCGCTCGTGCGGGAGAAGGACTCCTCGCGCGGGGGGACCGCGGATCCGGATGCGATCCATCGGGCTCTGCTCGCCGGACTCCTGTCGCAGATCGGCATCCTCGACGAGCGCAACACCGGCAAGGGCCTCGATCCGAAGAAGAAGAGGATGGCGGAATACCGTGGCGCCCGCGGCATCCGCTTCTCGATCTTCCCCGGATCCGCCCTGCGCAAGAAGGCCCCGCAGGCGGTCATGGCCGCCGAGATCGTCGAGACCTCACGCACCTACGCCCGCACGGTCGCCGCGATCGACCCCGCCTGGGCGGAGGCGCTCGCGGGCGATCTCGCGAAGCGCCAGGTCACCGAGCCGCACTGGTCGAAGGATGCCGGCGCGGCGGTCGCGTACGAGAAGGTGACGCTGTTCGGGGTCGAGATCATCCCCCGGCGCCGTGTGCAGTTCGCCCGCATCGACCGGGCGGCGTCGCGTGAGATGTTCGTGCGACACGCCCTCGTCGAGGGCGAATGGGATCCGACGCGCATCGACAAGCGGGTCAGCGCTTTCTGGCGCAGCAACGCCGAACTGCGCAAGCGCCTCGAGAAGCTCGAGGAACGTGAGAGGCGTCGCGACATCCTGGCCGGCGACGAAGCGGTGTTCCGCTTCTACGACGAGCGGATCCCGACCGACGTCTTCGACGTGCGCTCGTTCGAGAAATGGTGGCGCGACGCGCTGGCCGCGACCCCGAAGCTGCTCGTGATGCGCGAGGCCGACCTGCTCGACGACGAGAGCAGGGCCGATCAGAGCGAGTTCCCCACCCGGTGGACGCAGGGCGACCAGGTGCTCGGGCTCGCGTACCGTTTCGAACCGGGGGCGGCCGACGACGGCGTGAGCGTCGTGATCCCGTTGCCTCTGCTCGCGCAGATCGAGGACAGGGGCTTCGACTGGCAAGTGCCGGGGCTGCGCGCCGAACTCGTCACCGGCCTGCTCCGCGCACTGCCCAAGGCGATCCGACGGCACGTGGTGCCTGCGGCCGATTGGGCCGACAAGTTCGGTGCCGAGCTCGCCGGAGACGGCCCCGAGTCGCACGGCGGCCTTCCTCATCGCACGCTCAAAGAGGCGCTGGCACGCCTCATCCAGCCGCTCGCGAATCAGCTCGTCTCGGCTGCCGACTTCGAAGACGATCGCGTGCCCGCACACCTGCGGATGAACTTCCGCGCCGTCGACGAGCGCGGGCGCGTCGCGGGATCGAACCGCGACCTCAGTGCGCTGCAGGCCGAGCTCGCCGACCGTGCGCGCAGCAGCGTGGCCCGGTCGATCGCGACCCCGCCCCGCCGCCCCGGCCCCTCGAAGGGACCGCAGCCCGCTGCCGCCGCCACCTCGATCGAGAAGGACGGCCTCACCGCCTGGACGTTCGGCGACCTGCCCGAGGTGCTCGACACCCGCGTGGCCGGCGGAGTGGTGCGCGGGTACCCGGCGATCGTCGACCAGGGGAAGACCGTCTCGGTGCGCGTCGAGTCCACGGCGGATACCGCCGCCACCGCCACGCGGGCGGGCGTGCTGCGCCTCGTGCTGCTCGGTGTGCCCTCGTCCTCGTCGTACGTGCAGCAGCACCTCACCAGCCAGGAGAAGCTCGCACTCGCCGCGTCGCCCTACCAGTCGGCCGCCGCGCTCATCGAGGACTGCCGGGCCGCGGTCGTCCAGAGCACGATCGATCGGCTGGCGCCGGGCGGCCTCGTGCGCACCGAGGCCGAGTTCGTGCGCGTGCGCGACGCGGTGTCGGCGTCGCTCGTCGACGACCTCTTCGCCTGCGTGTCGCTCGTCGCTCGAATCCTCACGAAGACCCGCGATGTCGAACGCGGCATCCGTTCGCAGAACTCCCTCGCACTGCTCGGGCCGCTGAACGACATCCGCACGCAGCTCTCGGGACTCCTGCACCCCGGGTTCGTCTCGGCGGCAGGCGTCGAGCGCCTCACGCACTTCCCGCGATACCTCGACGGGATGCTCGAGCGGCTGAAGACGCTCGCGAACGAGCCCGGCAAGGACCGCACGCGCATGAGCGAGTTCGAGCGCATGGCGAAGGCCTTCGAGGATGCCGGGGGCGCGATCCCGCTGCCCGCCGACGCGCCGCCGGCCCTGGTCGAGACCCGCTGGCTGCTCGAGGAGTACCGGGTGAGCGTGTTCGCGCAGCGTCTCGGCACCGCGCAGCCCGTCTCTCCGCAGCGGATCATGAAGGTGCTGTCGTCTCGGGGGTAGCCTGAATCCATGGCTCGCGCGATCGTCTACACAGAGTTCGGTTCTCCTGATGTGCTGCACCTGATCGAGATCCCCGATCCGATCGCGCTCAGCGGCGAGGCCGTGGTGCGCATCGAGGCGGCGGGTGCCAACCCGATCGACGCCAAGCTGCGCAGCGCGAAGCGCCCCTCGCCGCCGATCACCGAGCCGCGTGCCGTCGGGTTCGACGGTGCCGGGGTCATCGAATCGCTCGGCGACGACGTCGACGGATTCGCGGTGGGCGACCGCGTCGCGATCCGCGACACCGTCGGCACCTACTCGAGCATGCTCGCCGTACCGGTCGACAAGCTCGTCGCGCTGCCCGATTCCGTCACCGCAGCGGAGGGTGCCGGCATCGGCATCCCCGCCGGCACCGCCTATCAGGCGCTCCGCTCGCTCGGAGTCACGGACGGTGACGTGCTGCTCGTGCACGGCGGTTCGGGCTCGGTCGGCCAGGCAGCCGTGCAGTTCGCCGTCGCCTGGGGCGCCACCGTCATCGCGACCGCCAGCCCGGCCCGACACGATCAGCTGCGTGACCTCGGTGCGATCCCGGTCGCATACGGAGACGGGCTGCTGGAGCGCGTACGCGAGGCCGCACCGGTCGGGGTGACGGTCGCGCTCGACTGCGCGGGGACCGATGAGGCCATCGAGGTGTCGCTCGAGCTCGTCGCCGACCGCGACCGCATCGCGACGATCGTCCGCGGCCCCGATGCCGCGTCGTTCGGCATCCGGGCGTTCTCGGGCGGTTCACCCGTGCCGCTCACCGAGCAGGAGCTCGCGTGGCGCGCGGAGGCCCTCGGCGCGACCGTCGACCTGCTGGCGGCGGGCGACTTCACGATCGAGCTCGGCCCCGAACTGCCGCTGAGCGAGGCGGCACACGCTCATGAGCTCATGGAGTCCGGAGCCGCCTCGGGCAAGATCGTGCTGATCCCGTAGGCCGCTCAGGACCAGACGCGGGCAGCCGTGGACGCCGTCGCCATGGAGAGGGAGTTCGCGGCGATCAGTCGGCGCGTGGCTTCGGCCAGCAACGCTCTCATGCTCTCGAGCGCGTTCGACCACTCCCGCTGGGCACGGTCATAGGCCCGTTGCGCTTCCCCGTCCCAGGTCGATTTCAGTAGCGTCGCCTCGGAATCGAAGGCATCGAGTTCGTGCTCGATGGCTTTCACGGTGAGCGCGAGCTCGGCGACGGTCTGTGCCACGGCGTCGTGACGAACAGCGACCTTCATCGTTCCTCCGAGAGTTCGTTCGAGAGATCCAGCTCGCGAAGCACGCACGGCTGCGAGACGGCATCGGTGAGGTAATACGTGTAGAAGATCACCGCGGCTTCGTCGGCGGTGAAGATCTCGTTCGAGAACACGCGCACCGCTCGGTCGTCGCTGATGGGGATGAGGGTGGTCCTGCCGTCTGCGGGCTCGGGCCGTCCGACCGTGTACAGGTGCGACTCACCGTCGGGGCCGGGAAGCCGCACCTCGACGGTCATAGCGTCCGCGGAGCCTGCGGCCTGCATGAAAGAGTCCGTCGCCCGCTCACGAAACCCAACGATGCTGCGTGAGTCCGCGCCTCGCCAGATGACGTACGTGTGCTCGTTCTCGGTACCCAGGAGGCGGAGCATAAGTCGCAGGTGTTCGGACGCGGGGCGTCGATTCTCCGTGATCCACCCCATCTGGCCACTGGTGAACTGTTGGGCGTGAGTTCTGCGATTGGTCACGGCACAATCTCTATTTCCACTCGTGTGACAAGGATCTCTTCCCCGTCCAGCTTTCCGCGGGCCGGTGTCCCTCCGTCGACGGCTTCATCGAACTGTCGTTGGGTGCTGCCCGGTCTGTTGTAGCCGTCGATGGCGTTCCCGGATTTCACTTCAATGCCCGTATACGTGTTGGGGCCATCATCATTCTTCACCAGGCCGTCGTACGACCGTCCATTCTGCGGCGAACCCTCATAGTCGACTTTCACCTTCGAACGGATCACATCAGACTGCTCCCGCCTCTCATATTGCTCGAGCCCGATCTTCTCTTTGTCGACCCAAGGCGGGGGATTCTCACCGGCAGCGAACTTTCCCTCGTAATCGCGCCGATCTCCGCGGTTGAGGCCGTGAACGCGGTCACCAGCCCCGTGGCTCTCGGTGAGCCATCGGCAGGCGGCGTCGCCCATCATCGTCGCGCCTGCACCGGCCACTCCGACTCCGGCGACGACCAGTGCGGGCGAACCTGCCAGCGCACCGGCTCCGGTGAAGGTGATGGCGCCGCCTCCGGCTGCCAGCGCCGCGCCGCCGAGGAAGGTTGCAGCGCCGCCCAGGAGTTCGAGGATGATGTCGGGGTGTTCCCAGAGCGTCTGCGCCGAGATCGCGAGCATGTCCATCGCGGCTCGGAACGGCTGGACGACAGCGAGGTTGACGATCACCTCGGTCGTCGCGTGCTGTGTTCGTGTCGCGGCCTCCGCGTCGGTCAGCGGAATCCGCGCCGCATCCGCGGCATCGTCCAACCGGATCGCGCAGTCGCGCGCATAGACCTCGAGAGTCGCCCGGGCGTTGAACAGGACCTCCCGCGCTTCATCGTGTGCAGGACCTGACGGATCGACGAAGGGCACGTCGGCCTCGGGGTGCCGGAGCCCTTGCCCGACGCGCAACTCCCGCACGTGTGCACGGTGGGCGGCCAGCGCCGCAGCAGCCTGTTGCTCTGCCTCGTTCCAGAGAGTGGGTGCCTTCGTCGAAGATCCGAGCGGTCGTGCTCAACCTGTCTACGAAGTCTTCGGTGTCGGCCACACGGACGCAGAGCCCGTCGGACCATGCGCTGCTGAAACGCGTCGCGGCTGCGACGACCCACTCGTGTCCGGCGTCAGCAGGCTTCGCGGCATCGGACGAGCCCAGCTCGCCGACGATGCGACGTGCCTTCGACGCCATAGCACGCAGCACGTCGGTATCGACTTCGTAGAATGCTCCGCCCGCGGCTGCCATGCGTCGACGTTAGCAAGCGATACGTCGTCATATGGGGACAGCAAGAAGTATGCCGATACTCTCGCAAAAGGACACCAGCCCACCCCCGACGGTGACACGTCAGAGGTGGGCCGGTGCTGATCTCTCGACCGATCAGGCAGGCGCGACCGGCCTCCCGATCGACAACATCAGACGGTTCGCCCAATTGAAGAACGCGGCGCCATGGATCACGTCGGCGATCTCGAGGTCATCGAGTCCCGCCGCCCGCAGCCGGGCGATCCCGTCGGCGCCGAAGGTGCTGGGCGTGTCGGTCAGGGCGACGGAGGTCGCGACAACCGCGTTCCACCGCTCCCCGAGGTCGGCGTCGACTCCCTGATCCAGCAGGAGATCGACGTCGTCGACCCGCTTGCTGTGGTGCGCCGCGAAGCGCGAGTGCACCGAGGCGCAGAACACGCAGCCGTTGCGACGCGAAGCCGCGGTTGCCGAGAGCTCGCGCTCGGCCCGGGGAAGACCCTCCTTGGCGTTGTAGAAGATGTCCTTGTCGACGAGCGTGCGCGCCTTGAGCACCTCGGGGTCGCGCGCCAGCAGCCGGAAGTAGTCGTTCTTCGCCCGAGAGGCGTCGACCAGACCGTCGTAGTGGCGCTCGGTGAGCTCCTCCTCCGCGAGCGGCGGCAGATGCGGGGTCCACCCCACCTCGGCTCGCGTGAACGCCTCGGGGTGCGGTGCGTCATCGCGCAGAAGCTCGGTCATGCTGCCTCCTCCTCGGAGTCGGATGCCGCGGCGATGCCGGCGGCGGAGAGAACCCTCAGGCCCGTGATGACGCGCTGCTGGAACGCGAGGAACGAGACGAGCTGCGAGAGGGTGACGATGCCGTCGGCCGACCACCCCGCATCCACCAGCCGCTGGATGTCGACGGCCGCGGATTCGCGCGGCCGGAACACGAGCAGGTGCGTGTGCGCGAGCGCGGCGGCGACCCGCCCGCCGAGCACCTCTGCGATGTCGGGCGACGGCGCGTAGCGCTCGCCCTCGGTGTTCTCGTCCTGCAGTCCCGCTTCGGTGTACGAGCCGAAGGGCCCGGTCACCGCAGCGTTCGTGGCCTCGGCGATCACGACGGTGGCGCGCTGCGGGTCCACAGCCAGGGCCCGGTCTGCGTAGAACTCGGCCGTCGCATCCGCGTCGCCGGCGAGGCGCGTCGCGAACGCGGCGATCAGCTCGCGCTCGGCCTGCGACACCTCCTCCGTCGACACCGGCGCGAAGAGCGCGTCGAAGCTCGCCTGCAGCTGCTCCCTGGTGACGGGCCGACGGCGCCGCAGCGCATCGAGCTCGGGCGTCACCCCTACGATCTGATCGACGATGTCGGTGGTCATGCCTTCTCCTTGATGGTGTCGGTGAGGGTGTATCCGAGAGCGGGGGCGACGTGCTCTGCGAAGAGCTCGATCGAGCGCAGCACGTGCTCGTGCGGGGCGTCGACCGAGTGCACCTGGAACGCGACCTCGGTCGCCCTGTCGAGCGTGGCGTCTGCGGCGAGGGACTCGGCGACCTCCTCCGGGGTGCCGAGGTGGGTGTCGAGGGCCACGATCAGCTCATCGAGGGTGTCGCCGGGGATCGTCTGGCCCTGTCGGCGGAACCCCTCGGCGGCACGACGCAGCCCGACCTCAGCGAAGCGCAGGGCCTCCGCGCGGTCATCCGCGACGAACACGGTGCGCGAGGCGGTGACACGCGGGGCGACGCCGTCGGGGAGAGCCTCGAGGTACGCGTCGATGATCGGATCCTGCAGCGCCGAGAGCGGGGCGTGCAGCGCGTCCGTCGACCGCGGCTGAGTGCGCGAGAGCAGGAGGCCATGCCCGTGGATGCCGGCGCGATGGCCGCCGGGGGCCGAGAAGGTCGCCTGCCAGATGCGGTCGCCGAGAGTGCCGGCATCCGGATAGAGGGTGTTGTCGGCGCCGATGTCCCGCCCCCCGAGCGCGTCGAGCAGCAGTCGCAGCTTGCGGTCGTAGGTCGGCGCCTTCTCGCGCACGTCCTCACCGAACGGCACGAAGGACGAGGGGGTTCCGCCGCTGCCGAGCCCCAGGTCGATGCGTCCGCCCGAGAGCAGGTCGGAGACCACCGCATCTTCGGCGACACGCACCGCATCTTCGAGCGGCAGCGTGACGACCCCGGTGCCGAGACGGATGCGCGAGGTCTGCGCGGCCACGTTGGCGAGATAGACGAGTGGCGAGGGCAGGCCGCCCTCCGCGGCGCGGAAGTGGTGCTGTGCGACCCAGGCGCGACCGACGCCGTGCCGTTCGGCGTGCCGGATCTGCTCGGTGGCCAGCGCGTAGCGCTCGGCGGGCGACGCGTCGTCGAGCAGCCGGGTGAAGAAGGCGATCGTGGGTGCGGTCATGCGGGCTGCTCCGTTCGTCCGGGGACGGCCGCGAGCAGCTCCCGGGTGTAGTCGTGCTGGGGGTCGTGGAAGAGCTCCTCGGTGACGCCTTCCTCGACGATCCGCCCGCGGCGCATCACCGAGACGGTGTGACTGATCCTGCGCACCACGGCGAGGTCGTGCGAGATGAAGAGGTAGGTGAGACCGAGTTCGGCCTGCAGCGAGGTGAGCAGTTCGAGGATGCGCGCCTGCACCGTGACGTCGAGGGCCGACACCGCCTCGTCGAGCACGACGATCTCGGGGTCGATCGCGAGGGCCCTGGCGATCGCGACCCGCTGTCGCTGCCCACCCGAGAGCTCACGCGGTGTGCGCTGCGCGAGGTCGCTCGGCAGCGACACCCTGTCGATCAGGGCGAGCGCCCGATCCCTGCGGTCGGAGCGGGAGCCCACCCCGAAGTTCTGCAGCGGCTCGGCGATGATGTCGACGACCTGCTGTCGCGGATCCAGCGATGCGAAGGGGTTCTGATAGACGAGCTGGATGCGCCGGCGCAGCGCGCGCAACCGCTGGCCCGACAGCCCTGTCACGTCTTCGCCGTCGATCTCGATGGCCCCGGCATCCGGTTCATGGAAGCGCGTGATGAGGCGCGCGGTGGTCGTCTTGCCCGATCCGGACTCGCCGACCAGCGCGTGCGTCGTGCCCCGGCGCACCCGGAACGACACGTCGTCGACGGCCCGGAATCGCTCACGCCCCGCGACCCTGAACTCCTTGACGAGACCGCTCGCGGTGATCGCGAAAGGGTTCTCGGCCGCGACCGCCGCGGCATCCCGCAGGAAGGGCGGCGCCTCGGGGCGGCGGAACCCCGTCGTGAACGCCGGGGCGTCGGCGAGGAGCTGCTTCGTGTATCCGTCCGAGGGTGCCGCGAGCACCTGGGCGCTCGCTCCCTGCTCGACGATGCGGCCGTCCTTCAGCACGACGAGCCGTTGGGCGCGGTCGGCCGCGACGCCGAGGTCGTGGGTGACCAGCAGGATGCTCGTGCCTTCCTCTCGACGCAGCTCGTCGAGCAGATCGAGCACCTTGCGCTGGACGGTCGCGTCCAAAGCACTCGTGGGCTCGTCGGCGATCAGCAGCCGTGGCCGCAGCGCGATCGCCGAGGCGATCAGCACACGCTGGCGCATACCGCCCGAGAGCTCGTGCGGGTACTGCCGCGCTCGGAGGTCCGGATCATCGATGCCGACCCGGTCGAGGAGCTCGATCGCCCGCGCGCGCCGCGAGCGACGATCGCGGTGGCCGTGCAGCTTCAGCACCTCTTCGACCTGGGCGCCGATCGGGCGCACGGGATCGAGCGAGGTCACCGGGTCCTGCGGCACGAGTCCGATCTCCGGACCCCGGATGCCGCGCAGTGCGCGATCCGTCCAGCCCGAGATGTCGAGCTCGCCGAGGCGCACCGTGCCGCCGTCGACCCTGCCGCCCTCGGGCAGCAGACCGAGCAGGGCGTGCGCGGTGGTGGACTTGCCCGATCCCGATTCGCCCACGAGCGCGAGTGCCTCTCCCTCGGCGATCTCGAAGGAGACCCCGTGCACCACCTCCCGGCGACCGGCTCTGGTGGCGTACGAGACGGCGAGGCCGTCGACGGTGAGCACGCTCATCGCGAGTTCCTTCCGATGCGGTGCGAGATGCGGTTGGCGCTGAGCACGACGACGACCACGATGAGTCCTGGCAGTGCCGTGAGCCACCAGGCGGTCGCGATGTAGTTGCGTCCCTCGGCGATCAGCAGCCCCCATTCGGGGGTGGGTGGCGGAGCACCGTAACCGAGGAATCCGAGGGTCGAGATCGCGAGGATCGCGGTGCCGAACTGCAGGGCGGCGAGCGCGACGATCGGCGTGAGCGAGTTCGGCAGGACATGGCGACGGAGCACCGTGAAGAAGGTGCCCCCGCTGCCGTACGCCGCCTCGACGTATTCGCTGCGGCGCACTCTGGCGACCTCCGACCGCATCAGGCGGGCGAAGGCGGCGACGCTGCCGAGGCCCACGGCGATCGCGGCGTTCACCGTGCCGAAGCCGAGGAGGATGATCACCGACAGCGACAGCAGCAGGCCGGGGATGGCGAGCAGCACGTCGACGACGCGCATCAGGATGTCGTCGACGACGCCGCCGATCGCGCCGGCGATCGCACCGAGGATCGTCCCGAGCGCGAGGCCCACGGTGACGGCGATGAGCGCTCCCGAGAGCGAGTGCACGGCGCCGTGGACGACGCGGCCGAACAGGTCGCGACCGAGCGTGTCGGTGCCGAAGAGATGCGCCGCGCTCGGTGGCAGCAGCTTGTCGGCGGGGGTGCCGGTGAGAGGGTCGCCGGGTGCGAAGACCCCGGGGATCAGCGCCCAGAGCACGGCGAGCGAGACGACGGCGATCGCGAGGTAGAGCCCCCACGGCAGAGCGAGCAGTCCGCGCGCGCGTCGAGGCGATCGGGTGAGCGTTGCGGCATCCTGCTGCGGTGTCTCGGGCGGGGTGTCGACGGATGCGGCCACGGCGGCGACGGTCATGCCGATGCTCCTGACTTCGAGAGGGCGCGCTGGCGCGGATCGATCAGCGGGGTGACGAGGTCGACGGCGAAGCTGATGAGCACGAAGCCGAGGGCCGACAGCAGCACGACGCCCTGCAGCACCGGGATGTCCTGGTTCGACACGGCCTGCTCGGTGAGGCGGCCGATGCCGGTGCGACCGAACACGGTCTCGGTGACCACGGCCCCTCCCACGAGCTCGCCGAACAGCACCCCGGCGATCGTGAGCGTCGGCAGGGCCGCGTTGCGCGCGACCGACCGGGTGAGCACCCACGACGGCGGCGCGCCCTTGGCACGGACGACGGTGATGAACGGCTGCGCCTGCACCTGATCGATGGCGCGCACCAGCACCTGGGCGAGCGGAGCGGAGATCGGCACGGCGAGGGTCAGCACGGGAAGGACGAGCCCGGCGACAGGGTCGGCGCCGACGATCGGCACCCACCCGAGACCGAACGAGAAGACCTGGATCAGCAGGATGCCGAGCCAGAACACCGGCACCGCGACGAACAGCCCCGGCACCTGACGGATGCCGTCGCGCAGCCACGCGAACGGTGCGAGAGACGAGAGCCCTGCGACGAGCACGGCGATCAGCAGCGCGACCACGAGTCCCAGCGACGCGAGCAGCACGGTCGACGGCAGTGCCTCGGCGAGCATCTCCAGCACCGGGGTGCCGAACTGCGTCGAGTAGCCGAAGTCACCGGCCGCGAATCCGAGACCTGCGTGCACGTACTGCTGCCACCACGGCAGATCGGTGCCGTAGGTGGCGCGGATGCCGTCGAGCTGCTCCGGCGACAGCCCGAGGCTGGGGTCGGAGAACTTGATCAGGATCGCATCCCCCGGCAGCAGCTGCAGGAGGAAGAAGGTGGCCGTGAAGGCCGCGATCAGAACGATCGCGGCCTGCCCGGCTCGTCGGAGGACGAAGCTCATCGGTGCACCGTCTCAGTCATGCTCAGTGCTCGGCGAGCCAGACGCCCGAGAAGGTGGGGCGACCGACCGACTCGAAGTCCACGCCGTGCACGTAGGTGGCGGCGCCGTAGACCTGCGGCTCCTCGAACAGCGGGATGACGTAGGCCTGCTCGGCGATGTAGTCCTGCACGGCCTGCGAGGCCGCCGCTCGCTTCTCGGTGTCCGGCTCCGAGGCGACCGCCTCGAGCAGGGCGTCGAGCTCGGCGTCGTTCGAGATCAGCGCGTCACGGTTCTTCGTGTAGTACTGGCTCTTGATCACGTCGAAGTCGGCGCGGCCGACCATCGAGTGGTAGAAGCCCGTCTTGAGCGGGTCACGGGTGTCCTCGGCATACGACCCGGCATCCGCCGGCTTGACCGTGAGCTCCACGCCGACCTTCGCGAGCTGCTGGGCGACGAGCTCGAGCGTCTGCTTCGACAGCGGCTGCGGTGCGGCCTCGTACACGGTGATCGCGAGGCGCTCGCCGTCCTTCTCGCGGATGCCGTCGGCCCCGGCCGTCCAGCCCGCCTCGTCGAGCAGCTTCTCGGCCTTGTCGGGGTCGTATGCGTAGTGCTCAGACTCGTCCTTGTATCCGAGCGCCTCCTGCGACAGCACCGAGGTCGCGACGGGGTAGTTCTCGGTGAACAGGGTGTCGACGACCTCCTGGGCGTCGACCGCGGCGACGAGCGCCTGACGCACCCTGATGTCGCTCAGCAGCGGGTTCTCGGGACGCAGCGAGATGGAGTTGTTCACGCCACGGGTCTGCGGTGCGTACAGCGTGAAGCCCGCGCTCTCGACCCGGTCCTCGTCGAAGGCCTGCACGTAGCGGACGTAGTCGGCCTGACCCGCGAGCAGCGATCCGATGCGCACGGAGTCCTCGGGGGTGACGAGCACGTGCACGGCGTCGACGTACGGACGGCCCTGGTTCTCGGCGCTCTCCGGCGCCCACGCGTAGTCCTCGCGGGCGGTGAGGGTGAACTCTGTGCCCAGCTTCTCGTCGGTGAGGGTGAAAGGCCCGGCGCCGATGATCTCCTCGGCGTTGCCCGCTCCGAAGTCCTCGATGGTGCCGTCGAGCGTCTCGGGCGAGAGCAGGCCGGAGTTGATGGTCGACGTCGCCTGCAGGAACCCGGGGGCCGGGGCCGAGAAGCGGAAGGTGACCGTGTCGTCGTCGACGACCTCGCTCGAGGCGTAGTTGTTGATCGCCTCGGAGACCGTGAGGCCGCGCTCGGGGTCGCCGAGGCCGTACGTGTCGAAGTTCTTCGCCACGGCCGCGGCGTCCAGCGGCGTCCCGTCCGAGAAGGTGACGTCGGGTCGCAGGTCGAACGTGTACTCGGTGGCGTCGTCGTTCACGGTCCAGGCCGAGGCGATCCACGGCTCGATCTCGAGCGAGTCGGGGTTCTGCCACGTCAGGCGCGCGGCGATGTTGTTGACCACGCCTCCGTTCGGGTAGAACCCGGCCTGCGGCGGGTAGAGGTTCGTGAAGGTCTGGTGCTCCAGATAGGTCAGCGTTCCCCCGGTGACGGGGTCGCCCGCGTCGGCGGAGGCGCCGCTCGGGGCCGGCGAGGACGCGCAGGCGGCGAGTCCCGCCGCGAGGACGAGCGGAAGCGCGACGGCGGCTGCGCGGATGAGACGGCGGTTCATGCGGGTCCTCCTGGACGGGATGCTGTGGTTCGGTGTGCGGGTGAACGTCACGCTAGGGACTCTCACGGTCGTGACGCGAATGGGGTCGTCATGTGCGGACCCGGCCTGTCACGAGGCGTCATGACGGGTCACCAGACGCAATCCGATGTAATGGATGACGCGGTTCAGCGGACGAGAAGCGATGATGCGGCACGCTGCTCGCTGCCGACCTCGACGCCGACGCCGACGCCGACGCCGAGACGGTCCCGCAGCGGGGTGGGCGCTCCGTCGCTGCGACCGAGCAGGCCCCGTCGACGCAGTTCGGGCGCGGCGAGGCGGGTGAAGGCCTCGAACTGTGCGGGCTGGAACGCGGAGAGCACGTTGAACCCGTCGGCTGCACCCTGGTCGCGCCAGGTCTCGAAGTGGTCCGCGATCGTCGCGGCGTCGCCGACCACGAATGCGGCGGGCACGGCATGGGCCGCGACGAGGTGGCGCCAGGTCAGCGCCGTCTCGCCGTCATCCCCGACGCGGAGTCCGGCGATGAGTCGCAGGCGCTCGATCAGCGCCTGCCCTGCCTCCCCGAGGCGCCCGGCCTGATCGCGGGTCACGACCTCGTCGAAGCCGGCGGAACGCAGCGGTTCGTCGGCGCCGACGCCCAGGGCGTCGGCCAGCGCGACGACCGATCTGTTCGCGGGGAATGCCGTGCGGGACGACTGATGCCCCTCGTCGAGCGGGACGAGCGCGAGCAGCCGTTCGACGATGCGGTGAGCGTCGGCATCCGTCGGTGCGACCACAGGAAGCACGGGCGCGATCACCGCCAGCCCCTCGGGCGCGCGGCCTGATCGGAGCGCGATGTCGCGCAGCTGCCGCCGGGTGGCGATCGCATCGGCGATGTTCGGGGCGGCGATGAGCGCGAGGTCGGCCTCGGTCGCGGCGAGCGCGCGCGACCGCGGCGAAGTGCCCGCGTGCACGAGAGGGATCCGCCCCTGCGGGGGGCGGGCGACGTTCAGCGGTCCGGAGACGCGCACGTGCTCGCCCCGGAGGTCCGCACCCCGGAGCCCGTCCGGGTCGATGAGCACGCCGCGTGCGGCATCCGCGATCCAGGCGTCCTCGCTCCACGAGTCCCACAGACGGCGCAGGGCGACGACGAACTCCTCGGCGCGGTCGTATCGGCTCTCGTTGTCGGCGTGCGCTTCGCGACCGTGGTTGCCCGCGGCTCGTGGCTCGGCTCCGGTGACGAGGTTGACGCCGGCGCGACCGCCTGTCAGCAGGTCGAGGGATGCGAGCGAGCGCGCCGTCGCATACGGATCGGCGTAGGTCGTGTTCACCGTCGCGATGAGGCCGATGCGAGAGGTGACCCCGGCGAGGTACAGCACGGCGCTCACCGGGTCGATCCGCGCGAGCAGGTACGGGTCGCGGAATTCGAGGTCCGGCCCGGTGGCCAGCCAATCACCGAAGAACAGGTAGTCGAGCCCCGCGTCCTCTCCCTCTCGCGCGATGCGACGGAGGATCTCGGCATCGGCCGAGGGGTCGCGATGCGCGCCCGGCTGACGCCAGCCGGAGGGATACGCGCCGAGAGTGCGCACCATGGCGCCGATGATGAGGGGTTCGGTCATGCACCCGAAAGTATGAGCGAGCTCGGCAGCGGGCCAATCGGCGGGGAAGCGCAGCGAAACGGATCGCAACACGGCGACACATCCTCCCCGAGTGTCGGAGCCCGATCGGAGGATGGGACCATGACCTCGACCTCCTCCCCCGCGCTCTGGGCACCGCGGTGCTGACCGCATGACCGAGTTCGCCACGAAGCGCCTGTCGGCCGGGCTGGAGGATCCGAGCGATCTGATCGCCGACCTCGACCGCGCGTTCGCGCTCGTCTGAACGGCATCCGTTCCGGCCGCCCCCGGATGCCCTGGTCTGAACACCCCGTGCTCAGCCTCCACCCCCTACGCTGAGATGATGACTGGTCTTCGTTGGGGAATCCTCGCGACCGGCGGCATCGCCGGCGCGTTCGCATCCGATCTGCGCACCGCCGGGCTCGATCTCGTGGCGGTCGGCTCGCGCTCGCAGGAATCGGCCGACGCCTTCGCCGCCCGCTTCGACATCCCGCGCGCGCATCCCTCGTACGAGGCGCTCGTCGCCGACCCCGAGGTCGACATCATCTACGTCTCGACCCCGCACCCGATGCATCATGAGAATGCCCGCCTCGCGCTCGAAGCCGGCAAGCACGTGCTGGTCGAGAAGGCGTTCACCCTCAACCACTCGGAGGCGGAGGACCTGCAGCGTCTGGCCGCCGACCGGGGTCTGCTCGCGATGGAGGCGATGTGGACGCGCTACCTGCCGCACATGGCCCGCATCCGCGAGATCATCGCCGCCGGGACCCTCGGTGAGATCCGCGCCGTGAGCGCCGACCACACCCAGCTGCTCCCCTCCGACCCCGAGCACCGCCTCAACGCCCTCGAGCTCGGCGGCGGTGCCCTCCTCGACCTCGGGATCTACCCGATCTCCTTCGTGTGGGACATCCTCGGCGCCCCGACCGGCATCCACGCCGTCGGGCGCCTGATCGAGACCGGAGCGGATGCCGAGGTCGCCACCGTCATGACCCACGACGGCGGAGCGATCTCGACGACGCTCTCGTCGTCGCGTGCCGCGGGCCCCAACGCGGCGAGCATCATCGGCACGACGGCGCGCATCGACCTCGACCGCGTCTGGTACACCCCCACCACGTTCCGCGTCGTGCAGCCGGACGGCACGGTCGTCGAGGAGTACGTGTCGGAGGTCGACGGTCGCGGCATGCAGTACCAGGCCCTCGCGGCCGAGCGCCTCGTGGGCGACGGCGTGCTCGAGGGCGACATCCTGCCGATCGCCGAGAGCGTCGCGATCATGGGCACCCTCGACGAGATCCGCGCGCAGATCGGCGTGCGCTACCCGCGCGAAGGAGTGAACCATGGCTGAGGCCACCGACGCCCGCGTCGCCGTCTACCTGGACTTCGACAACATCGTCATCTCCTGGTACGACCGTGTGCACGGACGGAACGCCTATGGCAAGGACCGCCAGCGGATCACCGAGAACCCGACCGATCCGGAGGTCACGGAGCGGCTGTCCCGCGCCATGATCGAGGTCGGCGCGATCATCGACTACGCGGCCTCCTTCGGCACGCTCGTGCTCACCCGGGCGTACGCCGACTGGTCGTCGCCCGTGAACGCGGTCTACCGGTCGCAGCTCGTGGCCCGCGCCGTCGACCTCGTGCAGCTGTTCCCGGCCGCCGCCTACGCGAAGAACGGCGCGGACATCCGCCTCGCCGTCGACGCGGTCGAGGACATGTTCCGTCTGCCCGACCTCACGCACGTCGTGATCGTCGCCGGAGACAGCGACTACGTCCCGCTCGCACAGCGCTGCAAGCGTCTGGGTCGCTACGTCATCGGCGTCGGCGTCGCGGGGTCCACCGCGAAGTCCCTCGCCGCCGCGTGCGACGAGTTCGAGGCGTACGACTCGCTTCCCGGTGTGGTGCGCCCGAGCAAGACCGCGCCCGCGCCCGTCGTCACCGTTCCCGAGGTCGCCGTCGAGCCTGTGGCCGAGCCGGCCGCCGAGCCCGCCGCGAAGGCCAAGTCGCGACCGCCGACGAAGGCCGCCAAGGCGAAGGCCGCCGCAGCGGCGGCGACCGCTGCGGCACCGTCGTCGTCCGCGAAGCTCGACGAGCACGGAGAGGGCACCGAGCAGGGCGAGGCGACGGAGCTGCTGCATCGCGCGCTGCGCCTCGGGCACGACAAGGCCGATGCCGACGAGTGGCTGCACAGCTCGGCGGTGAAGACGCACATGCGTCGCATGGACCCGTCGTTCAGCGAGAAGGCCCTCGGCTACCGCTCGTTCTCGGACTTCCTCAAGTCGCGCGAGAGCATCGCGGAGCTCGAGGAGACCGGCCACGAGCGCCTGGTGAAGCTGCGCGACTCGGTCTGATCCGCGCCGCCGGTCACGTCGTCACTCCTCGAAGTCATACTCCTGGAACGCCGCGACCTCGGGCACCCAGCGTTCCGAGACGAACGCGGTGTGCGCGGGGTGCGCGTCGTAGGAGCGGTACGCATCGCGGTCGCGGAACACCATCGAGAACTGATGCTCGAGGTCGCTCTTCGGGCTCACCTGGCGACGGATCGTGAAGTCCTCGACACCGGGGATCGACGTGAGCACCGCTCTGCCCGTCGCGAGGAACTCGCGCTCCTCGGGGCTGCCCGCCTCGTGCACGAGGCGGAAGACGACGGTGTGCTGGATGGTCATGCGGGATCTCCGGTCTGCTGGCTGCTGAAGGCGGCGTCGAACGCGGCGGTGGGCGCGGGCCAGAGCAGCGACCGCACGTAGGCGAGGGCCTCCGGCGCGCCGTGCAGGCGGTCCATTCCCGCGTCCTCCCATTCGATCGAGATGGGGCCGTCGTATCCGATCGCCTCGAGCGCGCGGAACGCGTCCTCCCAGGGCACGTCGCCGTGGCCGGTCGAGACGAAGTCCCACCCGCGTCGGGGGTCGCCCCACGGCAGATGCGATCCGAGCACGCCCGCACGCCCGTTGTGCGGTCGCATCCGGGTGTCCTTGCAGTCCACGTGGTAGATCCGGTCGGCGAAGTCGACGATGAACCCGACGGGATCGATGTTCTGCCACATCATGTGCGACGGGTCCCAGTTGAATCCGAACGCCCCGCGGTGGTCGATCGCCTCCAGCGCCCGCACGGACGACCAGTAGTCGTAGGCGATCTCACCGGGGTGCACTTCGTGCGCGAACCGCACGCCCTCGCCGTCGAACACGTCGAGGATCGGGTTCCAGCGCGCGGCGAAGTCCTCGAACCCGCCTTCGATGACGGATGCCGGTACCGGCGGGAACATCGCCACATAGGGCCAGATCGATGAGCCGGTGAATCCGACGACGGTGTCGACGTCGAGCTTGCGCGCGACCCGCGCCGCCCGCTTCATGTCGTCCGCCGCACGGGCGCGCACGCCCTCGGAGTCGCCGTCGCCCCACACGTAGTCGCGCAGGATCGCCTGGTGACGGAAGTCTATGGGGGCGTCGCACACCGCCTGGCCCGCGAGATGGTTCGAGATCGCGAAGATCTGCAGACCGTGCCGGTCGAGGATCTCGCGGCGCGAGGCGACGTAGGCGTCGTCCTCGTCGGCTCGCCGCAGGTCGAGATGGTCGCCGGATGCTGCGACCTCGAGGCCGTCGTATCCCCACTCGGCCGCCAGCCGGGCGACCTCCTCGAACGGCAGATCGGCCCACTGGCCGGTGAACAGGGTGACCGGGTGCGTGGTCATGGACACTCCTTCGTATCGCGTGACGGGTCAGGTGCCGAGCGCTCTCAGCGCCTGGATGCTGCGGGCCGCGAGCTCGTCCTGGCTCGCCGCGAGTGGTCGCCAGACGGATGCGGCGACGGCTATCGTCGCGTTCTCGCCCGTGAAGCTCTCCAGCCCGAGCGGCCCTCGATAGTCCGCATCGTCGAGGGCACGGAGGATCTCCGGCCAGTCCGTGTGGTCGTCGCCCACGGCGCCCCGATCGCTGCCGCACACCTGCACGTGCGCGATCGCCGAGCCCGCCGCGCGGATGGCCTCCGCGGGCTTCTTCTCCTCGATGTTCAGGTGGTAGGTGTCGAGCGCGAGCCCGACGCCTGCGCCGAGCAGCGGTGCGAGCGCGTCGAGGCTCTGCTCGACCGTGTTGAGCACGCTCGTCTCGTAGCGGTTGAGCGGTTCGACGGCCAGGGTGATCCCGGCGGAGGCGGCCTCGGCCGCGACCGGCTCGAGGTTCGTGCGCAGCTCGCGCACCACTCGCGAACGGTCCTCGACGGACATCCGCCAGGTAGCCCCGGTGGGTGCGTAGAAGGGACCGGCGACGACCGCGGAGCCGAGCGTCGCGGCCGCCACGATGCACGAGCGCAGGTAGTCCTGTGTGGCCCCGACATCACCGGCCTGCGCGAGCAGCGAGCGCCGCGGGCCCATGGCCCCGACGACGATCGAAGCGAGGCCGAGGTCGTCGAGCACGTCGCGGGCTCGCGACGGATCCCAGTCCCCGACGCTCTCGAGCGGAAGCTCGAGCGCCTGATACCCCATCCCCGCCGCCTTCCGCGCGAGCGGCTCGAGAGTCGCGTCGGTCAGTGGAGACGTCCACACCCACGTGTTGACGGCGATCGTGCGAGGCATCCTGCTCCTTCGGGGATGACGCGAGTGCTCCCACCCTCCCATCCGCGAGGCGCAGAGGGGAAGGGTGGGAGCATCACCGCGGGTTACGGGATCTGGCGTTCCTGCCAGACGGTCGGGTAACCGGGAAGGTTCTCCCCGCCGAACTTCGCGTAGTGCCCGTCCGGCATTCCCTCGTTGGCGGCGAGGTAGTCGTCGAGCTCTGCTTCGGTGATCGGCTTCTGCGGGAGCACCCACTCCTTCGGAACCTCTTCGCCGGCGAAGATCATCTGCGCGGCGAGCAGCGGCGTGCGCCACTGGAAGTTCGAGTACACCGGGGCAAGGCCCGTGAGACCCGTGTCCTTCCACTTGCGGAGGAAGCTCATCTCGTCCTCGCCGGTCATCACCGGGTAGTCGGCGCCGGCATCTTCGAAGGCTTCGATCGCGGCGACAGCGCCGTCACCGGCATCCATCCAGATTCCCTGCACGTCGCCCTTGGCGAGCTCGTCGCTGATGATGCTCTTGATCTCCGCGGGGTCGGCGCCCGTGAAGTAGTCCACGGCCTCGATCCCCGCCTCGTCGAAGAGCTTCTCCGCAGCGGCCCACCGGTGCTCGAGCACGTCGACTCCGGGGAGGATGCGCAGCGCCACGACCTTGTCGCCCTCTTCGAGGTTGTCGATGAGGAACTCGGCCGTGTCGATGCCCCACGCGAATCCGCCGATCGGGTGGATGAACGTGACCGGGCAGTCGGTGTCGACGCCGCGGTCGAACACGATCACCGGCTTGCCGGTCTCGCATGCGCGCTCGACGGCCGGCGTCATCGCCGCGGTGCTGTTGGGCGAGATGAGGAAGACGTCGCAGCCGCCCTCGGAGATGAAGTAGTCGATGTCGGCGATCTGCGTGTCATCCGAGTCCTGCGCGTCGCGGGTCTCCATCTCGCTGATCGCACCGGCCTCCTGCAGTGACTTGAGCTGCTCGTTCATCGTGATCCAGCCCGTCTGCCGCCACGGGTTCGAGATCGAGGCGTTCGCGAAGCAGGCCTTCTTGGGCCCCTCGCTGGCGAACTCCGACGTGTCGACCATCTCGGCGTTGATGTGCTGGAGATACGGCTCGGTCGCCGGCCCCTGGGGCTCGACACCCCGCTCCTCCATCTGCTTGTCGAACAGCTCCTGGTCGAACCATTCGGTGGTCTCGGTCGACTCCTCCGGGTTCTCCGACTCCGCCGGCGCCACGGACGGGTCTGTCGTACACCCGGCGAGCGCGATGAGGCCGAAGAGAGCCACCCCTGCGGTGGCGATCTTCATCGATCGTCGCATTGCTAATCTCCTCTGGTTTCTGTGTGGATGGTGCTGGTTGTTACGGGTTCTGAGGTCTCTGTGAGCGGAACGTCCGGAGACGACTGCGGGCCTCGCCGGCGCCGTGCCCGGAAGGCGACCGCGGAGTACGCCACTGCGGCGATGATGATCACGCCCTGCACGGCGTCTCGCAGCGTCGAAGGGACCCCCGCGATGTTCAGCAGCATGAAGAGGGCCTCGAGCGCGAAGGCTCCCGCCGCCGCCGCGACGATCCATCCCCGGCCTCCGCCGAGCACGACCCCGCCGAGGACGACGGCGGTGATGGCGACGAACTCGTAGCCGCGGCCGACCGAGGGATGCACCCCGGCGTACCCGACGAGCAGCACGGCGGAGAGCGTGGCCGAGAGCGACGAGATCACGAACGCCCGTGTCGTCACCCAGGCGCTGCGCGCCCCGGCGAAGTCGACCGCGGTCGAGTTGTCGCCGACCGCGATGAGGAGCTTGCCGAGCGGGCGCTTGGTGATCCAGATGCCCAGCGCGAGCCACCCGATCAGGATGAACACCGCCCAGGGGATGAACTCGAGCACCGGCACGTCACGGATGCCGCCACGGCCGATCTCGCGGAAGCTGTCAGCCGGGTTGCCCGTGGCCGCTCCCCCGGTCCACCACATGACGCCGCCGAGAAGGGCGAGCATCATGCCCAGCGTGACGATGAAGGAGGGCACCTTGAGCAGCGTGGTGATGACGCCGTTCACGAGTCCGACGACCACCCCGAAGACGATCATGAGCAGCAGCACGGGCACGGTCCGGGAGTCGTCCTGCCCGACGAGGTTGCCGGCGACGATCACCTGCGCGGTGATCAGCGAGCCCTGCGACAGGTCGAACTCGCCCGCGATGATGACGAAGTACTGGCCGATCGCGACGATGGCGATCGGTGCGACGCGCTGGATGAACCTCATGAACTGCCCCGGCTCCGCGAAGCTCGGGTTGAGGATCATGACGGCGACGAGCAGGATCACCAGCAGCAGGAACACCGCGCCCCGAGGGCTCACGAGTGTGCGCAGAGCGTTCACGACCGGCCTCCTTCCGCCACGGTGCTCGTATCGGCGAGTTCGGATGCTGCGGCCGCCATCTCGGACTCGGCCGCCTTGGCGGCGTCGTCTCCCCCGGTTCTCGTGCCGCCGGCGCCGAAGCGCGGACGGCGACTGACGATCGACCGACGACTGTAGACGGCCACCGCGGCGACGATCACCACGCCGCGGACGACGTCCTTCAGGAACGGGTTGACCTGCATGACGCTCATCACGTTGTCGACGACCGCGAGGATCGCGACACCGCCGATCGCACCCCAGATCGAACCGCGTCCGCCGAGCAGCAGGGTGCCTCCGAGCACGACGGCTGCGATCGACAGCAGCGCGTAGCCGCCCTGCTGCCCGACCGTGGGACTGCCGACGCCGAGACGGCTGGCGAGCAGCAGGCCGGCGAGGCCCGCGAAGACGGAGCACAGCACGTGCGCGGCGATCAGCGGCGGGCGGGTGCGCACCCCCGACAGGCGCGCGATCTCGGGGTCGCCGCCGACCGCATACAGGTGGGCGCCGGTGCGCGTGCGGTTCAGCAGCAGCCAGACGACGACGGCGAGCGCGATCATGATGATCGTCGACACCGGCACGGGCCCGACGCCGGTGGCGCCGATGAGCTGGAACTCCCACGGCACGCTGCCCGCCGAGCCCTCGAAGTTGGTGTTCAGGATCCCCTGCAGGATCAGCCCCACGCCGAGCGTCGCGATGAACCCGTTGACCTTCAGCACGGTGACGATGAGTCCGTTGACCAGACCGATCCCGGCGCAGACGAGCAGAGTGATCGAGACCGCGGCCGGGATGTTCCCGGGGTTGCCGTTCATGATCGTCGCCGCCAGGAGGCTCGACAGACTCACGACGTAGGTCACCGACAGGTCGAGCGACGCGCCCAGCACCACGAGGGTCTGCCCGATCGCGACGAGCCCGAGGACGCTCATGCCGGTGAGGATGTCGCGGATGTTGCCGGGACTGAAGAAGTTGCGACCGACGGTGCCGACGAGGATGGCGCCGACGATGAGCGTCAGGATGAGGATCCCGAGGACGATGACGGTCGAGTCGATCCGAAGTCTCTTCATCGTGCACCCCCGTCGACCGTCGCGCCCGTGGCTGCGCCGAGGATCTCGTGCTCCGCGGAACCCGCCGGCAGCTCGGCGACCAGCTCGCCGTCGTGCATCACGAGAATCCGATCGCTCATGCCGATCACCTCCGGCAGCTCGCTCGACACCATCAGCACCGCCTTGCCCTGTGCCGCGAGGTCGCGCATGAGCTGGTACACCGCGTACTTCGCACCGACGTCGATACCGCGGGTCGGCTCGTCGAAGAGCACGATCTGCGGCTGTGTGAGCAGCCACTTGGCGAGCACGACCTTCTGCTGGTTGCCGCCCGAGAGGAAGCGCACCTCCTGGTCGAGACCGCGGGAGCTGATCTCCAGCGAGCTGAGCACCCCCGGCACCTCTCGACGGGACGAGGCGGTGCGAGCGGTGAAGACGCTGCGGATCACGAGCAGGGTGTTGTCGAGCACCGACTGCCCGAGCGCCAGTCCCTGGGCCTTGCGATCCTCCGAGACGAGGGCGAGTCCCGCGCGCACCGCCGCCCTGGCGCTCGTGATGCGCGTCGATGAGCCGTCGACCCGCATCGAGCCCCGCACGAACGGGTCGATGCCGAAGATCCCCTCGACCAGTTCGGTGCGTCCGGACCCCTGGAGCCCGGCGATCCCGACGATCTCCCCGGCGCGGAGGGTGAGCGAGACGCCGTCGACGAAGGCGTTGCCGCAGCCGTCGAGCTCGAGCCGCGGCTCGCCGACGACGGTGCCGGCCACGGCATCCGGGTAGTACGACTGGATGGATCGGCCGACCATTCGGCGCACGAGTTCGTCGGTCGTCAGGGCGCTCGTCTCATCGGTCGAGACCAGAGCGCCGTCTTTGAGGATCGTGATGCGGTCGCACAGGTCGAAGATCTCCTTGAGCCGGTGCGAGACGTAGATCACCGCCACCCCGCGAGACGTGAGCCGGCGGATGATCGCGTACAGCAGCTCGACCTCGCGGTCGCTCAGCGCGGCGGTGGGCTCATCCATCGAGATGACCTGCGCCTCGAACGACAGCGCCTTGACGATCTCGACGATCTGCTGCTCGGCGACGGTCAGCGAACCGACCCGGGCCTGCGGGTCGATGAACGAGACGCCGAGGTCGGCGAGGAGCTCGCCGGTGCGACGGATCATCGCCTTCTGATCGACGAAGCCGCCGCGTCGGGGCTCACGTCCGAGATACACGTTCTGCGCGACCGTGCGCTCGGGCAGCAGCGTGAACTCCTGGAAGACGGTCACGATGCCGTCATCCATCGCCTGCCGCGGGTGTGCGTGCCGCACCTCCGCGCCGCGGTAGCGCACCACGCCGTCGTCGGCGGGCTGCACCCCGGCGATGATCTTCATGAGCGTGGACTTGCCCGCGCCGTTCTCGCCGACGAGTCCGTGCACCTCCCCCGGACGCACATCGAAGTCGATGCCCTTCAGCACCTCCACTCCGAAGAACGACTTGCGGATGCCCGAGACCTCGAGCACCGGCTGTGTGATCGTCGCGGTCATGCCGCCACCTCCGTCCATCGTCCGTCCGCGGCCGCCGAGGCGAGGACCGCCTCGGTGAGCACCGCCGAGCGGACACCGTCCTCGAACGTGGGCAGCCCGTCGGGGGTCGCGCCGCCGATCGCCGCATACACGTCGGCGATGAAGCCGTTGAACGCGTCCTGATAGCCCATGGCATGCCCCGAGGGCACCCGCTGCAGACGAGCCGAGTCGGGCGATGCGGTGGAGGGGTCGCGCAGCAGCAGCCGGGACTCCTCTCGCATGCCGATCCACAGCTCCTCCGGGCGTTCCTGCTCGAAGCGCAGGGTCTGCCTGGTCCCGTGGAGTTCGAGAGTCAGGGCGTTCTTGCGTCCGGCGGCCATCTGCGAGACGAGCAGGGTGCCGAGGGCACCGGACTCGGTCTCGACGAGGATCGCGACGATGTCCTCCGTGTCGACCGCCCGTCCGGCTCGCTCGGCGAACACCCGGCGGGTGCGGGCGCTCAGCGACCGGATCCGCTGGCCCGTCACGAACTCGATGAGGTCGCAGAGGTGCGAGCCGATGTCGGCGAACGCCCGTGATGCCCCGCCGGATGCCGACCGCACCCGCCAGTCATCGTCCGTGGAGAGGAGCATCCAGTCCTGCAGGTACGAGCAGTCGAGGGTGAGGAGCTCCCCGATGCCGCCCAGGGCGACGCGGGCCCGCGCCTCCCGCACCATCGGGTGGTAGCGGTAGACGAAGGGAACCGCGGTGACGCGGCCGAGAGACCCGGCGACCCGTGCGAGTTCACGGGCGTCCGCCGCGTTCGTGGCGAGGGGCTTCTCGCAGATGACATGCTTGCCGGCTTCGAGCGCGCGCAGCGCAAGTCCGGCGTGCGTGGCGTTGGGGGTGCAGATGTGGACGACGTCGATGTCATCGGCCGCGAGGAGAGCGGCGGCATCGGCCTCAGCACGCACGGCGCCGAGTTCGTCCGCGGCCTGACGCCCGCCCGCGAGGGAGCCGGTGGCGACGGCGCGGAACTCGCCTCCCGCGTCCCTGGCCGCGGTGCGATGCACGCGAGCCATGAATCCCCCGCCGAGGATGCCGACTCGGATCGTCCCGAGACCGGTGTCTGTGACATCCGTTGTCATGGCGGTGAGTCTGACACGGCTCCTCGACTTTTGCTAGGTATTCGTCAAAAGTTCTTCGTAACGAATCGGAAGTCGACCGAGCGGTGGCGCAAGTCTGTGGTTTACTGACGCAATGGTCGACGCACTCCGCACCGCCGCGGCGGCGAATCCCGGGGCGGGCGAGATCTTCCAGATCCTTCGCGACGGCACCGCCCGCACCAAAGCCGAGCTCGCGACCATCACGGGTCTCGCGCGGTCGACCGTCGCGCTGCGGGTCGATGCCCTGCTCGCCGCCGACCTGCTGCGACCGGCAGGCGAGGCGGTCTCGACGGGCGGCCGACCGCCTGCGCGACTCGCCTTCAACTCCCGTGCCGGAGTCGTGCTCGCCGTCGACCTCGGTGCCACTCACGCCACCAGTGCCGTCGCCGATCTCGCCGGCGTGATCCTCGACTCGCGCACCCGCACGATCGACATCGGCGACGGGCCCGAGAGCCTCCTCGATCTGATCCTCGACGATGCGGGCGCTCTCCTCGAGGCCTCCCGCGCTGCCGGCATCCCGCTGCTCGGGGTGGGCATCGGCGTGCCGGGTCCCGTCGAGCATTCGACCGGGCGACCGACCAACCCGCCGATCATGCCCGGCTGGGACCGCTTCGACATCCCCGCCTACGTGCAGCGCACGTTCGACGTGCCGGTGCTCGTCGACAACGACGTGAACATCCTCGCGCTCGGCGAGCAGGCCACCACGTGGCCGCACGTCGATGACCTCGTGTTCGTGAAGGTCTCGACCGGCATCGGGTCCGGCATCATCGCCGGCGGACAGCTGCAGCGCGGCGCGCAGGGATCGGCCGGCGATCTGGGGCACGTCCAGGTGCCGAGCGGCGCAGGCTCGACGAGGGAGCCCGGCGACGAGCGCGACCTCGAAGCGCTCGCGAGCGGGTCGGCGCTGGCCGCAGCTCTGCGGGAGGCCGGGCTTGCGGCGCACAGTCCCGCAGATGTGGTCGACCTCGTCCGCTCGGGCAATGCCGCTGCGATCGAGGCGACCCGTCAGGCCGGCCGAGATGTCGGCGAGGTGCTCGCGACCGTCGTCAATCTGCTCAACCCGTCGATCATCGTGCTGGGCGGCAGCATCGCCCGCGCCGGCGAGCACCTTCTCGCCGGGGTGCGCGAGGTCGTCTATCGACGATCCATCCCCCTGGCGACCCAGCACCTCGCCATCGTGCAGTCGCAGGCGGGTGACCGGGCCGCCGTGCTGGGCGCCGCGATCATGGTCGCCCGCGAGGTGCTCTCACCCGCGAACGTCGACCGCTATGTGGCGACGAAGGCGCGCTGACCGCACCGCCGCCGCCACAGCGGCTGACCTCAGAGAGTCGCCTCGAAGGGATCGAAGTCGGCATCCAGCGAGCCCACCTCGTCGATCGTGCTCTCGACCTGCACGAAGCTGCGCGATTCGGCGGCCTCTTCGATCGACAGCAGCGTGTCGAGCACGTGATAGCCGAATTCCCCCGTGGCGACATGCGTCCGGCCGGCGGCGATCGACCGCGCCATGTCCAGCAGACCGACGCCGCGTCCCGAGAGCACGCCCTCCTGCTCGACGTCGACGACGTCCTGCACGGTCGGTTCCGGCGGCACGAACACGCGGGACAGCGGTCGCGTGATCGTGATCGGTCCGCCGAACGTGTTGGGGTCGGGGATCACGATCGTGCCCTCGGTGCCCGTGATCTCGACGATGCCCTGGCGCAGCAGAGGTGAGTCGGTGCTGTAGAGGCTCTGCGCCTGTCCGCCCTGCTCGAAGTCCATCAGCACGCTCAGCGTCGACGGGATCTCGACCGGGAACTCCTGTCCGGCGAGCTCTCCCACCTGCACCGTGCGCGTCGGAGCACCCTGGAGTCCGAGGGCTGCGACGGCCGCCACCGGACCGAACACGTGCACGAGCGCCGAGACGTAGTACGGCCCCATGTCGAGCAGCGGACCCGCACCCTTGGCATACAGGAACGCGGGGTTCGGATGGAAGATCTCCGGCCCCTGCCACTGGAACGTGGTCTGGGCGAAGAGGGGACGACCGATGTCGCCGCGGGCGATCGCGCGCTTCGCGGTCTGCACGCCGGGTCCGAGCACGGTGTCGGGGGCGACGCCGACACGGAGACCGGCGGCCTCCGCCCTCTGCAGCAGGCGCTGCGACTCGTCGCGGCTGACGCCGATCGGCTTCTCCGTCCACACGTGCTTGCCGGCGGCGAGGATCGCCTCCGACACCTCGACGTGCACGGAGGGGATCGTCAGGTTCACGACGATGTCGATCTCGGGGTCGTTCAGCACGAGCTCGACACCGCCCGCGCGAGGAACGCCGTACTTCTCGGCCTGCGCCTTCGCGCGGTCCTCGAGCAGATCGCCGACGGCGATCACGCGCACGTCGGGGAAGGTCGTGAGGTTCGACAGATACTGGTCGCTGATGTTGCCCGCGCCGATGATCCCGACGCCGACGGGTCCGTTGCCGATCGCCATCAGCCGGCGACCTTCTCGTCGAGGTAGACGCGGCTGCGCTCGACCGCATCCCAGAGGTCGCCGTCGAAGTGGTCGAACTCGACGATCGCGAGCTCGAGAGCGGGGGCGGCCGCGATGGCCTCGATGAGCGGCACGGTGCCCTCGCCGGCTGCCACCTGATCGGCGGGCGGGTAGGCGCTCAGGAGCGCGGGATCGAGCGTGCCGTCCTTGGCGTGCACCGCGATCACGCGGTCCCCGAGGCGCTGCAGCAGGGCGACCGGGTCGACCCCGCCGCGTGCGACCCAGTAGAGGTCGACCTCGAGCACGACACGCTCGTCGAGCAGGCCGGCGAGCACCTCGAGTCCGGTGACGCCGTCGAAGACGGCCTCGAGCTCATGGGCGTGGTTGTGGTAGCCGACGCGCACGTCGACGGTCGCGCCGACGGCGGCCGCCTCGTTGAGCAGGCGCGCGGTCTGCTCGATCTGATCGATCGACTCCCAGCGCGCGGGCTCCGTGTAGGGGTCGATGACGGTGCCCATGCCGAGCACCTTCGCCGCGGCGAACACCTCGGCGGGCGACGGCACCGGAAGAGTGGTTCCACTGCCGTCCGGGTTGACGAACGACTCGGAGGCGAGGAACGCGTGGCCGGAGGGAGCGGTCAGGCCCGCCGCAGACAGGGCGTCGGCGAGCGGCTGAGCCCGGCGCACGAAGTCGTAGGGCTCGACGGCCGTGAAGCCTCTGGCGGCCACCTCTTTCAGCGAGCCTTCGAGGTCGGTCTCGAGCTGATCCTTGATCGTGAACAGCTGGATGGAAGTCTGAATCGCCACGGGGTCTCCTTCGGTCGTCGGTGACGTGCGGGCTGCCTTCACCCGTCTGTCCGAGCACGCTATCACCAAATACCTCCGCGCGGAAGTTTTCAATCTGTAGACTCGCCTCATGAGTCAGGATCAGGATCGCCCGCGGCAGCGCGGTGCCTACGCGAAGGGCATCGCCCGTCGCCAGGAGATCCTCGATCGCGCCATCGAGGTCTTCGCCGCACGCGGAGCCGACCGCACGAGCCTCCGCTCCATCGCCAGTGCCGTCGGCGTCACTCACGCGGCCCTCACCCACTACTTCGGGTCGCTGGAGGAGCTGCTCGTCGCGGTCTACCAGGAGAGCACGGCGCCCGGTCGCCAACAGCCCGACGCCCTCCCGGCCGAGGCGACGCCGGTCGAGCGGATGATCGAGTCCGCGCGCACCAACCGCGAGGTCCCCGGGCTCGTCCAGCTCTACTCCATGCTCGTCGCGACCGCACTCGAAGAAGGGCACCCGGCTGCCCGCGAGTTCGCGACGACGCGCTTCGCGCGGTTGCGCACAGACATGGCCGCGCTCGTGCGAGAACAGCAGGACACGGGTCTCATACGCGAGGACGTGGATGCCGAGGCCGTCGCCGCCCTGGTCGTGGCCGCCTCCGACGGCCTGCAGACGCAGTGGCTCCTCGACGACACCGCGCCGCAGCATGAGGCACTCGCCCTGCTCGATCGACTGCTGCGTCCGACCTCTCGCTAGGGTGAGGGTGTGACAGCACCCGGCACTGATCGACGGTCGCCCTACGAGCGCGCGCTCGGCGAACGCATCTCGGAACTCCACCCGAAGACCGCCTGGTATTTCCGCACCATCCCCGACGGGCATGTCGGAGTCGGCACGGGCGTGTTCACGAGCGCGGGCTCGCGCCATCGCTGGTTGTGGCCGGTGTTCCGCATCGCGGAATCCCTCGGAGTCGCGTTCGCCGGATGGGAACACGACGTCCCGTTCCGCATCGAGAACCGCACGGTCGCGGGCGAGGCGCTGGCCGTCAGGCACTTCGATCTCCCAGGACGCACCTGGGTCATGCCCGACGTCGTCTCCCTCGGCGCGAACCGCATCCTCCGCAACGAGATCGGCCCCCGTCGCACGGTCGTCACGACCTTCGACATCGACGTGCGTGACGGTGCCGTCGTGCTGACCATCCGCCGGGTCGGGATGCGGTTCGGGCGGCTGCGCATCACCGCTCCGCGCTTCCTGAGTCCGCGCATCGGTCTCGTCGAGCGCTGGGACGAACAGCGCGAGCGGCACCACGTGAACATGACCATCGACGCCCCGCTGCTCGGCCGCGTCTACGAGTACACGGGATTCTTCGAGTACGCGATCGAGAGCGAGACCCCGTGACGGATCCGATGCCCCGCTCCGCAGGACCCGTCGTGATCGGCGGATCGACCGGCTTCATGGGGCAGTACCTGATCCCCCGTCTGCGGTCAGCGGGGCGGGAGGTGATCACCGTCTCGCGATCCGGCGCCGACATCTCCTGGGGAGACCAGGCGGCGATCGATCGGGCCGTCGACGGTGCGTCGCTCGTGATCGGCCTGGCGGGCAAGAGCGTGAACTGCCGCTATACGCCCGAGAACCGCGCCGCGATCTTCCGCTCGCGGCTCGACACGACCTCGTCGCTGAGCTCCGCCATCGCGAAGGCCGCGAATCCTCCCCCACTGTGGGTCAACTCCTCGACGGCGACCGTCTACCGTCATGCCGAAGAGCGTCCGATGACCGAGTCGTCGGGCGAGATCGGCACGGGGTTCTCCGTCGAGGTGGCCAAGGCGTGGGAGCGCGCGTTGTTCGCGGACGACCTCCCCCGGACGCGGCGGGTGGCCCTGCGCAGTGCGATCGTGCTCGGCCACGGCGGCGTGCTCGGCCCGCTGAAGAACCTGGCACGACTCGGCCTCGGAGGGGCGCAGCACGACGGGCGCTGGCCGATCAGCCGCGCACGCCGCGCCGCGGGCACGGGCCACCGCCCCGGCGCACGCCGCGGACGACAGCGGTTCAGCTGGGTGCACGTCGAGGACGTCGCCCGCATCATCGATTTCCTCGAGGTCACGCCGACCCTCGACGGGCCCGTGAACGCCGCATCTCCGAATCCGACCGACAACGCCGACTTCATGGCCACCGTGCGGCGGTTGCTGGAGGTGCGCGTCGGTCCGCCGATGCCTCGGTGGATGCTCGAGCTCGGCGCCATCGGCATCCGCACCGAGACCGAGCTGATCCTCAAGAGCCGGTGGGTCATCCCCGAGAAGCTGACGCTCGCCGGGTTCGAGTTCGCGTATCCCCACCTCGAAGACGCCCTGCGGGAGTCCTTCGATCTCGAGCGCGTCGGCTAGCTCGACGTGTCCGCGGCCCCGCTCGACGACGCGTCGCCCTCGTCTCGCCGGCGCTTCTCGATCTCCTGACGCAGCCGCCACTCCTCGATCTCACGATCGAGATCCGCGATCTGCTGCTCCGTGCTGCGAGCGTCGACCGGCGGGGCCTGGCGTAGCTCGGGTCGGCGGGTCGCGGGGCGCGCAGCCGGCCGCATCCGGGGCAGCCGCAGACCCGCCTCCGAGTACTCCCTGCCGATCGCGAACCACAGCAGACCGCCGATCAGCGGCAGGAGGATCACGATGATGATCCACGCCATCTTCGGCAGGAATCTCACCTGCGCGTCGTCTCGGCGGATGATGTCGACCAGCGCGCCGATCATCAGCGCGATGACGAGGAGCGAGAACAGGAACGGCATGTGTTCAGGGTAGACGACGCCCGCGTCTCGCGCGCCTGCTACGGGAGCAGGTGACCCGCCGCGCGGAAGAGCTCGTACCACTCGGCGCGCGTGAGCTCGATGTCGGCGCCGGCAGCGGCATCCTGCACCCGCTGCGGGGTCGTGGTTCCGAGCACGACCTGCATCTTCGCGGGGTGACGCGTGATCCACGCCGTCGCGATCGCGATCGGTGCGACCGCGTACGACGCAGCCAGCCGATCGATCACGGCGTTGAGCTCGGCATACTCGGGGTTGCAGAGGAACACCCCCGTGAAGAAGCCGCCCTGGAAGGGCGACCATGCCTGGATCGTGATGCCGTTGATGCGGCAGTACTCGACGATGCCTCCGCCGTCGCGGACGATGCTCTGGTCCTCGCCTGCCATGTTCGCGGCGACCGGCTGCGCGAGGATCGGCGCGTGCGTGATCGACAGCTGCAGCTGATTGGCGACCAGGGGCTGAGTGACCGCGGTGCGCAGGAGGTCGATCTGCCGCGGCGTGTGGTTCGAGACGCCGAACGAGCGGACCTTGCCTGCGGCCTCGAGCTCGTCGAACGCCCTGGCGACCTCCTCGGGCTCGACCAGCGCGTCGGGGCGGTGCAGCAGGAGAACGTCGATGTGGTCTGTGCGAAGCGCCGCGAGCGACCCCTCGACCTGGCGGACGATGTGCTCGTATGAGAAGTCGAACGTGCCCTCGGCGGGGTGGATGCCGCACTTGGTCTGCAGCACGATCTCGTCGCGCTCGGCGGCCGTGAGGTCCAGCGCATCGGCGAAGCGGCTTTCGCAGAAGTGCATGCTGCCGCCGTAGATGTCGGCATGATCGAAGAAGTCGATGCCGGCATTGCGGGCGGTGTCGTACAGTTCGCGGATCTGCGCATCATCCTTGTCATCGATGCGCATCATTCCGGCGACGACGGCGGGGGCTGTGGCGGATCCGAAGGGGATGGTCTTCATACCCCCACGCTAGTGCGGTCAGGGCGTGAGCCGTGCGACCGATATGTCGAGCGCCTGCGCGATGTCGGCCAGATCGGCCACGGTGAAGTCGGCCTCACCCGCGAGCTTCCTGCGGAGCGCTGCGCGGGCGATTCCCGCTCGATCGGAGAGCCAGGGTGCGTCCCGGCCCCCGCGACGCAGTTCTTCTTCGATCGCATTCGCCACCGCACGTCGCACATCTGTCGTCATTCATAGACAGTATCGCCGCATACGGGGTGCGACAAGCGTTCAGCGCACCAGTATGACGGCATCCTGGCTTCATGCCGGTGCTATCGTGACTCACGTGAAGACACCGGGCGAGCAGTTCAATGCGGCGGTAGGCCGCCAGCTCCGCGCCGAGATCGCCGCCGCCGGAAGCAGCATCGCCGCGATGGCGCGCGAGGTCGGCATCGCGAGGAGCGCTCTCGACAACTACGTCACGGGCAAGCGCTCGATCCCGGTTCCCATCCTGTACGCGGTCAGCGCGGCCCTCGACATCGCACCGCACGTGGTGATCACGCGTGCCGAAGAGCGGCTCCGTTCCGAGGGCTTCCGCGGCGGCGCCACGATCACCGCCCTGCACCCCCGCACCGATGTCCGTGGTCGACGCCAGGATGAATCCGAAGTCGCGTTCGAGTCTCCTCTCGCGCACGCTGACGACACCGACGATCTCTACGACTGACGACCACCCGGCGAGGAGGATCATGGAGGCCCTCCTTCGCCTGCTCGAAGAGAACGGGCTGCACCTCATCGAACGTCGAGGTCGGCGCCCCGGCGGCTACGAACCGCACACCGCGACCATCCGGGTCACCCCCGGTCTCAGCGCGAGGGCCACATCCAGCGTGATCGCGCACGAGCTCGGGCACGCGATGCTCGGTCACACCCCCACCGCGGATTCGTCGATCCGCGCGCGACAGGAGCGCCGAGCAGATGAGTGGGCGGCCCGACTGCTGATCGACGCCGACGCGTACGCCGAGGCCGAGAGAGCGCGAGGCACCCACCCCGCCAGCCTCGCCTTCGAGCTGGGAGTGACCGTCGAGCTCGTGACCGCCTATCGACGGCTGCTGCGTCGCGTCGGGGACACCACGTACGTCGGCGCGAGGATGGGGCGGGGCCAATGGGAGCATCGCGCCCCGATCGTGTGACATGGCGCCGGGCGCGGCGCTGATTGAATGGCTGCATGACCTTCCGCACCGCTCCGGCCCCGATCACCCTCACCGGCCGCCTCGTCGAACTCCGACCTCTGGAGACGTCTCATCACGACGGCCTCCTCGATGCGCTGCTCGAGGGTGAGCTGTGGAAGCAGGCGTGGTACACCTCGGTGCCCTCCCCCGACGGGCTCGCCGCCGAGATCGACCGTCGGATCGGCCTGATCGACACCGGTGGGATGATCCCGTTCACCGCGTTCGACGCCGAAGGACGGATCCTCGGCCTCACGTCCTATTACGACCTGGAGGCCGACGTCCCCCGGCTGCACATCGGCTACACCTGGAATCGCCCGTCGGCCCACGGCACCGGCACCAACGCCGAGTCGAAGCTGCTGCTGCTCCGGCACGCGTTCGAGGACCTCGGCGTGTTCCGTGTGGGCCTGACGACGCAGTGGGTCAACTTCCAGTCGCGGGCGGCGATCGAACGTCTGGGAGCGAAGCAGGACGGTGTCATGCGCGCGATGAGCCGATACCGCAACGGCGCGCTGCGCGACAGCGTCGAGTTCTCGATCATCGAGCCCGAGTGGCCCGCGGTGAAGGCCAACCTCGAGGCGAGGCTGGCCAGACGCGCCTGACTACTCGGTGGCGTTGCCCGACCAGTTGTCCTTGCGACGGGTGGCCGAGCCGCTGGCGCGCATCACGAACGCGAGCGACAGACTCACGATGAGCAGGCCGGCGATGAAGACGATCGCCTGGAAGTCCTCGAGCGACTGCGCGAGCCCCATGAGCCAGATGCCTCCGAGGAAGAGGATCATGAAGAAGATGAAGCTGAGGATCACGGGATCTCCTGTCGTAGCGGCCGTCATCCAGGATACCGCCTAGCGCACACGCGGCAGCGACGGAACCCCCTGGGCGATCGCCCGCGGGGGTGATTGCGTGCAGGGATGAGCACACGACTGACTGCCCTCGCCATCTCCTGCACCCTCAAGCCGTCTCCCGCGGAATCGAGCAGCGACCTCCTGGGGTCCCAGATCCTGCAAGCTCTCGCGGAGCACGGAGTCGCCGGCCAGCTGGTGCGCGCCGTCGATCACTCGATCAGTCCCGGCGTCGAGACCGACATGGGCGAAGGCGATGAATGGCCGACTCTGCGCGAGCAGGTGCTGGCGGCCGACATCCTCGTGTTCCTGACCCCCACCTGGATGGGCCAGCACTCGAGTGTCGCGCAGCGGGTGCTGGAACGCCTCGACGCCGAACTGAGCGAGACCGACGATGCGGGTCGACCGATCCTGTTCGACAAGGTCGCGATCGCCGGAATCGTCGGCAACGAGGATGGAGCCCACCACATCGCCGCGATCCTGTTCCAGGCGCTGAACGACGTCGGGTACTCGCTGCCCGCCCAGTCGTCGATCTACTGGAACGGCGAGGCGATGCAGACCATCGACTACAAGGATCTGTCCACGACCCCTGAGAAGGTCGCGCAGGCCACGGCGACGGCAGTGCGCAATGCCGTGCACCTGGCCCGCAGTCTCCAGGCAGACGGATACCCCGCGGAGTAGTTCAGGACTTCGGCGCGCTCCCGCTGTCAGCCTTCGGCTGCACGTAGTCGTCGATCACGAGCTCGCCCGTCGCGTTGAGAGCGCGCATCATCTCTTCGATGCGCGCCTTCTCGATGTTGTGCGGGTCCGGAGAGGTGAAGAGGAACTGCAGCGGGATCGCCGGGTGCATCCAGACGGTGAGACGGCCGGGGTCGCCGCCTTCGCGAGGATGCCAGGTCATCATGAAGCTCTCCTGGCGACGGAGCTTCGTGCCGACGATGACCTTCAGATGAGCGAGCGTCTCGTCGTCGATGAGGATCGGCTCCGAAGTGCCGTCATATCGCAGTCTTCCCATGAAGGAAACCGTACCCCGACGCGCGTGTCATCGAGTACTCGCGTGCGCGCTCTGGCGCGGCGAGAACGTCACAACCTCATCACGGCGCGAACGCTCCACGTCGAGCCCTGCGAGCTCGAGTCGTCGGAAGACCCGACGCGGAAGCACGGGCAGTTCGGCCGTGCGGCCCGACGGCGGCTTCGCGAGCCCGGTGATCAGCGAGAGATCGACGCCCGCGCCGCGCACCTCGATGCGGGCGTAGTCCGATCGCGTCCGCCAGACGAGGTGCTGCAGCTGCCGGAAGGGGATGCGGTGGGTCGCGTTTCCGGCGCGGATGCGCAGGTCGTCATCGCCGAACGCGACGCTGCAGGACAGCGTCCGTCGCCTCAGCACGGCGCGGAGCGTCAGATAGACCGGCAGTCCGACGACCGCGCCCGTGAGGATGATCGCGAGGCGGGCGCCCATGTGCATCACCGCGTCGTCGAATGCGATGAGCAGCACGGTGCCCGCGGTGCCGACGACGAGGACCACCGCCACGATGGCGACCGTCAGCGCCCGCATGCGCAGGTCGATGGCGGAGAACTGGACGTGGGATCCGTCGCCGTTCTCGTCACGCTCCCATTCGGGTGCGACAGGAGGCGGGCGCCTGAGGGCATCACGCCGTCCGATGCGGTCCGTGAGGCGCGACAGAAGGCCCAGCCAGATCCATCCCGCGGCGGGACCGGCGGCGATCTGCAGCACGACGATGACCGCCCGCACGGGTTCGGGCAGGCCGGCGAGCAGCTCGCTCCCGGCGTCGATCACGACGATCATCACAGCCGTCAGCACCACGGCGACACCGAGGTGCACGGCGACGCCGGCGCGCACCGGGCGCATGTCCATCGTCGCGTTGACGAAGGAGAAGGCGATGCTCCAGCCGCCGAGCAGCATGAGCAGGAACGGGAAGAAGCTCAGGTCGTCGCCCGCGATCGTCCACACCGTCGCGGCCACCAGCAGGAGCACTCCCCACGCGAGCGGAGCCCGCACGAGCCGGCGACCGATCTCGCGCCGCAGCCTCCGCTCCGAGGTCGTCGTGGGCGCGGTGTCGGTCATCGCCCCCATCCTAGAGCGAGGCCGGACGTCATCACGGGGTCACGACGTCGCGTGCGGCAGTACCGTGGATCCATGACCGCTCCTGTTGATCCGACACTCACTCCCGCCTGGTCCGAACTCGCCGCGCTGCGCGAGTCGATCACCGCCGATCTGCGAGGCTGGTTCGCCGCGGATGCCGACCGTGCGGAGCGATTCTCGTTCCCGCTCGCAGACCTCCACGTCGACCTGTCGAAGAACCTCGTCACCGACGACGTTCTCGCAGCGCTTCTGCGCCTCGCCGAGCAGACGGGAGTCGCCGAGCGATACGCCGCGATGCTCCAGGGAAGCCACCTCAACACGTCCGAGGACCGCGCCGTGCTGCACACGGCACTGCGTCGACCGGCCGACTCCTCCCCCGCGCTCGTCGTCGACGGACAGGACGTGGATGCCGACGTGCAGGCCGTGCTCGACGCACTCAGCGCTTTCGCCAGCAGAGTTCGCTCCGGAGAGTGGCTCGGCATCACCGGACAGCGCGTCACCCACGTCGTCAACATCGGCATCGGCGGCTCCGACCTCGGGCCCGTCATGGTCTACGAGGCGCTCAAGCCCTATGCGGATGCCGGGATCGAGGCGCGGTTCGTGTCGAACATCGATCCCACCGACCTCGCGCAGAAGACCGCGGACCTCGACCCCGAGACGACCCTCTTCATCGTCGCGTCCAAGACCTTCACCACCCTCGAGACGCTCACCAACGCCCGCCTGGCGCGCGATTGGCTGTGGGCCGGACTCCAGGCCTCGGGAGCCATCTCCGACGACGAGGACGCCCGCACCGACGCCGTCGCGCACCACTTCGTGGCGGTGTCGACCGCCCTCGACAAGGTCGCGGCCTTCGGGATCGATCCGGCGAACGCCTTCGGATTCTGGGACTGGGTCGGCGGCCGCTACTCGGTCGACTCCGCGATCGGCCTGTCGCTCGCGATCGCGCTCGGACCCGATACCTTCCGCGATCTGCTGGCCGGCTTCCATGCGGTCGACGAGCACGTGCGCACCACGCCTCTCGAGCGCAACGTCCCGGTGCTGATGGGTCTGCTCAACGTCTGGTACGTCAACTTCCACGGCGCGCAGTCGCATGCGGTGCTGCCCTACGCACAGCAGCTGAGCCGGTTCCCGGCCTACCTGCAGCAGCTGACGATGGAGTCCAACGGCAAGTCGGTCCGCTGGGACGGCACCCCGGTCACCACCGACACCGGCGAGGTGTTCTGGGGAGAGCCCGGAACCAACGGCCAGCACGCGTTCTACCAGCTCATCCATCAGGGCACCCGGCTGATTCCGGCCGACTTCATCGCGTTCGTGAACCCGGCCTACCCTCTGACCGACGGCGGGCAGGACGTGCACGAGCTGTTCCTGGCGAACTTCCTCGCGCAGACGAAGGCTCTGGCCTTCGGCAAGACCGCCGCAGAGGTCGAGGCCGAGGGAACCACCGGAGCGCTCGTCGCGGCACGCACGTTCGCCGGCAACCGCCCGACGACCTCGATCTTCGCAGCCGCGCTGACACCGCAGGTGCTCGGTCAGCTGATCGCCCTGTACGAGCACATCACGTTCACGCAGGGCACGATCTGGGGCATCAACTCGTTCGACCAGTGGGGCGTCGAGCTGGGCAAGCAGCTCGCGATGCAGATCGCTCCGGCCATCGGCGGGGACGAGGCGGCCATCGACGCGCAGGACGCCTCCACGAAGGCGCTGCTCTCCTACTACCGCGCGAACCGGAAGTAGGCGAGACAGCGGGAGCGGCGGATGCAGTCGGTCACACGCGGCGACGCGCACGTCAGTGCGCGTCGCCGGGCACTGGTCGTCGTCGCCGTCCTGGTCGTCGCGGCCGGTCTCGTCACACACGTCGCCGGTCGGGGTCCGATCGCGGACGCACTCGGCGACGCCCTCTATGCGGTGATGATCTACGTCGTCATCGCGATCGTGCTCCCACGAGCCCCGGCCTGGATCGTGGGTGCGAGCGCCGCGGCGCTGTGCATGCTGATCGAGTGCTTCCAGCTCACCGGTCTGCCGGCGATCTGGTCCGAGGCCTTCTGGCCGGTGCGACTCGTCCTGGGCGTCGGATTCGATGCGCGCGACCTCGTCGCCTACGCGGTGGGCGCGGGTGCCGCCGCCCTCTGCGACCACGCGATCGGTCGCCGTCTCTGCGCACGCGCACAGTAGACAGAAGAAAGACCCCCGAGCGATGCTCGGGGGTCTTTCTCGTCGGTGGACCTAAGGGGATTCGAACCCCTGACCTCCTCGATGCGAACGAGGCGCGCTACCAACTGCGCCATAGGCCCTGACGTCTTCTACGCTATCACGCTCGAAGACCCTCTCGTGCCGCGAGGATCAGCCCGCTGCACGCTTCGCGAGGAGGTCGCGCACATGCGCCTCGATCTCCGCGTCGTCGACGTATCCCATCTTCGCGAACGGAGACGCAGCGGCCTGCGCGGCCGCCGGAATCTGCACGGGTGCGGCGGGCGCCATGCGCTCCGCTCGCTCACGAAGCTCGGCGAGACGAGCCGCAGCGCGGCGCTTCTCCTGCGCATCCAGCTCCGCTCTCGCCACCTGCGCGCGCGAGCCTGCGACCGACACCAGCGGCTCGGGCAGCGGACGCGGGGTCCATGTCGCCGGGCCCTGATCGTGCAGTTCGGGCTCTGCCCTCTGCACGGGCTGCTCGACGACGCGCACCGAACGCCGGGCGGCGCGGGCGGCGACAGCCGACATGCGCTGCAGGGCGAAGCCGGCGACGACGATGATCGACCCGCCGACCCAGAGCAGCAGCTGCGCCTGAAGCGCGATCAGCTGCCACACGCCGAGCCCGGTGACGACGAGACCGAGAAGCAGGGTCGAGGTGGCGACGATGCGCACACGGCGACGCGCGCGGGCCTGTCGCATGACGGGATCAGCCCTCGTGGCAGCCAGCTCTTCGCGGAGCTTCATGAGCTCCGCGGCTTCCTTCTCGGACTGCAGGCGCTTCGCGAGCTTCTGCTGCGCGAGGGCGGTCCGCGCGTTGAGTTCGAGGCGGACCTCGCCGGGGGTCTCGCTGGTCTCGGCCAGCACCCGCAGGGCCTGGTTCAGTCTGACGGCGTTGCGCTCCGCGGCGTCGTACTGGAAGCGCCCACGCCAGGAGGGCAGCAGGTAGAGCATCCACAGGAGCACAGCGACGAGGACTATCACTCCCCCGCTCAGCACCGGCCCGTCCATGTCGACAACGGTACGGGAACATCGCTGGTCACGACGCTCAGTCGGAGCGTGTGTCGCGAGGAGTTCTGAAGTCAGCGGCGTGTCAGAGCGCGAAACGGTCCGACGGCGGGATCGTCGCGGCGTCCGGAGGCACCTCGCCGTTCAGCCACCGGGCCAGCACGCCCTGCGGCACATCCTCGCGAGTGAGGGCGAACGCGTAGTGATCCCGCCAGTCGCCGTCGATGTGGATGTAACGGCGACGCAGCCCTTCGTAGCGGAAGCCGAGCTTCTGCACGACCCTCAGGCTCGCGACGTTCTCGGGCCGGATGCAGATCTCCATGCGGTGCAGCGCATACTCCGTGAAGCAGGCATCGGTCGCGAGCGCGACGGCTGTGGGCGTGATGCCCTTGCCTGCGAAGCGCTCGCTCACCCAGTACCCGATGGTCGCCGAGCACAACGACCCCCTGGCGACTCCCCACACGTTGAGCTGCCCGGCGATCTCACCCTCGTACTCCATGACGAACGGATAGCCCGCGCCGTCGCGGTACTGCTGCAGCAGACGGCGGATGCTGAGTCGCATGTCGAACGAGACCGATCCGTACGGGACGGTGGCCTCCCACGGCTGCAGCCAGGAGCGATTGCTCAACAGCTCGTGCTGAAGAGCCCTCGCATCCCGAGAGCGCACGAGGCGCAACTCGATGGGACCATGCCGCATCCCCGTCGCCTGATCCATCCGCGCGCTCCCGACGCCGCGTCGACGCCTAGAGGCGTTCCGCGAACTCCTTGAGCCACGGCCGCAGCTCGGGGCCGAGGTCGTCGCGGTCGGAGGCGAGCTGGACGATCGCCTTGATGTAGTCGACGCGGTCGCCGGTGTCGTACCGGCGACCACGGAAGATGACGCCCACCACACCGGGGCCGTCGGCACTGGTGGCCAGCTCCTGCAGCGCGTCGGTCAGCTGGATCTCGCCGCCCTTGCCGGGTTCGGTGCGCTCGAGCACCTCGAAGATCGAGGCGGGCAGGACGTAACGGCCGATGATCGCCAGGTTCGACGGCGCGTCCTCGGGTGCGGGCTTCTCGACGAGGTCGGTGACGCGCACGGCATCCGATCCCTCGATGTCCTCGACGGCGGCGGCGCCGTACATGTGGATGCTCGCGGGGTCGACCTCCATGAGGGCGATCACCGCGGCGCCGCTGCGCTCGTGCTCGGCGATCATCTCGGTGAGCAGCTGGTCGCGCTCGTCGATGAGGTCGTCGCCGAGGAGCACGGCGAAGGAGCTGTCGCCGACGTGCGTGCGGGCACGCAGCACCGCGTGACCGAGTCCCTTGGGCTCACCCTGACGGACGAAGTGGATGTCGGCGAGGTCGCTCGAATGGATGACGCGCTCGAGACGCCCCGTGTCGCCCTTCTCCATCAGCTTGACCTCGAGCTCGGGGACCGAGTCGAAGTGGTTGGAGATCGCGTTCTTGTTGCGGCCGATGATGACGAGGATGTCATCGATCCCGGCGCTGGCGGCCTCTTCGACGACGTACTGGATCGCCGGCTTGTCGACGACCGGCAGCATCTCCTTCGGCATCGCCTTCGTCGCCGGCAGGAAACGCGTTCCCAGACCGGCAGCAGGAATGACAGCCTTCATCTTCCGTATACCCATCCACCCAGCCTAGTGGGGATGCCGCCGTAGACTCGGAGCCATGTCCCACGACGTAGAGCATGAGAAGCGCGCGCTTCGCGCCGAGCTCCGCGAACGCCGCCAGCTGCTGAGCGACTCGCAGCGGGAGGCCGCGGCATCCGCCATCACGCAGCGCCTCGACGAGCTGGTCGACGCGCTCGGCGCCCGGTCGATCTCATGCTTCCTCTCGACCACGACCGAGCCGGGCACCCGGGAGTTCGTCACCGGCGCGGTGCGCCGCGGCATCCGGGTCCTGCTTCCTGTGACACGGGCCGACGGCCTTCTCGACTGGGCCGTGGCGACCGATGACGACGACGTCGCGGAAGGCCTCTTCGGGCTTCCCGAGCCGACCGGCGAGGTGCTCGGTCCGATCGCCGTCAACGATGTCGACCTGATGGTGATCCCCGCCGCGGCCGTCGACCGCACCGGGATGCGCATGGGCTGGGGGCGCGGGTACTTCGACAAGACCATCGGTTCGATGGAGAAGTGCCCTCCAGTCTACGCAGTCATCTATGATTCCGAGGTACTCGACTTCCTGCCGAGGGAGGTTCACGACCAGCCGGTCACCGGCGTCGTGACTCCCACGCAGACCCTCCACCTGTCGCCCACGCGACGCTGACCCGCGAGGATCGCAATGCCCACCTATGCCTATGCCTGCCGTTCGTGCGGTCACGCCTTCGACGCCGTGCAGAGCTTCTCCGACGACGCCCTCACCGTCTGCCCCGAATGCGGCGGCGAGCTGCGCAAGCAGTACGGATCCATCGGCGTGACGTTCAACGGATCCGGCTTCTATCGCACCGACTCGCGAGCGGGCTCCGGCTCTTCCGCATCCGCCCCGGCATCATCGAAGGCAGAGCCGGCCAAGACCACGACCCCGGCCCCCGCGTCGACCAGCACATCTTCTTCCTGACCCCATCAACTCCCCGGAGGCATCCATGCTCAAAGGTTTCAAGGACTTCATCCTCCGCGGCAACGTGATCGACCTCGCGGTCGCGGTCGTCATCGGCACCGCGTTCACGGCGATCGTCACCGCCGTGGTGAACAGCATCATCACCCCGCTCGTCTCGCTGTTCTTCAAGGCGGATGCGACGGGCAACTTCGGACCGCAGGTGCAGAGCATCTACGGAGATACCGTCACGTTCCCCATCGGCGATCTCATCTCGGCGATCATCAGCTTCCTCTCGGTCGCTCTGGTGGTGTACTTCGTCTTCGTGCTGCCGATGAACACGTTCAAGGCCCACGTCGAGGCTCGCAAGGGCACCGCGGCCGAGCAGCCGGAGGAAGAGCCGGCGGCCGCCACCGAGGCCGAGCTGCTCGTCGAGATCCGCGACCTGCTCGCCGGGAACAAGCCGCGCAGCTGACTCGCAGTCCGCACCGCGAAGCGCACGGTCCGATTCGGCCCGTGCGCTTCGTCGTCTCCCGAACACGCCTGAGCCGCCGGTGCTCAGTAGTGCGGGGGCACGTCCTGCATCAGACGGTCGTCGTTGGGCCCCTTCGGGCCCGTCGTCCGCTGAGGTTCCCGGACGACCCGATCCGGGTCCGTGTCGGTGCCCGGCACGGGAGTCAGCCGGGCACGCCGCGATCCGGCGACCCGCACGACCTTCTGCCGCGGGGCACCGGAGTCCGGCTGATCAGTCATTCTGCGGATCGGTGAGATCGATCGGCTGCGTGTCGTTGTCGGCTCGAGCCGCGGATGCCGAGATTCCCAAGACTCCCGCGATGCGCGTGGCCGCCGTGACGGGGTCGCTGTAGAGGTCGAAGGCGTGCACGCGCACGTAATGCCACCCGAGGCGGCGAAGCACGTTCGGGCGCAGCCGCAGGGCCTCGCGCAGTGACTCGCCCCGAGACTCCGGGTCGGACTCGATGACGACGGCCTTGCCGTTGTGCTGTGCGACGAGCGGCAGCAGACCGCGGTAGTCGACGTCGACCGCTGCGCCGAGACGGCGAAGCTCTCGTGCGAGGGCGAGCGTCAGCGGGTCGGCGAGATCCTCCAGGCGTGCGTCGCGTCCTCGGGTGGCGAGGCCGCCGAGAATCGACATCAGGGTGGCGGCGCCGAACTCGAGGCGGCCGTCGTCGAACGACGAGGGGCGGATCGACGAGACGATCACCATGGACCGGCGGGCGCGGGTCATCCCGACCGTCAGCAGCCGCTCGCCATCCGGCGTGGACAGGTCGCCGAAGTCGCTGAGCACTCGGCCGTGCTTGGTCAGGCCGTAGCCGAGTGAGAAGATCACCCGGTCGCGGCTCTCAGCCACGGACTCCTCGAGGGTGAGCACCGCGAAGGGCTCGGCCGTGTCGCGACCGACGAAGTCGGCGACGTCGGAGCGCCCGGCGAATGCCGAGGTGACGGCGGCCCTCACGCGCTCGGCGTGACGCCTGCTCGCGGTGACCACCATGAGCGACTCGTCCGGGCGATGCACGGCGTGCTCCACGACCAGCGTGACGACGCGTGCGACCTCTGCCTCGGGGCTCTCCACCGCACCCGACACGGGGTCGGGCGCCCCGGTGCCGCCTTCGACGTAGTCGACGGTGAGGCTGCCGCGACCCAGGTACGAGCCCGCCCAGGGCAGAGAGACGATCTCGCCGCCGTAGAACGCGTCGTTGATGAGTTCCGCGAGGTCCTCGCCGCCCGCGCGGTAGCTGCGCGTGAGGGTCATCACGGGAAGCAGTTCGGACAGGCGCTCGAACACCGACACGGAGTCGAAGGGCACCTCGTGCTCCCATTCGGGGCCGGGGTCCACGGCGACGTGGAACGCTGTCGGAAGCTGAGTGACCGGATCGCCGAAAGCGACGACCTGACGGGCACGGCGGATCGCCGGGGCCGCTTCGGCGAGGTTGATCGCGGCCGCATCGACGAGGAGCACCGTGTCGAACTCGACGGAGTCGGGGATCTGCGGCACGAGGTAGGGAGACGAGATCCATACCGGCGCGAGCACGCCGACGAGGGTGGGCGCGGAGCTCACGATCTCGGCTGTCGTCGTCGCCGGCTGCTTCAGTGCGCGCCTGAGGTTCTGCGACTCCTGCGGTTCATCGACGATGGCGATCTTCCACTGGTTCGCGAGCTGCCAGGCGAGCAACGGACCGGCCATCGCGGCGTGCGCCTCGTCGACGAGACGGAAGTCCCGCTCGAGCCGGTCGACCACCGCCGTGTTCGCACCGAGCAGCGCTCGATCCTCCTGCAGAGCCCGTTCCAGCAGTGTCTGCCACCAGGCGAACTCCAGCTCGTCACCCACACGCGACTCGGCGACGTGGCGAACGGACAGCTCCGCGAGCAGCGGCTCGAGACCGAGGTCGGCCAGCCGATCGCGCAGCTGCGCGCGCTCCACGAGGTTGTCGAAGACGTCGGACTTCGCCGCGAGACCGGCGAGAGTGCGCACGAGGCGGGCGACGGGGAGCGTCGACAGCGGTTCCCTGCGGCCGAGCGCGACATCGAGCTCGGCGAGCTCAGCCGTGACGCGCTGCCACGAGGAGTGGACGTCGGCGAGCCCGAGTGGAACCTCGGGCGCCACTCCGGCTTCCACGAACCGCTGCCACTGGGTGCGCTGCGCCTGGATGCGCAGCAGCGACTCGTGCATCTCGGTGACATGGACGCCCGGGCGCACGTACTCCTTGGCGAGACGACGCAGCCGACGCCGGTTCGCCCCGGACATCGCGGGCGCGTCGCGGCGCGATCCGTGAGCCTGGATGAGCTCGCCCAGCGGACGCTCGAAGACGGTGGGGCTGAACCGATCGAGAGAGTCGCGGATGCCCTGCAGCAGCCGCAGGTACTCACCGAGCTCGTCGATCGTCGAGAACGGGCGCATATGCGTCTGGGCGATGAGGGCGTACCCGCGCTCGAGGAGTGCCGGCACGCTGTCGGAGTGCAGACGCGCTGCCAACTGGTGCGCCGACTTCGCCGCCTCGGTGCTCGAGAACGTGACTCCGTACCAGGGCGAGTCGTCGGGTCCGAAGCGGAACTCGCCGAGGCGCGCGGCCTGCGCGAGCGCCGCTGCCGCCGACGAGCGATCGTCAGCGAGACGGCGGAGGGTCTCGGCGCTGAGTCGCGCCGTGGTCGACGGCGGGGTGGGCAGGGAGGCGAGCCTCGTGAGATGCCTGGTGGCGTCGAGCACCGACGAGTTCGTCCCCGCGACCGGAGCGGTGAGAGCGCTGCGGTAGTCCCTGAGCACCGTGCGGAGACGCACGAGAGCGTCATCGACGTCGCTGACCTTCGGAGCCGTCGCCTTCTCGTTCCGGCCGATCGCGCGGACGAGGTCCCGACGCACGTTCGCGGGCGATACCGCCAGGCTGTCGAGGCCGATGCCCGCAAGACGGTGCCGCACGCCGTCGAGGGTCGACCGTCGCGCCGAGACGACGAGCACCCTCTTGCCGGCCCGCACGAGTTCGCCGAGCGCGTTGATCACGGTCTGTGTGCCGCCTGTGCCGGGGAGCGTCGCGACGGTCAGCGAATGTCCGGCCGCGATCCGGGCGAGGAGCGCCTCCTGCTCGGCATCCGCATCGAGCAGCAGATTGTCGGATGCCGGCGCCCGGTCGTCCGGTCCGGTGTGGTGCGGCGCGGGTCGGCGGGCCGAGACCTGCTCGCGGTCACCGACGTGACCGGCCAGAGCGTTGAGCACGACGTGGTCCAGACTCCCGCCGTCGCGGGACATGGCACCGCCGACATCGGCGAAGGTCGAGACCACGAGCCGCGGCAGCACCGTGAAGGTGTCGATCGACCGCGTCGTGGCCCGAAGGCTGTCGATCACGGGCTGCGGCTTGAAGATCCCGCCGTCGTAGGCGAGGGAGGCGAGAGCCGCGGCGTCGATCGTGATGCCGAAGTGCTCACGCGCGATGCGCACGAGCTCGGGGTTCACCTCGAACGCGCCCTGCAGCTTGAGTTCGAAGTCGGAGTGGTGCCGACGGATGGCGAGGGGGCGAAGCAGCACGGGCGCCGAGAAATCCGCCCCGCCGATGCGCCAGCCGGCGACGCCGACTGCGAGGTGCACCGCCTCGATGCCGCGAACGGTGCGCAGCTCGGTGTTCTTCGCCGTGATCCGCTCGGCGGCGAGCCTCGCAGTGCGCAGACCGACCTCGTCGCGATAGAGATTCGACAGCAGGGTCGATTTGCCGGTGATGAACTGGGGAAGACTGCCGGGGTGGGCCTTCGAGATGTCGATGCTGGATTCGACCGTGTCGCGGAAGTTCACGAGCGGCGATGAACCGCCGAGGTCAGCAGCTTCCGCACGCAGCCGAGTGCGCTCGGCCTCTGCCGCATGCGCGATGCCGATACCGGAGACCGGCTCGTGCGATTCGCCGAGGGTCACTGCGGCATCGGTCGCTGCGTCATCCGCAGCCTTGCCTTCACGTCGCCACACACCTCACACACTAAGCGCGCCTCGCCCCGCAGGCGGTATCCCGGGCGGGTTTCACCGTATTTCCGCCCGCTCGAGGGCGGAGCGACGACCCTGCGGACTGCTTCTGCACCCGAGCGACGAGTCGGTGCGGTCTCCCCCGGTCGCGCTCGTGGGGACGCCCCCGTACCCCCGCTCCGGTCAGTATGGAGGCATGACCTTCCGCTATGACTTCGCACCGACTCCGTTCGGCGACGCCCTCGCGGTGTTCTCCGACGAGGGGCTCGTCCGATTCGACCTCTCGGAGTCGAATGATCCATCGGTTCCCTGGCTCCTCGAGAACGTCGCGAGCCAGCTCCGGGCCGTCCCGGAACCCGACCCCGGTGCGGCAGACGAGGTCACCGAACTCCTCGACGCGTACTTCGGTGGATCGCCGGTGCTATTCCACGATCACCTGGCGCTCGACTGGCGCCTCATCGACGGGTTCGCGCGCACGGCGCTGCAGACCATCACCACCATCGAATGGGGAGAGACGATCAGCTACGGGGAGGTCGCGGTGCTGGCCGGGCGCCCCGGTGCCGCGCGGGCCGTCGGCACCGCCTGCCGTCTCAGTCCCTTCTCCATCGTCGTCCCCGTCCACCGCGTGGTGCGGTCGGATGGCACGACGGGTCAGTACGGCGCGCATCCCGAGCGCAAGAGGTTCCTTCTCGACCTCGAGTCGCACGGCTGACCGCACACGGGGACCCCGACGAGTAGGCCGTCGGGGTCCCCGTTCGCGTCATCGGCCGCTCAGTGGTCGACGGCCTTCTCGGCCCCGAAACCGGTGAGCGAGCGCACTTCCATCTCGGCCGCCAGGAGCGGCGACTCCTTGGTCCGGCTCGTGACCGTCCCGAGCCAGCCGAGGAAGAAGCCGAGCGGGATCGACACGATTCCCGGATTGTTCATCGGCCACAGCACGATGTCGATCCCGGGGATCATCGAGGTCGGCGACCCGGAGAACACCGGCGACAGGATGATCAGGATGATCGCCGCGGCGAGGCCGCCGTACATGCTCCAGACTGCACCGCGGGTGTTGAACCGTCGCCAGAACAGCGAGTAGAGGATCGTCGGCAGATTCGCCGAGGCGGCGACCGCGAACGCGAGCGCCACCAGGAAGGCGATGTTCTGCCCCTGCGCACCGATGCCACCGACGATCGCGAGGATGCCGATCACGACCACCGTTCGGCGTGCGACGCGCACCTCGCCGTTGGGATCCGGCTCGACGGGGTTTCCGGCCGAGTCCTTCTTCCCCTTCTGGATCACGTTCGCATAGATGTCGTGCGCGAACGAGGCTGCTGCCGTGATCGTGAGTCCGGCCACCACCGCGAGGATGGTCGCGAAGGCGACGGCCGAGATGAACCCGAGGAGGACCGGCCCGCCGAGATACAGGGCGAGCAGCGGCGCCGCCGAGTTCGGCCCGCCGGGTGCCGCCGCGATCACGTCCGCGCCGACGAGCGCGCCTGCTCCGTAGCCGAGCACCAGTGTCAGCAGGTAGAAGCCGCCGATCAGCCAGATCGCCCACACCACCGAACGACGAGCCTCCTTGGCGGTGGGGACCGTGTAGAAGCGCATCAGCACGTGCGGGAGCCCCGCCGTTCCGAGCACGAGAGCCATGCCGAGAGAGACGAAGTCCCAGGGGTTCGCTCCGTACTGCAGTCCCGGCGCGAGGATCGCGTCGCCCTTGTCGGAATTCGCCACAGCCGCCTCGAGCAGCGTGTTGAGGCTGAATCCGTTGATCGCCAGCACCCAGATCGTCATCGCGATCGCACCGCCGATGAGCAGGAACGCCTTGACGATCTGCACCCAGGTCGTGCCCTTCATGCCGCCGATGAGGACGTAGACGATCATCAGCACGCCGACGACGGCGATCACGATCGACTGACCGAGTCGGCCGTCGATTCCGAGCAGCAGGGAGACCAGCCCGCCGGCTCCCGCCATCTGGGCGAGCAGGTAGAAGAAGCACACTGCGAGCGTGGTGATCGCTGCCGCCATGCGCACTGGCCGCTGCTTCAGTCGGAACGACAGGACGTCGGCCATCGTGAACTTGCCGGTGTTGCGCATCAGCTCGGCGACGAGAAGCAGTGCGACGAGCCAGGCGACGAGGAATCCGATCGAATACAGGAAGCCGTCGTAGCCGTTGATCGCGATCGCACCGCAGATTCCGAGGAAGGATGCCGCAGACAGATAGTCGCCGGCGATCGCGAAACCGTTCTGCGGCCCCGTGAACGAGCGGCCCGCGGCGTAGTAGTCCGCCGCCGTCTTGTTGTTCCGGCTCGCACGGATGACGATGAACAGTGTCACCGCCACGAAGGCGACGAAGATCGAGATGTTGAGAACAGGATTGCTCTCCACCGCGATCTCCCCCGCGGCGGCGTGAATGCGGTTCATGCGTCAGCCTGCGCCTTCTCGAGCTCTTCGCGGATCTCGGTCGCTATCGGATCGAGTCTCCGGTTCGCGAATGCGACGTACCCCATCGTGATCGCGAAGGTGGTGACGAATTGTCCCAACCCCATGAGCAGCCCGACGGTGATATCTCCCCACACTCTCTGCGACATGAATTCGGTCGCGAAGGCAGCGAGCAGGACGTAGACGAAATACCAGATGAGGAAGAATGCCGCGAGCGGGAAGATGAATGAGCGCTGCGTCTTCTTCAGTTCGCGGAATCGTGGTGATTCCTCGACAGCGATGTAGTCGATCGCTCCCGGCGAATCTGCCGTCGGATGGTCGGTCATGGGGCCTCCTTGCCTCATGTTCTGCGGCTCGCCCCGCATTGCCAGGCGAATGATAGGGTCGACGCTACGAAACGGGGACACAGCGCCGTCACCCCCGAAAGTAGGTAGTCGTGAGCACATCGACCGAGATGGAATCAGAGACCGAGCTCGTCGCCAGAGCAGTGCGCGAGCTCGCGCAGCGCACCCGGTTCCCGGTCGCCTTCGGCGGCCTGATCGACGAGGGCGTGGTCAGCGTCACCAGCATCGTCGGAAACCGCACGCACAGCCTCGACGGGTTGCGCGTCAGACCCGAACGCGGTCTCGGCGGACGGGCGATGATGGAGCTGCGCCCTCGCATGACGAGCGACTACGGGTCATCGCAGCAGATCACGCACGACTACGACGTGTTCGTGCTCGGCGAGGGCCTCAGGACTCTGCTGGCCCTGCCGATCGTCGTGAGCGGCCGTCCCCGAGGAATCCTGTACGCGGGGGCCTGGGACCGGACACCCGTCGGCGGCGTGACCACGGCGCCGGCGATGCAGGTCGCACAGTCCGTCGCAGAGGAGCTCCGAGTTCGCGACGAGGTGGAACGTCGCCTTCGCTCGGTCACGCCGTCGTCCGCATCCGTCCCCCCGCGCCATCGCGAAGAGCTGCGGGAGAGCTTCGCCGAGCTTCGCAGCATCGCGGCATCCGTCGATGATGCGGATCTTCGGGCGCGCATCGCACAGGTGGAGCAGCGCCTCGTGATGCTCGCGGACGACGCGGTCTCCACCGGCACCGGGCCGATCCCGACGGTTCATCTCTCCCGCCGCGAGACCGATGTGCTCGCCTGCGCCGCCCTCGGCGCGACGAATGCGGAGATCGGCGGGCAGCTCGGCCTTCGCGAGGGCACCGTCAAGGCGTATCTCGGCACGGCGATGTCCAAGCTCGACGCCTCGACCCGCCATGCCGCCGTGGCCAAGGCGCGGCGGGCCGGACTGCTCCCCTGAGTCACGCGCGGCGCTCCGCGGCACAGCGCTGCACAGGCCCTGCCCAGCGCTCAGGGCTATCGTAGATACTGGTCGGTGAACCCCGGCCCCGGACGAGGCAGACCAGTACCCGGTGAGCGAAAAGACTGGTCCGAAAGGACCGTCATGTCGTGGATCGTGCTTATCGTCTCCGGAGTCCTCGAAGCTGTATGGGCGACTGCGCTCGGCAAATCCGAGGGATTCACCAAGCTGTGGCCGAGCATCATATTCGCGGGCGGTCTGATCCTCTCGATGCTCGGGCTCGCATTCGCCATGCGTGATATCGCCACCGGCACCGCCTATGCGGTGTGGGTCGGCATCGGCGCGACTCTGACAGTGGTGTGGGCGATGATCACCGGCGACAGCGACATCTCCTGGCCGCGGATTCTGCTGCTCCTCGGCCTCGTCGGCTGCATCGTCGGCCTGAAATTGATCGACCCTGGTCACGAATAGCACTGCGGGCTCGGATATTCGGCAGTACTGTATTCCCATGGCAAGAAGAATTGTGCACCAGCTGGTTGACGACATCGACGGAAGCATCCTGGAAGTGGGCGAAGGCGAAACGGTCCATTTCTCGCTGAATGGCACTTCTTACGAGATCGATCTGAATTCCGCGCACGCAGAAGAACTGCGCGCGGCATTGGAACCGTATATCTCGGCTGGACGACGGGCCGGCTCGGCGGCCTCGTCGCGGTCAGCAGCACCGCGGAAGCGCGCGGGTCGCAATCCCGAGGTCGCGGCGATCCGCGCCTGGGCGAACGACAACGGCTACACGCTCTCAGAGCGGGGCCGCATTCCCGCCCCGGTCGTCGAGGCGTACAACGCCGCGCACTGACTCAGTCTGAGGTCGCGACTCCGGGTTGAGCCCACGGCTCATCCCGGAGCGTGATCTCCTGGGCCATGTCGGACAGGAACCGGATGACGACGTCACGCTCGTCCGGAGTGAGTCGCGCCGCCGAGTAGAAGCGCTTGGCCTGCTGACGACCCACCGTCTCCATGGCCGCCTGCCGCGTCTCCGGCGTGATGGTGATCGCGAGAGCGCGCCGGTCCGTCGGATGCGGCGCCCGCCGGATATGTCCGCCCTTCTCGAGGCGGTCGAGCAGCTTCGTCGTCGACGCGGTCGATATGCCGAGGTGTGTCGCGATCCCCCCGGGAGTGGCCGTGGCCCCGCGGTTCGCGCACACGATCAGGTAATGCAGTGCGCGCATGTCCGTGTCGTTCAGGCGCATGTAGCGCCGTGAGGCGAGTGACAGCTTCTGCTCCGCGTCGCGGAGCTCACCGAGGGCGCCCATGACGAGCGCGATCTGGCGCAGGTCCTCGGGGTCGACACCTGATCGATCGATCAGCGTGCTCCGCGGATCCGCCGACTCGACGTCGTAGATCGCCGCGTGCGCGAGGCCATCCGGAGAGATCGGGTCCTTGCGAGACAGCACATCGGACGCACCGCTTCCGCGGGGGGTGGCGTCCGGTCCGTCGTGCATGCCATCATGCTACACACGATTGTTTCGTGTTATGTTGATTATTAGCTAAGCTAGCGAAAATCGAGGAGGTTCCCCGTTGGATGAGGTCACCCTCCTCTCTGCAGACGGAGTCGCGATAGGCGTGTTCGCGAAAGACGCGGTACACACCACCGATACTCCTCTTCACCTCGCCTTCTCCTGCCATGTCTTCGACCGGCAGGGGCGTCTTCTCGTCACGCGGCGAGCGCTGACGAAGCGCACCTGGCCCGGCGTCTGGACCAACAGCTTCTGCGGTCACCCCCGCCCGGGCGAGGACATGACACAGGCAGTGCATCGACGCGCGCAGGACGAGCTCGGACTCCGTCTCACCGACATCTCCCTGGTGCTGCCTGACTACCGCTATCGCGCGGTCGACGCGAGCGGGATCGTCGAGAACGAGATCTGCCCCGTGCACGTCGCCATCGCAGACGGCCCCCTCTCCCCCGATCCCGACGAGGTCGCCGAGTGGGCCTGGGTCGATCCGGCCGAGTTCGCCGACGCCGTCATCGGCGCCCCCTTCGCGTACAGTCCCTGGCTCGTGGAGCAGCTGCCCCGGCTGCGCGACCTCGGGGTGGTGTGATCATGACCGCGACCGTGACGCAGACCGCGCCGCGAGAGGACATGAGCACCCGTGTCGAAGAGGTGCTCCGACAGCGCTTCGCCATTCACTGCGAGAACGCCGAGGTGTACGGAGCCGAGTTCGCCGCCCTCTGGCGCGCGACCGCCGACCACGCTCTCGGCGGCAAGCTCGTGCGCCCGCGGCTGTTGCTCGACATCCACCGCGCGCTCGTCCCGACCGCAGGCGAGGACGCGATGATCGGGGCCGTCGACATAGCGACCCATATCGAGCTCCTTCACTATGCCTTCCTCCTTCACGACGACGTCATCGACGGAGACCTGACCCGCCGCAAGCGACCCAACCTGATCGGGCAGCTCGCCGCCGGCACACCGGGCGCCTCCGAGCAGGACGCGCTGCACTGGGCCAGGTCCAGCGCGATCCTGATGGGCGATCTGATGCTCTCGGCCGCGATCATGGGCTTCGCCCGGGCGGATGTGCCGGCGCACACACGAGGACGCCTCCTCGACCTGGTCGAGCAGACGATCCTCGAGACGGTGGCCGGCGAGCACACCGACGTCGCATTGAGCCACGGGATCATCGCCTCCGACGTCGACACCGTCCTGTCGATGAGCGTCTACAAGACGGCCACCTATTCGTTCTCGCTCCCGCTGCGCGCCGCGGCGCTCCTCGCCGACTCCTCCACCTCGGCCGAGAAGACGCTGCAGGCCGTCGGCCGCCATCTGGGTCTCGCCTACCAGCTTCAGGACGACCTGCTCTGCGTCTTCGGCGACCACCGGACACACGGCAAGGACCCCTTCTCCGACCTGAGAGAGGGCAAGGAGACGGCCATCATCGCCTTCGCGCGGTCGACGAGCGCCTGGCACGACATCGAACCGCGGTTCGGTTCGGCGGACCTCAGCCTGCAGGACGCCACCTCGATGCGCGAGCTGCTCCGCGAGTGCGGAGCGGAGCGATTCGTGATCGGCCTCATCGGCGATCAGCTCGACGCGGTCTACGCGCTGCTGTCCGAGGCGGAGCTCGCCGGCGAGATCAGCTCGGATGCCGCACGGTCGATCCTCGTCTCCACCTCCCGCCTCGAAGGGCGTCACGCATGACCCCGAACCCTCACGACGCATCGGGTGCGAGTCTGGGGCGGTTCAACCGCGCCGCCGACACCGCATCCACCGAGGTCATCCGCACATATTCGACATCCTTCGGACTCGCGACGCGCCTGCTCGGCGAGAGACACCGTCAGCACGTGCGCAACATCTACGCGATGGTGCGCATCGCGGACGAGATCGTCGACGGAGTCGCCGCCCAGGCGGGGCTCGACGAGTCGGCGCAGAGCGGAGCGCTCGCGTCGTACGTCTCGGAGACGCACCGGGCGATGCGCGTGGGGTACAGCACGGACCTCGTCCTGCACGCCTTCGCGCGAACGGCGAGGGAGTGCGGGATCGGCGAAGATCTCACGCATCCGTTCTTCGACTCGATGGCCGCCGACATCGCTGCGGAGTCGCACTTCACGTCCTACGACGCGGCGGCTCATGAGCGCTACGTCTACGGCTCTGCCGAGGTGGTCGGCTTGATGTGCCTGCGCGTCTTCCTGCGGGACGAGCGGCGCACCGACAGAGAGCTCGAGACCCTGACGCACGGAGCACGGCAGCTCGGTGCGGCATTTCAGAACGTGAACTTCCTGCGCGACCTCGCGGATGACACGGATCGACTGCAGCGCGGTTACCTCGGCGACGGCGGCCGCCTCACCGACGGCGATCGGGACGAGTGGGTGCGCACGATCACGGCGCAGCTCGATGATGCGGCGCGCTCGATCCCGCTGCTGCCCAAGGACTCTCGCGCCGCGGTCCGCAGCGCGCTCGCGCTGTTCGCGGCTCTCACGCGCCGGGTCGCGAAGACTCCGGCCTCGAGTCTCTATGAGCAGCGGGTGCGCGTACCCGATCCGGTGAAGGCGATGCTGGCCGCGCGCTCGGTGCTCGTGACCGCGATGGAGCGGAGCCGATGAGCCGGGTAGCGGTCATCGGCGCAGGCGTCGCCGGTCTCGCCGTCGCCGGGCTGCTCGCCCGTGACGGCCACGATGTGACCGTCTATGAGAAGAACGGCCGTGTCGGTGGTCGTGCAGGCACCATCGAGCGCGACGGCTTCCGCTTCGACTCCGGGCCCTCGTGGTACCTCATGCCCGAGGTGTTCGATCACTTCTTCGAGATGATGGGCACCTCGACCCAGGAGCAGCTCGATCTGACCCTCCTCGATCCCGGGTATCGCGTATTCCGTGCGCCCCTCGCGGACGGGCGCACGGCGCCGTCCGTCACGGTTCCCACCGGTCGTGACGCGGTCTCGCGCCTCTTCGAGTCACGCGAGCCCGGCGCCGCACAGGCCCTGGATGCCTACCTCGACTCGGCGCACGACGCCCGCGTGATGGCCGAGCGCTATTTCCTCTACAACCCGTTCACGAGGCTGCGCACGCTGATGACGCCGGAGGTGCTGCGCGCACTCCCCCGTCTCTTCAGCCTGCTGGGCACACGCCTGCAGTCATTCGCCGCGCGGCGTTTCCGTGACCCGGTCATCCGGCAGCTGCTCGGGTACCCCGCCGTGTTCCTCGGCACCGACCCCCGCACCGCACCGGCGATGTACCACCTCATGAGCGCTCTCGACCTCGATGAGGGCGTCAGCTACCCCCAGGGCGGATTCTGGCGCGTCGTCGAGCGCATCGCGGAGCTCGCGGAGGCGGCCGGAGCCGAGATCGTGCTGAATGCCGATGTCACGGCGATCAGCACCGGCGTCCGGTCGGGTGCTCCGACCGTCACGGGCATCGAGTGGCGCGATGCCGACGGAATGGCGCACCGGGCCGAGGCGGACATCGTGGTGTCCGGCGCCGATCTCCACCACACCGAGACGGCGCTGCTGCCGCCGCACCTGCGCACCTACCCCGATTCCTGGTGGCAGCAGCGCACGAGCGGTCCCGGCGCCGTGCTGGTGATGCTCGGCATCCGTGGTTCCGTCCCCGAGCTGCCGCATCATTCCCTGTTCTTCACGGAGGACTGGGATGCGAACTTCGACGCGATCTTCGGCGACGACCCCGAGATCCCCTCGCCCGCCTCGATCTATGTCTGCCGCCCGAGCGCGACCGACCGCACCGTGGCCCCCGAGGGCCACGAGAACCTGTTCGTGCTCGTGCCGATCCCCGCCGACACGGCGTTGGGAGCGGGCGGCTCCGACGGTGCAGGCTCCGCCGCGATCGAGGAGGCCGCGGATGCGGCGATCGACCAGATCGCGAGCTGGGCCGGCATCCACGACCTGCGTGAGCGCATCGTGGTGCGCGAGACCAAGGGCCCCGCGGACTTCCTCGAGGACTACAACTCGTGGCGCGGCGGGATGCTGGGGCCGGCGCACATCCTGTCCCAGAGCGCGATGTTCCGTGCTCAGAACGAGTCGCGCCAGGTGTCGGGCCTGTACTACGCGGGTGCCACGACCGCGCCGGGCGTGGGGGTGCCGATGTGCCTCATCAGCGCGGAGATCGTTCTCAAGCGCATCCGCGGCGACCATTCCAGCGGCCCTCTCGATGTCACGGCCCCGGCAGGGTCGACCCGCGGGGAATCCTGATGGGCTTCCTGTATCTCGCGCTCCTGCTCATCACGCTCGGCTGCATGCTGCTGCTCGACCGGCGGTTCCGACTCTTCTTCTGGAGCGACGCGGTGACCGCGGCGATCGTCACGGCGATCGGACTCGCCTTCTTCCTCGCGTGGGACGTCGCCGGCATCGTCGGAGGGATCTTCTTCCGGGGCGAGGCCGCCGTCGCGACGGGGATCGTCCTCGCCCCCGAGCTCCCCATCGAAGAGCCTGTCTTCCTGCTCTTCCTCGTCGTCTGCACCATGGTCGTCTACACCGGGGCTGTGCGGATCCTCACCCGACTGCGCCGACGCCCGGTGGAGGTCGCCTCGTGACCTACATCGAGCTCTCCGCATGGTTCGTCGGCGTCGCCGTCGTGGCGGCCGCCGTTCTCTCCGTGGTCGCTGGTCGGAACAGAGCCCATCTCGGCGCGATCGCCGCGACCGTCGTCGTGCTCTTCCTCCTCACCGCCGTCTTCGACACCGTCATGATCGCCACCGGACTGTTCCACTACTCCCCCGATCACCTCCTCGGGGTGCACATCGGTCTCGCACCGCTCGAGGACTTCGCCTATCCGCTCGCAGGGGCCGTGCTGCTGCCGACCCTGTGGGCAGCGCTGCGCGCACGTCGACGCGCTCGCGCCGGCCTCCGAGGCGCCGAGGAGGATCCCTCGTGAGCTCCTCGACCCGCGGATCCACCGGTCGCGACGCCCGGCAGATCGTCCTTTCCTCCCGCCCCATCAGCTGGATCAACACGGCATTCCCCTTCGCGGCCGCCTACCTCCTCAGCACGCGCGAGATCGACCTGACGCTGATCATCGGCACCCTCTACTTCCTCGTGCCGTACAACCTGGCCATGTACGGCATCAACGACGTGTTCGATTACGCGTCCGACCTCGCCAACCCGCGCAAGGGCGGGATCGAGGGCGCGCTTCTCGCCCCCCGCATACACCGCGCGACCCTGTGGGCGGCGGTCGTGACGAACGTCCCGTTCCTGGTCTACCTCGTGGCGGTCGGGAATCCCGCATCCTGGCTCTGGCTCGCGATCAGCGTGTTCGCGGTGATCGCCTACTCCGCACCCGGGCTCCGGTTCAAAGAGCGGCCGTTCCTGGATTCGACGACCTCGAGCCTGCACTTCGTCACTCCGGCGATCGTGGGGCTGACCCTTGCCGAGGGCGCCGTCACCTCGACAGCGGTCATCGTGCTGCTCGCGTTCTTCCTGTGGGGCATGGCCGCGCACGCCTTCGGAGCGGTGCAGGACATCGCACCCGACCGCGAAGGGGGCATCGGCTCGATCGCGACCGTGATCGGAGCACGGGCGACCGTACGGCTGTCGATCGCGCTGTGGGCACTCGCCGGCATCGCCATGCTGTTCACGTCCTGGCCGGCGCCCTTGGGCGCCGCCCTCGCGCTGCCGTACATCGTCAACGCCGCACCCTGGTGGAACGTCACCGACGACACATCGGCGGGGACCAACCGCGCGTGGCGGCGCTTCATCTTCCTCAACTACTTCGCCGGGTTCCTCGCGACGATGATCCTCATCCTCGCCTGGGTCTCCTGACGCACCCCGATCCCCTGCACCTTCCGAGAGGAATCTGATGTCCACCCCTGAGCACGCGCCCACCCCGCCGACCCGAGAGCGCACGCGTCGGCACTCCTGGGCGCGCGTCTTCATCCCCGTCGCCCTCATCCTCATCTGGCTGGTGGGCGCAGGGCTCGGCGGCCCGCTGTTCGGCAAGGTCGACGAGGTCTCATCGAACGATCAGACGAGCTACCTGCCTGAGTCGGCCGATGCGACGCAGGTGCAGAAGCTCCTCGGCGAGTTCAACGACAGCGATGCCATTCCGGCGATCGCGGTGTTCGTCGCCGATGACGAGCTGTCGGAGTCAGACCTCCAGACCATCTCGGATGCGGTGGCCGACGCGCCCTCCGTCGAGGGCGTGAGCGAGGACGTCTCTCCCGCTCTGACGTCGGACGACGGCAAGGCCGTCCAGGCGTTCATCCCGATCGAGGGCGACGCGGAACTCGCCGACGCGATCGATGCACTCGGCACTCAGCTGCGGGATGCCGCGCCTGACGGCGTCACCGTCTACATCACGGGTCCTGCAGGATTCAGCGCCGACCTCGTCGCCGGGTTCGCCGGCATCGACGGCCTCCTCCTGGGCGTGGCCCTGCTCGCGGTGCTCGTCATCCTCGTGCTGGTCTACCGCTCGTTCCTGCTGCCGATCGTCGTGCTCTCGACGAGCCTCTTCGCACTCTGCGTCGCGCTCCTCGTGGTCTGGTGGCTGGCGAAGTTCGAGGTGCTGCTGCTCAGCGGCCAGACCCAGGGCATCCTCTTCATCCTGGTCATCGGAGCGGCCACCGACTACGCGCTGCTCTTCGTGGCGCGGTTCCGCGAAGAGCTGCGCGTCACCCGAGACAAGGGGGCCGCCGTGCTGGCGGCCTGGAAGGGCTCCTTCGAGCCGATCGTGGCCTCCGGCGGGACTGTCATCGCCGGACTGCTCTGTCTGCTGCTCAGCGACCTCAAGTCGAACAGCACCCTCGGTCCGGTGGCCGCCATCGGCATCGTGTTCGCGATGCTCGCCGCGCTCACACTGCTGCCGGCTCTCCTGCTGTTGTTCGGCCGCGCGGTGTTCTGGCCCCGTCGCCCGAAGTTCGAGCCCGAGGTCGTCGCTGACGAGCACGGCATGCGCAAGACGGGCCTGTGGGCACGGCTCGCGAACCTCATCACCCGCCGCCCGCGCGTCATCTGGATCGTGACGACCCTGGTGCTGCTCGCCGGCGCTTCGGGCGTCCTGCAGCTGAACGCCGTCGGCGTGCCCCAGTCCGATCTCGTGCTCGGCGCGTCCGAGGCGCGCGACGGTCAGGTGGCTCTGGGCGAGCACTTCCCCGGCGGCTCCGGCAGTCCCGTGTACGTGGTCGTCGCGGAGGACGAGCTGCAGGATGCCGCCGACGTGCTGCTGGCCGACGATGGAATCGACGGGGTCTCTGTCACGGCCGCTGACTCGCCGAGCGGTTCGGCGCCGGTCACGGAAGACGGCCTGGTCGCCGTCGGCCCTCCCGGGACCCCGGCGCCCGAGCCCACCGTCGTCGACGGAGACGTTCTCCTTCAGGGCACTCTGACCGACGCGGCCGACTCTGACGCGGCGGCCGCGACGGTGCGGGACCTGCGCACCCAGCTGGACGAGCTCGATGCTCTGGTCGGCGGAGTGACGGCGACCGCGATCGACACGAACGACGCCTCGATCCATGACCGCAACCTGATCATCCCGGTCGTCCTGGTCGTGATCATGCTGATCCTGATGCTGCTGCTGCGGTCGATCCTCGCGCCGGTGCTGCTCATCATCACCACGGTGCTGTCGTTCGGCACGGCGATGGGCGTCTCGGCACTGGTCTTCAACGGAGTGTTCGACTTCCCCGGTGCCGATCCTGCGGTTCCGCTCTACGGATTCGTGTTCCTCGTGGCACTCGGCATCGACTACAACATCTTCCTGATGACGAGGGTGCGCGAGGAGTCGCTCGAGCACGGCACACGCGAAGGCGTGCTTCGCGGACTCTCGATCACCGGCGGCGTGATCACGTCTGCGGGTCTCGTGCTCGCAGCGACCTTCGCCGCCCTGTCGGTGATCCCGATCCTGTTCCTCGCGCAGCTCGCGTTCATCGTCGCGTTCGGAGTGCTGCTCGACACCTTCGTGGTGCGCTCGCTGCTCGTGCCGGCACTCGCCTACGACCTGGGTCGAGTGATCTGGTGGCCGTCGAAGCTGTGGCGCAACGGCCGTGACTGAGATGTGCCCTCGACTGGATTCGAACCAGCGACCTGCCCTTTAGGAGAGGGCTGCTCTATCCTGCTGAGCTACGGGGGCGAGGATTCCATTCTAGAGGAAGCCTCGCCCCCGCCTTCCGTTCACGCGGCGAGGGCCAGGTACGGCTCCCATCGCGGGTCGCTCCGCTCCGTGCCGCGGACCGTCCACGCCGTCCCGTGCGGAGGACGAGGCGCGAACCTCAGTTCCCAGCGCATCTCCTGCGGCGTGCGGTCGCTCTTGGTGTTGTTGCAGCGCAGGCAGCACGCGACGAGGTTCTCCCACGAATCAGCCCCTCCGCGCGAACGCGGCATCACGTGGTCGATGGTCGAGGCGGCCTTGCCGCAGTAGCCGCAGCGATGGTTGTCACGGCGGAGGACCCCCCGCCGTGTGACCGGGACGCGTCTGCTGATCGGAATGCGCACATACCGCGAGAGGACGATGACGGCAGGACGGTCGTAAACGCCGTGACTGCCCCAGACGGGGTCGTCCTCGACACGTTCGATGACCGTCGCCTTGTCGTTCATGACCAGGACCAGGGCTCTCTTGAACGACACGATCGCGAGCGGTTCGTATCCTGCGTTCAGTACAAGTGTGCGCATCGTCATCCTCTCGATCCGCCGGGACGGCTTCCCGGCACTCTCGACTCACACGAAGCCGCACAGGACGGAAGCGTTCGCGGGGATGAAAAAAGGCGCTGTCTACAGACAGCGCCTCATGCGCACGGCAAGACCGTGGCGTCCCTGCGGACGATGCAGAAGGACGTGACGACCGAGGGCATCCATGGTTCGGATGTTCGGTATTCGCTCCATCAGCTTCTCCCGACTATGCGACAACGGGTTCAGGCTAACCCATCAGCAGCACAGGAGGGTCAAACTGCGGGTGAACGCACGAAGGCGTGTCCGCGCGGGAAAGATGAAGGTGCGAGCGATCAGCCCGCGTTGGCGCCGAGCCAGGCGATCGGCTCCATGAGGCCGCCGTTGACCCAGACCTCGAAGTGCAGGTGGTTGGCTGTCGAGCGTCCGGTGCTGCCGACGAAGCCGATGAGCTGTCCGGCGGCGACGGTCTGCCCCGCCTGGACCTGACGCGAACCGTAGATCATGTGACCATAGGTCGTCTGCACGCGCTGACCGCCCACGACGCTGTCGAGCATGACGGCGACGCCGTATCCGCCGATGCTCTCGGCAGAGGCACGGACGACGCCCGCAGCCGCAGCGTAGATCGGGGTGCCGGCCGGGGCGAGCATGTCGGCGCCCTGGTGAGCGCCGCCGACGGTGCGGCTGACGTTGTAGGAACCCTGGGGAAGCGGGTACCGGACCTCCCCGGAACCGGGCGACACCAGCGCGTAGCGACCGATGTCGAAGCTGGTGTTCGACGCAGAGGCGACGGAGGCTGCAGCAGCGGCCGCGCGGGCCTTTGCGGCCTCTTCGGCCTTCTTCTTCTCGATCTCGTCCGGAGTCGTGGCGCTGAAGGTACCGCGACTCAGCGGAGCGGCGGTCGCGTCTGACGCGACGACCAGCGACTGGGCGTCGACAGCAGCGAGCTGCTGGACGGTCGCCGCGGTCTCTGCCGGCTTCGATGCGGCGTAGGCGGGAAGAGCGACAGCAGCGACGAGAGCACCGACGGCCCCGAAGATGGCGATCGAACGCAAGGGCTTAACGACCTTGCGAGCGTCGACGCGGCTGCGAGAGCTGCGGGCGACTGCTCGATCTTCAGTTGTCTTCTCGGGCGATTCGATGTCTTTGGCCAAAACTTAGTCCTCCTGCGCCTGCACGCTCGGGAAGCGCTGGCTCGTCGGCACTCTGCTCTCGTGGCACGTATGTAGCTCGGGTACGTTGTGCGGTCTGACCGGGAGGTCGACGAGCCTGGAAGGCGAATCCTCTCGGGTGTCGTCAGCGGGCTTCTTCGACGACTCGTCCGAGGTTACCGGAAGATAACGATCCTGTCACCCTGCGAACCTGGCAATCCTCGGAGAGGCGGAATCACGCGGATGTCGGGCCCTTCAGCCTCGAAGTTCAGGCGGGCTCGCCGACCAGGAAGATGTGCGAGGCGAGTTCGACGGGGAGCTCCAGACCGTCTTCCTTGCCCTCCATCTGGATGAGCACGTAGCCCTCGTTGAAGCGATAGTCGCCCTTCGCACCGGGAACCACGCCTGCGTCTCGCAGCTGCTCGAGCAGCTCCGGGTCGACCTGAGCGGGCTCGGCGAGACGGCGGACGGTGCCATCGATCGGAGCGCCGGCGGCGTTCAGCTTCTGCACGAGCCCGATGACGCCCTCCTCGAACGTGCGCGCAGGCGCGTCGCCGAGCTGGTCGAGGCCCGGGATCGGGTTGCCGTACGGGGACTCCGTGGGGTGGCCGAGCAGCTCGACGAGACGACGCTCGACCTGCTCGCTCATCACGTGCTCCCAGCGGCACGCCTCTTCGTGGACGAACGCCCAGTCGAGGCCGATCACGTCGGAGAGAAGGCGCTCGGCGAGGCGGTGCTTGCGCATGACGTTGACCGCCTTGCGGCGGCCGGCGTCGGTGAGTTCGAGGGTGCGGTCTTCGGAGACGACGACGAGGCCGTCGCGCTCCATGCGCCCGACCGTCTGCGAGACCGTCGGCCCCGAGTGGCCGAGCCGCTCGGAGATACGCGCACGCAGCGGCACGATGTTCTCCTCCTCGAGTTCGAGGATGGTGCGGAGGTACATCTCCGTGGTGTCGATCAAGTCCGTCATGTGGCCCTCCGGGTCTTCTTAGGCAAGCCTACATTCCCGCGCGGACACCAGGGCGTCATGCGGTGAAGGCACCGGGGGCCCACGCCGTAGAATCAACGCATGGCGATCGAGATTCCCCGTGACCTCCTGCCCGCTGACGGCCGCTTCGGCTGCGGTCCCTCGAAGGTGCGCACCGAGCAGCTCGATGCGCTGCTCGCCGCAGGTCCGACGTTGCTCGGCACCTCGCACCGACAGGCACCCGTCAAGAACCTGGTGGGCAGCGTCCGCGAGCAGCTCGCAGCACTCTTCCGCCTTCCCGAGGGATACGAGATCATCGTCGGCAACGGCGGCTCGACGGCGTTCTGGGACGCCGCCGCCTTCGGCCTGATCGAGCGCCGCAGCCAGAATCTGGTGTTCGGGGAGTTCGGCGGCAAGTTCGCCGCCGCCGCTGCCGCACCGTGGCTCGAGGCGCCGGATGTGCGCAAGTCCGAGCCGGGCTCGCGCACCGCTGCAGAGGTCGTCGACGGCATCGACGTCTACGCCTGGCCGCACAACGAGACGTCGACCGGCGTCTCGGCACCGATCGAGCGCGTGGTCGCCGACGGCGCTCTGACCGTCATCGACGCGACCAGCGCGGCCGGTGGCATCGACTTCGACGCCTCTCAGGCGGACGTCTACTACTTCGCGCCGCAGAAGAACCTCGGCTCCGACGGGGGCCTGTGGTTCGCCGCGGTGTCGCCCGCCGCCGTCGACCGCATCGAGCGCATCGCCGCTTCGGGTCGGTACATCCCGGAGTTCCTCAGCTTGAAGAACGCCGTCGACAACTCGCGACTCAACCAGACGCTGAACACTCCCGCACTGACGACGCTGCACCTGCTCGACAGCCAGCTCAGCTGGATCCTGTCGAACGGCGGCCTCGCCTGGGCCGGCGCCCGCACGGCGGAGTCGTCCGGCATCCTCTACGACTGGGCGGCGGCATCCGAGGTGGCGACCCCGTTCGTCACGGACGCGGCGCACCGGTCACCGGTCGTCGTGACCATCGACTTCGACGACAGCGTCGATGCGGCGGCGGTCGCCAAGACCCTGCGCTCCAACGGCATCGTCGACACCGAGCCGTACCGCAAGCTCGGTCGCAACCAGCTGCGCGTCGCGACCTTCGTCTCGATCGAACCGGACGACATCCGACAGCTCACCCGCTCTCTCGACTACGTCCTCGGGCAGCAGGGCGCCTGACACCCACCGACGAAGACGAAAGGGGCCGCGTGCGAACGCGGCCCCTTTTCTCATTCGTCCCGTGGACGATCATTCCTCGTCGTCGGAGTCCTCGTCGTCGTCGGAGTCGTCGGAGTCATCATCCTCGTCGTCGGAGTCGTCATCCTCGTCGGAGACGTCGTCCTCGTCGTCATCCGACTCGTCCTCGTCGTCGTCGTCCGCGTCGTCGTCGTCCGCGTCGTCGGAGTCGTCGAGCTCGTCGATGTCGACTCCGTCGAGGTCACCGGCGTGCAGCTCTCGCGGCTCCGCGGCCAGTTCGTCCTCATCGATGTCGTCGTCGTCGTCGTCGAGTTCATCGTCGTCATCGTCGTCGAGGTCATCGCCGTCGAGATCGTCATCGGAGTCGTCGTCCTCGACCGATGCGGCATCCTCGTCGTCCGCGGCGGCCGCGGCCGCCTGCTCCGCGAGCTCCACCTGGTGGGCGCGGTACTCGGCGAGGCGTTCGGCCCACGGCACCCATTCGGGTGCGAGCAGGGCGCCGTCGCCCGGCAGCAGCTCGAGTTCGAGCACCGTCGGCTCCTCGTCATCGACGCGAGCGACCGTGACGGTCCAGAACCAGCCGGGGTATCCGGGGAGCCGGTTCTCGAAGCGCAGCGAGACCGAGCCGTCCTCCTCGGGGAGATAGTCGGCTGCGGGTCCGACGGTCGACGCCGGAGTGATCTCGTGCAGGGCGGCGAGCGCGAGATCGTGAGCGTCGATCAGACGCTGGTCCGCCTCAGGCTTCGAGGTCATCGGCTACCTTGCGCAGAACTGCCGCGATCTTGCGGCCTTGTGCAGACGAGGGGTAGCGGCCGCGACGCAGGTCGCCGCCCATTCCGTCGAGGAGCTTCACGAGATCCTCGACGATGATCGCCATGTCGTCCGCGGGCTTGCGCTTCGCCTTCGCGAGGCTCGGCGGCGCTTCGAGCACCCGGACGGACAGCGCCTGCAGGCCGCGCTTGCCGTCGGCGACACCGAACTCCACGCGTGCACCCGCCTTCACAGCGGCGCCGGCCGGCAGAGCGGAGGCGTGCAGGAAGACGTCCTGGCCGTCATCGGCGGCGATGAAGCCGAAACCCTTGTCTTCGTCGTAGAACCTGACCTTGCCGGTGGGCATGGAAGAAACCTCGCTGAGTCGGTGTGGAGCTGGATGGGACGCACGTGTGCGGCCACCCCCAGCCTACCGGTCGCCGGGCACGGAATCCGTAGGTCACGATGCGGAACCGTGCCACCCCGCAACGACTAGGCTGAGACGGATGAGCACCAAGAGTCCCGAACCTGAGGTTCCCGTTCGCCGCATCGATCGCATTCTGGCGTTCACGGCACTCGGACTCGCTGCGGCGTCCATCATCTGCTTCTTCGCGATCATCATCGGCACAGCGGTCGGCATGCAGCAGGAGGACTTCGGTTCAGGCGCATGGCCGTTCATCGCCGCGATCCCCTACTGGGGGCTCCCCGCCGCCTTCGTCATGATCATCGTGCTCCTCGCCATGAGCTTCATCCGCAAGGGGCGCGCGGCATCGCGGCCCTGAGGTATCCGGCATGAGCACGCACGCCCGACCGCTGGCCGAATGGCTGTCCGCGGCGAGCGACGAGCAGCTCAGCACCCTCTTCGCGGCACGGCGCGTGCGCCCGGACGTCAACTGGCAGGACTTCTTCGACGCCGCCGAAGCGCTTCTCGATCCCGCGTCGCTCGCTCGGGTCCTCCCCACCCTGACGCGCGACGAGGCCGCAGCCCTTCTCGCGTTCGCAGCGAGTCCCGCGTCGGAACACTCCGCGCAGCGCGAGACCCTCGAAAGCCTCGCGCTGCTGCGCCCGGACGGGGCGCCCTTCCCGCCGGTGGTCACCGCCGTCGCAGATCGTGCGGAGCCGAGTGCGCCCAGCGACACCGTGCCGGAGCCCACGACCGACACCGAGACGGCCCACGCTGCCGAGCGCGCCTTCACCACCGTCTCGGCCCTGGCCGATCTGCTCCTGCTCGCCCGCGAGAAGCCCTTCACCCTGCTGGCCGGCGGCAACGTCAGCGCCGGCGAGAAGCGACAGCTCGGCGAGTCGGGCGTCGTGGCCGAATCGATCGACGCGCTGATCGCCATCGCCGTCGACTCGCGCCTCGTCGCACCGGACGCGCGCAGACTGCGCACGACGCCACAGACCGAGGAATGGCTGCGATCGTCCGTGGCCGATCGGTGGAGCACCCTGGTCGAAGGCTTCCGCGACGCTCTCCCCCGCGGTCTGCGCACCACGGAGGGCGGGTGGATCCCCCCGAGCGACTGGGCCGACGCTCACCCCTGGGACCCTGCCTGGGCAGAGCAGAGCACGGCTCTGCTGGAGCGCGCCCGTCTGCTCGGGCTCATCGCCGACGAGGGCCGTGAGCCCGCATGGGCGGCGGCGATCCGGCGCGGCGCGAGCGTCGACGCCACTCCCCTCACGGCACTCCTCCCGAGCGAGGTCGATCGCATCTTCCTCCAGAACGATCTGAGCGCGATCTCCCCCGGCCCGCTGGCCCCCGGTCTGGACGTGCGGCTGCGCACGATCGCCGCGCGCGAGTCCGCCGCTCAGGCCTCCACCTATCGGTTCACTCCCGAATCGATCGCGCACGCACTCGTCGCCGGCGAGACGGAGCAGTCGATCCTCGAGTTCCTCGAGTCGCTCTCGCTCACCGGCATCCCCCAGCCGCTCCGGTATCTCGTCACCCAGACCGCCCAACGGCACGGCCTGGTGCGGGTGTCGACAGACGCCGAGACCGGGCGAACGCGCATCGAGAGCAGCGACCAGCATCTGATCGAGGCCATGTCCGTCGACCAGGGGCTGCGGCCGCTCGCCCTCACGAAGCACGTCGCCTCGCTCACGACCCGCGTCGGGCGCGACACCGTGTACTGGGCGCTCACGGATGCCCGCTACCCGGCGACGCTCGTCGACGAAGACGGACACGCGGTGGCCGGCGAACGGAACCCGGTCTCGGCGGCGACGCCCGACCCGGCGCCGGACTACTCGGGCCTCATCGCCGCGCTGCGCTCGCACCAGGGTGCCGACGCCGACGCGGCCTGGCTCGACCGCGAGCTCGAGGCCGCCGTGCGCGCGAAGGCCGTGCTGCGGGTCAGCGTGGGCATGCCGGACGGATCGACCAGGGAGCTGATCCTCGAGGCGACCGGGCTGGGCGGAGGCCGGCTGCGCGGGCGCGACCGGGCGGCAGACGTCGAGCGCACGCTTCCGGTGTCGAGCATCCGCGCCGCCACCGTGATCGCACAGTAAACTGGACAGCTATGTCTGATGGCCCCCTGATCGTCCAGAGCGATCGCACCGTGCTGCTCGAAGTCGCCCACGCCGATGCCGAGAGCGCCCGCCACGAGCTGGCGATCTTCGCGGAGCTCGAACGCGCGCCGGAGCACATCCACACCTACCGGATCACGCGGCTCGGCCTGTGGAACGCCCGCGCCGCCGGGCACACCGCCGAGGACATGCTCGACACGCTGGACCGCTGGTCCCGGTTCCCCGTGCCCCCGTCGGTGGCCGTCGACCTGCGCGAGACCGTGAACCGCTATGGGCGCCTCGTCATCGAACGCGACGACGAGGGCACCCTGATCCTGCGTTCGACCGACCCCGCCGTGCTCGCACAGGTGGCGAACAACAAGCGCATCCAGCCGCTGCTGATCGGCCACCCGGCGCCCGACACGTTCGTCGTCGATGCCTGGGCGCGCGGTCAGATCAAGCAGGAGCTCCTGAAGATCGGCTGGCCTGCAGAAGACCTCGCCGGCTACACCCCCGGCACCCCGCACGAGATCGAACTGGCAGAGGACGGATGGGCGATCCGCCCCTACCAGCAGGATGCCGTCGACGCCTTCTCGAAGGACGGCTCGGGCGTCGTCGTCCTCCCCTGCGGCGCCGGCAAGACGATCGTCGGCGCCGGCGCGATGGCCGCGACGAAGACCACGACCCTCATCCTCGTCACCAACACGGTCTCGGCTCGGCAGTGGCGCGACGAACTGCTCAAGCGCACGAGCCTCACGCCCGAGGAGATCGGCGAGTACTCGGGGCAGGCCAAAGAGGTCAAGCCGGTGACGATCGCGACCTACCAGATCCTCACGGCCAAGAGAAAGGGCGAGTACGCCCACCTCGCCCTGCTGGATGCTCTCGACTGGGGCCTCATCGTCTACGACGAGGTCCATCTGCTCCCCGCACCGGTGTTCAAGCTGACCGCCGACCTCCAGGCGCGTCGCCGGATCGGCCTCACCGCCACGCTGGTCCGCGAGGACGGACGCGAGGGAGACGTGTTCAGCCTGATCGGGCCCAAGCGGTTCGACGCCCCGTGGAAGCAGATCGAGGCGCAGGGTTTCATCTCCCCCGCCGTCTGCTACGAAGTTCGGGTCGACCTCCCGCCGGACGACCGGCTCGAATACGCCGCCGCGACCGACGACGAGCGCTACCGCCTCGCCGCCTCCGCCCCGGCGAAGATCGACGCCGTGCGCGAGCTCATCGCGAAGCACAAGGACGAGCGGATCCTCGTGATCGGTCAGTACCTCGACCAGCTGGACTCCCTGTCGCAGTCGTTGAACGCGCCGCAGATCACCGGCGCGACGCCCATCGACGAGCGCGAGGAGCTCTACCGCGCGTTCCGCGAGGGCGAGATCTCGCTGCTCGTGGTGTCGAAGGTCGCGAACTTCTCGATCGACCTCCCCGAGGCGTCCGTCGCCATTCAGGTGTCGGGTTCGTTCGGTTCCCGCCAGGAGGAGGCTCAGCGCCTCGGCAGGCTCCTGCGTCCCAAGCAGTCGGGCCGCACGGCGAGCTTCTACACGCTCGTCGCACGCGACACGATCGACCAGGACTACGCCCAGAATCGCCAGCGGTTCCTCGCCGAACAGGGATACAGCTACACGATCATGGATGCCGACGCGATCGCGGCCTGACCGTCTTCACTCCCTCGGAACAGCGCCGCTACGCGGAGGGCGAAAGCGCCGCTCCGAAGGATAGTCAGCATCCGCATGGCCGAAGTCACCATAATGGGGACATGACTGATGCGCGCATCCTGGTCGTCGACGACGAACCCAACATCCGCGACCTGCTCTCGACGGGTCTCAGCTTCGCCGGGTTCCAGGTGAAGACCGTCGCCAACGGCGCCGCCACGATCTCGGCGGTGCTCGAGGAGGAGCCGGACCTCATCATCCTCGACGTGATGCTTCCGGACATGAACGGCTTCAGCGTGACCAAGCGTCTTCGCGGCGCCGGGTTCACTGCGCCGATCCTGTTCCTCACGGCGAAGGACGGCACGGACGACAAGATCGAGGGGCTCAACGCCGGCGGCGACGACTACGTCACCAAGCCGTTCAGCCTCGACGAGATCGTCGCCCGCGCTCAGGCCATCCTGCGCCGCACGATGCAGGCCGACGAGGAGTCGATCATCCGGGCCGGCGAGCTGTCGATGGATCAGGACACCCACGACGTGCAGGTGGGCAAGGAGTCGATCGAGCTGAGCCCGACCGAGTTCAAGCTGCTGCGCTATCTGATGCTGAACCCGAATCGCGTGCTGTCGAAGGCCCAGATCCTCGACCACGTGTGGGAGTACGACTTCAACGGCGATGCCGGCATCGTCGAGAGCTACATCTCGTACCTCCGCCGCAAGATCGACCCGCACACCGAGGAGTCGGTGATCCAGACGAAGCGCGGCTTCGGATACATGCTCAAGGTCGGCAAGTAGTCCGGCACACCGCCGCACGCTGACGCCGCACAGCATCCGTCTCCAGGGAGGTCCGCATGGCGCACAAGCCTGACGCGATCACCCGGTGGTGGCGGTCGATCAGCCTGCGCGCCAAGGTGACGGGTGTCACGGTCGCAGTGCTCGCACTGGGTCTTCTCGCCGCGGGCATCGGCACCGTGCCGATCCTGCGCAACTCGCTCATCAGCAACATCGATGCGCAGCTTCCGGCCCTGGTGTCGGCGGATCTCGCGAGCCGCTACTTCGAGGTGACGGTCGAGGACGGCGAGACCGTCTACACCCCCACCGACTCGCCGCGAGACTTCTTCGTCGCGATCTACGACGCCGAGGGCGTGCTGCAGACGACCACCGGGAACTCCGCCAACGGACAGCCGCTCTTCCCCGCGACCTATTCGCCTCTCGACGTGCAGGCGAACGAGGACACGCCGTTCACGATGGAGGGGACCGAAGGGTCGAGCTTCCGCGCCGCTGTCGCGCGGGTGCCCGGAGAGGGCGACGGATCGCTGCGTATCCAGATCGTCGCGATGCCGCTCGAGTACGCGGATCGCATCATCAGCCAGTACTTCGGCATCTACATCACGGTCGCGTTCGTCACGATCTTCCTGGCCGCTCTGCTGACCCGCGGTCTGGTGACGCTGACATTCCGTCGGCTCGGGCAGGTCGAGTCGACCGCCATGTCGATCGCCGCCGGCGATTTCACCCAGCGTCTCACCGATCTCGAGCCCACGACCGAGGTCGGCCGCCTGAACAGCGCGATCAACACGATGCTCGACCGCGTCGACGCGTCGCTCGCGCAGCGAGATCGCACCGTGCAGCACATGCGGCGCTTCATCGGAGATGCCAGCCACGAGCTGCGCACTCCCCTGGTGAGCGTGCGCGGATACGCCGAGCTCTACCGCATGGGCGCGATCAAGGGCGAGGAAGACACCGCACGCGCGATGGAGCGGATCGAGAAGGAGGCGATCCGCATGGGCGTCCTGGTCGAGGACCTCCTCGCTCTTGCGCGCCTCGACGAGGAGCGGGAGCCCGAGATCGAAGCCCTCGATCTTCGACCGATCGCGCGGGACGCCGCTCTCGACCTGCGCGCGGCGGCTCCGGCGCGCACCGTGACCGTGGTCGATCGCACCGTCGAGGCTCCGCTGATCGATGTCACCACGCGCTCCACACCCGTCGTTCCCTCCGCTCCGGAGACGCCAGCACCCCGTGGACTCTCACGCGGAACGCTCGCGCGCCTGCGCCGTCGCCCCCGGAACTCCGGTGCGGCCGTGCCGGCGATCGACTTCACCGAAGCGGCGGACATCCCCGTGCGCACGCCGCCGATCGTGCTCGGCGAGGAGAACAAGGTCCGCCAGGTCGTCACGAACCTGCTGGGCAATGCGCGACGCTTCTCGGCGGAGGAGAGTCCGATCGAGATCGTGGTCGACGCAGATCGTGTGCGAGGCACGGGGAGCATAGCCATCGTCGATCATGGTGAGGGGATCCCGCCGCAGATCCGCGAGCAGATCTTCGAGCGCTTCTGGCGCGCCGACACCTCGCGCGCTCGCGAGACGGGAGGGTCGGGCCTGGGTCTCGCGATCGTCTCGTCCATCGTGAAGGCGCTGCACGGAAGCGTCGCGGTGTCGGAGACGCCCGGCGGCGGAGCGACGTTCACCGTCACCCTCCCCCTCGCACCTTCACGCGCGACACCTGCGCATCTTCTCGAGGACACCCAGCCGATCGAGCCGCTCGACATCTGACGGCTCCTGCTGCACGGAGAATCCTCCGCGCAGGTTCTCCACAACGGCTGCGGGCGATCGCGCCGCATCGGCATCCGGCAGTCGCCCCTCCCCTACCGTCGGAGAACCGAACGAGAGGAGTTCCCATGTCCGTCATCACCGTCGACACCGAAGCAGTAGGTGCCGCCCAAGGAGCCGCACTGGCCACGATGGAGCGTCTGCAGACCGAGTCTGCGACGCTCATGTCCCAGCTGACGCAGCTGCAGGCATCGTGGGTCGGCACCGCCTCAGCCGCGTTCCAGTCATGCGCTGAAGAGTGGCGAGGAGCCCAGCTGCACGTCGAGCAGGTGCTCGAGTCCATCGGGCACTCGCTGGGCAGTGCGGCGACGCAGTACGCGGATGCCGATCAGTACTCGGCGAGCCTGTTCCGCTGACTCACGGGTTCGACCGCCCGCGAACGCAGAAACGCCCCGACCGAGGTCGGGGCGTTTCTGTTCAGCAGTGATGGATCAGAAGTCCATGCCACCAGACGGGTCACCCATCGGGGCCGGAGCCTTCTCGGGCTTGTCAGCCACGACGACCTCGGTGGTGAGGAAGAGAGCCGCGATCGATGCTGCGTTCTGCAGCGCCGAGCGGGTCACCTTCGCCGGGTCGATGATGCCCGCTGCGAACATGTCGACGTACTCACCGGTAGCCGCGTTGAGGCCCTGACCCGAGGGAAGCTCGGAGACCTTGTTCGCGACCACACCCGGCTCGAGGCCGGCGTTGAGGGCGATCTGCTTCAGCGGAGCCTCGATCGCGACGCGAACGATGTTCGCACCGGTCGCCTCGTCGCCCGAGAGCGAGAGAGCGTCGAGAGCCTTGGTGCCGGACTGGATCAGCGCGACGCCACCACCGGGGACGATGCCCTCCTCGACGGCTGCCTTCGCGTTGCGGACGGCGTCCTCGATGCGGTGCTTGCGCTCCTTGAGCTCGACCTCGGTTGCCGCGCCCGCCTTGATGACGGCGACGCCACCTGCAAGCTTGGCGAGGCGCTCCTGCAGCTTCTCGCGGTCGTAGTCGCTGTCGGTGTTCTCGATCTCGCGACGGATCTGCGTGACGCGACCCTCGATCTGGTCTGCCTCTCCGGCACCCTCGACGATCGTGGTCTCGTCCTTGGTGACGATGACCTTGCGAGCGCGACCCAGCAGGTCGAGCGTGGCGTTCTCGAGCTTCAGGCCGACCTCTTCGGTGATGACCTGACCACCGGTGAGGATCGCGATGTCCTGCAGCTGCGCCTTGCGGCGGTCGCCGAAGCCGGGTGCCTTGACGGCGACCGACTTGAAGATGCCCTTGAGCTTGTTGAGCACGAGAGTCGCGAGAGCCTCGCCCTCGACGTCCTCGGCGATGATGACGAGCTCCTTGCCGTCCTGGATCACCTTGTCGACGATGGGCAGAAGGTCCTTGATGTTCGAGATCTTCTGGTTCGCGATGAGGATGTAGGCGTCTTCGAAGACAGCCTCCTGGCGCTCCGGGTCCGTCACGAAGTACGGGTTCAGGTAGCCCTTGTCGAACCGCATGCCCTCGGTGAGCTCGAGCTCGGTGCCGAAGGTCTGCGACTCCTCGACGGTGACGACGCCCTCCTTGCCGACCTTGTCGATCGCCTCGGCGATGAGCTCGCCGATGGCGGGGTCAGCAGCCGAGATCGAAGCGGTCGCAGCGATCTGCTCCTTGGAGTCGATCTCCTTCGCGCTGGCGAGGAGCTCCTCGGTGATGGCCGCGACGGCCTTCTCGATGCCGCGCTTCAGCGAGATCGGGTCTGCGCCGGCTGCGACGTTGCGCAGACCCTCGCGGACCAGAGCCTGGGCGAGCACCGTGGCGGTGGTGGTTCCGTCACCGGCGACGTCGTCGGTCTTCTTGGCGACCTCCTTGACGAGCTCCGCACCGATCTTCTCGTACGGGTCGTCGAGCTCGATCTCCTTGGCGATGGAGACGCCGTCGTTCGTGATCGTGGGGGCGCCCCACTTCTTCTCCAGCACGACGTTGCGACCGCGCGGGCCGAGCGTCACCTTGACGGCGTCGGCGAGAATGTTGAGGCCGCGCTCGAGGCCGCGGCGGGCCTCCTCATCGAAAGCGATGATCTTTGCCATGAGTTTTGTCGTCCCTCCTGGACGTAGACGTTGGGTTTAGCACTCAGAGTGAGAGAGTGCTAACGCCATTCTGGCACTCGACCCCATCGAGTGCAAGCTGCGGGGAGGGACCGCGCGGCGCTCTACGGGGCAGGGGTGTCTGCGGGAGTCTCGGGAGCGGTGGTCGCGCGATCGAGTCCGATGACCACCGTGAGCTGCTTCGCGCCGGTGTCGTTCAGATCGGTGTAGAAATCGCTCTGCTCCACCTGCGCTCCGCCGATGAGGTTCGCGAGGCCGATGGCCGCGAGCTCGTCCTCGTCGGCGACGTAGTAGACCGTCGTCGTCGAGAAGTCCTGGCTCGCGCTGTCGGTCGCGAACACGACGTCCGCTGCCCAGCCGTTGTTGATCAGGACGTCGCGCATCTGCTCGTCGAGCCCCTCGTCCGGGGATGCGTTGAGGATCATCACCGAGTAGGTGACGTCGACGACTCCGGTCTCGACGGGTGCAGGACTGGCCGTGGGGACGGCCTCCGGGAAGAGGCTGATGCGCCCCATCACCACCAGCGAGCCGAAGATGCCGCCGATGATGAGCACCAGAGCGGCCACGAAAGACCAGAGGAGCACGACCCAGCCGTTCATCCCCGGGGCTTCGGCGCGATGCGCTCCGACGCGTCCGGATGATCGGGGGACGTCGTCGAATCGATCTCGGCTGGGCTTTGACACCCCTCGATGCTAACGGCACCGACCTCTGTATCCGCATCGAGCGCCGTCGGCGCGTGGCGGACGCGCGAGTCAGCCGACGAAACCGGGCGTGCGAGCGGCTCTCTGGAATGATCTCGAGTCGCGGATGCGCCGCAGCCGACGCACCAGCATCGGGTCGTACTCGAGGGCGGCCTCCGACTCGATCAGACGTCCGAGGAGCTGGTAGTAGCGCGCGGCGCTCATACCCAGCTGGGCGCGGATGGTCTCCTCTTTCGCGCCGCCGTGGCGCGGCCACGCGGTCTCCAGCGCGAGGATCGCACGATCGCGCTCGCTCAGCTCTCCCAGCATGAGATCAGATTAGGTCGCCGCCCCGCCGATTCCGGCACGCCACTCCCACCATCGCCCGAGTGGGTCGGCGGCTGCGCGCACCTGCCCGTCGAGCGCCACGACGAAACCGGGCCACTCCGCGGCGACGACGGGCGGATCCCAGGCGTCGAGGAGCGCGGGAGGGTCGATGGTCAGCCAGCGCGCGCCGAGTCCCCGGATGCGGTCGACGAGGGCTTCACGGGCCTCCCGGGGAATGTGCACCAGCACGCCGGGAGTCGTGACGACGAGGGCGGCGCCGCGGGGCGCCTCGGCGGCGAGCTCGTCGATCTGCTCGAGCGCGTCGCCTGCGACGAGGTGGGGAGGGGCGGATGCCGCGATGTCGAGCGCCGCCGACACCCGTTGCTCGCGCCCCTCCTCCCCCGGCCACACCAGACCCAGCAGCCAGCGCCGGTCACGCTCGTCTCGCGCGTCGAGCGGCGCGAGGTCGATGCCGGCTCGCCACACCACATCGGGCATCCGCATCGGCGGGAGGGCTCCGTCGACACGGCTCTCGAGGATCACGGTGGAGGGGCCGTCCGCGGGGTCGAGCGACGCGCGCAGCCGCCCGTCCGCGCCCACGAAGCGATACGAGTACCTGTCCGGATAGAGGCACAGTCCTGCGGCGGCTCCGACCTCGAGCAGCGCGATCGGGCCGTCGATCTCCGACAGCGCGGGCAGAAGCGGCGCGAGACGCAGAGGTTCGTTCGTCTGCAGGCGCCGGCCGCTGCACTCGGCCACGATCTCATCGGCGCGCGCGATCACGAACGACCGCCAGGCGCCGTAGCCGACGAGGCCGGCGCCCAGCATCCGTGTCACCGCGAACACGAGCGGGGGCTGCCGTCTGTTCTCCGGAATCCGCGCGAGCACGCCCTGTACCTCGGAGTCGGCGGCGACACCGTCGGCCCACTCGACATACAGGTCGCTGCGCCCCGGCGCCTCCTGCTCGGCGAAACGCGCGTAGCGCTGCTGCACGGCATCCGTCATGGATCCATTGTCTCGTGGCGCCGAGCGCCTCTGAACGCGAGAGAATGGATCAGACCCCCAGGAGGACCGATGTCGTACAGCGTGGACAAGACCGAAGAAGAGTGGCGCGAGGAGCTCGGCGAGGAGCAGTACGCCGTGCTGCGCGAAGCCGCCACCGAGCGCGCCTGGACGGGCGAGCTTCTCGACGAGGGCCGAGCGGGCCTCTACACCTGCGGCGCCTGCGGTGCCGAGCTGTTCAAGAGCGGCACGAAGTTCGACTCCGGATGCGGCTGGCCGAGCTTCTACGAGTCGATCCGCCCCGACGCGGTGCAGCTCATCGAGGACACGACGCTCGGCATGGTGCGCACCGAGGTGCGCTGCGCGAACTGCGGCTCTCACCTGGGCCACGTCTTCCCCGACGGATTCGGCACGCCCACCGGCGACCGCTACTGCATGAACTCGATCGCCCTGAACTTCACACCCGAAGAGTCGTGAACGCCCTCGAGGCGGTCCGCGCACGGCAGTCCTGGTCGAAGGTGACCGACGACGCGCCGTCGCGCGATGAGCTGCTGACGCTCGTCGCCGCAGCGGGTCGTGTGGCCGATCATTCGTCGCTGCGCCCGTGGCGTCTCATCGAGCTCCGCGGGTCCGACCGCGAGGTGCTCGGCGCGGCGATCGCGAAGGCGGAGGGTGACAAGTCCCCGTCGACCAAGCCTCTTCGCGCTCCGCTGCTGATCGCCGTGGTCGCCAGCTATCGCAAGAGCGACAAGGTTCCCCGGTGGGAGCAGGAGGCGGTCGCGTCAGGCGTCGCCCACATGCTCAGCCTGCTGCTCGACGAGGCCGGCTGGGGTGTGCTGTGGCGCACCGGTCGGTACACGCGCTCGAAGGCCATCGCGAAGGCTCACGGCATCGGCAAGAACGAAGAGCTGCTCGGCTGGCTGTATGTCGGCGGCAAGCCGCAGGGCAAGAAGCCGGGACGCCGCAAGCCGGTCGACGCCCGGGCACTCGTGACGCGGATGCCGCAGCCGAAGAAGAAGTAGGGCGCTCAGCTGCGTCGGCGCCGCGGGAGTGCGACGACCACGGATGCCACGGCGACGATCACCATGCCGACGATCTGCCAGAGCGCCGGCCCCGCGGCCGCGGGCCAGATGAGGTCGATGATCACCGACGTGGCGAGCTGACCGAGCACCGAGCCGAGGCCCATCAGCAGCACGCCGGTATGCGCGACGATGAAGGCGCCGAGCAGGATGTACGCCGCGCCGAGGAATCCTCCGAGGTACAGCCACGGCTCGGTCGGCAGCGCATCGGGCACCCCTCGCACGGCGATGCTGATGCCCGCGGCGGCCAGCAGCGCGACGGTGCCGGCGATGAAGCTCATGAAGGTGGCCGCGAGGGGCGACCTCACGCGCTGAGCCAGCCTGCCGTTGGTCGCCGCCTGCCAGGCGATGCCGACACCCGCGGCGAACGGCAGCAGCAGCATCCAGAGCGGGGCGGTGGCCAGCACGTCCCCGCTCAGGGAGATGCCCACTGCGGCGAGCGCGAACGCGCCGCCCAGCACGCGTCCCGGCGTGATCGCGACCACTCCCGCCGGGCCGAACCCGATCCTGTCGAGGACGAGGCCGTGCAGCGTCTGTCCCGCCACCACGCCGACCGTGAACAGCGAGACGCCGAGCACGCCGGCGGTGATCCCCTGGGTCGATACGGTGAGTGCGCCGCAGGCGCCGCCGAGCAGCATCCAGAACGGGATGGTCCGATCGCGGATGCCGCCGCGCAGTCGTCCGACGCCTCGACGAGCCGAGGGAAGGCAGACGATCACGATCGCCAGGGCCGCGAGTCCCACGGAGAACGAGATGAGACCGGCCGCGATGCCGTTGTCGATCTCGACGCCCAGCACCCCGTTGATCCGCGCCTGGACAGCCGTCATGACGCCGATCGCGACCGCTCCGCCGAGCGCGAGGGGCGGGGAGAGACGACGAACCTGGGTCACCCGTCGACCCTAGCCGAGCGAGGATCCTCCTCCCGCAGCGTGCACGATGTCCGTGGCCGGGCGTACCCTGACGGCATGTGCGCGAGCTACGGACTTGACCCCCGGTTCACCGACACCGAACTCCTCGCAGCGGCCGACGAGGCCGTGCTCGACGGGCTCCGGGAGTGGGCTGAGCAGAATGCCCGCGAGACCGTTCGCCCCACCGGCAAGAACCTCCGCAATCTCAATCCGATCGTGGTCCAGCCCGACACCGCTCCGACGCTCGAGCCGGCGTGGTGGGGATTCCTCATCAACGGGGAGCCGTCGAAGTTCCCGTCGATCAACACCCGCTCCGAGCGGCTGCAGGAGCGCCCCGGCGGATTGAAGAGTCGCGCGCTCGTCCCTGCGACCAGCTGGTACGAGATGAAGAAGCCCGAGCGCGTGTGGCACGAGTTCCTCGTCGACGAGGGGGCCCTCTTCGGGATGGCCGCGGTCACCCAGAGAGGTCGCACCGCCGACGGCGAGTCCTTCACCTGCTACTCGATCGTGATGCGCCCGGCTCCTCCGCACCTCGCGGACGTGCACGACCGGATGCCGCTGCTGATCCCCGCGTCCCTGAGTGAGGAGTGGCTCACCGCCGAGCCCACGAAGGACATCATCGACGAGGCGCTGCTCGCCGCTGCGACGCTCGACGAGCGCGTGCACGCCGCGCCGCGCGCGAGCGACAAGGGCGCGGATCGGCTGTTCTGAGCTCATGGATTCGACGAATCTCGTCGCCACCGCGGCGGAGCGTGCAGAGGAGCTGCCGGGCGCGGCGCGGGAGAACCCGTTCGGTCCCGAGTGGGACGTGTACAAGGTGCGCGGACGCGTGTTCCTGCTGATCCCTCTCGACCAGACCGGGAGGGTCACGCTCAAGTCGCACCCCGACGACTCGGTCGCATTGCGCGAGACCTTCGCCGACATCGTCCCGGGGTACCACATGAACAAGAAGCACTGGATCACCCTGATGCCGGGGCCGTCACTCGACGAGGAACTCGTGTCCGAGCTGGTCACGGAGTCGTACCGTCTGGTGGTCGAGAAGCTCCCACGCGCCCAGCGGCCCGTGGATCCCGACCTGTTCGGGCGCCCCTCGTCCTGACGATTCCGCACCGGCCATCCACCGTGAGGATGACCCGCTGCCTCCGGGGAACGGTACCCAGGGAGGACGCGCGGGCCGCGGCGCCGTCGATAGCGTCGTAGACATGATCACAGCAGAAGGCCTCACGAAGAGATTCGGAGACAAGACAGCCGTCCAGGACGTGTCGTTCACGGTCAAGCCGGGCACGGTCACCGGGTTCCTCGGTCCGAACGGCGCGGGAAAATCCACCACGATGCGCATGATCGTCGGCCTCGACCGGCCGACGTCCGGCATCGCGACCGTCGCCGGCCGGGAGTACCGGAAGCTTCGCGCCCCGCTCACCGAGGTGGGGGTGCTTCTCGACGCGAAGGCGGTGCACACCGGCCGCACCGCTCGCAATCATCTGCGTGCGATGGCGGCGACCCACGGCATCCCCGCGTCGCGCGTCGACGAGGTCATCGACCTGGCGGGCATCGCGCCCGTCGCCCGCAAGCGCGCCGGGAAGTTCTCACTCGGCATGGGGCAGCGGCTCGGAATCGCCTCGGCCCTGCTCGGGGATCCGCACACGCTGATCCTCGATGAGCCTGTCAACGGCCTCGACCCCGAGGGGGTGCGATGGGTGCGACAGTTCGTGCGCCATGCGGCGTCCGAGGGGCGCACGGTCCTGTTGTCCAGCCACCTGATGAGCGAGATGGCGCAGACCGCCGATCACGTGATCGTGATGGGCCGGGGCAGAGTGCTCGCCGACGCTCCGCTCGAAGAACTCGTCCGCGCCTGGACGACGAACACCGTGCGCGTCCGCACGCCCCGCGCAGCGGATCTGGCCACAGCGGTCGGCGGTCCGTCGGTCGAGATCGTGAGCTCGGCTCCCGACCTTCTCGACATCGTCGGCCTGCCGGCCTCCCGCATCGGCGACCTCGCCGCTCGCCACGGCATCCCCCTGCACGAGCTCACCCCGACCACCGGGTCGCTCGAAGACGCCTATCTGGCGCTCACCGGCGACTCGGTCGAGTACCGCACGAAGGAGATCTCATGACCGTCCAGGCTCCTGCCCGCACGCGCCAGCACGTCGACACCGGACACCGCCTCACGTTCGTCCGCGCGATCCGCGGCGAGTGGATCAAGCTCTCCACGCTTCGCTCCACCTGGTGGTCCATCGGCATCGCCGCAGTGCTCACCGTCGGCATCGCGGTGCTCATCGCTCAGGCGATCGACCTGCCGGGCTTCGACCCCATTCAGGCCGTGGTCATGCCGATCCAGTTCACGATGCTGCTCGCGGGCATCCTCGGTGCGATCTCCGTGACGGGTGAGTACTCGACCGGAATGATCCGCTCGACGCTGGCAGCCAACCCGAAGCGCGGCTCCGTGCTCGCCGCCAAGGCCGTCGTGATCGCGGTCTTCCTGTTCGTGTCGTCTCTGGTGATCTTCTCAGCCGCAGCTGTCGCCGTCTCCGCGGTCGTCGCGTCGCGCGATCAGAGCATCGACTGGTCCGATCCGGCGGCATCGCTCCTTCCGATCGTCGTGTCGTCGCTTGCCATGTCCGTCTTCGCTCTCATCGGCGTCGCATTCGGCTTCATCCTGCGCTCGGGCGCCGGAGCCATCGCCGCGACCGTCGGCCTGCTGTTCGTCCTGCCGATCGTCGCGAGTTTCTTCACGATCGCCGGCGACGCGTGGACGTGGCTCCTCGAGACCGCGAACTACCTGCCGGTCGCCGCCGCTCAGAGTGCGATCCTTCCCGAGGGAGCCGCCCTCGAGGGCCCGGTCGCGTATCTCACGCTGGCCGGCTGGGTGGCTGCGGGCATGCTCGCCGCGTGGGGCGTGCTCCGCACCCGCGACGCGTGACCGAGAGCCGACCGATGACCGATCCGCGTAGAGTCGGCCGGTGACCACCCCGATCAGCCGCAGCACCTCAGTCCGCGAGGACGAGGGGCTGCGGCTGCCGCGTCCCCCCGGCGTCCTGCGCCGTTTCTGGGCGCGGCATCCGGTGGTCGCCGACGTCGTCATCACGATCCTGTGCCTGCTCCTCTCGCTCGTTCCCGCTGGTGCGATCACCCGCGATCTTCCGATGCCCCTCGCCATCGGCGTGGCGATCCTGGTCCCCGCCGCCGTGCTCGGCACGTGCGCGACTCTGCTCTGGCGGCGCAGGCACCCGCTGGTGCCGTTCGTGGCATCTTTCGCACTCGAAGCCCTGTTCCTCTTCGCGCTTCAGCCGATAGGCGCTCCTGTCCTGCTGGTCAGCTGCTACTCGCTCGCCGTGTACCGCTCGTCGCGGGCGGCGTGGACCGGCTTCGGCATCGCGATCGCATCGCTCGCGGCGCTCGCCGGTGCGCTCACCCTCACCGGCGTCATCACTCTGCAGATCGCCGCGAACGCCGTCGTGATGTCGCTGGTCCTCGGACTCATCGGCACTTTGATCGGTGTGAATGTCGGAGGACGCAAACGCTACCTGGCTGCGGTGATCGACCGCTCCCGCCAGCTGCTCGTGGAACGCGATCAGCAGGCCCAGCTGGCCGCAGCAGGCGAACGCGCCCGCATCGCCCGCGAGATGCACGACATCGTCTCGCACTCGCTCACGGTGATCGTCGCCCTGTCCGAGGGCGCAGCCGCGACACCGGATCCCGTGCAGGCGCGAACGGCGGCGTCCTCCGCCGCCGAGACGGCTCGCAGCGCGCTCACCGAGATGCGCGCGATGCTCGGAGTCCTCCGCGCCGATGATTCGCCACTCCCCCTGGCACCTCTCGAGCCGACGCCACCGCAGGAGACGGTCGCAGTGGCGCAGCGCGCCGGTTTTCCGGTGACGCTCTCCGTCACAGGCACCGCCTCGATCTCCACCGCTCTGTCGCATGCGCTCGGCCGCATCGTGCAGGAAGGCGTCACGAACGCCATGAGGCACGCGCCGATGGCGACGTCGATCGAGGTCAGGCTGATCTACGCCTCGGATTCGGTGATCGTCGAGATCCTCAACGACGGCGTCTCCGGCCCTGTCGGCACGACCGGGTTCGGCCTGCGCGGGCTCGTGGAACGTGCCGCGCATTCGGGCGGCACGATCACCTCTGAACCCGTCGAACGCGGTCGGTGGATGCTGCGCGCCGAGCTGCCTGTGTCGCCCGCCGATCCTGCTGACCTCGAACCGAAGGATGCACCATGACCGAGCCGATCAGGCTTCTCCTCGTCGACGACCAGGCTCTCATCCGCGTCGGCTTCCGGATGGTGCTCGACGCGGAGGCCGACATGGTCGTGGTCGGCGAGGCCGCGGACGGGCATGACGCGATCCTCCAGGCGTCCGGACTCCGTCCCGACCTCGTGCTGATGGACATCCGGATGCCGGGGCTCGACGGGATCGCGGCGACCGAGGCCATCGTCCGCGAGAATCCGGACACCCGTGTTCTGGTGCTCACGACGTTCGATCTCGACGAGTACGCCTTCGGCGCGATTCGCGCCGGCGCGAGCGGATTCCTCCTGAAGGACGCGCAGAGGCACGAGATGATCTCGGCGATCCGAGCCATCCACCGCGGTGACGCGGCCCTCTCACCGCGGGTCACGCGGATGCTGCTGGAGCATGTGACCCCGACGCTCGGCGCGACACCTGCAGCGTCCGCCACTGCGACCGAGGACCTGACGGCAGACCTCACCGACCGCGAGCGCGACGTCTTCGTCGAGATCGCGCGCGGCCTCACGAACGCGGAGATCGCTCAGGCGCTGTTCGTCAGCGAATCCACCGTGAAGACGCATGTCGGCAGGATCCTGTCGAAGCTGGGATCCCGCGACCGCATCCACCTGGTCATCCTGGCTCACAGGATGGGTCTGGTCGACGGCGGCCTGTCCTCGGGCTCTTAGCAAGGGCGGAGGACAGGCCGACAGCCTCAGGCCTTCGCCGGTGTCCACTCGGAGACGCGGTTCAGCGTCTCGATCTCGTCCTCGCGCAGTTCCAATCGCGCTCCGGCGAGAAGGTCAGGAACCTGCTCGACCGTCCGAGCACTCGCGATCGGGGCGGCGACCGTCGGCTGAGCACGCAGCCACGCCAACGAGGTCGCCGCGATCGAGGCGCCGTGGGCGTCGCCGATCTCCTCAAGAGCGTCGATGATGCGCAGCCCCGCCTCCGTCGCGTATTTGGCCGCACCGGAGGCGCGCGGCGAGGTCTGACCCTCGACGGCCGTCGAACGGTACTTGCCGGTGAGGAATCCGCTCGCGAGCGAGTAGTAGGGCACCAGGCTCAGACCGAACTCCTGCGCCACCGGGATGATCGTCTCCTCGACGTCGTTGCGGTGAACGAGGTTGTAGTGGGGCTGCACGGCGACGGGCGACGCCGATCCCGTGCGACGGGCGATCTCCACCCACTCACGGATGCGCTGCGCGGTGTAGTTCGACACCGCGACGTTGCGTACGAGGCCGTCTGAGACGAGCTCGCCGAATGCGGTGACCGTCTCCTCCAGCGGCACGGTCTCATCGTCGAAGTGCGCGTAGTAGAGATCGATGGCGTCGACGCCCAGTCGGGCGAGCGATGCCTCGGCGGCCCTGCGCACGTTCGACGCCGACAGCCCGGAGAACTCCGGGTGCTGGCTCACCTTGGTCGCCACGATGACGCCTTCGGGCTTGCGTGACGCGAGCCACTCACCGATGATCGTCTCGCTCTCGCCGCCCGAGTTGCCCGGCACCCACGAGCTGTACCCGTCTGCGGTGTCGATGAAATCGCCACCACCCGCCACGAAGGCGTCGAGCACGGCGAAGGAGGCATCACGGTCGGCCGTCCAGCCGAACACGTTGCCTCCGAGCGAGAGCGGGAAGACGTCTAGGTCACTGTTTCCGATACGAGTCATACCGGGGAGAACGTGTGCTCTGCTCGCACTATTTCCCGTGTGACGATCTGTGTCGTCGAGGGAGTCGCGGATGCGATCCGCTGGACGGTGCCGACTACAGGACTCGAACCTGCAACCCCCGTATTACAAGTACGGTGCGCTACCAATTGCGCCAAGTCGGCGGACACCACCCAGCTTAGCGATGGGCGGCGGGCACCACGAACTACGGCGCCGGGGTCTCCGAGGGTGCGGGCTCCGTGGTCTCGGTCGGCGCGGGAGTGGGAGTCTCGGTGGCGTAGTACGCGTCACTTGCGACCGTGAGCACGAACTGGGAGAACTCGCTCGGGTCGTCGAGGGCGCCGACGTAGGCCTCGCCGTTCACGACGATCATGGGCGCGGCAGTGAGCACGAGGTCGTCCGAACCGACGAGCGGGCCCTCCAGCGCACGGGACGTGGCTTCCTTCGCCCAGGTGACGTAGTCCTGATCCTCGATGCACGACCGGACGCTCTTGACGTTGTCCGAGCCGACCGCGCCGGCGATGTCGGCCAGCTGAGAATCGGAGAAGCCGTCGGTGTTCACCTCGGGCTGGTCATCGAGCAGGTCGTGGTTGAACGCGTAGAACTGTGCCGGCGAGTGCGTCGCGACACAGGCCGCGGCCGCCGCCGAACGCAGGGAGTACTTGGTGCCGTTCGAGCTCGCGGTGAGCAGTGCGACCGGGTGGTAGGTGACCGTCGCCGCACCCTCCGAGATCCAGTTGACGAGCTGGCGCGCGTTGGCGCGCTCGAATTCACCGGCATCCGGCGACAGGTAGTCGACGTAGATGTGGATGTCGACCGTGCTCGACGTGGTGGGCTCCGGGGTCGGCGTCGTCTCGCCACCCGCCTCGGTCTCCTCCGGGCTCGGAGGCGCGACCGTCTCGTCGGACATCGCGGACGCGCTGATGTCGGAGACGAGGATGCCGTCGTCGTTCATCCCGCCCGGGGTGAGCTGCGGCTTCGAGACCTGTGCGGAGACGGCGAGCGTGATCGCGGTGCCGATGGCGCCGACGGCGACGACGGCGATCGCCCCGAGGATGATTCGTCGCATCACGCGCGCCCTCGACTGCTGGGCATGCACCTTCTGTGCCTTCTCCCGCACGACCTCACGCGAATTGCGAGGGCTGGGGACGTTCGGCGTCTCGTCGCTCGACATCGTTCCTCTAGACAGTCTCAGGGGGGCAGGGTGGCCCCGGACGCCACTCGGGCGGCGAACGCCGCGTTAAGCGGCCGAGATCGATGTTAACCAGCCAGGCTGAGAAATACCCAGATGCACGGGCATCTGCCATACTGATCCCGACCCGATGAGGGGTCACGGCGGATCGCTCCGCCGCTCTATCACTACGGATCGTCCGGCACGTACCTGCCGGTGAAGGAGAAACACAATGGCATCTGTGACTTTCGACGAGGCCACCCGCCTCTACCCCGGCGGAACCCGCCCGGCTGTCGACAAGCTCAACCTCGAGGTCGCTGACGGCGAGTTCCTCGTTCTCGTCGGCCCGTCCGGCTGCGGAAAGTCCACCTCGCTGCGTATGCTCGCCGGCCTCGAAGAGGTCAACGCCGGCCGCATCCTCATCGGTGACCGCGACGTCACCGACGTGCCGCCGAAGGACCGCGACATCGCGATGGTGTTCCAGAACTACGCGCTGTACCCGCACATGACGGTCGCCGAGAACATGGGCTTCGCGCTCAAGATCGCCGGCGTCGGCAAGGAAGAGCGCGCCAGCCGCGTGCTCGAGGCCGCGAAGCTGCTCGACCTCGAGGAGTACCTGACCCGCAAGCCGAAGGCCCTCTCGGGTGGTCAGCGTCAGCGTGTCGCGATGGGTCGCGCGATCGTCCGTCAGCCCCAGGTCTTCCTCATGGACGAGCCGCTGTCGAACCTCGACGCCAAGCTCCGCGTCCAGACGCGCACGCAGATCGCGTCGCTGCAGCGCCGCCTCGGCGTCACCACGGTCTACGTCACGCACGACCAGACCGAGGCTCTGACCATGGGCGACCGCATCGCCGTGCTGAAGGACGGACTCCTCCAGCAGGTCGGTTCGCCGCGTGACCTGTACGAGAAGCCCGAGAACGTCTTCGTCGCCGGCTTCATCGGCTCGCCCGCGATGAACCTGTTCAGCGCAGACCTGGCAGACGGCGGCGTGCGCTTCGGCACCGAGGTCGTCCCGCTCGACCGCGACACCGTGGGCCGCGCCAACGGTTCGCAGGTCACCGTCGGCGTCCGCCCGGAGGACATCACCGTCGGCCCCGCCGACGGCAAGGGCCTCTCGGTCGTCGTCGACCTCGTCGAGGAGCTCGGCGCTGACGGTTACCTCTACGGTCACACCGAGATCAACGGCAAGCGCGCCGACCTGGTCGCACGTGTCGACGGTCGCAGCCACCCCAACGCCGGTGAGACCGTCACCCTCGCGGCGAACGCGGGCCACGTGCACGCGTTCGACATCGAGTCGGGCGTTCGTCTGAACGACAAGCCGATCGTCTCCGCCTGATCGGACCCACTGACGCGGCGCGGGCTGACTTCGGTCGCCCGCGCCGCTTCTTTCTTTTCCGCCCCGACCCACTGGAGAGACATGCAGGATGCGCTGCGGATCACGGCGAGCTCGATCGACCCGGCCCTGCTCGCCCTCCCCTGGTCGACCCCCCTCGGCAAGTGGCCGTCCGAGCAGATCGTGTCGCTTCCCAAGGGGCTGTCACGGCATCTGGTGCGCTTCGCCGACCTCTCGGGCAAGGTCGTCGCGGTCAAAGAGACGACCGATGAGATGGCGAGGCGCGAGTACGAGATGCTCGGCAACCTGGCCAGGCTCGATGTGCCCTGCGTCGACCGCGTCGCCGTGATCGCGGGGCGATCGGATGCCGCCGGCGAGCCGCTCCCCGCCGCGCTCGTCACCTCGCACCTGCGCTTCTCCATGCCGTATCGCGCCCTCTTCACCCGGGTGCTGCGCCCCGACACGGCGAATCGCCTGGTCGACGCCCTCGCGGTGCTCCTGGTGCGCTTGCACAACGTCGGCTTCTACTGGGGCGACGTCTCGCTCTCGAACACGCTCTTCCGCCGGGACGCCGGCGCTTTCGCGGCCTACCTCGTCGACGCCGAGACCGGTGAACTGCACGAGGAGGGGCTCACCGACGGGCAGCGCCTCTACGACCTCGACCTCGCCCGCACCAACATCGCCGGGGAGATCATGGACCTCGCGGCCGGCGGACGGCTCGAGCACGGCGTCGACGCGGTCGCGATCGCCGACGGCATCGTCTCGTCGTACCACTCGCTGTGGGCGGAGCTGACGGTGCAGGAGTCCTTCGCCGCGGCGGAGACCTGGCGCATCACGGAGCGCGTCGAACGCCTCAACGCCCTCGGATTCGACATCGACGAGATGTCGATGTCGACGACCTCCGACGGCACGGTCGTCGAGATCCAGCCGAAGGTGGTGGATGCCGGACACCACCAGCGCCGCCTGATCCGCCTCACGGGCCTGGACGTCGAGGAGAACCAGGCCCGCCGCCTGCTCAACGATCTCGACGAGTTCCGTGCCCGTTCGACCAAGCAGTGGGTCGACGAGGAGATGTACGCGCACGAATGGCTGACCCGCGTGTTCGAGCCCGTGGTGCGTGCGATCCCCTGGGAGCTGCGCGCCAAGCTCGAACCCGCAGAGGTGTTCCACCAGGTGCTCGAGCACCGGTGGTATCTCTCTCAGGCGCAGGGACGCTCAGTCCCGCTCGCCGAGGTCCTCACGAGCTATATCAACGAGGTGCTGCGCCACCGCCGCGACGAGGCGACCATCATGGGCCCGCCCACCGAGACGATGAGCCTGCCCGTCATCACAGGCACGCACTCCGTCGCCGATGACGACGACGAGGTCGACTGGCGCGACCTCGTCTGACGTCAGTACCCGACCGTGAAGCGTCCGCGACGGTGCGCCGGACGCTCGATCTCGTCGACCACCGCGACCGCGAAGTCCGCCCCCGAGATGAAGGACTTGCCCTCGGCGTCACGCACGAGCACATCTCCACCATCGCGATAGTGACCGGTGCGCTCACCCTCGGCCCAGGGTCCGAAGACCTCGGCCGGGTGGATGAAGAACCAGTCCAGCGACCGGTCCGTGCTCTGGAGCAGTGCGAGCGAGTCGATGCCGACCTGTGCCTCGTGCTTGTACTCCTCAGGGAAGTCGAGGTCGAAGAGGCGCGGGCCATGCGGGGCGACCAGGCTTCCACCGGCGCCGCCGACCACGCCGAGACGGGTGCTCGTATCGGCGAGCTCCGCGATGACGTTCGTCAGCGCCTCGAGCACGCGGTCCGCCATGTCGCCACGCGGCGAGAGGGCCGAGACGACGGCATCCGCTCCGTCGAAGGCGTTCGCGAGCGACGAGGCGTCCAGCGCCGAGCCCTGCACGTACGAGGCGCCGTCGACAGCATCGGTCGGCGTGCTGCGTGAGATCGCGATCACGTCATGGCCGCGGCTCACCGCCTCGGACACGATGTGGCGTCCGGCGTAGCCGGTTCCTCCGAGCACGACGATCCGAGCCATGACTTCTCCCCTACTTCTTCGCGTTGCGGATGGACGACACCTGGTAGAGCGCGACCGAGGTCGCGATGCCGGCGTTGAGCGATTCGGTCACGGCCGAGATCGGGATCGACACGATCTGATCGCAGGTCTCGGCGACCAGACGCGAGAGGCCCTTGCCCTCTGAACCGGTCACGATCACGACGGGGCGGTCCGCCAGCTGGAGCTCGGGCAGCAGCACGTCGCCGTCGCCGTCGAGGCCGAGCACGAACACGCCCTGCTTCTTGAACTCCTTGAGCTGCGTGGTGAGGTTGGTCGCCAGTGCGACCGGCACGCGTGCCGCAGCACCGGCACTCGTCTTCCAGGCTGCCGAGTTCACACCGGCCGAACGACGCTGCGGCAGGATGATGCCGTGTCCGCCGAACGCACCGGTCGAGCGGATGATCGCGCCGAGGTTGCGGGGGTCGGTGATGCCGTCGAGGGCGACGAACAGCGGGACCTCGCCCTTGTCGATGACGGCCTCGAGGAGGTCCTGCGGGTGCGCGTACTCGTACGGCGGCACCTTGACGGCGACGCCCTGGTGGACTCCGTCGAAGCCGGCCATGCGGTCGAGCTCCTGACGCGTGACCTCGAGCACCGGGATTCCGCGGTGGGTGGCGATCGACAGCATCTCCTTGACGCGGTCGTCCATCTCGACGCGCTGCGCGATGTAGAACGCCGACGCGGGGATCTTCGCCCGGAGAGCCTCGAGCACCGAGTTGCGGCCGGTGACGACCTCGACCTCAGTGGTGTTGTCCTTCGCGCGGGCCGAGCGGTTCGGGTTGCCGCCGGACGTCTGACGCTGCCCCGGCTTGCCCTTTCCGCCCGATGCCGCATAGCGCTCGGCCGCGGCCTTGCGCTTGCCGGCCGGGTGCCAGGCGCGGTCCTCCGCCTTCGGGGTCGGTCCGCGTCCCTCGAGGGACTTGCGTCCGAGTCCGCCGGTGCCCTTGGTCGGGCCCTTCTTCTTGCCGTTGCTTGCGCCGGGGCGCTGTGGCTTAGCCATCGATACTCCAATGAGTTCCGGCCGGAGAGTCCTCCAGCGTGATTCCTGCCGCGGCGATCGCATCACGGATGCGATCGGCCGCCGCCCAGTCCTTGTCAGCGCGCGCCTGCGCGCGCTGGGTGATCATCGTCTGCACGAGCGCGTCGAGAGCAGAGGCCTGCGCATCGCCCGTCGACGCGACACCCACGCGCTCGAATCCGAGGACGTCGAGCATCGCGAGCACCTCGCTCCTCGCCGTCCCGGCGCCGTCGGCATCACCGGCGTCGAGCGCCGCATTGCCCGCGCGCACGGTGTCGTGCAGGACTCCGAGCGCCTGCGGGATGCCGAGGTCGTCATCCATCGCGGTGGCGAACGCCTCGGGCAGCGACGTGCGCTCCCCCCAGCCGAAGGTCTTCGGAAGCATTCGCTCTGCGCGCTCGACGAACGTGCGGATGCGGCCGAGTGCCGCCTCTGCCTCGGTCCACGACGACTCCGAGAGGTCGAGGCTCGAGCGATAGTGCGCGGCGGCGAGTGCGTAGCGCACCACCTGCGGATCCCGCTCCGAGAGCACGTCGCTCGCCAGGGTGAAGTTGCCCAGAGACTTCGACATCTTCTGCCCGCCGACCGTCACGAGGCCGTTGTGCACCCAGTAGCGTGCGAAGCCGTCTCCGGCGGCGGTCGACTGGGCGAGCTCGTTCTCATGATGGGGGAAGCGCAGGTCGAGGCCTCCGCCGTGGATGTCGAACTCGGATCCGAGGTAGCGCTTGGACATCGCCGAGCATTCGATGTGCCAGCCAGGGCGACCTGCGCCCCAGGGCGACTGCCACACGGCATCCGCCTGCTCGTCGGGCTTGGCACCCTTCCACAGCGCGAAGTCCTGCGGGTTGCGCTTGCCGCGAGGGTCGGCATCCTCCGCCGCCTCCATCGCGTCGACGGACTGGTTCGTCAGCGACCCGTACTCCGTCCACGAGCGGACGTCGAAGTAGACGTCGCCGGAACCGTCCGGTGCAGGGTACGCGTGGCCGCGCTCGATGAGGATCGCGATCAGCTCCTGCATCTGCGGGACGGACGCCGTCGCGCGCGGCTCATAAGTCGGGGACAGGATGCCGATGCCGGCATACGCTGCGGTGAACTCCTGCTCCATGCGGTATGCGAGCGCCCACCACGGCTCGACGTCCGTCGCGTTGACGAGCACCTTGTCGTCGATGTCGGTGACGTTGCGCACGAACGTGACGCGGCCGTAGCGGTGAGTCAGCCAGCGCCGCAGGAGGTCGAAGCTCAGCGCCGCTCGGACGTGACCGATGTGAGGGCCGGACTGCACGGTGGCTCCACAGACGTACATCGTGATGTTCTCGGGATCGAGAGGCACGAAGTCGCGCAGCTGCTGTGCGCGGGTGTCGTAGAGGCGGAGAGTCACCGCACAAGCTTACCGGGCGGCGCAATCCGAAGACTGGGTGTGACCCCGGCCCTGCCGCCGCTCAGTCGACCGGGTAGACCTGCCCGGTCTGCACGCCGAGCACGCTCTTCGCGAAGGCCTGCCCCACGCGGTGCGACGACACGGGCACGAAGCCGGGGAACGACGAGTGATACGACGGCGCATCCGCGAGCACCGACGGGCTCACGGCGTTGATGCGGATGCCGCGGGGCAGCTCGGTCGCCGCGGCGACGACGAAGGACTCGATGGCTCCGTTCGCGAGCGACGCCGCGGCGCCGGTGGCGATCGGCTCGCGCGAGAGGATGCCGGAGGTCAGCGTGATCGAGCCGCCGTCGCGCACATACGACGTGCCGATGCGCACGACGTCGAGCTGCGACAGCACCTTGCCACGGAAAGCCGCTTCGTAGTCGCTCCGGCTCAGCTCGTCGAGCGAGCGGAAGGGCACCTCTCCCACGGCGACGATCACGGCATCGATCTGTCCGACCGAGGCGAAGAGGTGCTCCACCGACGCCGAGTCGGTGACATCGACGGACGGCTCGCTGCTGCGCGACGCCGAGATGACCTCGTGTCCGGCCAACGCGTCGACGGCCGTGCGGCCGACCTGTCCACTGGCTCCGATGACCAGGATCCTCATGCTGCCTCCTCCGGATCGCGCGACGATCGCACGACGTTCTCCGACAACGAGCGCGGATGCTGAGACATTCCCGCGCAATCCGCGACGCCTGTCAGACCGCATGCACCATCGCGACTGCCGTCACCGCGATCCCCTCGCCTCGCCCGGGAAACCCGAGTCCGTCGGTCGTGGTCGCCGTGACGGAGACCGGCGCGCCACCGAGCGCGGTGGACAGGACCTGCTCCGCCTCCGCGCGTCGCGTGCTGAAGCGCGGTCGATTGCCCTGGAACTGCGCCGAGACGTTGCCGATCGCGAAACCGGCCTCGGTGAGGATCTCCCGGGTGCGGGCGAGGAAGACGTCCGCGTGTGCGCCGGCGTACTCGGGGTGTGCGGTGCCGAAGTGCTCGCCGATGTCTCCGAGCCCTGCTGCGCCGAGCAGCGCGTCCACGATCGCGTGAGCGACGGCATCGCCGTCGGAGTGCCCGGAGAGCGCCGGCTCCCCCGGCCACTGCAGGCCGGCGAGCCACAGGTTCCCGTCTCCACCGAATGCATGCACGTCGGTGCCGAGGCCGACCCGGGGCCCCGTCCACGTCGGGGCGAGCTCGGGTGCCGGAACGGCGACAGCCGCCAGCAGCTGGCGGGCGCGCTCGAGGTCGGCGGGCGTGGTGATCTTGAATCCGCTGGGTGAACCCGGGATCTGACGCACGAGGTGTCCGGCAGCGGCGAACAGCGCCGCATCATCGGTGTACTCGACGTCCGAGCCGCTCGCAGCATCGTAGGCGGCCTCGAGCAAGGCTCGCGGAAACCCCTGCGGCGTCTGCGCTGCCGCGAGCTCGGAGCGATCCACCGGCGCGATGACCGCGTCTCCGTCGACCCGCTTGAGCGTGTCGACGACGGGGAGCGTCGGGATGACCCCTGTCTCGCCGTCGATCGCCCGGGCCACGGCGTCGATCACTTCCGGCGGGGTCAGCGCGCGCGCCGCGTCATGCACGACAACTCGCGTGATGTCTCCCCACAGGGCCTTCAGACCGGCGGCGACCGACTGCTGCCTGGTCTCTCCGCCCGTCACGACCCTGCCGAGGTCGACGCGATCGCCGGCCGCAGCACGCACCTCGGTCTCCGCGTCGCCCTCGAACCCTGCGGGGGCGACCACGATGACCTGCGCGGGCGCCGCCGCGAAGACGCCGTCGAGCGCGTGGCGGAGGATCGAATGGCTGTCGATGCCGACGAACGCCTTGGGCGCTCCGGCATCCAGTCGCGTGCCGGAGCCGGCGGCGACGACGATGATCGCGGTGTCAGGGACGGGAAGCATGCTCACCAGGTTCACGTTACCGGCGCGCACGAAAAAAGGCGGATGCCGAAGCACCCGCCTTGTCTCGATCCGCTCAGGAAGCGAGGACCTCGTCGAGCAGCGCGCTCGCCTTGTCCTCGTCGGTCTTCTCCGCCAGAGCCAGCTCCGAGATGAGGATCTGACGAGCCTTCGCCAGCATCCGCTTCTCACCGGCCGACAGACCGCGGTCCTGATCCCGACGCCACAGGTCGCGGACGACCTCGCTCACCTTGATCACGTCGCCGGAGGCGAGCTTCTCGAGGTTCGCCTTGTAACGACGAGACCAGTTCGTGGGCTCTTCGGTGAACGGAGCGCGGAGCACCTCGAACACGTTGTCGAGCCCCTCCCGGCCGATGACATCGCGGACCCCGACCAGATCGACGTTCTCCGCAGGCACCTCGATGATGAGGTCCCCCTGGGTCACGTTGAGCTTCAGGTATTTCTTCGCCTCACCCTTGATGATGCGCTCCTTGACCTCGATGATGGTCGCAGCGCCATGGTGCGGATAGACGACAGTTTCGCCAACCTCAAAAAGCATAAAAACTTGTCCTTTCGGCAACCTCAAGGATACCACAGGGGACATGCGCTAAGGTTCGCGCCGCCGCGTCCTCGGGCGGTGCCCCGCATGCGCATAGAATGGGACGCGGATATCCCGTCGTACCTCAGGAGGACCCGTGAAATCGCGCCTTGTTGCGTCTGCCGCCATCAGCGCCCTCGTTCTTCTGGGCGCGACGGGCTGCACGTTCATCTCGCCGCAGGCGACGACGATCGAATACTCCGCCTCCGACGGCGTCAACGTCTCGGACTCCGACGGTCCCATCGACGTGCGCAATGCCTTCATCGTCGCGAACGAAGACGGATCGGTCGGCAACTTCATCGGCGCCGTGGTCAACCCGACCGCCGACAAGGCGACGCTCACGATGACCGTGTCGGGCTCCGATGAGCCGTTCACCGTCTCCGTGCCCGCGGGCAAGACCGTCAGCTTCGGTGCCGACGAGGAACCGCTGCGCATCGACGGACTCGACACCATGCCCGGCGCGACCATCGAGATCCACTTCCAGTCGGGCGACGGTGCCGGCACGAAGACTCAGGTTCCCGTTCTCGACGGCACTCTGCCGTACTACGCCGACCTCGTGCCCACGGAGCAGAAGTCGACACCGACGCCCGAGCCGGCCCCCACGGACACGGCTGCCCCCGCTCCGGCGGAGTGAGCCGGCGCATACGCTGACGAAGAGGCCGACACCCTGCGGGGTGCCGGCCTCTTCTCCGTCATGGGGACGGGCGTGCCGTCCGACGACTGCGTCAGCCCTCGAAGCGGTACCCGAGACCGCGAACCGTGACGAGCATGACGGGCTCCCCCGGGTTCTCCTCGATGCGGGAGCGGATCCGCTTGATGTGCACGTCGAGCGTCTTCGTGTCTCCGAAGTAGTCGCTCCCCCACACGCGGTCGATCAGCTGACCGCGCGTGAGCACTCGACCCGAATTGCGCATCAGCACCTCGAGGAGCTCGAATTCCTTCAGAGGCATGTTGATCTGCTGTCCGGCGACCGAGACGGTGTGGCGATCGATGTCGAGCGAGACGCGTCCCCCGTCGAGCACGCGCTCGTCGAGCTCGCTGTCGGCCTGCACCACGCGACGAAGGACCGCGCGCATCCGGGCGAGCAGCTCGCGGGACGAGTACGGCTTTGTGACGTAGTCGTCGGCGCCGAGCTCGAGTCCGACGACGATGTCCACCTCCGAGTCCTTGGCCGTGACCATGATGATCGGCACCGCCGAGGTCGAGCGGATCTGCCGGCACACCTCGGTGCCCGGCATGCCAGGCAGCATCAGGTCGAGGAGCACGACGTCGGCGCCGCACTCGCGGAAGGCGGCCAGCGCCCCTGGACCGTCCTCGGCGATCTCGACCTCGTACCCCTCTCGGCGCAGGAGGTAGGCGAGCGGGTCGGCGAGGTCGGGCTCGTCTTCGACGAGAAGGATGCGGGTCATGCGTTCTCTCCGTTTCGGACGCGAGCAGCGGCCTTGGCCGCTTTGCGCTCGCGCTTCTTCTTGTTCTTCTGGTCCTTGTCGATGCTCGGGGGAGCGTCGATCCTCGGAAGCCTGATGGTGAAGGTCGAGCCTCGTCCGGGGCGCGACCAGAGGCGTACTTCGCCGCCGTGGCGCTGTGTCGCATGCTTGACGATCGAGAGTCCGAGCCCCGTTCCGCCGGTGCGGCGGGACCGCGCCTCGTCCGCCCGGTAGAAGCGCTCGAAGATCCGCTCCCGATCCGCCTCCGCGATCCCGATGCCCTGGTCCGAGACCGCCACTTCGACCACCCCTTCATCGGCCTTCACACCGATGCCGACGCGCGATCCCTTCGGGGAGTAGACGATCGCGTTGGCGATGAGGTTGCCGAAGGCCTCGATGAGGATCTGCGAGTCGCCGCGCACCCAGACTCCGCGATCGCCACCGCGGGCGAGTTCGACCCCGGCGGAGTCGGCCTGCACCACGTGCGCCTCGAGCGCGGTGGCGAGAACCTCGTCGATCGAGACGGGCCGCACATCGGACAGCGCATCGTCGGTCTGCAGTCTCGAGAGACTCATGATCCGACCGGTCAGCTGACCGAGACGTGCGGCTTCGGCCGAGATCCGGGTGGCGAAGTGGCGCACCTGAGCAGGGTCGTCGGCCGCCGATTCGATCGCCTCGGCGAGCAGAGTGACGGCTCCCACAGGGGTCTTGAGTTCGTGGCTGGTGTTCGCCACGAAGTCTCGGCGCATCTGATCGAGGCGCTCCTGCTCCGTGACGTCGCGGATGATCAGCAGCGTCATGCGCGGACTGATGGCGCTCGCCCGAGCCGACACGAGCCGTGGATCGAGGCTGAGCCCGCCGCGCGTGATGCGCAGCGACTCGGTCGCCGAACTGCCCTCGATGCGTCCGCCACGCACGAGCTGACGCAGCTCGGGGTTCTCCAGGGGTGCGCCCACCTCGATGCCGAACCTGGTCGCCGCCTTCGAGACGGCGAGCACGAGTCCGGAGGAGTCGACCACGCATGCCGCATCGTCCATGCTGCCGAGCACGGCGGTCACACCGTCCGGGACCACGAGCGAGGTCTCATCGGCCACGCGCGCCCGCGCACGGTATGCCCAGGCCACGAGAAGGGAGAGGCCGACGCCGATCACGAGGCCGACGGCCAACGCGAGCAGCGCGATCTGCGGCAAGGTCATAACCCCAGCGTAGAGTGCGTTCACCCGCGGATCGGCGGGTTCGCGCGCCCCTGAGCCACGGCGAGAAGTACTATTCACGTGCTGGGCACCGTTCGTTAACCTTCGGAGCAGACAATCGCTTTCGGGCCTGTGCGGGAGCGCTGTGCTCTCCTCTCGTGCGAGCGGCCCGGCCGTCTCGCGTTGACACCACAGCCGAGACCCGAACGAAAGGTTGCGCCGACATGCGCGAAGTCTTCCATCAGTCCCTCGAGGACCTGCAGTCCCAGCTCGTGGAGATCGCCGACCTCGTCACGGTCTCCATCGACAAGGCCACCCGCTCCTTCGCCACGAGCGATGTCGAGCTGGCCGAAGAGGTCATCGCCGATGACGCCAAGATCGATGCGCTGGCCGTGGCGCTCGACGAGCAGGCCATCGAGATCCTGGCCCGCCAGCAGCCGGTCGCGCGCGACCTGCGCGTCGTCGTCACCGCGCTGCGCGTGAGCGCCTCGCTCGAGCGCATGGGCGACATGTCCGAGCACATCGCCCAGCTCGCACGCCTGCGCTTCCCCGAGCGCGCGATCCCGAAGGGCCTCAAGGGCACCTTCACGAAGATGGGCGAGCTGGACGTCGAGATCTCGCGCACGCTCTCCGAGCTGCTGCGAACCCAGGACCTGAAGCTGGCCGACACCATCCGCAACACCGACGACGACATCGACGAGCTGCACGCCAGCGTCTTCGAGAAGGTGCTCAGCGACAACTGGAAGGGCGAGGCCACGGCGACGGTCGACGCGACGCTCGCCAGCCGCTACCACGAGCGCTTCGCAGACCACGCGGTCGCGGTCGCCAAGAAGGTCATCTACCTGGCGACCGGCGACTGGCGCATCGAGGAGGAGGACATCGCCCTCGCGGTCGAGCAGCAGCAGGAGCTCGGCCACGCCTGAGCGCCGATGACACGACGAAGGGGGCGGATGCTGTCAGCATCCGCCCCCTTCGTCTGCGGTGTTACTTCTTGCCCTGCGCTGCCACGGCGGCAGCACCGGCGGCGGCAGCCTCGGGGTCGAGGTAGCGGCCGGGACCGGTGGGGACGTTGTTCTCGTCGAGCTCGTACACGAGCGGGATACCGGTGGGGATGTTCAGCTCGGCGATGTCATCGTCGCTGATGCCCTCGAGGTGCTTCACGAGGCCGCGCAGCGAGTTGCCGTGCGCGGTGACGAGGACCGTCTTGCCTGCTTCGAGGTCGGGGACGATCGCGTCGTCCCAGTACGGCAGCAGGCGATCGATGACGAGCTTCAGCGACTCCGTCCGCGGCACCTCGCCGTCGATGCCGGCGTAGCGCACGTCATTCACCTGGCTGAACTCGCTGTCGTCGTCGAGCACGGGCGGCGGCACGTCGAACGAACGGCGCCACAGCTGGAACTGCTCCGGACCGAACTCCTCGAGCGTCTGCGCCTTGTCCTTGCCCTGCAGAGCGCCGTAGTGACGCTCGTTGAGGCGCCACGAGCGCGTGACCGGGATCCACAGGCGGTCGGCCGCGTCGAGCGCGATGTTCGCGGTCTGGATCGCACGGCTGAGCAGCGAGGTGTGCAGCACGTCGGGCAGGATGCCCGCCTCGGCCAGGAGCTCGCCGCCTCGGCGGGCCTCGTTCCGGCCCTGCTCGTTCAGGCGGACGTCCACCCATCCGGTGAAGAGGTTCAGTTCGTTCCACTCGCTCCGGCCGTGACGGAGCAGGATCAGGGTGCGCTTCGAAGTCATGGCCCCAGTTTATCGGCGCAGCCGGACGCGTACACGCCCATGCCCTGCGAGGATTGACGCATGGCGTCATCTCCCCTCGGTCGGCCGACCCGCGGCACCACCGGGACGAACAGGCTGCGCCGCAACGACCGCTGGATCGCGGTGAGCCCCGCGTTCCGCCGCGCCGTGGATCCGCTCGTCATCGACCTCGGCTACGGCGCCAGCGGGGTGACCGCCTTCGAGCTCGCCACCCGACTGCAGCGCGTGCGAGCGGATGCCGAGGTGCGCGGCCTCGAGATCGATCCGGTCAGAGTCGCGACCGCGACTCAGCAGCTGGTCGAGGTGCAGGCAGGGAACACCGCCTTCTCGCCCGATCTGCGCGTCTCCTTCGCCCGCGGTGGATTCGAGGTGCCTCTGCCTGCCGGGCGGCGCCCCGCGGTGATCCGCGCGATGAACGTGCTCCGCCAGTACGACGAGTCCGATGTCGCCGCGGCCTGGAGCACGATGGCCGGGCGCCTCGCTCCCGAGGGCCTGCTCGTCGAGGGCACCTGCGACGAGATCGGTCGGGTGTCGAGCTGGGTCGACGTCGACCCGACCGCATCGCCGCTCCGGTTCACGATCTCGCTGCGTCTCGCGGATCTCGAGCATCCGAGCATCGTCGCGGAGCGGCTGCCGAAAGCGCTGATCCACCGCAACGTGCCCGGCGAGCGCGTGCACGCCCTGCTCGTCGACCTCGATCGCGAGTGGAGCCGTGCGGCGCCGTTGTCGGCCTTCGGAGCGACGCAGAGATTCCTGGGCGCGGTCGCCGCTCTGCGCGATCAGGGCTGGCCCGTGCTCGGCGTCAAGAGCCGGTGGCGACTCGGTGAGCTCACGCTCCCCTGGGATGCGGTCGCGCCGCTCCCCTGAAGGGAGCTTCTCGCCCCGCGAGTCAGCCCGCCTGGCGCGGATCCGGTGCGCTCGGGCGTCGGGACAGTCGGGTGATACGAGGGATGTCGGCCGTGGCACCGGCATCCGCCGGCACGATCACCTGCTGCGTCGCGGCGATGTCGACCCCCTCGGCGCGGACGACGAGATCGCCGACCGGCGTGCGACGCGACAGGATCGCGAGCGCGATGGGTCCGTCTTCATGGTGCCGGGCGACCGACGTGATGTGACCGACCTCGTCGTCGCCCGCGAGCACCGCATCGCCGACCGCGGGCAGCACGGCCTCGCTGCCGTCGAGGTGCAGTGCCGCGAGCCTGCGCGGCGGGTGACCCAGGTTGTGGACCTTCGCGACGGTCTCCTGTCCGCGGTAGCAGCCCTTGTTGAGGTGCACGGCGGTGCGGATCCAGTCGGACTCGTGCGGCAGCGAGCGCTCGTCGACCTCGGCCGACCACCGCGGTCGCCAGGCGGCGATGCGCAGTGCCTCGGCGGCGAGGAGTCCGGCGACCTCTTCCGGTGAGAGCGTCGCTGCCAGCGCATCTGCTGCCTCGGCGGTCGCGATGGCCACCTTCCAGGCGAGGTCTGCACCCGGGTGATCGAGGACCTCGGCGTACTGGTGACCGCCCGCGCTCACGCGCTGCCACGGATCGGTCCAGATCAGCGGTGCGCCTGCAGGAGCGGATGCCGCAGCAGTCCCACGCTCAGCCGCCGCGCCTCCGTCGACGAAGCCGAGCAGCGCGAGATCGGGACGCACCGCGACGGTGGCCTGTGTGCGGAACTTCATCCGCGTCAGCCAGGTCGCCAACGCCTCGGCGTCGCCGGCATCCGCGATGAGCCAGGTCGATGCCCCGTCGTCGAGGACGCCGGCGGCGTGCTCGACGCGCCCCTGGGGATCGAGCACGAGCATCTCGGTGCTCTCGCCGGGCGCGAGCCGACCGACGGACTGCGAGGTGATGGAATCCAACCATCCGAGTCGTTCGGGGCCCGCGACCTCGATGACCGTCCGGTCGTCGAGCGGCACGATCGCCCCGCCTGAGGCGAGGCGACGCTGCTCACGGAACGCGTCGCCGAAGTGGGCGATCCCGCCGTCGCCGGTCACAGCGCCGGGGATGCCGGAGAAACCGGTCATGTCAGACCTTGGCCAATCGTGCCGACGCGTGCGCCCGCATAGGAGTGCCGAGAGCCGCGATGTCCCAGGCCCAGAGCAGGTGGTTGTCGACGAGTCCGTACATGCGCGTCGCGGCGCCGTACTCCTTGGCACCCGCACCGCGGACGATCGCGTCGGAGGCGATGTCGATGCGCGGACCGTTGATCTCGCCGAGGTAGAGCTCGAGCGTCCCGTCGGCGTGTGCGAGAGAGACCTCGATCGGGAATCCGCCCGATGCCGCGCGCAGTTGCTCGACGTCGTCGACGCCGCGCGTGACCGGCTCGGTCAGCGGCGGCAGCAGCCCGGGGCCGGGATCGGCGGCGGTGGCCGGACGGCTGAGTCTCCAGAAACCGGTCTCGGCGACGAGCGGGAGGGAGACCGCCTGGTCGTCGCCGGTGAACGTCGCAGTGGCCGAGTAGTTGAGGAACGGGCCGCCGTCGTGGCTGAAGCTCACGCGATGCGTGAACTCACCCTGTAGACGCTCGTCGCCGACCGGATAGTCGATGACGCCGGTTCCCTCCCAGACGCCGATGAGCCACGAGAGCGGCGCGAGGTCGGCGGGGAGATCGGTGGGGAGCTCGAGCACGATGCTCAGCGCTGGCCGCGGAAGAGGTTTCTCAGCACGACGACCGAGACGAAGGCGATCGCGAGGCTCGCCAGGCCCAGGAGGCCGATGAAGAAGAGTTCGAGCGCCATGAGGTCCATGGCCACCACTTTACCCTGCGGTAGACCCGGTGTCTCGTCTGCGGATCAGGTGAGGAGTGCGGCCAGGCCGAAGCCGACGGAGATCACGCCCATCAGCAGCAGCGCACCGATCGTGCTGGCACCCACACGGAAGATGAAGCCCTGTGTGCGCCCGTACTGCAGCTGCACGGCGAAGGAGAGGAGCACGATCGCGCCGAACGCGACGAGCAGCCACGGCACCCGCCACTCCTCGGCGACGAAGATGCCCACGCCGACAGCGGCCACCAAGGCGACGGCCCAGACGATGAGCACGCCGACGAAAGCATTACGCGGTGCGAGCGCTGGATCCGTCATGACTCCATTGTCACCCATCAGCGCCCGGTATCATTGCGGCACGGCGTACCCCGCCGTCCGGAAGGAGTGCGTGTGGCCCAGGTCCTGGTGTTGACCAATGCTCCGGTCTCGGAGCAGGTCCTGCCCGCACTCGAGCTCCTCAGCCATCGAGTGCGTCAGATCCCGGCCGAGCCCGCCCAACTCGTGAGCGCCCCCGAGTACGACATCGTGATCGTCGACGGTCGTCTCGATCTCGTCGGGGCGAAGTCCCTCTGCCGCCTGCTGCGGGCCACAGGGCAGGACGCCCCGCTGCTGCTCGTCGTCACCGAGGGCGGCATGAGCGCCCTCTCGGGCGAGTGGGGCATCGACGACGTGCTGCTGTCGACTGCGGGGCCGGCCGAGACCGACGCGCGGGTCAGGCTCGCACTCGCACGCCGTGACGAGGTCGCCGAACCGACCCGCGTACAGGCGTCGGGCGTCACGATCGACGAGCAGTCCTATTCGGCGAAGCTCCGCGGACGCCCGTTGGACCTCACCTACAAGGAGTTCCAGCTGCTGCACTTCCTCGCCACGCACCCCTCTCGCGTGTTCACCCGCGAGCAGCTGCTCAGCGAGGTGTGGGGATACGACTACTTCGGCGGCACCAGAACGGTCGACGTGCACGTCCGCCGACTGCGGGCGAAGCTGGGCGACCAGGAGCAGATCATCGGCACGGTGCGCAACGTCGGCTACCGATTCAACGTCTACGACGAGGAGCCGGTCGCCGCTGCGCGCTGACGCACGAGAGGTCAGTTCACGCGCGCGACACCTCACGGTGCTTAGATGTACCCCATGATCGATCCCGCACTCGCCGACGCAGGTCTCGGTGACGCTGAAGATGACGACTTCGATGCCATCGAGTCCCCGGACGCGCTCCTCCCCGACCACCGCTACCTCGATCGTGAGCTGAGCTGGCTCGCGTTCAACCAGCGCGTGCTCGAGCTGGCGGAGGATCCCTCGCTCCCCGAACTCGAGCGCGCGAACTTCCTCGCCATCTTCGCGAGCAACCTCGATGAGTTCTTCATGGTCCGCGTCGCCGGGCTCAAGCGTCGCATCGTGACCGGCCTGGCCGTGCCCACCAACATCGGCCGCTCCCCCGCCGACGCCCTCGCCGACATCGCTCGCGAGGCGCACGCGCTGCAGCTGCGCCACGCCGACGCGTGGAAGTCGCTGGTGCGACCGGCTCTCGCCGAATCCGGCATCGAGATCACCGAATGGTCCGAGCTCAGCGACGACGAGCGGTCCAAGCTCTCCGAGTACTTCGGCGCGCAGGTCTTCCCCGTCCTCATGCCGCTCGCGGTCGACCCCGCGCACCCCTTCCCGTACATCTCGGGACTGTCGCTCAACCTCGCCATCCGCATCCGCAACGCCCGCACCGGCCGCCAGGAGTTCGCCCGCCTCAAGGTGCCGCCCATGCTTCCCCGCTTCGTCGAGGTGCCCGGAACCGGCGAGATCAAGCGCTTCCTGACGCTCGAGGAACTGATCGCCAACCACCTCGGCGACCTCTTCCCCGGTATGGAGGTCCTCGATCACCACGCCTTCCGCCTGACCCGCAACGAGGACGTGGAGATCGAGGAGGACGAGAGCGAGAACCTCATCCAGGCGCTCGAGGCCGAGCTGCTGCGGCGCCGCTTCGGCCCGCCCATCCGCCTCGAGATCACGGACGACATGGACGAGGTCACGATGGACCTCCTCGTGCGCGAGCTCGAGATCACCGACCAGGAGATCTACCGCCTGCCCGGGCCGCTCGATCTGCGCGGCCTGTTCGACCTGTCGCGCATCGACCGACCCGATCTCCGCTACCCGCCGCATCTGCCCACCACCGCGGTCGCCTTCCAGCCCACCGGCAGCAACACGCGGGCCGACATCTTCAAGGCGATCCGCAAGTCGGACGTGCTCGTGCACCACCCGTACGAGTCGTTCACCACCAGCGTCGTGGCGTTCCTCGAGCAGGCGGCGCGCGACCCGCACGTGCTGGCCATCAAGCAGACGCTCTATCGCACCTCGGGTGACAGCCCGATCGTCGAGGCGCTGATCAACGCCGCCGAGTCCGGCAAGCAGGTGCTGGCGCTGGTCGAGGTCAAGGCCCGCTTCGACGAGGCCAACAACATCGTCTGGGCGCGCAAGCTCGAGAAGGCGGGAGTCCACGTCGTCTACGGCCTCGTCGGACTCAAGACCCACTGCAAGCTCGCCCTCGTCATCCGCGAGGAGGACGGCGTGCTGCGCCACTACTCGCACATCGGCACGGGCAACTACAACCCGAAGACCAGCCGCATCTACGAGGACTTCGGGCTGTTCACCACCGACGCCCAGGTGGGCAAGGACCTCACGCGTCTGTTCAACGAGCTCAGCGGCTACGCGATCGAGAAGAAGTTCAAGCGCCTCCTCGTGGCGCCGCTTCACCTGCGCAAGGGACTGGTGCGCCAGATCGACCACGAGCGCCGCAATGCCGAGGACGGCAAGCCCGCCGGCATCCGCATCAAGGTGAACTCGATGGTCGACGAAGAGGTCATCGACGCGCTGTACCGCGCCAGCGCCGCCGGCGTGAAGGTCGACGTGTGGGTCCGTGGGATCTGCAGCCTGCGCACCGACCTCGAGGGCATCAGCGACAACATCACCGTCCGCAGCATCCTCGGCCGGTACCTCGAGCACTCGCGCATCTTCGCATTCCACAACGACGGCGACGCCCAGGTCTACATCGGCAGCGCCGACATGATGCATCGCAACCTCGACCGCCGCGTCGAGGCGCTGGTGCGCGTCACCGACCCCGTCCACATGAAGGATCTGCTCGATTTCTTCGATCTCGCCATGGACCCGGGAACCACGTCGTGGCGCCTCGGAGCCGACGGCGTCTGGACCCGCCACGCCGAGGATGCCGCAGGCAAGCCCCTCGTCGACCTGCAGGACAAGACCATGGGGTTGATCCAGCGGCGTCGTCGAGCACGGGCGGTTCGATGAGCGCGCACACGAGCACCCAGACCGCACGGTCGAAATGGACGGACAAGGCCGTGTATGCGGCCGGCGCGGTCGTGTGGAGGCTCATCGACGGCAAGCTGCGCATCCTCCTGATCCATCGCACGAAGTACCGCGACGTCACGCTCCCCAAGGGCAAGGTGGATCCTGGCGAGATGCTCGCCGAGACCGCGGTGCGCGAGGTGCATGAGGAGACCGGCATCCGCGTCTCCCTCGGCGTGCCCGTCGGCGTCAGTCGGTACCACCTGCCGTCGAGCAAGCAGAAGGTCGTGCACTACTGGGCGGCCGAGGCGACGGCCGACGCGATCCGCGCCTCGACCTTCGTGCCGAACCGCGAGATCGCCGCGCTCGAATGGGTGAGCGTCAAGAAGGCCCGCGCCCGGCTGAGCTACCCCGTCGACATCGAGATCCTCGACTTCTTCACGCAGCTCGTCGACGACGGCGTGCTGCGCACCTTCCCGATCATCGCTCTGCGTCATGCGAAGGCGCTGTCGCGCTCGGACTGGGACGGGGCGGATGCCGCACGGCCTCTGACAGACCGCGGCGAGCAGCAGGCGAAGTCGATCGTCGGTCCGCTGCGGGCCTTCGGTGTGCGCAAGATCATCACGAGCGATGCCGTGCGCTGCATGCAGACCGTGGCGCCCCTCGCGAAAGCCCTCGACCGCAAGACCGTCACCACCCCGAAGATCAGTCAGGATGCGTGGGAGGACGGCGACGACGATCTGCGTTCCGTGGTCGGCCGGCGCGTGCGCTCCGGCAAGCCCGCGGTGCTGTGCAGCCATGGCCCGGTCCTCCCCGGAATCCTGACGGAGATCGCGCTGGCGACCGGCACCGTCCGCGGCTCGTACGTGAGCAGCGCAGCCGACCTCGAACCGGCCGCCTTCTCGGTCGTCCACCTCTCGGCGTCGAATCCGGGGTCGGGGATCATCGCGATCGAGACGCACATCCCCAAGGCGTGACACGGACCGGCTCGCGCTGCGAGCTGTGGGAAGGCCGCACCCGGTTCCGGGTGCGGCCTTTCGCATGCCCCAGAGAGACGCGTGCCGTTCACCTCCCGTTCACCTGCGCGGGAGAGTCTCGTTAACCGCCGCACATAGCGTCACTGTGTGCCCTGCACCGGGCCCCACCCATCAAAGATCGAAGGATCCACAGTGAAGATCTCCCGAATCGCACGTATCGGCGCCGTCGGCGCCGTTGCCGCTCTCGCACTCGCCGGCTGTGCCGCGAACGAAGGCGGAACCGGCGGCTCCACCGACGCCCCGAGCGAGTCCACGCTCTCCGGCACGATCGAGGCCACCGGCGCCTCCTCGCAGGAGGCCGCGCAGCAGTCCTGGGTCGCCGCATTCCAGACCGCCAACCCCGACACGACGGTGAACTACACCGCCACCGGTTCGGGCACCGGCCGCGAGAACTTCATCGCCGGCTCCTCGAACTTCATCGGCTCCGACCGCGCGTTCGACGCCGACGAGCTCGCCGCAGGCGGCTTCGGCTCCTGCACCTCCGACGACATCGTCGAGATCCCCGTCTACATCTCGCCCGTCGCCGTCGCGTTCAACCTCGAGGGCATCGACGAGCTGAACCTCGACGGCCAGACCATCGCGAAGATCTTCTCCGGCGCCATCACCAACTGGAACGACGCCGCCATCGCCTCGCAGAACGAGGGCGTGGAGCTTCCCGACCAGGCGATCGTCCCCGTGCACCGCGCAGACGCGTCGGGCACGCAGGAGACCTTCACGAAGTACCTCAGCGCCGTCGCCCCCGACGTGTGGACCTACGAGGCCAGCGACGAGTGGCCGCTGTCGACCGGTGAGGCCGGCGACGGCACCTCGGGCGTCGTCGACGCGATCACCAACGGTGTCGGCTACATCGGCTTCGCCGACGCATCGCGCACCGCTGACCTGGGCCAGGTCGCCGTCGAGGTCGAGGGCGAGTACGTCGCGTACTCCGCCGAGGCAGCCGCAGCGCTCGTCGAGGCTTCCCCGCTCGAGGAGGGTCGCTCCGACCACGACCTCGCGTACGCCGTCGACCCGGCCGCAGCGCCCGCCGGCTCGTACCCGATCGCACTCGTCTCGTACCTCATCGGCTGCGTCGAGTACGACGACGCCGAGACCGCCGGTCTCGTGAAGGCGTACTTCCAGTACGTCGCGTCGGCCGAGGGCCAGGACGCTGCAGCAGAGGCCGCGGGCAGCGCCCCGATCTCGGACAGCCTGCGCGAGCAGATCAACACGGCGATCGACGCGATCGTCACGGAGTGATCGACGGCTCAGCACACCGCTGAGCCCCGGTCCCGACGCCCCCGTGGTGTCGGTCGTAGGACTCGACCGACACCGCGGGGGCACCCGCATGAAAACCCCGAACGTCCCTCAGAGCCTGGAGTCGCTCCGATGACCACAACCTCAACGGGTCCCGATACCACCCGTTCCACCGGGACGCGCACCGCTCCCCGCCGCCGCGGCGACCTCGTCTTCTCGGGCACCGCGCTGGCGGCGGGAATCATCATCCTCGTCACCCTCGCCGCGGTGGCCGTCTTCCTCATCGTGCAGGCGATCCCCGCACTGTCGTCCGACACCTCCAACAACCACATCCTCGAAGGGCAGTCGTTCCTGTCGTGGGTGTGGCCGTTCGTCTTCGGAACGCTGTGGTCGAGCTTCATCGCCCTCGTCATCGCCGCCCCGATCGCCATCGGCATCGCGCTCTTCATCTCGCACTACGCCCCTCGCCGCCTCGCCGGCGTCCTCGGCTACATCATCGACCTGCTGGCAGCCGTGCCCTCGGTCGTCTTCGGCCTCTGGGGAGCGCTCACCTTCGCGCCGATGCTCGTGCCCTTCTACAAGTGGCTGAACACGAACCTCGGCTTCATCCCGCTCTTCAGCGGAACGCCCTCCGGAACCGGCAAGACGATCCTCACCGCCTCCCTGGTGCTCGCGGTGATGATCCTGCCGATCATGACCGCGATCTGCCGCGAGGTCTTCCTGCAGACGCCGAAGCTTCACGAAGAGGCGGCCCTCGCGCTGGGAGCCACGCGCTGGGAGATGGTCCGGATGGCCGTGCTCCCCTTCGCACGCAGCGGAATGGTGTCGGGCGCGATGCTCGGTCTCGGTCGCGCACTCGGCGAGACGATGGCAGTGACCCTCGTGCTCTCGCCGCTCGGCATCGTCACCTTCAACCTGATCAACCCGGAGAACCCCACGACGATCCCTGCGATCATCGCGCTGCGGTTCCCCGAAGCCCACGACGAAGGCGTCAACACGCTGATCGCCGCGGGTCTGATCCTCTTCATCGTCACCTTCGCGGTCAACTTCGTGGCCCGCTGGATCGTCTCGCGCCGCGCCGAGTTCTCGGGAGCCAACTGACATGACCGCCACTCTCACGCCCTCACCGTCGCCCGCGTCCGTCGTCGCCCCGACGCACATCACCTCGGCCGGCCACCTGCCCAAGTGGGCCCCCTGGGCACTGCTGCTGGTCGCATTCGTCGTGTCGGCGACGATCTTCGCCTTCATGAACGTGGGCAACGACCCCGCCGACTTCAACATCGCGCTGACGCTCGTCGTCGGCCTGCTGTTCTACATGGTGCTCATCATGGTGATCTCCACCGTGGTCGAGAGCCGTCGCCACGCGATCGACCGTCTCATGACGGCGCTGGTCTCCGGCGCCTTCGTGGTCGCGCTCCTGCCCCTGATCTCGCTGCTCTACACCGTGGTCGTCAACGGCCTCATGCGGTTCGACGGAGAGTTCTTCAGCTTCTCGATGCGCAACATCGTCGGCGAGGGCGGCGGCGCGGTGCACGCCATCTGGGGCACGCTGCTCATCACCCTCGGCGCGACGATCATCTCGGTGCCGATCGGCCTGATGACCTCGATCTACCTCGTCGAGTACGGCGAAGGCCGCAAGCTCGCGCGCGGCATCACCTTCCTCGTCGACGTCATGACCGGCATCCCGTCGATCGTCGCCGGTCTCTTCATCTACTCGGTCTTCTCGATCATCGTCGGACCGGGCACGCGAATGGGCATCATGGGTTCGCTCGCGCTCTCGGTGCTGATGATCCCGGTCGTCGTGCGCGGCTCGGAAGAGCTGCTGCGCATCGTGCCGAACGAGCTCCGCGAGGCGGCCTACGCACTCGGCGTGCCGAAGTGGCTCACCATCCTCAAGGTCGTGCTGCCCACCGCGATCGCCGGAATCCTGACGAGCATCATGCTGGCCATCTCGCGAGTGATCGGCGAGACCGCCCCGCTGCTGCTCACCGTCGGAATCGTGCAGGGCATGAACCTGAACATGTTCAGCGGCCAGATGGCCACACTGCCGGTGTTCTCGTACATGCAGGCCAAATACCCCGGCATCCCCGTCGATGCCTACCTCGAGCGGGCCTGGGCAGCCGCCCTCACCCTGATCGTCATCGTGATGGTGCTGAACCTCCTGGCTCGCGTCATCGCCAAGGTGTTCGCCCCCAAGATCAACGGCCGCTGAGCCGTCATACCCGACTGAAGAAGAAGAAGGATTTCACGTGTCCAAGAGCATCGAAGTCAACGACCTCAACGTCTACTACAGCGACTTCCTCGCGGTCGAAGGCGTCAGCATCGACATCAAGCCCAACACCGTCACGGCCTTCATCGGCCCCTCGGGCTGCGGCAAGTCCACGTTCCTGCGCACCCTGAACCGCATGCATGAGGTCATCCCCGGCGCGCGCGTCGAGGGCGAGGTGCTGATCGACGGCAAGAACCTCTACGGCACCGGGGTCGACCCCGTGCTCGTGCGCCGCCAGGTCGGCATGGTCTTCCAGCGCCCGAACCCGTTCCCGACCATGTCGATCAAGGAGAATGTGCTCGCGGGCGTCAAGCTCAACAACACGCGCATGGCCAAGAGCGACCAGGATGCCCTGGTCGAGAAGTCGCTGCGTGGGGCGAACCTCTGGAACGAGGTCAAGGACCGCCTCGACCGCCCGGGCTCCGGCCTGTCCGGCGGTCAGCAGCAGCGTCTCTGCATCGCGCGTGCCATCGCCGTCTCCCCCGACGTGATCCTCATGGACGAGCCCTGCTCGGCGCTCGACCCGATCTCGACCTTCGCGATCGAGGAGCTCATCGCCGAGATCAAGACCCAGTACACGGTCGTCATCGTGACGCACAACATGCAGCAGGCGAGCCGCGTGTCCGACAAGACGGCGTTCTTCAACATCGCGGGCACCGGCAAGCCGGGCAAGCTCATCGAGTACGACGACACCCGCACGATGTTCACCACTCCGTCTGTCCAGGCCACCGAGGACTACGTCTCGGGTCGCTTCGGATAAGCATCCGCCTCAGCTTCGACCCGGACGCCCGTTCTTCGCGGGCACAGCTTCGGAGCTGCTGGTCCGAAACGCCGTGCGACCCTCTGGTCCCACGGCGTTTCGTCGTTTTAGTCCGAATCGGTGCCCGGGGCCAGACCGCGGCACTCATCCTGCAGAGACGAGCCAGGACGAATTGCGTCCACAGATGCCGGCATCATGGTCGAGAACGAGCATCGGGATCGCGGATGCTCCTCTGATGTGCAGCTCATCATCGATCGAGATCTGGACCTGGCGCGATCTTCGGGCGAGAAGCTCACGCCGGGCTCTCGACGCTCGCGTGCGGCGCGGGCAGCTCCGTCGAATCCGACGGGGGGTCTACGCTGCCGACACGGCCTGCGCGAGCGCCGTCGAGGCTGCTGAGCATGGAGGCTCTCTGGGATGCGCCAGCGCAGCACGGCACCTCGGCATCTGGGTTCTCGAGGATCCAGCTCTGCACGTCTGGCTTCGCGCAGACAGACACCATCACCCAGGCGTCAGCCGTGAGTGCACCTGCATCCGTCATTGGGATTCAGGCGCTTCCTCGCGAACGTTCGGGCTCCCTTCGGCACCTCGGATACTGCTGCAGATGCTCCACTGCCGCGGCGGCGAGGCGTTCTTCGTCGCGCTCGAGTCCGCGCGCCGCCTCGGCCTGATCGACGGCGATGGGCTGCGATGGCTGCGGCTGCACGTCGATACCTTTGGACGAGACCTGATCGACTTCTCCCGCGCGGATGCCGACAGCGGCCTGGAGTCACTCGTTCGGCTGCGACTCCGCAAGTACGGATGGTTCGTCCGCTGCCAAGTGCGGTTCGTCGCGAGCGGCATCGTCGATCTCATGATCGATGATTGGCTTCTCATCGAGACGGATGGCAAGGCGAATCATGAGGGACAGTCGCATCGACACCGCGATCTCACCCGGGACGCCACGGCCGCAGCGTGGGGGCACGCCACACTTCGGTTCGACTATGCGATGGTCATACATGACTGGGATCTCGTCGAGCGAGCGATTGTCGGAATGATGGCGCTCAGGCCCTGATCATACTCGGATCAGCGCCCCATTTACGGGCACAACTTCGGATGCCGGTCGACGACGCGCCGATCCGGGTGATTGCGCGCGGCGGGTCGGTCGAGAGCTCCGAAGTTGTGCCCGTAGCGGGCGGTCGGGACAGGCGCACGGCACCTCAGTCGCGGGGCGAGAGGAGGTAGTCGTTCAGCTCGGCCGTCAGGGCGTGATCGACCGGGATGTCGACTCCGTCGACGGCGGTGATCGGGGCGGCGAGGCGAACGCTCGAGACCAGCCATGCGGCGTCAGCCCGGGGAAGGTCGGATGCCGGCACTCGGCTGTATTCTGCGACGAGCCCCTTCCCGGCAAGGTAGTCGTAGACGCTCAGCTGCGTCGTGCCGTGCAGGATGCCGCCGTTCGGGGCCGGTGTCACGAAGCGATCCCCGACACGCAGGATCAGCGACGCGGTCGGCGCCTCGAGCACGAAGCCGTCACGCGACAGGAAGATGGCGTCGTCGGCTCCTCGTCGATGCGCCTCGCGAAGCGCCGCCATGTTCACGGCGTAGGAGAGCGTCTTGGCGCCCAGCAGCAGCCACGGTGCTTTCTCGGCCACGTCGAGGTCGTATCCGCGGTCGAGGGTGACGACGCGGATTCCCTGTTCCCGCACAGTCGAGAAGTCGGATGCCGGCGCCGCCGTTACCCAGGCCGTCGGCGTGGGGCCGTGCTCGACGCCTCGGCTGAGGATGAGCTTGATGACGTACTCGCCCTGCTCGCAGTGTGCGGCGGCCCGCTCGATCGCCTGGTGCCACTGCGCCTGGTTGGGGAGCGGCAGATCGCACAGCTGCGCCGAGTGAGCCAACCGCTCGAGATGCGGCACGACCTCCTGCGCATGACCGTCGATCACGCCGATCGACTCGAACACTCCGTCGCCGCGCTGCGTGCTCAGCTCCCCCACGCTGAGCGCGGGAGCGGCCGCATCGACGAGAGTGAAAGTCTCTGCGAAGTCGGAACGGTCGACGTCAGCCGCCGCAGGATCGATCATCAGAGCAAAGCGCCGTGTCATGATCCGAGCCTAGGGCCCCGGGAATAGCTGCAGCATGATCTTGTTACAATGGAGTGGCCGGGCCGCATAACCCCGGGCTCCAATTTTTGCCGCTGCGAGCGGCCTTCCGCCGAGAGGCGTTTTTGCGGCCCGGTCTTTTCATACCCGGGCCGGGGTTGTGCCCGTGGCGAGTCCGCGAGGGCGCGCACTCACCCGGACGCGTCCGCTCAGGCGAGGGCTCCGGAACGCCACAGCACAGCGGAGGCCGACAGATCCTGCGCATAGCTGCTCAGCCGCAGGGCGCGGGTGGTGAGCTCGCTGGCGCGCGACGGCTCGGTCGGCTCGTAGTCGTCCGCCGTGTGCGTCGCTCCCGAGGCCTGGACCCGGCAGAACGCGGCCGCCCGGTCGAGGGCGACCGCGAAGTCCCCCCGGAACGCGCCACGGAGGATCGTGTCGATCAGCGCGACGAGCTCATCGGGGTTCGCCGGCACCGGCGCCCCGGCGATCACGGCATCCACCGACGCCAGTTCCACCCTGCCGCGCTCGTAGAGCAGGGCAGCGGTCTGCGGGTCGCCGTGGATCGCCAGCTGCAGGATGTAGAGCCGCCAGAGGGCGCCCGGCAGGGTGCGGGACGGTGCCTTCGACCAGAGCTCGGCGATCTCGTCGATGCCGTGCTCATCGGTGAAGGCGACGAGTCTGTCAGCGCTCACACCGCTCTCGTCGGCACGGACACGGGTCAGCAGAGCGGATGCCGTCGCGTGCGCGATGCGCGTCTCCTCGGCGGGATCGTGACTGCCGACGATGTTGTCGAAGGCGCTGGTGGGCCGGCGCACCGGACGGGAGAACTGCTCAGGCATCAGTCCAGGGTACGCGCGATCCGGGAGGTCAGGCTGTCGGAATCACGACGACGGGGTCGGTCGTCGGCAGGCCGGAGGGCGAACCGCCGTCCTGCTCCACCGTGACCGCGATCACGTCGCCCGCCTGCATCTCTCCGGCGAGCACTGCCGTCGCTTCGCCGTCTTCGGCCGCGAACACGCCTGCCGGCACCGGGGTGTCGCCTCGGACGTACCAGAGCTCGTAGGTCTCCCCCTCGGCGAGCGACGGGATGCCGTCGGTCACGAGCACGGACTTGCCGAGCGACGCCGACCAGTGCGCGGTCGCCGTGCCACCGCTCTCGAGAGAGACGCTGGCCTGCTGAGCATCATCGGCCGACTGGATGTCCTCGAGAGCGACGACGCTGGCCGGACGGTTGATGTACGTGTTGATCGCGACAGCGCCCGCTCCCACACCGACGAGCAGTGCGAGGCACGCGGCGAGCGCGAAGAGGAAGCGGAGGCGGTGTGCCGGAGCCTTCGGCGCGGCTTCCCCACCGAGAGCGGTCGGAGCGGAGTCCTCCGCAGGCGCGGCATCCGACGTCTCGTCCGCCAGCGCGTCAGGTGTCGAATCGGCGAGCACGATGTCGCCGTTCTGCGGTGTCTCCGCGATACGTGCGAGCAGCGTCGCGCGGATGTCGGGCGACGGAACCACCGGAGCTGCGCCGTCGGCGAGGAATCCTGCGCTGTCGGCATCCGCATCGACGATGCTCTGCCACTCGGGATGCGCTGCGAGAGCGGCGTGATAGCGCTGCTGGTCATCGGGCGACAGCGCGTCGAGTGCCGCTCCTGCCGCGAGTTCTGCGAATTCCTGCTCGTTCATGCCGTCACCCCCATAGCTGTCCTCAGACGCGAGAGCCCATCTCGCATCCGTGTCTTGATCGTCCCCAGCGGTGCCCCGACGAGCACTGCCACTTCGTTTTGACTGTAACCGCCGTAGTAGGCCAGGACGAGAGCTTCGCGCTGAGCCTCAGGAAGGCCCGAGAGTGCGTGAACGACCTTCTCGCCCTCGATGCCCAGCTCCACCGTCTCCGCGACACTGTCGTGCGCGACTCCGATATCCCTGAACCCGGCTCGCACGTCTCGGTCCGCACTGGACTGGGACGCCCGAACCCGGTCGACCGCACGACGGTGCGCGATCGTCATCACCCAGGTTCTTCCCTGTCCCTTGTTCGGAGCGAACTTCGTAGCGGATTGCCAGATCTCCAAGAAGACTTCCTGAAGCACCTCTTCGCTCTGCGAGCGATTGACGAGAACCCTGAGGATGAGGCCGAAGACACGGGACGACAGACTGTCGTAGAGCTCCGCGAACGCGCGCTGATCGCCGCCGCCGATGCGCAGAAGCAGGTCAGCGACAGCATCCCGAGCCGTACCGTCTTCCGGTACGTCCATTCCGTCGATGACCATCTCTACCAGCATGCCGCATTCACCCCGCTTTCCCGTGCAACCGCCACCCGAAAGTGACGGAAATGAGTCCTCTTAAGTGCGGTTCGTCGAATGATGTTCGCGGCCGACCCCCGGAACGGATTGGATTCGACGACTCGAAAAAAACTTTGCGATTTCTCCCATCCGATCCCGACGGGGCTCCGAACGACTGTCAACGCCACGGAGAGGCCGTGGCAGTGTTCTGAAGGAGCTTGAGATGTTCAGCACCAAGAAGAAGGTCACCGCAGCCATCACCCTCGGCCTTGCGAGCGCATTCCTGCTCTCCGCATGTTCCATGGGCGGCACCACCGAAGAGCCGGCAGAGTCGACGGCCCCCGAGTCGTCCGAGACGATGGCTCCCGAGACCGAGACGATGGACCCGGCCGCCAACCTGGTCGGCCCCGGCTGCGCCGCATACGCAGAGGCTGTGCCGGACGGCGCAGGCTCCGTCGAGGGCATGGCTCTCGACCCGGTCGCCACCGCCGCATCGAACAACCCGCTGCTCACCACGCTGGTGGCGGCAGTCAGCGGACAGCTGAACCCCGACGTCAACCTCGTCGACACGCTCAACGGCGACGAGTTCACCGTCTTCGCTCCGGTCGATGACGCCTTCGCGAAGATCGACCCGGCCACCATCGAGGCTCTCAAGACGGACAGCGCCACGCTGAGCTCGATTCTGACGTACCACGTGATCCCCGGACAGCTGACCCCCGATGAGATCGTCGGAACGCACGCCACCGTGCAGGGTGCAGACGTCGAGGTCACCGGCAGCGGCGACGACCTGATGGTCAACGACGCGACCGTCATCTGCGGTGGAGTCCAGACCGCGAACGCCACCGTGTACCTCGTGGACACGGTTCTGATGCCCCCGGCCGAGTAAGGCCCGGGAACGCCGAGGCGGACACTCGGTAGGCCATCTCACCTCTCGGGGGAGGTCGGTGGGATGGTGCAAGGAGCCGCTGACGACATCGTCGTCAGCGGCTCCTTCTTTGCGCCCTAGACTGGAGGGGCGGGCCTCTAGCTCAGTTGGCAGAGCATCGGACTTTTAATCCGCGGGTCGTGGGTTCGAGCCCCACGGGGCCCACCGTTATCACCGTCGGCCGGATCCGGCCACCCCCTTCACCGCATTCGCGTCCTGCGAGAGAGTCGTGGCATCCCCATCCGGGACATCCACCCCACGAAAGGACGCATCATGGCGACTCTCACCGACAGCCGAGTGGCATTCCTCGCGACAGACGGATTCGAGGACAGCGAGCTGACCAGTCCGTGGGAAGCGGTGCAGGGCGAGGGCGCGAGCGCCACGCTCATCGCACCGGACGGACAGCAGATCACCGGCAAGAACGGTCACGTGCAGCACGTCGACCTCACCTCCGAGAAGGCCACGGCCGACGAGTTCGACGCTCTCGTGCTTCCGGGCGGTGTCGTGAACGCCGACCACCTGCGGCTCGACAAGGCATCCATCGACCTCGCGCGCTCGTTCTTCGAGCAGCACAAGCCCGTCGCCGTCATCTGCCACGGCGCCTGGATCCTGATCGAGGCCGGCGTGGTCGACGGACGGACGCTGACCAGCTACCCGAGCCTCGCGACCGACCTCCGCAACGCCGGAGCCACCTGGGTCGACGAGGAGGTCGTGGTCGATGCGGGGCTCGTCTCGAGCCGCACGCCCGACGACCTTCCCGCGTTCAACGCGAAGCTGATCGAAGAGGTCGCTGAAGGCAAGCACGCCGAGCAGACCGCGTGATCTGAGCACCGGGCGGTCCGGTGTCAGGCGCCCGCGCGCGCCCGGTGACGCCGGACCGCCGCTCTGTTCGCACAGCGCACCGAACAGAACCGCTGGCGGCCGTTGCGCGTCACATCGACGACCACGTTCGTGCAGGGCGAGGCCTCGCAGCGCCCGAGTCGATCCATGCCGCGGGTGACCAGGTGCAGCGAGGTTCCGACGGCGAAGATCGCACGGAGAACGTAGGGCAGAGACTGGACGTCGTCGCGGTAGTGCAGGTGCCAGCCTTCGCCGTCGTGGTTCGTGAGGCGAGGGTAGGCCGCCGCCTGGGCCATCTGCGCGTTGAGGATCTCCGCGCGGGCGTCCGGGTCCCGTGCGTCGACGATCGTCAACCAGTCGTCGACCACTTCTCTCACGCGTGCGCGGTCGTCCGCCGCGGGTGGGAACGTCATCGTCATCCCCATCTCGAGTGTGCGCTCCTCGATGCCCGGACGGTCGGCGGGGAAGTCGTCGGCGAGGGATGCCGCGAGAAGCACCGCGTATTCTCCGTAAGGGTTGAGATGCATAAGGCCATTACATCACGCTGGAGTCATGACCTCCCTGCACACTCTGCCGATCCCTCACCAGACAGCGAGAATCCACGAGCACGCCTGGACCGCGGACTCCCGGCATCCGACCAGCGAGGGCGTCGTCGTGTACGTCCGCTGCGCTGAGTGCGGCACGCATCGCGTCGATCTCGAGACGCACCCGCAGCGGCCGGCGACGGCCTTCAGCGCCGAGTTCGTCCGGACCCGCCGAGACGAGACATCAGACCGTGACGATGTCTCCGTTGTGCGGCATCCACGGCTGCTGCCCTGACCGCTGGAAGGCCATCGGGATGCCGCGCGCATCCCGCTCCAGCGTGTCCGACACCTGCAGATGCAGGTGGGGCTCGGTGCTGTTGCCGGAGTTTCCGCAGTCGCCGATCCGATCACCCGGAACGACGAGATCGCCGACCCGCACGGTCACGCTGCCCGCACGCAGGTGCGCCAGCAGTACCAGTCCCCTGTCGCATCTGACGGCGACGTGGTTGCCGGCGACAGCCCCCGCGCCCCGACGCACACGCGAGGGCTGCGTGAGGGCGTATCCGAGAAGGGCACCCACCGAACGACGCGCGACGTGGTCGACCTCGCCGTCATGGACACGGACGGCCTCGCCCGACACCGGCGAGAGGATCGAGCGCCCGAAACCGACGAAACCCTCCGGGCTCTCGGTGCCGAGCAGGCTCCGGACCGTGCGCGGCGCGCTGCGCCCGTCCGCGCCCACCGGGACGAAGTCGATCGCATACGAGCTGCCGAACAGCGTGGTGCCGTGGCTCGGAACGCGGGACGCCGGGCTGTTCTGCACCAGCCATCGCCCCGTGAAGGGCAGGGACAGCACCGCCGGCTCCGAGGGGGTCATTCCGTCAGCTCGATGAGCTTGCGCACGGTGCGCGCATTGCGTGCCGTCCCGGCGACGCCGAGCAGCCTATCGAGCACCGCCTTGGTGAGCTTGGTGGTGTGCACGCCTCCCTCGGCGTAGTCGATCCACAGATCGTCGTCGACGAGCGCTATCCGCTCCCCCGGCACGAGCCGCTCCTGCAGGGCGTCGACCGCACCTGCCGACGCGGGGCCCTCGAGGAACATGGCGTGCAGCAGATTCTCGGATGCCCCGGGGAACGGCTGGTTCGAGTGCGACCGCACGAGCTGGTCGTGCGTGCGATGGACGACGGGCGTATCGACGCCGAACTCGGTCGCGATCATTGCGCGCACGTCGGCGCAGACCGATCGCGGGTCACTCGGCTGCTCGCAGATGATGTTGCCGCTCGCGATGTAGGTCGAGACCTCCCCCAGCTCGGGCGCGATCAGTTCGCGCAGCCGCGCCATCGGCACCCTGTTGCGGCCCGAGATGTTGACCGCTCGCAGGAGCAGGACACTGCGGCTCACGCAGCGTCGCTCGCGATGAGCTCGGCGCCTGCGTGTGCGAGCTCTGCGAGGGCTGCCGTGCTCGGCTCCGGAGCGACACCCGCGATCAGGTCGGTGAGGATCCGGACGCGGACTCCGTGTGCGATCGCATCGAGAGCAGAGGCGCGCACGCAGTGGTCTGTGGCGATGCCGACGACGTCGGCCGTGATGACCCCGGCGGCGGTGAGGATCGCTCCGACCGTCTCCCCCGACTCGGTCGCGCCCTCGAACATCGAGTATGCCGGGCGACCCTGCCCTTTGTGCACATGGTGCGTGACGGCCTCCGTCACCAGCAGGGGATCGTAATCCGCACCCGGCGTGCCCGCGACGCAGTGCACGGGCCAGGTGTCGACGAAATCCGGAACCTCCCCGAAGTGGCCGCCGTTGTCGCCCTCGGCGTCGTGCCAATCGCGTGAGGCGACGATGACGTCGTACTCCGATGCATGCAGGGCGAGGAAGTCCGATACCGCGGATGCCACGTCGTCGCCGCCCGCCACGGCCAGCGCCCCGCCCTCGGTGAAGTCGTTCTGGACATCGACGATCAGAAGCGCTCTGCTCATGATCCGAGGGTACGCCGCCCCCGCGCGCCCGCCCAACCCCGGGAAACCAAAAGGCCCCGGGATGTTGTTCACATCACGGGGCCTGCTGGAGCCGCTTGTCAGAATCGAACTGACGACCTTTTCATTACGAGTGAAATGCTCTGCCGACTGAGCTAAAGCGGCGCGATCATCGATATTACCCGTTCCGGAGCCGCACCGCGAATCGAGCCGACATCACTCGCAGCGGACGTCGCTCTCGGGCACCACGTCGTCGAGCAGGAAGGCCTCCACAGTGCTGTCGACGCAACTGCTGCCCTTGTTGTATCCGGTGTGCCCTTCGCCCACGCGGGTGATCAGCACGCCCTCTTCGAGCTGCTGAGCGAGCGACTCGGACCACTCGTACGGGGTCGCCGGGTCATTGGTCGTGCCGACCACGAGGATGGGGCCCGCGCCCTCGGCGTTGATCTCGCCCCGGGTGCCGGTCGGCGGATAAGGCCACACCGAGCAGGAGTCGGGTCCGTTCCAGTACGGAGCGATGGTCGGAGCTCCGTCCGCGATCTTCTTCTCGGTCGCCGCCTCGGCGGCAGGATCGTCCTCGACCGGGTAGTCCATGCAGTTGTACGCGCGGAACGCCTCGCTCGAGTTGTCGAGGTACGTGCCGTTCTCGCGACCGTTGTAGAAGTCGGCGAGGAAGAACGCCGTCGTCGGGTCGCCCTGCAGCGCCTCGTCGAGGGCCTGGGTGAGGTACTGCCAGCTGTCCGCCGAGTACAGTGCCGCGATGATGCCGGTCATCAGCGAGTCCGCGCCGAGCATGCGTCCGTCGCCGTTCTCGAGCGGAGCGGCGTCGACACTCGCCAGCAGCGCACCGAGGTCGGCCATCGCCTCGTCGACCGTGCCGGTGAACGGGCACTCCCCCGAGTCGAGGCAGTCCTGCATGTAGGCGCGAAGGGCCGACTCGAATCCGAGCGCCTGGGTCGCGCCGACATCGAGGCCCGAGACGGCAGGGTCGATCGCGCCGTCGAGCACGAGGCGACCCGCCTTGTCGGGGTAGAGGTCGGCGTACGTCGCACCGAGGAAGGTGCCGTACGAGTAGCCCAGGTAGTTGAGCTGCTTGTCGCCCAGCACCGCACGGATCAGATCCATGTCACGCGCCGCGTTGATCGTCGTCACGTACGGCAGGATGCCGCCGCTGTTCGCCTCGCACGCGTCTGCGAACTCCTTGTGCGCATCGAGGAGCTCCGCCTCCCACTCGGCGCTCCCGCGCTTGCCCGCGGGGATCGAGTAGAGGTAGTCGTCCATGCCCGCAGCATCGAAGCACGTCACGGCCGTCGATTCGCCGACGCCGCGGGGATCGAAGCCGATCACGTCGTAGTTCTCGATGAGGGCGGCTCCGACGGCGAAGTCGAGGCTGTCGCGGATGAGTTCGACTCCACTGGCGCCGGGACCGCCCGGGTTGGTCAGCAGCGAGCCCTGAGCCGTTCCCGTCGCCTGGTGGCGCACGACGGAGAGGGTGATCTCTCCCTCCCCCGGGTTCTCCCAGTCGAGCGGCGCGGTCACGTCGGTGCAGTCGAAGCCCGTGCCGCATTGACTCCAGGTGAGCGTCTGCCCGTAGAACGGCAGCAGGTCGTCGGCGACGCCCTCCGTGTCAGGAGCGTTGGTGGTCGACGGCTTCGGCTCGGCCTGCTCGGGGATCATCGAATACAGACACCCGGAGAGTGCGACCGATGCCGCGGCGAGGCCCGCGATCACAGCGACGGCACGTCGGATGCGGGAAGTCGGTCGATTGTTCACGGTGTCCTCCCGCTCGTGACAGTCACGAGCAAGCTCTCCAGGGCGAGCAGCGGTGCGACATTGCGCTCCAGCGACTGGCGTGTGTCGGCAAGGTGGTCGAGTACGACAAGAGTACGGGTCTCGGGCCAGGCCGCCGCGAGAGCAGCCAGATCCTCACGAAGCTCACGGTTGATCAGCTCGTCGTCCCTGCCGAACTGCAGCATCACGACGTCACGGAACAGCGACTGGAGATCGGTGAGCACCCTGTCGATCCCGTCGCGCAGACTTCGGGTCGCGCGCTTCTTCTGATCGTCTTCCAGGGCTGAGATCTGCGCTCGCAGGGCGGGCGGGACAGCCTGCCCCTCGGCGATCCCGACGGTGCGGAGCAGGGAGGCGCGCTCGGCCGCATCGCGCTCGGCAGTGAGCGCCTTGGCGTCGTCCGTGGCCGCCTGGATGATGCGCCCGGCGACCTCGACGGCGTCGTTGACACCGCGAACTCCCAGCACCGACCTCAGGGTCTCGTCGCGGCGGCGACGGGCGGATTCGTCGGTGGCCAGACGCTGGGCCATGCCGATGTGACGCTGTGCGTGGCGGGCGGCCTGCTCGGCGATGGCTTCGTCGACCCCCGTGCGGAGGGTGATCAGACGTGCCACGTCTGCGACATCGGGCTCACGCAGTCGCAGCGAGCGGACGCGGGAGCGGATCGTCGGCAGCAGGTCGGCTTCGCTCGGCGCGCAGAGGATCCAGACGGTCTGCTCGGGCGGCTCCTCGAGCGCCTTCAGGAGCACGTTGGAGGTTCGCTCGACCATGCGGTCGGCATCTTCGACCACGATCACGCGGTAGCGGCCCGCAGAGGGCGCGAAGTACGAGCGCTCGACGAGCGCACGGGCCTCCGCGATCGTGATGATGACCTTGTCGGTGCGCAGGGCCGTCACATCGGGATGTGTTCCCGCGAGGACCTGACGCATGGCCGCCTCGTCGTCCGGGTGATCCGCGACGAGCGCCGCGGCGAAGGCATGCGCGAGGGTGGATCGTCCCGACCCGGGAGGACCAGTGATCAGCCAGGCGTGCGAGAGCGCGGACGGATCGTATGCGGCATTGCGCAGCGTGTCGACCGCGGCATCCTGCCCCCACACGTCGGCCCACGGGAAAGGGGCGGCGACAGTCTGGGGCATGCCCTCAGCCTAATCGGGAGCACCGACGTACGCGGCACCGCCGGGCGATGTACGCGGCACCGACCGGGTGAAGCCCTGGCCATGACGTGGTCGGGCGCACCGCCGGGCGGATCAGCCGATGAGCGTCGAGACCCGATCGCGGATCTGCTCGGCGATGTTCTCCGGAGTCGCGGCGGCATCGAGAACCAGGAACCGCTCCGGTTCGGCCTGGGCCAGGGCGAGGTACGCGTCACGGACGCGGGCATGGAACTCGGTCTTCTCGGCTTCGAGCCGGTCGAACGGCTTGTCGGCGGAGTCGAGTCGCACGCGCGCCGACTCGGGATCGAGGTCGAGCAGCACGGTGAGATCGGGAAGCGCTCCCTCGGCTGCCCAGAGCGACAGGTCGCGGATCTCGTCGCCGTCCAACACACGCCCCGCGCCCTGATAGGCGACGGACGAGTCGAGGTAGCGGTCCTGCAGCACGACCTCGCCGCGGGCGAGCGCCGGTCGAACGACGGTCGCGACGTGGTGCGCGCGATCGGCCGCGTAGAGCAGAGCCTCTGCCCGCGGGGCGATGTCGCCGCGATGGTGGAGCACGATGTCGCGGATCAGCTGGCCGACCTCCGACCCACCCGGCTCACGGGTGCGCACGACCGTCCGCCCCGCATCCGTCAGCCACTGCCCGAGCAGGTTCGACTGCGTGGTCTTCCCCGATCCGTCTCCGCCTTCGAGCGTGATCCAGACTCCGGAGTCAGACGTCACGAACCGGCCTTCTTCGCGGCGTTCGCGGCACGGGTGGCAGCGGCCTTCTTGGCGGCTGCGGACCGAGCGGCTGCCTTCTCCGCATCGGTCGCGGTCGCCTTCTTCGCGGGCGCCTTCTTCGCGGGCGCCTTCTTGGCCGCGGGCTTCTTCGCGGCGGGCTTCTTCGCCGCGGGCTTCTTGGCCGCACCGCGTTTGGGCGCCGGCCCCTTGGCTCGCTTGTCTGCCAGCATCTGCACCGCGGTCTCGAAGGTGATGTCCTCGACCTTCTGGCCCCGGGGAATCGTGACGTTGGTCTCGCCATCGGTGACGTAGGCGCCGAAGCGTCCGTCGCGGATGCGGATCGGCTTGCCGCTCACGGGATCTGCCTCGAACTCGGCGAGCGCGCTGGATGCTCGGCGCGATCCGGCGCCGTACTTCGGCTGCGAATAGATCTCGAGGGCCTTCTCGAGGGTCACATCGAAGATCTGCGATTCGCTCTCGAGCGAGCGCGAGTCGGTGCCCTTCTTCAGGTAAGGCCCGAACCGGCCGTTCTGCGCGGTGATCTCCTCGCCGCTCTCCGGGTCGGCTCCCACGACGCGCGGCAGGCTGAGAAGCTGCAGCGCCGTGTCGAGATCGATCGTGTCGACCGACATCGAACGGAACAGCGAAGCGGTGCGCGGCTTCGGCGCGGCATCCTTCTTCGCCCCACGCTTGGGCTTGGGCGCCTCGACGACCTCGCCGGTGGCTTCGTCGACCGCCGCATCTTCAGAGACGGGGTCGTTCTCCTGGACGTAGGGACCGAATCGGCCGTCCTTCACGACGACGATCTTGCCGTTGTCCGGGTTCGTGCCGAGCACGCGGTCGCCGGCGACCGGCGCATCGATGAGCTCCTGCGCCTTGGCCTCGGTCAGCTCGTCAGGAGCGAGGTCTTCGGGAACGTTGACGATGCGCGGCTTCTCGTCCGGAGCGTCGGGGTTCGCGACCTCGAGGTAGGGTCCGTACTTGCCGAATCGCAGGGTGGCGGTCTCGGTGATCGGCGTGGAGTTGAGCGCACGTGCGTCGATCTCGCCGAGGTTGTCGACGGTCTGGCGCAGTCCGACGTGCGAATCCGAGCCGTAGTAGAAGGAACGCAACCATTCGACGCGCTTCTGCTCGCCACGGGCGATCGCGTCGAGGTCGTCTTCGAGAGCTGCGGTGAAGTCGTAGTCGATCAGGTCGGCGAAGTGCTCCTCGAGCAGGCGCACGACACTGAAGGCGAGCCACGTCGGCACGAGAGCCTGGCCGCGCTTGGTGGCGTAGCCGCGATCGATCACGGTGCCGATGATGCTCGCGAACGTCGAAGGGCGGCCGATGCCGTGCTCCTCGAGCGCCTTGACGAGCGATGCCTCGGTGAAGCGCGGCTTCGGGGTCGTGCGGTGCCCCTTCGCCTCGGCATCGGACATCCGGAGGTCATCGCCGACGGCGACCGCAGGGAGCGACTGGTTCTCGTCGGCGTCCTTGTCGTTGCGCTTCTCGTCGCGTCCCTCTTCGTATGCCTCGAGGAAGCCCTTGAAGGTGTAGACCGTGCCCGATGCGGTGAACTCGGCCTTCTGCCCGTCGGCGTCGACCGCGATCGTGACGGTCGTGGTCTCGTACTTCGCGTCGGCCATCTGGCTGGCGACGGTGCGCTTCCAGATGAGGTCGTAGAGGCGGTGCTCCTCGCGGTCGAGTTCGGCGGCGACCGACTTCGGGGTGCGGAAGTTCTCACCCGACGGGCGGATGGCCTCGTGCGCCTCCTGGGCGTTCTTGCTCTTCGACTTGTAGACGCGCGGCTTGAGCGGCACGGCGCTGTCGCCGTACAACGCGACGGCCTGGCTGCGAGCGGCCTGCACCGCCTGGGTGCTCAGCGCCACCGAGTCGGTTCGCATATAGGTGATGTAGCCCTTTTCGTAGAGCCGCTGGGCGACGCTCATCGCCTGCTTGGCACTCATGGAGAGCTTTCGCCCGGCCTCCTGCTGCATGGTGGAGGTGGTGAACGGCGCGTATGGGCTGCGGGTGCCGGGCTTCGCCTCGACCTTGGTGACCGTGCCCGTGCCTGCGGCGTCGATCGCCAGCGCGAGGGCCGCCGCCTTCGCCTCGTCGAGGATGATGACGGCCTTCTTGAGCTTGCCGTCGTCGTCGAAGTCGGTGCCTCGGGCGAGCTGACCGCCGTCCACGCGGACCAGACGGACCTTGAATCCGGACGACGAGGACGCGAGCGCCTCGACGTCCCAGTACTCGGCGGACACGAACGCCATGCGCTCGCGCTCACGCTCGACGATCATGCGGGTGGCGGCGGACTGCACTCGGCCGGCAGACAGACCGGTCTTGACCTTGTACCAGAGCACGGGCGAGACATCCCACCCGTACAGTCGGTCGAGGATACGGCGGGTCTCCTGCGCGTCGACCAGGTCGGTGTCGAGCTCACGCGTGTTGCCGATGGCCGCTTGGATCGCGTCCTTGGTGATCTCGTGGAACACCATCCGCTTGACGGGGACCTTGGGCTTCAGCGTCTCGAGCAGGTGCCACGCGATGGCCTCGCCCTCGCGGTCCTCATCAGTGGCGAGCAGAAGCTCGTCGGCAGTCTTGAGCGCCCGCTTGAGTTCGGCGACGGTCTTCGTCTTGCGATCGGAGACCACGTAATAGGGGTCGAAGTCGTTGTCGACGTCGATCGAGTACTTTCCGTACGCCTGCTTGTCCGCGGCGGGGATGTCCTTCTTGTCTGCGAGGTCGCGAATATGGCCGACCGAGCTGAGCACCTCGTAGCCATCGCCGAGGTACCCCTGGATCGACCGCATCTTCGTCGGAGACTCGACGATGACGAGCTTCTTGCCTTCAGCCAAGGGAGCATCCTTTCTTCGAAGCACACCATACACACCGCCGTGATGGGTTGGTCACAGAGGTCGCCTGCATTTTCGCCGGAAAGTGCCTCGCGCCGCAGTCAGATCCCCTCGGGTGGCCCAGCACGGGCTCGGGAGACGGCAGCGAGTCCAGCGTACTTCGCCTTGACCTGCACGGTCGCCACGAAGCCGTCGACGGCGCATTCGGTGAGTGCTGCACCGGAGGCCGCGGCGACCCGCGCGGCGAGGGTGCACGGGTCGACCGTGACGACGACTGCGCCGCTGGCAGCGTCGGCCGCTGCCAGGGCCGCGGCGTCGGCAGCTCCCGCTGCGCGCTGCGCAGTGACTGCCGCGCCGCCGACGGCGGCGAGTCCGAATGACAGAGTCGCGCCGACCACCAGCACGCCGGCCGCGAGCACCGACCCCGCCATCAGTGCTCCACCTCCACCGTCGAGAACATCAGAGTCCTCCGGCGAGCGCGCAACTCGACGCGCGCACGCCCACCCTCACGAAGCCGCCGACGGTGAAGTCGGTCTCTGCGGACACGCACACGAGATCGCCCGACGTGCTGCTCGACATCGACGCACCGGGCACTGCAGCCGACACCGCATGTGCGGCGGCCCCCTCGTCTTCCCCTCTGCCGAGGAGCCGGGCCGCGTCAGCGGTCGCATCCTGCAGTGCCACCTGACGGGAGGCTGCGCCCAGAGCGCCGGCTCCGAGTAGGAGGACGAGCACGACGGCGGGAACCGCGAGCGCGAGCTCCGCAGTCACGGAGCCGCGCTCGCCGGCATGGACGGAAGTCATCACGACACCGTCAGTGCCCGACGCACCAGGTCCGTGAGGATGCCACGCACCTCGTCTGACCTCATGATCACGACCAGGAGGCCGGCGAAGGCGACGGCCGCCATCGTGGTGATGGCGTACTCGGCGGTGGCCGCGCCACTGTCGTCGCCGAAGAGGGTTGCCGCGCTGCGCCGGGTGAGCGAGGGGATGGTGTTCATGTGTTCCTTCTTTCTATGGGACGGATACGCGGTGCATCCGGTGGAACTCGGCCGTCACAGCGGCAGCGGAGTGGAGGCGAGCACGCTCAGCAGAAGCGGTGCGACGCCGAGCAGCAGGAAGGCCGGGAGAGTGCAGACTCCGAGCGGGATGAGCAGCGTCGTCGAGAGCTTGGCCGCGCGAAGGCGTCCGTCCACCCGTGACGCGTGTCTCTCCTGGCCGGCGGAAGCCCGAAGCAGTTCACCCGCCGCGACCCCGGCAGCATGCGACAGCTCGAGCACCGCGCCGATGCGAGCGTCGTCACCGGGAGACGATGCCGGGCTCTCGGCGACGAGGCGCAGGGCTCGTGGGATCGACGCGCCTCCTGAGAGGGCGACCGCCATGAGCTCGGCTCGCATGCCCGGTGTTCCCGGTTCGGGACGCGCCCGCGTGAGGAGTCGCCCGGTCCACGCGCGCGCCGCGGCGACGAGCAGGAGCCCGGCGACCACGCACCCGGCGCCGGCGGGCGTCCCGACGATGACGCCGACAGTGTCGAAGCCGAGTGCGAAGCCGAGGAAGAGGCCGGCGAACGGCATCCAGAGCAGGAGCTTGGCGGTTCCCGCGGGCTCGGCGAGCGCGATGCGCACGTCGTCCGCGGCGGATGACGCGTCGCGCAGCGTCTCAGCGAGCATCCTCAGCACCTCGGCGAGCGGTGCGCCGACGGTCGTCGCGATCTCCCAGGCGGCCGCGAGGTCACGCCACGCGCCACCCTCCGCTTCGATGGCCGCGATGAGCGGGACGCCGCCATCCACACGGGCGATCACGGACGCAGCGTGACGGTCGCCGATCGAGGCAAGATGGCGCCATGCGACCATCGGCACCGCGCCGGCTTGGAGAAGCACCGCGAGCGTCTGCACCGATGTCGCGGCGTCGCCCCCGGTCTCGACGACCGGACGACGCCATCCCCTCACCACGGCCGCACCTCCTCGATGCTCAGCCGATCCCCGCTCACCGCGAGCTCGCCGGCGTGCGCGATGCGTCTCCGCCCGCCAGGCGCCCTGTCGAGATGAAGGACGATCGTGAAGGCGCTCACAGCCTGGCGCGCGAGCGCCGTGGCATCCATCGCCGCGAGGGCGCCGAGCGCTTCGAGCCGGGCCGGCACGTCGCTGAGACCGCTCGCGTGGAGAGTTCCCGCTCCCCCGTCGTGTCCGGTGTTCAGAGCAGTCAGGAGTTCTCTCACCTCCTCGCCGCGGCATTCTCCGACCACGAGACGGTCGGGGCGCATGCGCAGCGACTCGCGGACCAACCGGGCGAGGCTGATGCCGCCGGCTCCCTCGAGATTCGACTGCCGTGCCTCCAGAGCGACGTGGTGGGGATGCTGCGGGCGCAGTTCGGCGACGTCCTCGATCGTGACGATGCGCTCAGAGGCCGGGACGGCTGACAGCAATGCCGACAGCAGCGTGGTCTTGCCCGTTCCCGTCCCGCCGGTGATGAGGATGTTGGCGCGCTCGGCGACGAGCTCGAGAAGCCAGCTGTGCTGGGCCGCGTCGAAGGAGCCGAGCGCCGCCAGCGCGTCGAGATCGGCAGCGCGCACTCTGGGCACACGGATCGAGAGCGCCGTCCCCGACGTCGAGATCGGCGCGAGCACGGCATGGACGCGGATGCCGGAGTCGAGCCTGACATCGACGCACGGAGCCTGGTCGTCGAGATGTCGACCGCCGAGTCCGACGAGCCCGACCGCGAGGTCGCGGACCTCCCGCTCGGACGCGCTCCACCCGAGCACGGGTTCCGCACCATGCCCTCGGTCGATGAACAGCCCGGATGCGCCGTTGACGAAGATGTCGGTGACCTCCTCGTCTGCGCAGTGCTCGGCGAGGAGGCCGAAGGCGGGATCGACCTGCAGCGGCGAAGGAGCACCCCGGACGGTTCCGTCGACGAGCGCCGCCAAGCCGCGCGGCTGAATGACGAAGGGATCAGGCATGCCCCGAAGCTAGGGCTCACGGCGGATCCGCGGGGTCGCCGCGGCGCTCCCGCGACGACCACTGTGAGCAACGTCTGGACGATGGCATCCGTGCAGAGCGGGTGTGGACGGCGTCAGATCGCGAGCCACAGGATGGGAGCGCTCCCGGCATAGAGATGGGCGGCACCTCACGGGGGGAATGAGATGCCGCCCACGGCGTCCCTCATGGGGGAATCGGGCACGCCAAGGCCAGAATGAGAATTCGGCTGTCGTCGAGTGTACGCAAGGCGACCGTCCTGACAAAACCCGTCGGACTACCGACTTTCGGCAGTAATGCGATGTCCGTGCCCGGGACTAGATTCGCCCTGACCTGATCGCGTCAGAGATGCGTTCATGCCCGCACGACCTGCCACGCCGCAAAGGAGCGCCTGCCGATGAGCAGCCAGATCGATCACCTTCTCGATGAGACCCGCCAGTTCCCGCCGTCCGAGGAGTTCGTCGCCCAGTCGGTCTCGTCTCCCCGGCTGTATGAGAGCGCGTCGACCGACCGCGAAGCCTTCTGGGCCGACCAGTCACGCGAACTGCTGGAGTGGCACAAGCCGTTCACTCGCGTGCTCGACTGGTCGACCCCGCCGTTCGCGAAGTGGTTCGACGACGGCGAGCTCAACGTCGCGTACAACTGCCTCGACCGCCACGTCGAGGCGGGCAACGGCGACCGTGTCGCTCTCCACTGGGAGGGCGAACCGGGCGACTCCCGGGCGATCACCTACGCCGAGCTGACCGAGGAGGTCAAGCGCGTCGCGAACGTGCTGGAGGGGCTCGGCATCGGCCATGGCGACCGCGTCGCGATCTACCTGCCGATGATCCCCGAAGCGGTCGCATCGATGCTCGCCGTCGCCCGCGTCGGCGCCATCCACTCGGTCGTGTTCGGCGGGTTCAGCGCCGACAGCCTCCGCTCGCGCATCGATGACGCAGGGGCGAAGCTCGTCATCACCGCCGACGGCGGCTACCGCAAGGGCCGCGTGTCCGCGCTCAAGCCGGCCGTCGACCAGGCGCTCGCCGACCGCGGCGACGGCGAGCAGCAGACGGTCGAGCACGTGCTCGTCGTCAAGCGCGGCGAGAACGAGGTCGACTGGGAGGACGGTCGCGACCTCTGGTGGCACGAGGTCGTCCCCGCGGCCTCCCCCGAGCACACTGCCGTGGCCTTCCCCGCCGAGAACCCGCTGTTCATCCTCTACACCTCCGGGACTACGGGAAAGCCCAAGGGAATCCTGCACACCTCCGGCGGGTACCTCACTCAGGCCGCCTACTCGCACAAGTACGTGTTCGACCTGCATCCCGAGACCGACGTGTACTGGTGCACCGCCGACATCGGGTGGATCACCGGACACAGCTATGTCACCTACGGTCCGCTGGCGAACGGCGCGACCCAGGTCATCTATGAGGGCACGCCTGACGCGCCGCACCCCGGGCGCTGGTGGGAGATCATCGAGAAGTACAAGGTCTCGATCTTCTACACGGCGCCCACCGCGATCCGCTCGTTCATGAAGATCGGCCGCAGCGTGCCCGCGAAGTTCGATCTGTCGTCGCTGCGCCTGCTCGGCTCGGTGGGCGAGCCCATCAACCCCGAGGCGTGGATCTGGTACCGCGACGTGATCGGCGCGGGCAAGACGCCCATCGTCGACACCTGGTGGCAGACCGAGACAGGCGCGATCATGGTCTCTGCACTGCCCGGAGTCACCGCCACCAAGCCGGGATCCGCCCAGGTGCCGCTGCCCGGAATCTCGATCGACGTCGTCGACGAGTCGGGCGCCGAGGTGGGCAACGGCAACGGCGGCCTCCTCGTCGTCACCGAACCGTGGCCGAGCATGCTCCGCGGCATCTGGGGCGACCCTGAGCGGTTCACGGAGACGTACTGGGAGAAGTTCGAGAAGCAGGGCTACTACTTCGCCGGTGACGGTGCGCGCCTCGACCAGGACGGCGACCTCTGGTTGCTCGGCCGGGTAGACGACGTCATGAACGTCTCCGGACACCGCCTCTCGACGGCCGAGATCGAGTCGTCGCTCGTCGCACACGAGGCGACGGCCGAGGCGGCGGTCGTCGGCGCGGCAGATGAGACGACCGGTCAGGCCGTCGTCGCATTCGTGATCATCAAGGAGAGCTACCTCTCGGCGCACGACCCCGCCGGACTCGCGCAGCAGCTGCGCCTCTGGGTGGGTGAGCAGATCGGCGCGATCGCACGGCCCCGCGACGTGTACATCGTGGGCGAGCTTCCGAAGACGCGCTCGGGCAAGATCATGCGGCGTCTGCTGCGCGATGTGGCTGAGGGGCGCGAGGTCGGAGACACCACCACGTTGGCCGACACCGCGGTGATGAGCATCATCTCGGCGCAGGTCAAATAGCGCGGATGCAGCAAACGCCCCCTTCCGAACCGATCCGGAAGGGGGCGTTGCCGTGTGCGCGTGGTGAGGGGTGGCGACCTCAGGCCAGGATGAACGTGGCCTCGACTTCGACCGGGCTGTCGAGCGGGAGCACCGGCACACCGACGGCCGCGCGGACATGCTGCCCGGCGTCGCCGAAGATCTCGCCGAGGACCAGGCTCGCCCCGTTGATCACGCCGGGCTGGCCGGTGAAATCGGGGGTGGATGCCACGAAGCCGCCGAGCCGCAGCACTCCGGCGATCCTGTCCACGCCCCCGGCCGCAGCCGCAGCCGCCGCGAGAGCGTTCAGGGCGCAGGTGCGCGCATAGGCGTTGGCGTCCTCGGCCGTGACCTCTGCCCCGACCTTGCCCGTCGCGGGAAGCGCTCCCTCGACGAAAGGCAGCTGGCCGGAGGTGTAGACGAGTCCGTCGTGCACGACCGCCGGGACGTAGGCTGCGACCGGCGCCGCGACGACGGGGAGCTCGATGCCCAGCTCGGTCAGGCGCTCAGAGACGCTCATGCCGCTCCCCCTTCGAACTGGCGGGACGCCTCGGCTGCGGCAGCGAGACCGGCGTTGCCCGAGGCATCCGCCGTCACCGGGCGCTTGAAGTAGGCGACGAGCCCACCCTCGGGGCCCTGGATGACCTGCACGAGCTCCCAGCCCTGCTTGCCCCAGTTGTTGAGGATCGCTGCGGTGTTGTGGATCAGCAACGGGGTGGTCAGGTACTCCCAGGTGGTCATGGCACTCCTGTCTGGCGGCATCCGCGCTGGCGGCTGCGTCAAAGGCGGTATTCAGGGAACTCCCCTACGATCAAGCGTATGCCTCAAAAGAATCGCACGGTGAAAGGTGCGCTCGGCGGAGTCCTCGGACTCGTCGGGCTGAGCGCCGTCGCCGGCCTCCTCGTCGCGGCCAGCGTCACCCCGGTCCTCGCCATGACCGGTATCGCCGGGTCGCAGGCCCTCACCATCTTCGAAGACCTGCCGGAGAACCTTCAGGTCGGCGCGCCGATGCAGCAGTCGACCATCTATGCGACCGGTCTCGACGGCAACCCCGTCGCCCTGGCGTCGTTCTACGAGCAGAAGCGCATCCCCGTGGCGTACGACCAGGTCGCGCCGGTGATGTACGACGCGATCCTGTCGAGCGAGGACAAGAACTTCTACACCCACGGCGGCATCAACCTCGGCGCGACGCTGAAGGCCGCGGTCGGCAACGTCGCAGGCACGACCGATCGAGGAGCCTCCACGATCACGCAGCAGTACGTGAAGAACGTCCAGGTGCAGGAGTGCGAGCAGGACGTCGACCCCGCGGCCGAGGACTACTCCAAGCAGATCGAGCAGTGCTTCCTCGATGCGGCGGTCGCGGACGGCGGCAAGGGCGTCGAGCGCAAGCTGCAGGAGATGCGTTATGCGCTGAAGATCGAGAAGGACTACTCGAAGAACGAGATCCTCCTCGGCTACCTCAACATCGCCAACTTCGGCGGCACCATCTACGGCATCGAGGCCGCAGCGAACCGGTACTTCTCCACCAGCGCGGCGAATCTCAGTCTCGCGCAGGCGGCGACGATTGCCGGCATGGTGCAGGAGCCCAACCGATTCCGCATCGACCGCCCCGAGGGAATCTGGACGGATGACGCCGGCGTGGCGCACAACGGGGACGCCGACGGCTACAAGGACACGAAGGATCGCAGAGACTACGTCCTCAATCGGATGCTCGCGGACGCGAAGATCACGCAGGCCGCGCACGACGAGGCCGTCGCCTCGCCGGTCACGCCGCTGCTGAGCGAGCCCCAGCAGGGCTGTGCGGCCGCGGGCGACAACGCGTACTTCTGCCAGTACGTGAAGGCCGTCATCGAGAACGACGAGGCGTTCGGCGCCACGGAAGAGGAGCGTCGCTCGAACCTCCGCCGCGGCGGAATGGAGATCTACACCTCCCTCGATCTGCGGGTCCAGCAGCCCGCGATCGACGCGGTCAGGGCGCAGGTCCCGCAGGCGATGCCCGGGATCCTCGTCGGTGGCACCGGAGTGTCGATCGAGGCGTCCACGGGTCGGGTACTCGCCATGGCACAGAACACCGTCTTCAACGAGACGACCGAGGCCAACCTGGCTGCCGGCGAGACCTCTCAGGTCTTCGCGGCCGACAAGGCGCATGGCGGCTCGACCTACGGGTTCGAGACGGGATCGACCTACAAGCTGTTCACGCTTCTGAGCTGGCTGGAGTCCGGCCACTCCGTGAACCAGGTCCTCGACGGTCGCCTCAAGACCTTCAGCCCCTTCACCAGGTGCGGGGACAAGGTGACGAACAGCTCCAAGATCAACAACTTCGGCAACTCCGGCGGCTCGGTGGGCAGCGTGCGACAGTTCACCGCGCAGTCCCTGAACACCGGTTTCCTCGCGATGGCGCAGCAGCTCGATCTCTGCGACATCAACGAGGTGGCGAAGCGACTCGGCGTCCACTACGGCAACGGCGACGACATCACGGTCGGCGGAACGAACGCCAACACCGCTCCGAACGATCCGTTCCCGACGGTTCTGGGCTCGAAGAGCGTGGCTCCTCTGCAGATGGCCGGCGCCTACGCCACCGTCGCCAACAACGGCGTCTACTGCGAGCCTCGCGTGATCGACCGGGTCGTCGGCGAGGACGGCGCGGAGATCACCCCTCCCGCGCAGAAGTGCTCCCAGCAGCTCACCCCCGAGGTCGCCGCGACTGCCGCGTACGCACTGCGAGGCGTCATGGAGGGCAACGGCACCGGAACGAGGGCCAACCCGTACGACGGAACCCAGCTGATCGGCAAGACCGGTACCGCCGAGAAGGAGCACACCATGCTCGTCGAGTCGAGCACCAAGGTCACGACAGCGGTGTGGGTCGGAAACGTCGACGGCCGCGTGCCGCTGAACGACTTCCGCAACGGCGACGGGACGCGACTCGGCGACATCCGCTACGGCCTCGCCAAGGCGATCCAGGGTGCCGCGGATGCCGTGTACCCCGCGGAGGACTTCCCTCGCCCCGACGACAAGCTGGTTCGTCAGGTTCTGACGAACGTTCCCGACGTGGTGGGCAAGTCCGTCGGCGAAGCGACCTCTCTCATCGAGGCTGCGGGCTTCACCGCAGCCGTCGGACCCGCCGTGGACGGTCCCGCCGGCGATGTCGTCATGGCGCAGGACCCGTCCGGACAGGCCCCGAGCGGCGCGACGATCACGATCTCGCCGAGCAACGGCCAGGGCGCGACGGTGCCCGACATCACCGGACAATCGAAGGCCGAAGCGCAGAGCGCGCTGTTCGGGGCAGGGTTCTCGTCGATCGACTTCGACGGGTCATGCAACGGTCAGAACGCCGCGGTCACGTCCACCGACCCGGCCGCGAACACACCGACCACGAAGAGCACGTCCATCAAGGTCCGCTGCAAGTGACGTCTCGCCACGCGGCGCACCCGGCCCTCATCGCGCTCGGCGCGGTGGGGGCCGCTGGTGCCGCAGCCGCCGTCTGGGGCATCGGCATCGAGCGCTACCTCTTCACGGTGCGTGAGGCGACCGCATCCGCTCTCGCCCCGGGTTCCGCACCGTTGCGCGTGCTGCACATCTCGGACGCGCACATGGCTCCGTGGCAGCACCGCAAGCAGGACTGGCTCGCGTCACTCGCGCAGCTGAAGCCCGATCTCATCGTCAACACCGGCGACAATCTCGGACACCGCGACGGTCTCGCCGGGATCAGACGTGCCTTCGAGCCGTTCGCCGGAATCCCCGGTGTCTTCGTGCACGGTTCCAACGACGTCATCGGCCCCTCGCCGCGGAACCCGATCCGCTACTTCGCCGGCCCGTCGCAGCGCCCGCGAGAGCTGAACTTCCTCGACACCGATGCGATGGACGCGTACTTCACCGACGAGCTCGGATGGACGAGCCTGAACAACGCCGCAGCGCGACTCACGGTGGCCGGCAGTCCCCTGGACCTGTTCGGCGTGAGTGATGCGCACTGCGACTGGGACCGGCTCGAGGACCTGCCGGACGCCATCGATGCTCTCGGCCCGCGGACTGCCGGCACATCCGTTCTCGGCGTCACGCACGCGCCCTATCAGCGCGTCCTGAACGGGTTCGTGGAGATGGGCGCCGACGCCATCCTGGGAGGCCACACGCACGGCGGTCAGGTGTGCCTGCCCGGTTTTGGTGCTCTCGTAGCGAACTGCGACATCCCGCTGAAGCAGGCGAAGGGTCTCAGCACGTGGACTCAGGGCGATCGCGCCGTGCCCCTCAATGTCAGCGCGGGCTGCGGACACTCGATCTACGCGCCGATACGCTTCGCGTGCCGCCCCGAGGCGACGCTGCTGACCCTGACGGCGCGCGGTTGATGCCTCGATTCGGCGCTGGGAGCATTTCGCTGTAGACTCGGAGGGTTGCAAAACGGGGTGTGGCGCAGCTTGGTAGCGCGCTTCGTTCGGGACGAAGAGGTCGCAGGTTCAAATCCTGTCACCCCGACAAGTAACACCGGAAGGCCGTCCTCACGGGCGGCCTTCTCTGTATCCGGAACGAGGAGAAAGGCACCGCATGAGTCGCTTGCTCCCCCCGCCTCGACGACTGACCCGAGGCATCGCCCTCGCTCTCGCCCTGCCGTTCTTCGGCGGCATCGCGCTGCTGACGCTCACGCCGACGCGCATCGAGCAGTCCATGCCGAACCTGCTCGATCTCGTGCTGTCCGTTTCGCACCGACTGGGGTGGGAGTCTCTTGATTTCACCCGCCTCGAGGTCATCGCCAACGTTCTGGTCTTCGTGCCCATCGGCATCCTGGCTTTCATTCTCATCCCCCGCCGCCTCTGGCCGCTGGCGCTCGCCCTGGGCCCGGCAGTGTCCCTCTCCATCGAGGCCGCCCAGCGCCTCGCCCTGCCAAATCGTACGGCCACCGTGTCCGATGTGATCGCGAACTCCGGCGGCGCGCTGATCGGCGTAGCGCTCGCGATCCTGTGCACCCTCCTCTTCGCTCCGCGTGTCTCTCAGCACCGCCCGTCTACTCTGGAAGCATCATGACCTCGCCTGCACTCGTCGCCTTCGATCTCGACGACACCCTCGCCCCGTCGAAAGAGCCCATCGATGCTCGCATCGCCTCGTTGCTGCTCGCGCTGCTGCAGCGGGTCGAGGTCGCGATCATCTCGGGCGGCAACGAGGCGCAGTTCCGCGCTCAGGTGATCGCGCGGCTCGGAACCATCGACGAGGCGGCCGCGGCGCGGCTGCACCTGCTCCCCACCTGCGGCACACGGTACCTGCGCCACGACGGCACGGATTTCTCGCCGCTCTACGCCCATGACCTCACCGCGGAGCAGAAGGCCGGCGCTCTCGCCGCCCTGCGCGAGGAGGCGGAGCGTCTGGGGCTGTGGGAGTCTCAGCCCTGGGGTGAGATCCTCGAGGACCGCGGATCCCAGATCACCTTCTCTGCGCTCGGGCAGAAGGCTCCCCGCGATGCCAAGCACGAGTGGGACCCGTCCGGTGCGAAACGAGAAGCTCTTCGGGACGCCGTGGCGGCGAGACTCCCCGAGCTCGAAGTGCGATCCGGCGGTTCGACCTCCATCGACATCACTCTGGCCGGCATCGACAAGGCCTTCGGCATGAAGCAGCTCGCCGAGCACACCAGCATCCCCCTCACCTCGATGCTGTTCTACGGTGACCGACTCGATGAAGGCGGCAACGACTACCCCGTCCTGGCGATCGGAGTGCCCTCGGTCGCGGTCGAGGGGTGGGAGGACACCGCAGACAAGCTCGACGAGCTTCTCGCGACCCTCTGACCGCCCACCCCTCCCCTCGAATCCGGGGACGAGGTCAGCGGACGACGGCCTCCGACGCTGCCCGTGCGACCGGCACGAGGCGCGTGAGCTGAGTGACGTGCGACGGCTCGAGCTCCGCGAGTGAGGCGACGCCCAGAAGACGCATGGTGCGTTCGATCTCCGTCCGCAGGATCTCGATCGTGCGGTCGACGCCCGCACGGCCGCCAGCCATGAGGCCGTAGAGGTAGGCGCGTCCGATGAGGGTGAAGTCCGCTCCGAGCGCGACCGCCGCGACGATGTCCGCGCCGTTCATGATCCCCGTGTCGACCATGACCGTGAAGTCGTCACCCACGGCGGTCCGGACCTCCGGCAGAAGGTGGAACGGAATGGGCGCGCGGTCGAGCTGCCGCCCGCCGTGGTTGGAGAGCACGATGCCGTCGACGCCCGCGTCACGCAGGCGCACCGAATCCTCGACGTTCTGCACGCCCTTGATCACGATCTTGCCCGGCCAGATGTCACGGATCACCGCAAGGTCGTCGTAGCTGATCGTGGGGTCCATAGCCGCGTCGAGCAGCTCGCCGACGGTGCCGCCGGTGGTGCTCAGCGACGCGAACTCCAGCTTCGGGGTCGTCAGGAAGTCGTACCACCACCACGGACGCGGGATGGCATTGATGATGGTGCCGAGCGTGAGCTGCGGCGGGATGCTGAAGCCGTTGCGCTTGTCACGCAGCCGCGCTCCGGCGACCGGGGTGTCCACCGTGAACTGCAGCGTGTCGAAGCCCGCGGCGGCAGCACGGCGAGTGAGTTCGTAGGAGATCTCGCGGTCGCGCATGACATAGAGCTGGAACCAGTTGCGTCCGTGCGGGTTGGCCGCCTTCACGCCCTCGATCGACGTCGTGCCCAGGGTCGAGAGGGTGAACGGGATGCCGGCCGCCGCCGCCGCTCCCGCGCCGGCGACCTCGCCCTCTGTCTGCATGAGACGCGTGAAGCCTGTCGGCGCGATGCCGAACGGGAGCGCCGACGGGCCGCCGAGGATCTCGACCGCGGTGTCGACGTCCGGAGCCGGCCGGAGGATGCCGGGGTGGAACTCCACATCCTGGAATGCCTGGCGTGCCCGCGTGAGCGACAGCTCGCCCTCGGCGGCGCCATCGGTGTAGTCGAACGCGGCCTTCGGCGTGCGCCTCTTGGCGATCGTGCGCAGGTCGTCGATCGTGAGCGCCGAGTCGAGACGGCGCTTCTTGCCGTTGAACTCGGGCTTCTTGAACTTCATCAGGTCGAGAAGCTCTGCGGGGTTGGGAACCTGGCGCTGGACCATGGCTGTCCTCTCAGTCGGTGGGTCGGACGCTGCGGGTGAGCCCCGCCGCGGTGTAGTAGCCGGTGATGTGCGCTCGGACGAGGGTCTGGGCGGTCGCCGCGTCACCCGCGGCGATGGCCTCGATGATGGCTCGGTGCTCGGCGCGCAGCAGATCTGCCATGGCATCCCAGTCGGCGATGGATGAGGCGCCCTGCTGCACGTACGACTCGATGGAGGTGCGCAGGCCCGCCATGATCGCGGCGACGACGGTGTTGCCACTCGATTCCGCGAGGGCGAGGTGGAGCTGGGCATCGAGGGCGAGGAACTCGTCAGGCGTCAGGGCGCCGACGTCCATCGCATCGAGCACGCTGTGCGCCGCGGTGAGATCGGGCGCGTGCTGGCTCGCGAGAGCGGCGACGACCGCGTCTTCGAGCAGCAGTCGGGTCTGCACCACGTCCGCGAGCGGAAAGCCCTGTGCGGCGACCTGGAGGCGCAGAAGCGTCGACATGCCACCGGACGGGGTCGCGATCACGATCGCGCCCGACTGCGGCCCCGAGCCGGTCGAGGTGCGGATCAGCCCCATGACCTCGAGCACGCGCAGCGCCTCTCGGACGCTCGAGCGCCCGACACCCAGGTCCGCGGCGAGCTCGCGCTCCGAGGCGAGACGATCACCGGGGCCGAGACGCCCGTCGAGCAGGTCGCGCTCGACATGTTCGAGCACGAGCCTCCAGGCGCGCGCTGGCTGCTCCGGCATCCGCTCTCCTCATCGTGTGCATCGGCGGCATCGATCCCCGACGCACCTGTGGTCTGACCACAGTAGCGTGTGTGGTCAGACCACGCAACCGGGGTACGCCGACACACCGCCCGAGGGCGGAGGATGACGCGAGGGCGTTCAGCCCAGCCGCCCACCCGACTCTTCGAGGTAGCACGCGCCGCACAGCGACTCGTAGGTCGTGATCTCCGGCGCCAGCGATCCGTCAGCGCCCTCGTCGATGGCGACCTGGTCGCCGTCGAAGACGAACCGACCACCGATCACACGACCGTTGAAGACGGCCTTGCGCCCGCAGCGGCAGATGGTCTTCAGCTCCTCGAGGGAGTGCGCGATCGCGAGCAGACGAGCCGACCCCGGGAAGGCGTGGGTGAGGAAGTCATTGCGGATGCCGTAGGCGATCACCGGGATGCCGTCCTCGATCGCGATGCGGAAGAGGTCGTCGACCTGCTCCGCCGTGAGGAACTGCGCCTCGTCGATCAGGAGGCAGGCGACATCGATCGACCCCCCGCGGACCGGTTCATCGGCGACCGCACGGCGCACGCGATCCCGGTGCTCGTCGAAGAGCTCGCGGACGTCCGCATCGGGAGCGATGAGATAGTCGACGTGCCGCGTGACACCGAGTCGACTCGCGATCTCGGATGCACCCTTGGTGTCGATCGCCGGCTTCGCGAGCAGCACGTGCTGGCCGCGCTCCTCGTAGTTGTACGCGGCCTGGAGCAGCGAGGTGGACTTGCCCGAGTTCATCGCCCCGTAGCGGAAGTAGAGCTTCGCCACCGGCGCGCTACTCGTTGATGCCGAGCGTGGCCGCGGTCGCCGCGGTGGACTTCGCCGCCAGCTCGGGATCCTTGTTCAGCTGCTCGCCGAATGTCGGGATGAGCTCGCGCAGTTCCGACTCCCAGCCGGGGTACTCGTCGGGGAAGCACTTCTTCAGCAGATCGAGCATGATCGGCACGGCGGTGGAGGCGCCGGGCGAGGCCCCGAGCAGACCGGCGATCGAACCGTCGGCCGCGGACACCACTTCGGTGCCGAACTGCAGGATGCCGCCCTTCTTGGGGTCCTTCTTCATGACCTGGGCGCGCTGCCCCGCGTCGATGAGCGTCCAGTCCTCGTCCTTCGCCGTCGGCATGAACGTGCGCAGGCTGTCGACCTTCTTGGCGTGGTTCTTCAGCAGCTCCCCCACCAGGTAGGTGATGAGGTCGGGATTCGCGAACGCGACGCGCAGCATCGGCCACAGATTGTGCGTGCGCACCTGCGACACGATGTCGAGCATCGAGCCGTTCTTGAGGAACTTCGGGCTGAAGGTCGCGAACGGGCCGAACATCAGGGAGGCCTCGCCGTCGACCACGCGCGTGTCGAGGTGCGGGACCGACATGGGCGGGGCGCCCACCGAGGCCTGCGAGTACACCTTCGCCTTGTGCTGTGCGACGATCTTCGGGTTCGAGGTCTTGAGGAACTGCCCGCCGATCGGGAAGACACCGTAGCCCTTGATCTCGGGGATGCCCGAGCGCTGCAGCAGCTTGAGCGCCCAGCCGCCGGCGCCGACGAACACGAAACGCGCCTTGATCTGGTTCGGCGTGCGACCGATGGTCGTGCGGTAGTTGATGAGCCAGGTGCCGTCCTTCTGCTTCTTCAGGCTCTTGACCTCGTGGTTGGTGCGCAGCGCGACGCCCGACTCGGTGAGGTGGTCGAAGAGCTGGTGCGTCAGCGCACCGAAGTCGACGTCGGTTCCGGCGGGCACGCGGGTGGCCGCGAACGGCTCGCCCTTACGGCGCTGCTGCATGAGCAGCGGCGCCCACTTGTTGATGACGCGGGAATCCTCGCTGTACTCGATGCCCTCGAACAGCGGCTGCTTCTTCAGGACCTCGTAGCGGTCCTTGAGGTACTTGACGTCCTTCTCACCGCGTACGAACGTCATGTGCGGCGTCGCGTTGATGAAGGTCGACGGCGCATCGAGCACGCCGCGATCGACCAGAGACGACCAGAACTGACGACTCTGCTGGAACTGCTCGTTGATCGAGACGGCCTTGGCGGGGTCGAGCGGAGCGCCCTTCTGCTGCGGCATGTAGTTCAGCTCGCAGAGCGCCGCGTGGCCGGTGCCCGCGTTGTTCCACGGGTTCGACGATTCCTGAGCCACATCGGAGAGTCGCTCGAACGCGACGATCTTCCAATCCGGCTGCAGCTCGTGCAGAAGGGTACCCAGGGTGGCGCTCATGATGCCACCACCGATCAAGACGACATCGACGGTTTCGGTCACCACGACAGTCTAGTTCGCGGTCACGGCACGACAGACCACGCGGGGCCGTCCGGCGAGACCGGATCCGCATGACCGCGATGCGGTCAGGCTATGGCGACCAGGCGCTCGGCGAGGATCTCGGCGATCTGCACCGCGTTCAGCGCCGCGCCCTTGCGCAGGTTGTCGTTGCTGATGAACAGCACGAGGCCCTTGTTCTCGGGAGCGGACTGGTCGGCGCGGATTCGTCCGACGAAGCTCGGGTCCTTGCCCGCGGCCTGGAGCGGCGTGGGCACCTCGTCGAGGACGACACCGGGGGCTGCGGCGAGCACCTCGGCGGCGCGCTGCGGCGTGATGTCGCGGGCGAACTCGACGTTGATCGAGAGCGAGTGGCCCGTGAAGACGGGAACCCGCACGCACGTGCCGGCGACACGGAGGTCGGGCAGCTCGAGGATCTTGCGGCTCTCGTTGCGGAGCTTCTTCTCCTCGTCCGTCTCGTTCTGACCGTCGTCGACCAGGTTGCCCGCGAACGGGATGACGTCGAACGCGATCGGAGCGACGTACTTCTCGGGCTCCGGGAAGTCGATCGACGAGCCGTCGTGCACGAGGCGCAGCGTGTCGCCCTGGGCGAGGACGCCCTCGACCTGCCCGAGGAGCTCCTGCGCACCGGCGAGACCCGAACCGGAGACGGCCTGGTAGGTCGAGACGATCAGGCGCTCGAGACCCGCTTCGGCGTGCAGCGCCTTCAGCACCGGCATGGCGGCCATGGTCGTGCAGTTCGGGTTGGCGATGATGCCGCGAGGGCGGTCGTCGATCGCGTGCGGGTTGACCTCGCTGACGACCAGCGGAACCTCGGGATCGTTGCGCCAGGCGCTGGAGTTGTCGACGACGACGGCTCCGGCCTCGGCGAAGCGGGGAGCGTATGCGCGGCTGGCGGTCGCGCCGGCCGAGAAGAGGGCGATGTCGATGCCCGCGGCATCCGCCGTCTCGACATCCTCGACGATGACGGTCGCGCCGCCGAACTCGATGGCGGTGCCTGCAGAGCGCGACGACGAGAACAGGCGCAGCTCACGGATCGGGAAGGACCGTTCGGCGAGAATCTCGCGCATCACGGTGCCCACCTGGCCGGTGGCGCCGACGATGGCGACGGAGAGTCCTGAGTCGGAGATGCGGGTCATGATGTTCCTTGGCGTCGTGCAGTGCTGCATGCGAGGCTTCAGGCGCGACGTCGGGATGCGGATGCCGCGCCTGGCGCCGATGTCAGGGTTTCGGTGAGTCTACCGTGCCGTCCGGTGATCGAGGACCGACCGTCGGGCGGGGTGCGGGCCGGGTCAGCATCCCGAGTCAGTTTTGCGGATCGGGTCACGATTCGCGGACGGGATCAGCTGACACTTCCGCAGATCGTGCGGTCATCCGCAGATCGTGCGCGATCGGCGGAGGTCAGCGACCGGTGCCGGCGTGGACCGTGGCCTCGGCGTCGCCGTCGAGTCCGTACGCGGTGTGCACGGTGCGGGCGGCCTCGGCCAGGTCGGTGTCGCGGAGCACGACCGAGATGCGGATCTCGGACGTCGAGATCATCTCGATGTTGATGCCACCGGCCGACAGCGCCTCGAACAGCGTCGCGGAGACGCCCGAGTGCGTCCGCATACCCGCTCCGACGACGGACAGCTTGCCGATCTGGTCGTCGTGCACCAGGTTCTGGAAGCCCACTTCGGTCTGCTCCCCCGCGAGCGCCTTGAGCGCAGCCGAGGAATCGGCCTTGGGAACCGTGAACGAGATGTCGGTGCGACCCGTGGCCGACACGTTCTGCACGATCATGTCGACGTTGGCGCCGGACTTCGCGACGATCTTGAAGATCTCCGCCGCCTTGCCCGGCACGTCCGGAACGCCGGCGACGGTGATCTTGGCCTGGCCGAAGTCGGTGGCGACACCGGCGACGATCGGTTCTTCCATGGCTGCTGCTCCCTCGGCTTCGCGAGGGTTCTTCATACCCTCGCCCAGAACGTATGTGCCCTCGGACGACGAGAACGTCGAACGGGCGTGGATCAGGACGCCGTGACGGCGTGCGTACTCGACAGCGCGGATGTAGAGCACCTTCGCGCCGTTGGCGGCGAGCTCGAGCATCTCCTCGCTGCCGATGTGGTCGAGCTTCTGCGCCTTCGGGATGACGCGGGGGTCGGCCGTGAAGATGCCGTCGACGTCGCTGTAGATCTCGCAGACGTCGGCGTCGAGGGCCGCGGCGAGAGCGACGGCCGTCGTGTCCGAGCCGCCGCGTCCGAGCGTGGTGATGTCGCGGGTGTCGCGGTTGAAGCCCTGGAAGCCGGCGACGATGACGATGGCCCCCTCGTCGAGCGCTTCGCGCAGACGGATCGGGGTGACATCCACGATGCGGGCGGCGCCATGCTGCGAGTCGGTGATCATGCCCGCCTGGCTGCCGGTGAACGACCGCGCCTCGAAGCCCATCGAGTGGATGGCCATGGCCAGGAGCGCCATCGAGATGCGCTCACCGCTCGAGAGCAGCATGTCGAGCTCACGCGGAGCGGGAATCGGCGCGACCTCGTTGGCGAGGTCGAGCAGCTCGTCGGTCGTGTCGCCCATCGCGCTCACGGCGACGACGACGTCATGGCCGGCGCGACGCGTGTCGACGATGCGCTTGGCGACGCGCTTGATGCTCTCTGCGTCGGCGACTGAGGAGCCGCCGTACTTCTGCACGATGAGGGCCACGTTCACTCCCTGGGATGTCGGGCGGATCCGCCCACCCCCATTCTACGTTTGGCGCATATGCGCTTCTTCGCATGTGACGGTCGCGCCCGGGTGGGTCAGGGCGCGGGCGGCAGGGGCACTGCAGGCAGGTCGGCTCGGGCAGCGGCCTGGGGACGGAGGCGTCCGCCGGTGGCCGCGAACCAGCAGCCCGCGATGATCAGCGGGAATCCGATGAGCAGCCCCGGCGTCAGCGGCTCGGCGAGCACGATCGCACCGAGGATGATCGCCACGACCGGGTTCACGTAGGTGAACAGCGGCGCGCGGACGGGGCCGACCTCGCGGATGAGAGCGAAGAATGCCAGGAAGGCGACGGCGGTGCAGATGACGGCCAGCGCGAGGAGCGCGAAGATCGAGGGAAGCGTCGGCATCTGGTGCTGCGTGAGCAGCCCGATGGGCAGGTAGATCACGCCGATCATGAGCAACGACAGCGTGATGGTGCCGAGCGACGGGACGTCGTTCAGCTTTCGGGCGACGATGAAGGGGGCGATGGCATAGAGGATCGCGACCAGCAGCACCTCGCCGGCCGCGAGCAGACTGACCTCGCCTCCGAACAGTCCGGGCCCGGCGACGACGATCGCGACGCCGATGAATCCCACGAGAAGACCGATCCCCCGCGCCGGGCGCAGGACTCCCCGGTCTCCCCCGCCCAGTGCGATGAGCGCCGCGAACAGCGGCACGGTCGCGACGAGCAGACCCGTCATGCCCGAGGGCAGGGTCATCTCGGCGTGGCCGAGCAGCACGAACGGACCCGCCATCTCGACGAGGCCGAACGCGAGCACCCAGGGCCAGTGCTTCCACGCCGCTCTCAGCGCACCGCCGCGAAGCGCGAACGGGAGGAGGAGCAGCGCCGCGATGAGGGTGCGCCCGGCGACGATCGCGGGGGGCGACAGGGACTCGACCGCGATGCTGATGAACAGGTACGGCACGCCCCACAGCAGCGCCATGGCCCCGAAGAGCAGCCACCCGCGTCGCGAGAAGCCGCCCTGTGCGTTCACAGCACGCGCCGACCCTCGAATGCGCGCCCGAGGGTGACCTCGTCGGCGTATTCGAGGTCGCCACCGACCGGAAGGCCGGAGGCGAGGCGGGACACGGTGATCTGCATCGTGGTGAGCAGGCGGCTGAGGTAGCTCGCAGTCGCCTCGCCCTCGAGGTTGGGGTTCGTCGCGAGGATGACCTCCTGCACCGTGGCGTCGCCGAGACGCGACATCAGCTGGGCGATGCGCAGGTCGTCGGGGCCGATGCCGGCGATCGGGCTGATCGCGCCCCCGAGCACGTGGTACAGGCCACGGAACTCGCGGGTGCGTTCGATCGCGGCGACGTCCTTCGCGTCTTCGACCACGCAGATGACGGCCGGATTGCGTCGGGGGTCGCGGCAGATCGCACAGCGTTCCTGCTCTGCCACGTTGCCGCAGATCTCGCAGAAGCGCACCCGCAGCCGCACTTCCACGAGCAGCTCGGAGAGACGCGCGACGTCGAATGTCGGCGTCTGCAGGATGTGGAAAGCGATGCGCTGCGCGGACTTGGGGCCGATTCCGGGGAGCCGACCGAACTCGTCGATCAGCTCCTGGACGATGCCGTCATACATCAGGAGAACCTCGTCGGGGGCTCGTAGGGCTCTTCGCGAACGAACGTCGCGCCGAGCACCTGGCGGATCACGGCCTCGCCGTAGCGCTGGACTCCCCCGGCGGGGGCGCGCTCGGTGATCGCCGGGGCTGCGGCGGCCGAAGCCACTCTGCGCGCAGGGGATGCCTGTGCGGTCGTCGACCGCGCGGAGGGAGCGGTCGACGGCGAGCCTCCGGCGGGCGGCGCCGCCTGCGACATCGGCGCCGGCTCGTACGACGGGTCGTAGGGCGGCTCGTCGTCGAAGTACGGCGGCTCATCGTCGATGGGCGGAGGTGCGTCGTCTCGGATCTCCGGTGAGACGTCACTCGTCGCGCGGCTCGGAGGCGCCGCCGTCTGAGGCGCCGCCGTCTGAGGCGCCGCCGTCTGAGGCTCCGCTGCGGCAGAGGTGGCAGCAGGCACAGACGCCGCCGGCGGAGCGGTCACCGGAGCGGGCTCAGCGAGCTCGGATGCCGGGATCGACGCCACCGCCCACTCGGTGACGGGGGCCGAGGAACTCCCTGTCTGAGGAGCCGACGACCGAGCGGCCACGGTCTCCGTCTTCGGCGACTCACCACGCGGCTTCTCGGCGTGCGGGGTCTGCGATCGCGGTGACTGAGCTCGCGGTGACTCCGCTGACGCAGGCTCCGATGCGGGCGCGTCGTCGGTCGGGCGTGCCGATGAAGGCGTCGCGGGCTGGCGAGGCGCTCCCCCCGCTGGCATCGGAGCAGGGAGGTACTTGACGCGCACGCCGAGCTCCTGCTCGATGGCGCCGCGCAGATGGTCGGAGGGACCCGAACCCGGCGTCGTGCCCTTGAACTTGGCGACATCGTGCTGGCTGGTGAAGCCCAGAGTCAGCACCTCGGTGTCCGTGACGTATGCGAGCGGCTGGACGGCGGTGGCCAGCAGCCACGACGTGCGGCTGACGCTCTCGAGCCGCTTGAGGACGGCCGGCCAGGCGGCGGTGATCTGCTCGAAGGCGACCGGCCCGGAGGGCGCTGCGACCTCGGCGGCCGGTGCGGCGTCGACAGCCGGTGCAGCGCTCGACGTCGCATCGGCAGGGGTCGCTTCGGCCGTGTCGGACTCCCCGGTCTCCCCGCCGGCCGGTTCGGTCGTGGTCGCCGGCCGATCGGCCGCAGCCTGAGGAGCAGCGGCGGGAGCGGCGGGAGCAGCAGCTGCGGGAGCAGCCGACGAAGCAACGGGAGCGGCGGGAGCCGCCTGTGCAGGCGCGGACGCCCGCGGCGGGGCGGAGGCGGCAGCGGCCGGTGCGGACGGGACGGCGGCGACGGCATCCGCTCCCGCAGCGAGCACGCGAGCGACCATCAGCTCGAGGTGCAGTCGGGGCGAGGTGGCGCCCGACATGTCGTCGAGGGCGGCGCTGACGATGTCGGCCGTGCGCGAGAGTCGGGCCGACCCGAAGGAATCGGCCTGCGTGCGCATGCGCGCGAGCTCGTCGTCGGCGATTCCACGGAGCACCGACGACGCTCCCGCACCCACAGCCGCGATCACGATGAGGTCGCGCAGACGCTCGAGCAGATCGTCGACGAAGCGACGCGGGTCCTGGCCGGTCTGCACCACGCGGTCGATCGCCGGGAACGCCGCTGCGGCGTCGGCGCCGGCGAGCGCATCGACGATCTCGTCGAGCAGCGCGGCGTGCGTGTAGCCGAGGAGCGCCACGGCGCGCTCGTAGGCGACGGTCACGGTCTCGGAACCTGCGGGCGAGTCGGAACCGGCGATCAGCTGGTCGAGAAGAGACAGGGTGTCTCGCGGCGACCCTCCCCCGGCGCGGACCACCAGAGGAAGGACACCGCGCTCGGCGACCACGCCCTCTTCGCCGCACAGCTTCTCGACGTACTCGAGCATCGCCGCCGGGGGCACCAGTCGGAACGGGTAGTGGTGCGTGCGCGAGCGGATCGTGCCGAGCACCTTCTCGGGCTCGGTCGTCGCGAAGATGAACTTGACGTGCTCGGGCGGCTCTTCGACGAGCTTGAGGAGAGCATTGAACCCCTGCGGCGTCACCATGTGCGCCTCGTCGAGGATGAAGATCTTGTAGCGATCGCGGCTGGGGGCGAACGTCGCCCGCTCGCGCAGATCACGTGCGTCGTCGACGCCGTTGTGGCTGGCCGCGTCGATCTCGACGACGTCGAGCGAGCCACCGCCCGCCCGCGACAGCTCGACGCAGCTCGGGCACTTTCCGCAGGGCACGTCGGTCGGGCCCTCCGCGCAGTTCAGGCAGCGGGCGAGGATGCGCGCAGACGTCGTCTTTCCGCATCCACGGGGTCCGGAGAAGAGGTAGGCGTGGCCGACACGGTCGCCGCGGAGCGCAGTCATCAGCGGTTCGGTCACCTGGGACTGCCCGATCATCTCGCCGAACGACTCGGGGCGGTAGCGGCGGTAGAGGGCTGTGGTCACCAGAACAGCCTACGGCGTGCCACGGACGTTCAGGCAGACGAGCGCCGACGATCGCGCCCGGGATCCGCGACGCGCCGCTGAGACGGCCGAGGTTCGGCGAAGGCTCACGACGACGCGGCCTCGAAGACGCCGCCGACCACCTCGACGACCCCGCCCGTCGCGTCGACCAGCTCGCCGACCGCACTCACCAGATGCACGACGCCACCCACCGCTTCGATCACCTCGACCACGGCTCCCGCGACCTCCATCGCGCCCTCGATCCCCTCGGCGACCCGCAGGGCCTGCGACTCGGTCTGCAGCACAGCCGTCCATGACCGTTCCAGACCGAAGAGCACCGCATAGGGCAGCAGTCGCTCGTTCAGCAGGAACCTCCGCAGTCGTTCCGCCGACGCCGCCGACGAGACGTCCGCCCGCAGATCCGCCCCGTCCGTCGACTGCGAGAACCGCAGCGGCTCCGCCTCGGCGAGGGCGATGTACTCGCGCATCCCGGCGAGGTGCGCGCGCAGCGGCTGCGCCGCAGGGCGGAACCGGCGCCACGCCCGCGGAGCGACCACGATCGCCGCGACCGCCGCGACCAGGCCGACGACCAGCACGGCGTAGAGAGCCGCACCCGGCTCGCTCACCGACCAGGCGGCGATGAGCAGCAGAAGGCAGATGCCCCCCACCAGCACCGCGGCGACGCGGATCAGGAACGTGGCCCACCCGCGTCGACTCCGGTCGATGAGCCCCGCGGCCGCGAGCCGCTTCTCCGCCTCGTCGAGGACACCGCGCACCCGGCGGTGCAGAGCCCGGGCATCCGCACTGAACCGTCGCACCCGCCCCGGGGTGTGATCCGGCCCGAACAGCGCCTCGAGCACGCTGAGCTCCTCGGACGTGAACGTCGCACCGTCGACGACCTCCATGCCGACGGGTGCACGCCGGTGCGACCTGCCGGTCGTCGCCGCGTCGGCGTCGACCAGCAGCCGCACCTTGCGCTGCACGGCCAGATCGATCAGCGCGGCGGCTACGGCCTTCCGATCCGCGTTCAGCAGCAGCGCGTCGTGCAGCACGGTCGCACCCTCGGCCGGGCTGAACCGCGCACCGGGGGACGCGACGCGCTGCACCGAGCGCGCCCGCTCGACCACCGCGAGCACGAACAGGAGCAGCGCGGGCGCGAGTCCGAACAGCGCTGCGGTGATCAGCACCTCAGTCGATCGGCTCGATGATGGGGATGGCGGTCGTGATCACCGGGACGGATGCGGACAGCCGCGTGCCGTCCTCGCGCAGCGCGTCGGCGAACTGCCGCAGCGACGGGCGACCGGGGATGAGCGGTCCCTGATCCGCGAGTGGGACGACGACCTCCTGCTCGGTCGTGGCGATGTATGCCACATCGCGCACCGTGAACGGCACCGGGTCTCCGGAGAGCACTCGCACGCGCAGCTCACCCGTCGTGAGCGTGACCTGCAGAGAGGCCCCCTGCCACTGCAGCGGGTACGACAGCGACGGCCAGTCGGCGGGCAGCCGCGGGTCGAAGCTGAGCTCGCCGGCATAGTCGCGCATACCGCCGAAACCGCAGACGAGAGCGGTCCACACGCCTCCGGCCGACGCGACGTGCACACCGTCCGCCGCGTTGTGGTGCAGGTCGTGCAGGTCGACGAACAGTGACTGCCGGAAGTACTGCAGAGCGAGATCCTGGTAGCCCACCTCGGCGGCGAGGATCGACTGCACGACGGCCGACAGCGTCGAATCGCCCGTGGTCAGCGGGTCGTAGTAGTCGAAGTCGGCCTTCTTCTCCTCGGGCGTGAAGTGGTTGCCCTGCAGGAACAGCGCGAGCACGACATCCGCCTGCTTGAGCACCTGGAACCGGTAGATGACGAGCGGGTGGAAGTGCAGCAGCAGCGGTCGCTGCTCCTTCGGCGTGTGCGCCAGATCCCAGACCTCGCGCTCGAGGAACAGCGAGTCCTGCGGGTGGATGCCGAGCCGTTCGCTGAACGGGATGAACATCGCGTCGGCGGCGCGCTCCCAGCCTTCCGCCTCGCCCTCGGCGAGTCCGGTGCGCTCGACGACCCTGGCGAACTCCTCGCCGTTGGCCTCCTGCGCCTCACGAACGACCTTCGCCGCGTAGCGCAGGTTGTAGCGCGCCATGACGTTCGTGTAGAGGTTGTCGTTGACGACGGTGGTGTACTCGTCAGGACCTGTCACACCGTGGATGTGGAAGGTCTCGATGCCGTCGTCGTCCTTCGTGTCGGCGACGAGGCGCGAGGTGCGCCAGAACCCGAGTGTCGCCCACAGTCGCGCCGTCTCGATCGCGATGTCGATGCCCTCACGCCGCAGGAAGTCGTCGTCGCCCGTCGCGCGCACGTACTTGCCGAGCGCGAAGCTGACGTCGGCGTTGATGTGGTACTGCGCCGTGCCGGCCGCGTAATAGGCGGAGGCCTCTTCGCCGTTGATCGTGCGCCACGGGAACAGCGCGCCCGCCTCGTTGAGCTGCGCGGCCCGTCGGCGAGCCGCCGGAAGCATGAGCACTCGCGCCCGGAGCGCGTTGCGCGCCCACTGCGGCGACGTGTAGGTGAGGAACGGGAGAACGTAGATCTCGGTGTCCCAGAAGTAGTGTCCGCTGTATCCCGACCCCGAGACGCCCTTCGCGGGCACGCCGGTTCCGTCGGCGCGGGCCGAGGCCTGTGCGAGCTGCAGGAGGCACCAGCGGGTCGCCTGCTGGATGTCGTCCTGTCCGCCGATCTGCACGTCGCTGCGAGCCCAGAAGGCAGCGAGCCACTCGGCCTGTCGATCGAACTGCGCCTGGACGCCCTCGACCGCGACGCGGTCGAGGGATCGACGGCAGCGGTCGACGAGCTCACGGGCCGGCACACCGCGGGAGGTGTGGTAGCTGACGAGTTTGGTGACCGTGATGGGCACCCCGGCCTTCGCCTGCACCCGGAACACGTTCTTCGAGATGTCCGCCTCGATGAGAGTGCGCGAGGTGTAGTCGTTCTCGGTCTCGATGATGTGGTCGGCGACCACTGCGACCGTCATGCCTGATGCCGCGACGCTGTAGGACAGCGCGGAGCGCAGTCCGTCCTGCCAGTACTCGCCGGGCTCGAGCACGCGCTCGGCGATCTTCTCGGCCTTGCGCGGATCGAATCCGCCCTTGGCCTGGTTCGGGGTGCCCGCGTACACGCCGGCACCGTCCTGGCGGTTGATCATCTGGCAGCTGACGGTGACCGGGGCGTCGGCGTTCTCGACGACGACCTCGAGTCGCAGCACGGCGAGGTGGCGCTCCTCGAAGCTGACGATGCGCTCATCGCGCATCCGCACGCGCTTGCCCGACGGGGTCTCCCACACCACGGTGCGCTCGAGCACGCCGGTGCGCATGTCGAGCGTGCGGCGGTACTCGCGCACGTCCGCCTCGTCGAACGAGATCGGCTCGTCATCGACATAGACGCGCATGACCTTGGCGTCGGGGGCGTTGACGATCGTCTGCCCCACCTCGGCGAAGCCGTAGGCCTGCTCGGCGTGCCGGATCGGCCACGTCTCGTGCAGTCCGTTGATGAAGGTGCCGTGCTCGTGGGCGCCGCGCCCCTCGATGTGGTTGCCCCGGAGTCCGAGGTAGCCGTTGCCGACGGCGAACAGGGTCTCGGCGACGCCGTCTTCGGAATAACGCGTCTCGATGAGGCGCCAGGGGTCTACGGGGAAGCGGTCGCGGTCGATCATGCGGTCTCCTCGTTGTCGGAGCGGGGTGCCTGAGCGGCGGAGTCGGACGGCGCGGACTCGTCGGCCGCGGGGTCGAGGAACACGTCGAGATCGTCGACGACGACCGTCGCGCCGGCGGCGCGCAGCGCGTCGGCCCCGGTGCCGCGGTCGACGCCGACGACGGTGGCGAATCCGGCTGCGGCGGCAGAGGCCGCGCCCGAGGTCGCGTCCTCGACGGCGATGCTGCGGGCCGGGTCGACGCCCAGCGCCACCGCGCCGGCGCTGAACATGTCGGCGGCGGGCTTGGAGGCGAGGTTCTCGCGCTCTGCGACGACACCGTCGACCACGATGCGGAAGAACGAGCGGATGCCGGCGGCAGCCAGCACCTCTTCGGCGTTCTTGGAGCTCGAGACGACACCGAGCGGGATGCCGGCGGCGGAGAGCTTCTCGACGAGTGCGAGCGATCCGGGGAACGGGGCGATGCCCTCGCCACGCAGGGACTCGGCGAACGCGGCGTTCTTGCGGTTGCCGATGCCGCAGATCGTCTCGGCCTCGGGCGGGTCGTCGACCGCACCCCAGGGGATCTCGACGTTGCGGCTGCGCAGCAGACTGGCCACGCCGTCATAGCGCTTCTTGCCGTCGACGTAGTCGAAGTAGTCGGCATCCGAATACGGAGGAGTGATGCCCCAGCGCTCGAACACGTCGTCGAAGACGACCTTCCACGCGCGCATGTGCACTTCGGCGGTCGGCGTCAGCACGCCGTCGAGATCGAACAGGACGCCTTCGGCGCGGAGCGGATCGGGCAGGGCTTCGGGCACAGCAGCCTCCAGGAGAAGGACGAGGGTTCCGGCACCTCTCCGTGCCACTGTGCAAGCGTAGTGCGGCTCGGCACCGAGCGGTAACCCCCGAGGGCGTATCGGTCAGAGCAGACGGAACGTCTGCCGGGCGATCTCGAGCTCTTCGTTCGTGGGCACCACGAGCACAGCGACTCTGGACGCGTCCGTCGAGATCCGCCGGACTCCGCGCTGGCGGGCGGCATTGCGCCCGTGATCGATCTCCACGCCGGCGAATCCGAGCGTCGCCATCGCTTCCGCGCGCACGGCCGCTGCGTTCTCGCCGACCCCCGCGGTGAAGGAGATCACGTCGACTCCGCCGAGCTGCGCGATGTACGACCCCGCATACGCCCTGAGCCGGTGGATGTAGACGTCGAACGCGAGCGTCGCCGCCGCATCTCCCGCTTCCCTGCCCGCGAGGATGTCGCGCATGTCGCTGCGCCCTGCGAGGCCTTTGAGCCCACTGCGCGTGTTGAGGAGCGCGTCGAGATCGTCGATCGAGTACCCGGCTCGACGCGAGAGGTGCACGAGCGCCGCAGGATCGAGATCCCCGGACCGGGTCCCCATGACGAGCCCCTCGAGCGGAGTGAGCCCCATCGAGGTCTCCACCGATCGGCCGCCCTCGATCGCGGTCACCGAGGCGCCGTTGCCGAGATGGAAGACGAGCTGGCGGAGTGTGCCGAGGTCGCGCCCGAGGAACGCGGCGGCCGACTCGCTCACGAACTGGTGGCTGGTGCCGTGGAATCCGTATCGGCGCACCCGGTGCTCCGCGGCGAGCTCTGCGTCGATCGCATAGGTGTAGGCGGCCGGAGGCAGTGTCTGATGGAACGCCGTGTCGAACACGGCGACGTGCGGGACGCCGGAGAACACCGCCCTCGCCGCGACGATCCCGGCGAGGTTCGCGGGGTTGTGCAGGGGGGCGAGCACCGAGAGCTCCTCGATCTGCTCCTCGACGTTCGGTGTGACGAGGGTGGGTGCGTAGAACCGTGCCCCGCCGTGCACCACCCGGTGTCCGACGGCGACGGGCGGATGCTCGTCGAGCAGCGGACCGTGCTCGGCGAACTGGTCGAGCATCACCGTGAACGCGGCATCGTGATCGGCTACGGGCTGCTCGGAGTCGTACGAGGCATCGAGCATCGTGACGACGGCATCCCCTCCGGCCTCCGGACGCACCGTGTGGCGGACGGCACTGAGGTCCTGTCCGATCCGGTCGATGAGTCCCGTCGCGAGCTCGTTCTCGTTCTCGATGTCGATCAGGCTGTACTTGAGCGACGAGGAACCGCTGTTGATGACGAGGATCGCGCTCATGCGGTCGCTCCTTCGGACTGCGCCTGGATCGCCGTGATCGCGACGGTGTTGACGATGTCGTCGACCAGCGCACCGCGCGAGAGGTCGTTGATCGGCTTGTTGAGACCCTGCAGCACGGGGCCGATCGCGACGGCACCCGCCGATCGCTGCACCGCCTTGTACGTGTTGTTGCCGGTGTTCAGGTCGGGGAAGACGAAGACGGTCGCCCGCCCTGCCACCGCCGAGTCGGGGAGCTTCGCCTTCGCCACCGCTGCGTCGGCCGCGGCGTCGTACTGGATCGGGCCTTCGACGAGCAGCTCGGGTGCACGCTCGTGCACGAGTGCGGTCGCGGCTCTGACCTTGTCGACGTCGGCACCCGAGCCGGACTCCCCCGTCGAGTACGACAGCATCGCGATGCGCGGCTCGATGCCGAACTGCTGTGCGGTCGCTGCCGACGAGATCGCGATGTCGGCCAGCTGCTCGCTCGTCGGATCCGGGATCACCGCGCAGTCGCCGTAGACGAGCACCCGGTCGGCGAGCGCCATGAGGAAGACGCTCGACACGACGGTGACGCCCGGCTTGGTCTTGATGATCTCGAACGACGGGCGGATCGTGTGCGCCGTCGTGTGCGCGGCACCCGAGACCATGCCGTCCGCGAGGCCCAGGTGGACCATCATCGTGCCGAAGTACGACACGTCGGTGACCGTGTCGGCGGCCTGGGCCAGCGTGATGCCCTTGTGCGCCCGCAGCCGCGCGTACTCGGCCGCGAAGCGCTCGACCATCTCGGGATCGTTCGGGCTGATCACCTGGGCCGCCGAGATGTCGACGCCCAGCTCGACCGCCCGAGCCCTGACCGCCGACTCGTCGCCGAGGATCGTGAGATCCGCGACCTCCCGGGCCAACAGGGTCGCCGCCGCTCGGAGGATGCGGTCGTCATCGCCCTCCGGCAGCACGATGCGTCGACGGTCGGAGCGTGCTCTCTCGATGAGGCCGTACTCGAACATCAGCGGAGTGACGACGCGCGACTCCGCGAGACCGAGCTGAGTGGTGAGCTCGGCGATGTCGACGTGGGTCTGGAAGAGCCCCAGCGCCCGGTCGTAGCGGCCCCGCGACTCGGGCGAGATGCGGCCACGGGCCCCCATCACGCGCACCGCGGTGTCGTAGGTGCCGAGGTCGGTCGCGATGATCGGCACGGTCGAGGTGAAGCCGTCGAGCAGCTGGACGATCGGCTCGGGAAGCGGGAAGGGGCCGTTCAGGATGATGCCGGCGACTCGGGGGAACGTGCCGGACGCATCCGCGAGCAGCGTCGCGAGCAGCACCTCGGTGCGGTCGGCGGGGATCACCACGACCGACTCCTCCGTGAGCCGGGGAAGCACGTTCACCATCGACATGCCCGCGACGACGATCGTCAGCGCCTCGCGTGCGAGACGGTCGCGGTCACCCTTGATGAGCCGGCCGTCGACCGCGGCGAGGATGCCGTCGATCGACGGTGCCACCAGGGTGCGGTCCTCGGGGATCGCCCACACCGGCGTGGTCTTCTGCGGGCGCACCGCCGCGACGGCCTGTTCGATGTCGTCGAGCCGATCGGGGTCGGCCCGGTTCACGATGATCGCGAACAGCTCCGCACGCTCGACCTCGAGTTCGGCGAGCGCGAGCGCCCCGATCTGTCCGACCGCGGCGGGAGTGCGGGCGGTGGTCGTGCCCAGCTGCTCGGCCTGCCGCTGCTGATCGCGACCGCTGAGCACGAGCAGCACGGGCGCCGCCAGGTTCGCGGCGATCCGGGCGTTGTACCCCAGCTCTGCGGGGCTGGCGACATCGGTGTAGTCGCTGCCGATGATGACGACCGCGTCGCACTGGGCTTCGACCGCCTTGAACCGGGCGACGATGGTCGACAGCGCCCGGTCGGGGTCGTCTCGCACATCGTCGTAGGTCACGCCGATGCAGTCCTCGTAGTCGAGGTGCACCCCGTCGTGTGCGAGCAGCAGCTCGAGCACGTCGTCGCGCTCGGTCACCGACCGGGCGATCGGGCGGAAGACGCCGACCCGCGGGGTGACGCGCATGAGCGCGTCGAGCACGCCGAGGGCGATGGTCGACTTACCGGTATGGCCTTCGGCCGAGGTGATGTAGATGCTCTGCGCCACAGTCCCACCCTAGGTGCACGACCTCATGATCTCGCTGGGTTGACAGCCGTGCGAAACAGCTCAGCAGGGCGTCGAGAGCGCATCGACCACGGCTGCGGCGTCCGAGGCGTAGCGCGTGTAATAGGTGGGGTCGAGGTTGATCTGCACCCGGTGGATCGCGAGCGACGGATCCATCGACTGCCAGTCGGGGACCCTCGCGAGGCGCTCGTAGAACAGCGTCGCGGCGGTCGCCGGGTCCATGCGCTGCTCGGCCGAACCCCACCAGTGCTGCTGTTGGAAGAGTCCGATGCTCGTCGTCCGGCTGCCGTCGGGGTTCGTGAACCCGCTCGTCTCCCAGTCGCCGTAGTCGATGTTGTTCAGGCTGCTCTCGCCCATCGCCGTCATGACGCCCAGGATCTGCCCGTCTCGACCGAAGCCGAGCGCGGTCGCCGTCTGCATGATGGTCGCGGCGTTCTCGAGCTGCTCCCCCTGCCAGCCCGCGACACCCGCCTCCGGGAACGTGGTCGGATCGGAGATGCAGATCGCCAGCGGCTTCTCGTGGGCGAGTCCCAGCGGGATCAGCACCGCGGCGAGCGCGACCACGATCACCGCCGCCGCAGAGAGTGCGACGCGTCGCAGCACCTTCGCCCGCCGCATCCGCCGCTGCGCTCGACGTCGCGGCGACGCGCGGTGCGTGCGTGCGCGCTGCCGACTCGCCGTCTTGCCGTCAGTCGCCTTGCGGGCGCCTGCCTTCCTGCGAGCCGCCGTCTTCCTCGTCGACGGCGTCTTCCTCGTGGTCGCGCCCCGAGAGCTCATACGCTGCGGGTCTCGCGTCCGCCTCTGCCGACGAACGCGGCGAGGCCGCCCCCGATCGCACCGAACAGATGCGCCTGCCACGAGATGCCCTCGCGAACGCCGACGACGCCGGCGAGCATCGAGCCGCCGTAGAGTCCGATCACGATGAGCGCGACGATCGCATAGAGCACGCGATGAGCGACTCGTCCCGGCGCGAAGACCCGCATCACGGTGTATCCGAAGTATCCGAAGACGAGTCCTGATGCCCCGACGGTCAATGCTCCTGGCGCGTTCACGAGCCAGGTGCCGAGGCCGCCGACCACGGCGGCGAATGCGGTGACGGTCCAGAACCTGCGGGTGCCCTCGACAGCGACGAGGCTGCCGAGCACGAGAAGCGGCACGGTGTTGCCGATCAGGTGCGCCCAATCCGCGTGCAGGAGAGGCCCGACCACGATGCCCCCGAGCCCCGAGAGGTCCCAGGACCGAAGACCGAAGCCCGTGAAGGACCCGGGGAGGATCGCGTCGACGAGCTGCACGAGCCACATCAGGGCGACGAGCAGCAGAGGCGCCGCGAAACGGCCGAGAGCGCTGGAGCGCGGGGAGTCGGCGGTGCGGGTCACGTCGGGCCTTGTCACGTCACGATCCTGTCAGGACTGCCCCGGAGGACCCTGACAAAAAGAAAGTGACCCTCCGCGCACCCAGCAGAGCCCGGTTACCCTTGCTGCGTTTCCGCCCTGGGGGAATTGGCCTGGATGCCGCCACGCGGAGAGCCGTCGACAAGTCTAGCCGATGTCTGCCCCTGCTCTTTGACAGACTGGGCAGGTCATGGATCCCGTCGCCGCCCCTCCCCTCTCGACGTGGCATTTTCCGGGCACGCTGCGCACCTACCAGGCCGAGGTCCTCGACCGGATCCCTCCGGGAGGCGCAGCCCCGCTGCACATCGTCGCCCCGCCAGGCTCCGGGAAGACGCTGCTGGGCCTGCTGCTCGCCGCACGCGAAGGCCACCGCACTCTCGTGCTGTCGCCGACGGTGACCATCCGCCATCAGTGGGTGCGCACCGCGTCGGAGCTGGCGCCGGACGCGGCGGCCGTCTCGGATGATCCCGAGCGTCTCGGCGATCTGACGGTGCTCACGTATCAGCTGCTCAGCGTGACGGGAGACGGCTCACCCTTCGACGACCTCGCCAGGGCGATCTGGACGGAGGAACTCGTCGCGAGCGGCCGCACCGAGGCGGATGCCGCGACGTGGCTCGCCGAGCTGGCGGTCGACAACCCCGCCCGCCACCGCTCCGGCATCCGCAGTCGTGCGCGCCGACTGCGTTCGCGTTTCACCCGCCAGCGCCCTTCGGAGCTCGCTCGCGTGCTGCACCCGAACGCCGTCGCGCTCATCGACCGACTCGTCGAGGCGGGGGTGCGCACGGTCGTGCTCGACGAGTGCCATCATCTGCTCGACCACTGGGCGATCGTGGTGGCCTATCTGGTCGCCCGCATCCGAGAGAGCGGCGCGGAGCCGACGCTGATCGGCCTCACCGCGACCCTGCCGTCGCCCGACGACGAGACCGAGTACGAGAACTACAGCCACCTGCTCGGCGAGGTCGACTACGAGGTGCCGACACCGGCGGTGGTCAAGGAGGGCCACCTGGCTCCGTATCGCGATCACGTGATGTTCACCGAGCCCCTGCCCGCAGAGGCCGCGTTCATCCGACGGCACGAATCGCTGCTGCACGACCTGATCACGCAGGTGCTGTCGACCCCCGACGCGCTGTCGTACCTCGAGCATCACCTCCAACCCGCAGAGCCGCAGGACGCCTCTCTCGCCGAGACCCCGCTCGCCCGCCTCGACCGGGCCTTCGCGACGGACTTCGCCCTCACCCGGTCATGCGCTCTCGTGCTGCGCGAGGTCTCTCCGCAGCATCCGCTCATCGCCTCCATCCCGCCGGCCCTGCTCGACCGATGCACGACCGACGACCTGCTGACGGTCCTGGCACGGTTCGCCCAGGCACGGCTGCTCTCGGATCCCTCTGCCGTGCGCCAGTGGGAGTACGTGCGGCGCTCGCTCGCGGACTTCGGGTACGCGCTGACCGACCGGGGTATCCGACGCGGCCGGAACCCGATCGAGACCACTCTGGCGTTCTCCGCCGCGAAGGACCACGCGGCCGTCGAGATCCTCCAGCGAGAACTCGCCGGCGCCGACGGCCATCGGATCCGCGCGGTCGTCGTGACCGATTTCGTCGAGCACGGCAACAGCCGCGGTCTGGCCGGTGACGCACCCGCCGGGGCGCTCCGCACGTTCGGCCTCCTCGCCGTCGACGCTGTCACCTCCCGACTGCGCCCCGTGCTGCTGACCTCGCAGCACCTGCGTGTCCGCGCCGACGACGCCGCCGACATCGCGGTCGCGCTCGAAGAACTGCTCGGCGAGCCGGTCGGCATCGCGGAGGGCACCGGTCCCGTGCGCGACCTGCAGGTGCGCGCCGCCGGAAGCGGACGAGTCGTCGCGGCCGTGTCCGAGCTGATCCGCCGAGGCGATGTGCGCCTGCTCGTCGGCACCCGGGGGCTGCTCGGCGAAGGCTGGGACTGCCCGTCGGTGAACACCCTCGTCGATCTCACGACCGTGGCCACCTCATCCGGCACCCAGCAGCTGCGGGGGCGCACCCTGAGGCTCGATCCGGCATGGCCCGAGAAGGTCGCGCACAACTGGTCGGTCGTCTGCCTGATCCCGTCGCACGTCGACCTCGACGATGCGTCCGAGTCCCTGCGACTCCGTCGTCGGCATTCGCATCTGTGGGGGCTGAGCGCCGAGGGCGACGGCCGCATCGTCAGCGGACTGGGTCATGCACTCACCCCACCCGCCGTCGAGGCGTGGACTCGTGTGCTCGACAAGGACCCGTCGACGACGATCGCGGATCTCGGCGCCCTCGCGCGCGCGCAGTGGCCCTCTCGGAGTCGGACGAGGGAGGAGTGGCGGATCGGCGAGCCGTACCGTGCCCACGAACGGGAGACGGTGTCGATCCGTCGGACGACCCGCGCCCCACTGCTTCGCGCCGCGCAGACGGCGAGGGCGGGAGCGGTCGGCGGCTTCCTCGCCGGCGCCGCGACGACAGGCGTGCTCGTCACCCTGCTCGCGCTCTTCGGGGTCTCCTTCGCCCCTGCCTTCGGGGTCGCGCTCGCGCTGATCGGGGGCGCTGTCGCTGCGACCGCATCCGCTGTGCGCATGCTCGTCCGCTCTCTGCGCGATCGCTCGAGGCCGGCCGAGATCTACCGAGCCGCGGCGGTCGCCGTCGCCCGCACGCTGGAGGAGGCAGGACGCGTCGGGCGGATCGACGAGTCAGCGATCACTGCGCGGCCGGACGACGCCGACCCCACCTGCATCCGCATCGAGCTCGGCGGCTCCGTCTCGGACGCACGCGTGATCGCCGATGCCGTCGAGGAGCTCTTCGCACCGGTGCGCACACCCCGGTTCCTGCTGCGCATCGACGCGGCCGGGCTGCCGCGGGTCCGGGTGCTCGAACGCCTCGCCGACCGCCTCTCCCCCGGACGCACGCTTCTCGCAGTGCCTCGCCTGATCGCCCGGCGGCGCGGAGACGCCGAGCGCTTCTGCGACCATTGGCGGGCCCTGATCGGCACGTGCTCACTGCACGAGCTGAGCGGGGTGCAGGGACTCGCTCTGCTGCGTGTCGCGCGCAGCGCCGACAGCCGGGTGGACCCCGCAGAACCCCGGGCTCGTGTCTGGGGCTGATGCCCGACGCCGGTTCTCACCCCAACCGTAGGCAGCCGGGTTACGATCGGTTCACGCGCACCGCAGCGCCCACGCGAGAGGGAACGCATGCCAGAGAACCCGCCCCTGATCCCGGCCGTCGTCGACGCCGAGCAGTTCGCCGCGCAGACGTCTGCCATCGTCGAGTCCGTCGGACGGGTGATCGACGGCAAGCCGGATGCCGTGCGGAGCGCGCTCGTGTGCCTGCTCGCCGAGGGACACCTGCTGATCGAGGACGTGCCAGGCGTCGGCAAGACGATGCTGGCACGCGCGCTGGCCGCGAGCGTGGATGCGACCGTCCGCCGCATCCAGTTCACTCCCGACCTCCTCCCCGGCGATGTGACGGGCGTGAGCGTCTACAACCCCGTCGATCGCGAGTTCGAGTTCAAACGCGGCGCCGTGTTCGCGCACATCGTGATCGCCGACGAGATCAACCGCTCGTCGCCCAAGACGCAGTCGGCGCTGCTCGAGGCCATGGAGGAGGGGCAGGTGACGGTCGACGGGTCGACCCACATGCTGCCCGATCCGTTCCTGGTCGTCGCGACCCAGAATCCGCTCGAGATGGAGGGGACCTATGCGCTGCCCGAAGCACAGCGCGACCGCTTCATGATGCGCATCTCGATGGGCTACCCGGATGCGGCGGCCGAGGCGCTCATGCTGCGACAGCGAGACACCGTGAACCCGCTCGCCGCGGTGCGAGCGGTCGCCGACGCGGCGTCGATCTCGGGACTGATCGCCTGGGCGCGCTCCGTGCATGTCGCGCCGGCGCTCGAGGAGTACACGGTCGCTCTGGCGCAGGCCACCCGAGCCGACCCCAATCTGCACCTGGGTGCGAGCCCGAGGGCGACTCTTCAGCTGATCCGCGCCGCGAAGGTGTGGGCGGCACTCGACGGACGCGACTTCGTGATCCCGGACGACGTGACCGCGCTGATCGTCCCGGTCTTCGCCCACCGACTCCTTCCCGCCCGCGGCGCGCACCGCGCCGGAGCCCAGCCGGTCGAGGCGGCCCTGCGGCAGATCGTCGAGCGCGTGCGGGTGCCCGTGACCGCGCGCTCCTGACCCGCCGCTCGCCATGCCTCGCCGTCGAACCCTCACCCTGCGGGGAACGGGTGCGCTCCTCTCCGGTCTCGGCTGCCTGATCGCGGCGAACATGCTGGGCGCGCCGATCCTCCTCTACATCGGCATCCTCCTTCTCGTGCTCACCGTCTTCTCGGTTCTCGTCGTGCGGCTGCCGCGGCGCACGGGCACCGTCACGCGGCAGGTCTCGACCGACCTGCTGACCGTGTCGGAGACCTCGCGAGTGACCCTGCGCTTCACCCTGCGGGCCCTGCGCGTTCCCCGCGGCCTCTGGCGCGACGTGCTACCGCCCGCGGTGAGCGGCGACTCGGCGGGCGAGTACCCGTCCGAGACCGGCCAGCTGACCTATCTGATCACCGGCGTCCGTCGCGGCGTGTGGCCGATCGGCCCACTGGTGGTGCGCACCGTCGACCCGTTCGGTCTCGCGCAGCGCGAGCAGGCGTTCGGCGAGACGCGCACGGTCACCGTCGTCCCTGAGGTGTTCACGCTCGCGCCGCTGACCGTCAAGGTCGGGGCCGCCGGCGGGACCGCGCACACGTCCTCGAGTCGGCTCGGGCAGGGCAGCGACAATCTCTCGCCGCGCCGCTACATCCCGGGCGACTCGATGCGCCGCATCCATTGGCGGGCGACCGCGCATCGCGGACAGCTGATGGTGCGGCAGGAAGAGGAGGAGTCCAGCCCCGACGCTCTCGTGATCCTCGACCGCAGCGCCGCACGCTGGGCGCGCCCGGGTGATGCCGAGGACCCCGCTTTCGAGACCGCGGTGTCGATGTGCGCCTCCGTCGCCGTGCACCTCGTGCAGGAGGGATACGGCGTCGATGTGATCGACAGCGGCGGGACTCTGCTGGGCACGCTGCGCGGCCACGAAGACGATCGGGACGGCCTTCTCGTCGCCCTCGCGCTGGTCGGCCCGCGCGGCGAGCCCCGCGACCTCCCGACTCTGGTCGGTGGCACACCTCCGGGTCCGCTCGTCTACATCACAGGCGAGATCGACGACGAGGATGCCGCCCTGCTGCGCCCGTCCGGAGCGGCAGCGCCGATGCTGTTCGCGACCGCACCGGGCGCCGGCGTCGTCGCGGCGGCCGAGCGGAACGGCTGGCGCTTCGCGAGACTCGGCGACGACATCGCAGAGGCGTGGGAGGACGTGCTGCCCGACCGCATCGGCGGCACCGCGGACCACCGGGGAGCGACCGATGTCCCGAGCTGAACGACAGGCCGAACGCGGATCCCGCCTGTCGTGGCACCGCGAGCACGAGCTGCCCGTCGGCACCGTCCTGCCGTCGGTGCTGGCTGCGGCGGCCGGGCTCGTCGCGATGTGGCCGTTCACCTCGGTCATCGAACCCGGCAGCTGGTCGTTCGCGGTCCTCGCCGTGATCGTCGTCACGGCGCTCACGGGCATGACGTGTCGCACGCTGATGCGCGGCCGTCCGGCCTGGGCACGCGACCTCGTCACGATCGCCGTCCAGATCCTGGTGGTGATGGGCACCGTCATCCTGCTCGTCGCGGGCGACACCGCGGTGTTCGGCGTCGTGCCCACCGAAGCGACGTTCTACACCTTCCAGGCTCTCGCCGCCGCCGCCTGGGAGGAGATCGCTTTCGGTTCGGCCCCGCTCGCCGCATCACCGGGGCTTCAGGCGGTGATGGGCCTGGGGTTCGGCGTCGTCGCCATCCTGCTCGACCAGCTCGTCGCCCAGCGCGGCGCGATCCTCGCCAGCCTCCTCACCGCCGTCGTCGGATCCATGCCGATGATCGCCACTCTCGGGGGTGTGAACGTCGTCTGGTTCGTGCTGCTCGGCATCCTGATCCTCGTGCTACTGCGGTACACGGCGGCGCAGAATCCCGATTCGCCGCGGCGGACATCCGTGGCGGTCGCCGCTGGCGTCGGCGTCGCTGCGCTCGCGGCGACGGTGATCGTCGCACCGGTGCTGCCGGTCTCGGCCACTCTCACGGGTACAGGTACGGGGGTCACCGTCGATGCGTCGCTACGCCTCGGCGATGACCTGCGACAGCCGAACCCTGTCGAGGTGCTCACGTTGGCGACGACGGCGGACACCGCGCCCTACCTGCGACTCACGACGCTGTCGTCGTTCGACGGGCGCGTGTGGGAGCCCGATCGCGGTGACCTGCAGGCGCAGAGCGAGGGATTCGGCCCCGACGAGTGGGCGGACGACATCGAGACGACCGACCAGAACACCTCCATCCGCGTGATCCGGATGTCGAGTTCATGGCTCCCCGTGCCGTACCCCGCGACCGGCGTGCAGGGACTTTCCGCCGCCTGGCGGGTGAGCCCCGAGAACCGCACTCTCGCGTCTCGCAACGGGGATGCCGTCGGCAACGACTACACGGTGCGGTCGCTCGAGGTCTCACCGACTCTCGAGCAGATCCGCGCGCTTCCCGCCGCTTCGCCGATCGTCGACCCCGATGCCGAGCCGGTCGACCTGCCGGACGTGATCGGCGAGACGGCGGCCGAGGTAACGGCGGACGCCACGAACGACTACGACCGCTTGGTCGCGCTCCAGTCGTGGTTCCGGAGCCAGTTCGCCTACTCTCTCGAGACCCCTGTCGATGAGGGCTTCGACGGCACCGGAGCCGATGCGGTCGCCGAGTTCCTCGAGGTGCGGTCGGGATACTGCATCCACTTCGCCGGGGCGTTCGCGCTCATGGCGGAGAGCCTCGACATGGAGGTGCGCATCGTCGTCGGGTACCTCCCCGGGGCGCTGACCGAGACGACGCGCGGCGATGAGGCGGTGTACTCGGTCTCGAGCGACCAGTTGCACTCATGGCCCGAGGTCCTCTTCCCCGGCGTGGGCTGGGTCCCGTTCGAACCGACGGCGTCTCTCGGGGTTCCGACGGCCTTCAGCGCCGCGGCGACGACGGGCGGGGGGACGGGCGGCGCCGCGACGCCCGCTCCGACGGCGGCTCCCAGCACCGAGCAGACCTCGGGACCGGAGCTCGAGCGTGAGGATGCCGGCGACAACGCCGGCGCGACCGGGGAGCGTCGTCAGCTCGACCCCACTCCCGTCGTGCTGACGACGCTCGGGGTGCTGGTGGTGCTGCTGATTCCCGCATTCGCTCGTCTCGCGCTGCGGTTCGCGCGACGCGGGCGCGCGCGGGACGGTGACGCCGGAGCCGCGTGGGCCGAGCTGCGGGCGACCATGCAGGATCTGCGCGTACCCCTGTCGGACGCCGAGACCCCTCGCATGCGCGGCGATGACCTCGTGAGAGACAGCGGCGTGAATGCCGACGCCATCAGAGTGCTCGTCGCCGCAGTCGAGCAGGCGAGCTATGCGCGCCCCTCGGCGAGCGCGGCCCGAGATCTCGACGCCGCTCTGATCGATGTGACGGCTCAACTGCGCCGCAGCGTCGATCGCTGGACGAGGGTCCACGCGTTCCTGCTGCCGCGATCGCTCTTCGTCAGCCGCCGCACCGACGTGCCGCTGCTCGTCTGAGTAGTACCGCGACTGCCGAAGGTGGTGGCGAGGGGATCAGGCGGCGTGCAGCTCGCAGCGCACCGAGTCGCAGGATTCGCAGACGACGAACTGGGTGCGGCAGGCGGGGTCCGGGCAGTTCGCGGTGCGCTTGGTCGGCACACCGCAGCCGACGCACTCGCCGATGACGGCCGCGTGGTCGGAGAAGTCGACGGAGCCACGCTTGTCGAACACGTAGAGTGACCCCTCCCAGAGGCCCTCGTCACCGTACTGCTCGCCATAGCGGACGATGCCGCCCTCGAGTTGGTACACCTCGCCGAACCCGCGGGCTGTCATCAGGCTCGAGAGCACCTCGCAGCGGATGCCGCCCGTGCAGTAGGTGACGACCGGCTTGCCTTTGAGGTCGTCGTAGGCACCCGAGTCGAGCAGCTGCACGAAGTCGCGAGTCGTCTCGGTGTCGGGAACGACAGCTCCCCGGAAGCGGCCGATCTGCGCCTCGAGCGCGTTGCGTCCGTCGAAGAACACGACCTCGTCGCCTCGCTCCCCCATCAGCTCGTGCAGCTCTTCCGGTGTGAGCCGAGTGCCGCCGCCGATGACGCCGTTCTCATCGACCCGCAATTCGCCCGGCGCTCCGAATGACACGATCTCGTCGCGCACCTTGACGCTGAGCTTCGGAAAGTCGACGCTGCGACCATCGGCGTCGACGCCGGTGCCTTCGCTCCACTTGATGTCGGCGTTCTTGAAGGGCGCATAGGCCCGGAATGACCGCGCCCATTTCTTCAGCGCCAGAAGGTCACCGCCCAACGTGCCGTTGACTCCGTCCTTCGAGATGAGGAGCCGTCCGCGCAGCCCGAGCGCTTCGCCGAGGTCGCGCTGCCACACCCGGATCGCATCCGGATCGGCGAGCGGGGTGAAGACGTAGAAGAGGACGATCTTGGGGGTTGCCACCCAGAGATCCTACGTCGCACGAGCGGGAGCCCGACGCCGCAGCGGCACCCGAGTGCCGAGAAGCCGCCCGACGTGACGATGCACCGCGGGCACGAGTCCGACGTGCTCTCCGGCGTCCGCACGCGTGAGCAGCTTCGTCATCACGTACAGCTGAGAGACGATGCCGCTCTCGGTCTCGAGGTCCCGACGGAATCGCCGCGCGATCTGATCTGCCACGTGCGGAACGGCCAGGGAGTGTCCGAGCAGGAACGCCGGGTCATAGCCGCGCGGCGCCAGACCCCAGGACTCCCAGTCGGCGATCGCGAACGGCTCCCGGTGAAGGTTGTTCCAGTGCAGGTCGCCGTGGCTCGCCACCCAGTCGTCCTGGTCGACGTCGAGGTCGATGCCGAAGAACACGCCGATCCTGCGGCGCATGATCTCGGAATCGAGCACGGTGCGCTCCGTCGGCGTCGCCGCGACGGCGTCGAGGTTGCGTTCGAGCGCGGTCCACCACGTCTCGTCCAGCCCGGGCGTCCGCTCGAGCACGGATGTCGGAGCGCACACCCGACCGGGAAGCAGGCTCATGAGGTCGGCCCGATACACCAGCGGTCCTTCCTCCCACGCCCGCGCGTCGATCAGTCGGGGCTTCTCGACCCCGGTGATGGTCATCGCGTCCTGGTTGCCGACCCACCACGAGCTCCTCGCCCACTCGCTTCGAGCCCAGACGACTCGCAACCAGTATGAGGAGCCGGCCCGTTCGACGGCTGAGCCGATCGACCGGTCGCGCCATCCGAAGCGGGAACGGCCGATCGCATCGAGGCCGAGGTCTGCGAGAGCGCGGGAGTGTGCCAGGCGCAACGCGGTGCGCACAGGAGTGCTGGCCACGGTGGGCAAAGGGTCTGTCGCCATGAACGTCCTTCCGAGACGAGTTCGCCGATCGGTGTCGGCTGCGCGGCCGGGCTCACACACCCTGGCCGTGCGCTCTTATATGACTGCACAGTGTCTACGTTCGAGGCTAGAGAGCATCGCTTTGCGGGCGCAAGGCTCGGACAGATCGCATACCGGTGGAGCGGCATCCCGCCGGATGATGGCCTCCACACGAGCTGGTCATGGGCTGCCCACCCGATCGGATAGACTGTTTAGGTTGTTCCTTGGTGACGTGTCCGAGCGGCCGAAGGAGCACGCTTGGAAAGCGTGTGTTGTGCAAGCAACCGCGGGTTCGAATCCCGCCGTCACCGCCAAAAGCATGAAGGGTCTCCGCGCCAGCGGGGGCCCTTCATGCTTTTTATCGAGCGCTGGGGATTCGGGGAGGCGCGAGCGCAGCGAGCACCGGACCCGCCGCCCGGCCGAGAGCTCAGTCGAACGTCACGCCGAAGCTCTGTCCGCCCGGCTCCGCAGGGAGCGGTGTCATGCCCAGCCGCCTGTAGAAGGCGGCGGCGCCCGTGTTGTTCGGGTCCATGCCCAGATGCAGCCCCCGCACTCCGCGGCGGCGCAGTTCGGTGAAGAGCGTCTCGATCAGCTGGCGCCCGAGTCCCTGACCCTGGGTCTCGGGCAGGAGGTCGATGTGCAGGTGCGCGGGGTACTCCTCCGCGTTCGCGTCCCGGCCCGGGGCCTGCGCATAGCCGTATTCGATCATGCGATCCTCACGGGTGCTCGGCTCGTCGACCCTCGGGTACCGCTCCTGTCGCATAGGCCACCACTCGTCGCGGAACCAGGTCGCGAAGGCATCCGTGTCGTCCGTCGCCACGATGTAGCCGATCACGCGCTCGTCGTCGGTCTCGACGACCCAGGCGAGGTCAGGGTGGCGTTCGACGTACGGCACGGCGAAGAGGTCACCCCAGAGCGAGTCGTCCGAGAAGATCCCGGTCGCGTCGGCTCCGGCATCCGCAGTCCTGACGCAGACGTCGTAGAGGGCGGCGCGGTCGGACGGACGATACGGACGGATGCGCGACAATGCTGCTCCTCGATGCGATGTGGACGGTGTCAGCCTACCGGCGCGACTGCGGGGTCGTCCCGCTGCGACGTCGACTGCACCCACGGCAGCAGCCAGGCCCCCAGCACGAGAACGACGCCGGCGCCGACCAGCGCACCGCCCAGCGTGTCGGTGGCCCAGTGCACCGACAGGAGAGTACGCGAGAGCGCCATCGCGACCACCCAGAGGATGCCGAGGATCGCGGTCCACACGCGAGGGAAGACCAGCCACAGGACCATCGCGATCGTCGCCGCGTTGGCGGCGTGCCCCGAGGGGAACGATCCGTAGTCGCTCACGACGATCATGTCCTCCGGGCGCGCTCGTCCGAACAGGTGCTTCAGCAGCTGCACGGCGCCGGCGCTCGCGAGGAACGCCACAGCGGCGAACACGGCGGCCTGCCATCGCCGAGCCACGAGAAGAGCGGTGATCAGCAGCAGCGGAACGAGCAGGATCGCTATCCACCCGCCGCCGATGCTGTTCAGCACCAACGCGAACGACAGCATCGCGTCGGTGCGGTACGTGCTGATCGTCTCGTTCCACCAGGTGTCGAAGCCGGGAGGCTCGGTGTACCCGAACACGATCGCCGCTCCGAGGAGCGTCGCCGCGACGAGCATCCCTATTCCCCACCACAGCAGCGTTCGTGATCTCATCGAACCATTCTGCCGGTCGGAAGCTGAAAGTCAGGGAGCCAGCATGCCGACAGTCCGTGGACGCACGATCAGCCACAGTGACAGGACCCCGATGGCCGCGCATCCGACCATCACGGAGGCCATGGTCGTGGCAGTGATCCCCGCACCCTGAGAGACCCAGCCGACGACCGGCGAGATCAGCCCTGCGACGCCGAAGTTCGTGGCTCCGATCACGGACGCCGCGGTGCCCGCGGCCTTGCCGTGCCTGTCGAGAGCGAGCACCTGCACGTTCGGGAAGGTGAAGCCGCAGGCTGTCATGAAGACGAACAGCGGGATGACCGTGCCCCACAGCCCGAGGCCGAGCTGATCGGTCACGATGATGGCGATGCCCGCGAGAAGCAGGACCGCCGTCGAGTAGGCCATGACCCACTGCGGTCCGAAGCGCGCGGCGAGTCGCGAGGCCGTCTGCACGCCGGCGACGACACCGAGCGAGTTGACCGCGAACAGGAGACCGTACTGCTGCGCGTCGAGCCCGTGCGTCTGCTGGAACAGGAACGGCGAGGCAGACAGGTACGAGAACAGACCCGAGAAGGTCATGCCCCCGATGATCAGCACGCCGATGAAGACGCGATCGGAGAACACCGAGCGGTAGCGCTGCATAACTGTCGCGCCGCCCTTCTCCTGGCGGCGTGCGATCGGCAGCGTCTCGGGGATGAAGACGATGGCCGACACGAGCATGACGACGCCGTACAGGGCCAGCACGACGAAGATGCCGCGCCACGGCATCAGCGTGAGCAGCCATGAGCCGATCAGCGGGGCGATCACCGGGGCGACGCCCGACACGAGGGCGAGCCGCGACAGCATCACCACGAGCCTGCGGCCGCCGAACAGATCGCGGACGATGGCCATGGCGACGACGCCGCCCGCGGCCGCTCCCACGCCCATCAAGACTCGCGCGCCGCTGAGCAGCGGAAGGGTGGGCGCGTACGCCGCCGCCGCACTGGCGAGCACGTGCAGCGCTGTCACGACGATCAGCGGGATTCGGCGGCCCACTTTGTCACTGAGCGGCCCCACGACGAGCTGGCCGAGCGCGAAGCCGATCATCGTGCCCGTCAGGGTCAGCTGGATCGCTGCCGCCGTGGTCTCGAAGTCCTGCTCCAGCACCGGGAAGGCAGGCAGATACAGGTCGATCGTGAACGGGCCGAGCGCGGTGAGCGCGCCGAGCAGCACGATGTACAGGGCTCGACGGCCGTTCGAGATCGAGTCGCCGGGGTGCAGCATGATCGGCGCGGTGGCCGGGTTCGAGCCGAGCGTGCGGATCGCGCCCGTCGACGACGGGATGCGGATGCTGCCCGTGGCGGTCCGCTCAGGAGCGGGGGCGGTCGGGATGGAGTCAGTGCGTGGAGCGTCGGGCACGACGGTCCTTCCGGAGTTGGGGGGGGATCAGGTGAGTCGCGAGGGATCACGTCGCGAGAGCGGCCGAATCCGCGACGGAAGTCGAATCGATTCGATCCGGGCGAAGTCTCCATGCTACAGCCCGCTCGCGCCCACCTGCGTGCGCCATCGACGCTGAGGGGTCAGCCGAGGCGAGCGAGCCCCTGCTCGAGGTCGGCGATCAGGTCGTCGACGCCTTCGATGCCGACGGACAGCCGAACGACGTTCTCGGGCACGGCGAGCGCGGTGCCCCGCACCGAGGCGTGGGTCATGTCCGGCGGGTATCCGATCAGCGACTCGACACCGCCGAGGGACTCCGCGAGCTGGAACAGCTCGGTCGATTCCGCGAACGACTTGGCTGCATCGGCACCGGCGGAGAGACCGAGTGACAGCATCCCGCCGAACCCGCTCATCTGCCGCGTGGCGACATCGTGCCCCGGGTGAGAGGCGAGCCCCGGGTAGTACACGGTCGCGAACTCCGGGCGGCCGGCTGCCCATTCGGCGATGGCCTGCGCGTTCTCGGAGTGCTGGCGCACCCGCACCGCGAGCGTCTTGATGCCGCGGGTCGTGAGCCAGGCGTCGAGAGGCGCGGAGACCGCACCCACCGCGAACTGCTGGAACTTGACCTGCTCGAAGAAACGGTCGTCGCGGAACACGACAGCACCGCCCAGCACGTCGGAGTGCCCGCCGAGGTACTTCGTGGTGGAGTGCACGACGAGATCGGCGCCGAGCGAGAGCGGCTGCTGCAGTGCCGGTGAGGCGAAGGTGTTGTCGACGACGGCGATCGCCCCGGCCGCGTGGGCGATCTCGGCGATGAGCTCGATGTCGACGATCTTCAGCAGCGGGTTGCTGGGCGTCTCGACCCAGACGATCTTCGTCTCGGGCCGGATCGCCGCGCGCAGCTCGTCGACGTCCGACAGCTCGACCGTCGTGGTCTCGATGCCCCAGGGCGCGAGCACCTTGGTGAGCAGGCGGTAGGTGCCGCCGTAGACGTCGTTTCCGAGCACGATGTGATCGCCGGGTCGGAGGATGCCGCGCAGCAGCGCATCCTCCGCAGCGAGCCCCGACGCGAACGACAGCGCGTTCGCGCCGCCTTCGAGTGCGGCGAGCTGCGTCTCGAGCGATGACCGTGTCGGGTTGCCGGCTCGGTTGTACTCGTACCCGTCTCGGAACCCGCCGATGCCGTCCTGCACATGCGTCGAGGCCTGATAGATCGGCGGGATGATCGACCCGGTGGTCGGGTCAGGCGCCTGACCTGCGTGGATGGCTCTGGTGGCGAAGGCATGCTCGGACATGTCCCTCAGCCTACGTCCGCTCCGGCGACCGCATCCGCTCCTGTTACGTCCGGCGTCCGGCGTCCGTGCGGGATCAGCGGGAGATGTACGACAGCAGGTCCTGTCGCGTGAGCACCGTGTGCGGCTTGCCGTCGAGGGTGACGAGCAGCGCGTCGACGTCGGCGAGCGCCGCACGTGCCTGCGCGATCGGCGCGTGGATGCCGATGAGGGGCAGCCTGTCCCCCACATGATCGCCCACGGCGTCCGCGGGCTTCGCATCGCCTCGGAACAGCAGGTCCAGCAGCCCCTTCTCGTCGACCGTGCCGACCACCTCGCCCATCATGACCGGCGGCTCGGCGCTCAGCACTACCAGCTGAGAGACGTCGTACTCGGTCATCATGCCGATGGCCTCGAGCACGGTGTCGGTCGGATGCGCGTGCACCAGATCGGGGATGCCCTCCCCCAGGCGGGCCGTGCGCGCGGCGAGCACGTCGCCGACGGTCTCGCCCTCCTCCACCTCGCTGAAGCCGTACGAGCGCATCCAGCCGTCGTTGAAGATCTTGCCGAGATACCCGCGCCCGCCATCCGGCAGCAGCACCACCATCACAGCGTCCGCCGGCAGATCACGCGCCACCCGCAGCGCGCCGACCACGGCCATGCCGCTGGAGCCTCCGACGAGGATTCCCTCTTCTCGCGCGAGCCGCCGGGTCATCGCGAACGACTCGGCGTCGTCGACGGCGACGATCTCGTGCGGCACGCTCGGGTCGTAGGCGCCGGGCCAGATGTCCTCGCCGACGCCCTCGACCAGGTACGGGCGCCCGGTGCCGCCGCTGTAGACGCTGCCCTCGGGGTCGATTCCGACGATGCGGACCCGATCGTCCGACACCTCTCGCAGATACCGGCCGGTTCCGGTGATCGTGCCCCCGGTGCCGACCCCGGCGACGAAGTGCGTGACGCGGCCGTCGGTGTCTCGCCAGATCTCGGGGCCGGTGGTCTCGTAGTGGCTGCGCGGCCCGTTGGGGTTCTCGTACTGGTTGGGCTTGAACGCCCCGGGGATCTCGCGGGCGAGCCGGTCGCTCACGCTGTAGTACGACTCGGGGCTGTCGGCCGCCACCGAGGTGGGCGTGACGACCACCTCGGCACCATAGGCGCGCAGCACGTCGATCTTGTCCTCGCCGACCTTGTCCGGCAGCACGAAGACGCACTTGTACCCGCGCTGCTGGGCGACCAGCGCGAGTCCGACGCCGGTGTTGCCGCTGGTCGGCTCGACGATCGTGCCGCCCGGCCGCAAGTCGCCCGAGGCCTCGGCCGCGTCGATGATGCGCGAGGCGATGCGGTCCTTCGCGGAGCCGCCGGGGTTGAGGTACTCGAGCTTCACGAGAACCGTGCACTCCACGCCCTCGGTGACGTGCTGGAGCTTCACGAGGGGCGTGTCGCCGACGAGGTCGACGATGGAGTCTGCGTACTTCATGTTCACAGCGTACGTGCGACGATGCCGCGACCGGGGCTGTGTTGCGCCCGATCGCGGCATCGTGTGCTCGACCTGTCTCCGAGAGCCGATCAGCCCTTGGTGGACCCCGCCAGGAGTCCTCGCACGAAGTACCGCTGGAGCGAGAAGAAGACGATCAGCGGGACGATGATCGACACGAAGGCTCCTGCGGTGAGCAGGTACCATCCCTCGCCGCGACCGGTGATCTCGGCGAGCACCTTCGTGATCGGCGAGGCGGCGCCGTCGGCGAACACGAGGGCGACGAGCAGGTCGTTCCACACCCACAGGAACTGGAAGATCGCCACCGACGCGATCGCCGGCATCGTCAGCGGAAGCACGATCCGGAAGAAGATCTGTCCGCGGGATGCGCCGTCGACGCGAGCCGCCTCGATGATCTCCCCCGGGATCTCCGACATGAAGTTGTGCAGCAGGTAGATCGCCAGCGGCAGCGCGAACATCGTGTGCGCGATCCACACCTGTGCGTAGCCGCCCGAGGCGTCCAGTCCCTGCGTCACCTGGACGCCGAACAGGTTGATGCCCCGCGAGAACGACGACAGCAGCGGCACGAGAGCCATCTGGATCGGCACGATCTGCAGCGCGAACACGAAGATGAACAGCGCGTTGCGTCCCTTGAAGTCGATCCAGGAGAACGCGTAGGCCGCCATCGCCGCGATCATCAGCGGGATGAGCGTGGCGGGGATCGTGATCACGATGGAGTTGAAGAACGACTCCAGGATCGTCAGCTGCGTCGTTCCGGACTGCAGCACGGCGACATAGTTGTCGAGCGTCAGCTGCGGGTTGGTGAAGACCGTCCACCAGCCGCTCGTCTCGATCGCGTCCCTCTCACGGAACGACGAGATGAACAGGCCGAGCGTCGGAATCGTCCACACCACGGCGATCACGATCGATGCGACGGTGGCCCACGGACGGCTCAGGCGCTTGCGCGCGCGGCCGGCCGAGGCTTCGAAGCGTCCGGCGGTGGTGATCGCCCTCGTGCTCTTTCCGGTGTCTGAGTTCACGGTGTCGGTCATCGGATCTCCCGCTGCTTCTTGATCTGGCGCGCGTTGTAGATCACGATCGGGAGCACCAGGATGAACAGGATGACGGAGAGCGCAGCGCTGCGTCCCGCCTCGAACTTGGAGAACTGCGTGTACATCTCGTTCGCGAGCACCGAGGTGCCGTAGTTGCCACCGGTCATCGTGCGGACGATGTCGAAGACCTTCAGCGAGGCGATCGAGATGGTGGTGAGGACGACGATCAGCGCGGGGCGGATCGACGGGATCGTCACCGAACGGAATCGCTCCCACGCGTTCGCGCCGTCGAGCTCGGCCGCTTCGAGGAGCTCTGTGGGAACTCCCTTGATCGACGCCGACAGGACGACCATCGCGAAACCGGTCTGCACCCAGATCAGCACGACGATGAGGGCGAGGTTGTTCCACGGTCCGTTGAGCAGGAACTGCTGCGGTTCTCCGCCGAACCAGACCAGGATCTGGTTGAGCAGACCGATCTGCTCGAACTCCGGACCGCGGTAGGCGTAGACGAAGCGCCAGATGATGCTCGCGCCGACGAACGAGATCGCCATCGGCATGAAGACGAGGAGCTTGTAGATCTTCTCGCCGCGGGTCTTGTCGATGAACACCGCGTAGGCCAGACCGACGATGGTCGAGAGCGTCGGGACCAGGAGCACCCAGACGATCGTGTTCACGACCGAGGTGACGCCGTCGGACTGCGTGAAGATCCAGAGGTAGTTCGAGAAGCCGACGAAGTCGCTGCCGGTGGAGTTCCAGAACGACGCGTATACCGTCTGGATGGACGGCAGGATCAGGCCCGCGAGCAGCAGCAGCATGGCCGGGGCCATGAATGCCACGAGCTGGATCAGGTACCCGGCTCCGTCGCGGGAACGGTAGTCGAGGAAGAAGAACAGGGCGCCGACGGCGACCGCTACTCCCATCGCCCAGTAATAGGAGTTGAAGAACCACATCACCGCGAACGGGATGAGCAGGCACATCGCCAGGCGGATGCCGGTGTAGAGCGCGCCCTTGCGGGGCGCGATGTCGACGAGAAGCAGGATGACGACGACGACCACCGCGAACGCGATGACGACGGCGAGAGCCTGGGCGATCGGGGGCAGAGACCCGATCCATTGGAAGAACACAGTCGCGTTCATGGATTCCCCTTCATGAGACGGAGCTGATCAGCGGTCCGCGCGGCGATGCGCGGACCGAGAGGGAGAAGGTGGGCCGCCCGACGGGGCGGCCCACCTCATCCGATCAGCTGGAGGGCCAGCCGGTCTCGATCTGGGTCAGGACCTCGTCGGTCGAGGTGCCGTTGATCCAGGCGACCATGCCCTTCCAGAAGGTTCCCGAGCCGACGGCGCCGGGCATCTGGTCGGATCCGTCGAAGCGGAACGTGACCGAGTCGTCCTGGAGCAGCTTGATCGACTCCTGCAGGATCGGGTTCTCGACGGCCTCGATGTCGACGCCCTTGTTCGCAGACGTCACGCCACCGAGCGCCAGACGGCTGTCGGCCCACTCGGGGCTCGAGAGGTACTCGAGCACCTTCTGCGTCGCCTCGTCGTCGCTGAACGCGCCGACGATCTCGCCACCACCGGTGATGAACGTCTCGTCCTCGCTCTGGCTCGGAAGCAGGAACGCCCACACGTCGCCGTCCTCGGCGATGTTCGTGCCCTCGGGGAAGAAGCCCGACAGGAACGACGCCTGGTGCGTCAGTGCGCACTCGCCGCTCGCGACCGCAGGGGCCACGTCGCCGAATGCCGTGGAGTTGACCGAACGCACGTCGCCGAAGCCGCCGTTGACGTAGGCCGGGTTGAGCAGGATCTCGCCGGTGGCGTCGAACGCCTCCTTGATCTGCGGGTCGGTGAAGGGGATCTCGTTCTTGACCCACTGGTCGTAGACGTCGGCGCCCGCGTTGCGGAGCACGAGGTCCTCGATCCAGTCGGTGCCGGGCCAGCCGGTCGCCACACCCGACTCGAAGCCGGCGCACCAGGGTGCCTTGCCGCTCTTCTCCTGGATGGTCTGGGTCAGTGTGAGCAGCTCGTCCCAGCTCGTGGGCTCCTGGACTCCCCACTCGGCGAACTTCGTCGGCGAGTACCAGACCCAGCCCTTGACGCTCGCCATGAGCGGCGCGCCGTAGAACTCGTCCTCGTAGGTGCCGAAGTCGACCCACCCCTGCGTCCAGTACTCCTTGGCGTTCGCCTCGACGGCGTCAGGGGCCGGCTTCAGGAAGTCGCGAGCCGCGTAGTCCGCGAACAGACCCGGCTGCGGGAAGATCGCGATGTCGGGCGGGTTGCCGCCCTGTGCACGGGTGCCGAGCTGAGTCTCGAAGTCCTGGCTGCCCTCGTACTTGATCGTGATGTCGTTCTCCTTCTCGAAGTCCGCCCAGGACTCTGCGAGAAGTTCTGCCTCTCCTTCGACGATCGTGCCGTAGATCGTGACGGTGTTGTCTCCGCCGCCGCCTTCTCCCCCGCCGTCCGTGCCGCCGGGAGCACCACAACCGGCGAGCGCGATGCCCGCGACTCCCAGCAGTGCGATTGGCGCGTAACGCCGGGAACGCTGTGACAGACCCATGTGAATTCTCCTCTTCGAGTTTCCCGGCTCCCACGACATTCCGCGCCGCCCCTCGGCACAGAATCGGGAACCGATTCCAGGACAACCTATCGGGGTCCGACGCCGCGGCACAATAAGCCAGGATCACAGACTGACAACCATTCGCAGCGCCCTGGCACGAACCATGGGAGCGCTCCCTCACAATTCCTGTGGAACCGGTTCCTTTTCGTCCCTGCGACCCGTTACGCTGTCATCGGCGCAGGGGTGGGGGCTCGCGTCGCAGTCATGGTCGAGGAGGACCGGATGAGCACGATCGCCGACGTCGCGGCGCGCGCTGGCGTGTCGAAGGCGACGGCGAGCCGAGCACTCAGCGGACGCGGTTACGTCTCGGAAGACACCCGCAAGCGGGTCGCCGATGCTGCCGGAGAACTCGCCTATGTCGCACACTCCTCCGCGACGAGTCTCGCCACGGGTCGCACGCAGACCGTCGGAGTCATCATGCCGCCGGTCGACCGCTGGTTCTTCTCGGAGCTGCTCGCCGGCATCCAGGAATCGCTGTTCGCCCTCGACTACGAGCTCGCGCTCTACGGCATCCGCGAAGGCAGCGAGACCCGCGAGCGCCTGTTCGACGTCGTGCTGCCCGGGCGACGGTTCGACGGGATCATCGCCGTCGGCATCCAGCCCAGCGCACAGGAGCTCGAACGTCTGCACCGCTCCGAGCGACCGCTCGTCAGCGTCGGTCCGTACAGTGAGGGATCCAGTGCCGTGTCGATCGACGACATCGCCGCCGCCCGGATCGCCACCGAGCACCTGATCGAACTCGGCCATACTGATATCGCGTTCGTCGGCGGATCCACGGATCCGGACCATCTCAGCTTCGGCGACGCCCAGCGCGTGGAGGGATATCTCGAGGCTCTCGCCGCGGCGGGACTCGAGGCGGTCGCGAGGATCGCGGACAGCCGCCCGACCATGCCCGGCGGCTACGCCGCCGCCGTCGAGCTCCTCGGTGACCGCAGAGGACGCCCCACCGCGATCGTCGGCGTCTGCGACGAGGCGGCGATCGGCGCGATGATCGCGGCACGTCGCCTTGGCATCGCCGTGCCGACCGAGCTCAGCATCGTCGGAGTCGACGACCACCAGCACGCCGAGATGTTCGCGCTCACGACCATCAGGCAGTCACCGCGCGAACAGGGCCACGAGGCAGTGCGCCTGCTGCGGCAGCAGATCGACCACCCGGATTCTCCGCGCGAGCGCACCGTGACGACATCCTCGCTGGTCGTCCGGAGCTCCACCGCCGGACGACGCTGACCGCTCCTCTGCGGATCTGCGCTCCGGACGCACGAAAGCCCCGGGCGGACCCGGGGCTTTCGTGAAGCGTTCAGACGCTTCCAGGGCGAGGCGTCACGCCGCGACCTGGAACGGATTACTTGAGGGTAACCGTGGCGCCTGCCTCTTCGAGGGCAGCCTTGGCCTTCTCGGCTGCTTCCTTGTTCGCGCCCTCGAGCACGGCCTTGGGAGCACCGTCGACGACGGCCTTGGCCTCGCCGAGACCGAGCGAGGTGAGCTCGCGGACGGTCTTGATGACCTGGATCTTCTTGTCGCCGGCAGCCTCGAGGATGACGTCGAAGGAGTCCTTCTCCTCAACCTCTTCAGCAGCGCCGCCGCCTGCGCCTGCAACGGCGACGGGGGCAGCAGCGGTGACCTCGAACTTCTCCTCGAACGCCTTGACGAAGTCGTTGAGCTCGACGAGGGTCAGGCCTGCGAACTGCTCGAGCAGCTCCTCAGTGGTGAGCTTAGCCATGATGTATCTCCTAGATAGGTGGGTTTGTTGAACGAGATCGTGGGTCGCTCACGCGGCCTCAGCGGTCTCCAGCTTTTCGCGAAGAGCATCGATGGTGGCAGCAGCCTTGCCCATCGTCGCCTTCATCATGCCCGCAGCCTTCGCCAGCAGAACCTCACGGCTCTCGAGCGCGGCGTACTTGTTGACCTCGTCGGCAGAGAGGGCGTTGCCCTCGAAGATGCCGGACTTGATCACGAGAAGCGGGTTGGCCTTGGCGAAGTCACGAAGAGCCTTGGCAGTGGCGACGAAGTCGCCATGCACGAACGCGACAGCCGACGGACCCTTGAGGTCGTCGTCCAGCGCGGTGATGCCAGCCTTGTTGGCGGCGATCTTGGTCAGCGTGTTCTTCACCACGGCGTACTCAGCGTCCTGACGGATGCTGTTGCGCAGCTCCTTGAGCTGGGCAACCGTCAGACCGCGGTACTCGGTCAGCAGAACGGCAGTCGAGTTCTCGAATGACTTCGTGAGCTCGGCAACCGATGCGTCCTTCTGCGCCATGGTCACTCCTTGGTGTGTACGAGGCGCCTCACGGAGGTGAGGCGCCGACCCCTGACCGCATGCAACAGAAAAGCTCCGGCGCAAGCGCACGGAGCTCTGAAAGTTCGTGTCCTGCGCGGGCCCCTGCTGAGCAGAGCTTCGATCGCCTCGCGTTCTCACGCACGACGATGACCAGCGGTCTTCGGTTGTTCCCAGGCTACCTCATCGACCGCCGACCCTCAAATCGGACGTCAGTCCCGGTGCGCCGCGCGTCCCCGGTGCCCGGCGAGTGCGTCGGCGGCCCGGATGAGACTCAGGTGCGAGAGCGCCTGCGGAGTGTTGCCGGCCTGCCGCTGGTGTCCGACGTCGTACTCCTCCGAGAGCAGGCCGAGATCGTTCGCCATCGCCATCACTCCGGCCATGAGGTTCTGCGCGTCGCCCGTGCGCCCGCTCGCCGCATACTGCTCGACGAGCCAGAAGCTGCAGGCGATGAAGGGATGCTCCCCTCCACCGAGTCCGTCGACCCCGGACTCGGTGCGATAGCGCCGCACGAATCCGTTCACGAGCAGGCGACTCTCGATCTCGGCGACGGTGCGCAGCATGCGCGGATCGTCGGCGGCGCAGTACCCGACCTGCGGCAGCAGCAGCAGCGAGGCATCGACGTCGCCGGATCCGTAGTGCTGGACGAAGTGGCCGCCCTCCGCATCGACACCGCGGTCGTCGATCTCGCGACGCAGGCGATCGCGCACGCCCTCCCACCGCTCGGCATCGCCGGCGAGACCATGCTCCCGCACGGCACGGACTCCCCGGTCGAGCGCGGCCCACATCATGACCCGCGAGTGCGTGAACCACTGCGGCTCGCCCCGGATCTCCCAGATTCCGTTGTCGGGGCGATCGATCGACGCGATCACCTGCTCGACGAGCGCGCGCTGCAAGGGCCAGGAGAAGTCCCCCTCTTCCAGACCCGCGATCCTGGCCGCCTCGAGAGCGACCAGGACCTCGCCGATCACATCACCCTGGTATTGGTCGACGGCCCCGTTGCCGATGCGCACCGGCGCTGAACCGTCATAACCGGGGAGACTGGTCAGCTCGCGCTCGAGGAGATCGCGCTCACCGGCGATCCCGTACATGATCTGCACCTCCCGCGGTTCCCCCGCGACGGCCCGGAGCAGCCAGCGACGCCACTGATGCGCTTCGGCGAGGAAGCCATGAGCGATCAGCGCCTCGAGCGTCAGCGCGGCATCCCGCAGCCAGACGAAGCGGTAGTCCCAGTTGCGCGAGCCGCCGAAGTCCTCGGGCAGCGAGGTCGTGGCCGCGGCGACGATGCCTCCGGTGTCCTTGTTGGTGAGCGCACGCAGCACCAGCAGAGAGCGGACGACGGCGTCGCGATGCGGGCCGTCGTGGCGGATCCCGCTCGCCCATCCCTGCCACCAGGCCCGCGTCCCGGCGATCGCCTCTTCGACGTCGAGCGGCTTCGGCGCTTGCTCATAGGAGAGGAACCAGCTGAGCGTGAGGTCCCGGATCTCGTCGGGGCCGACCGTCACCGTCGCCCGGTGCCGATGGTCCTCGGCGTGGAATCGCACGCCGCGCACGATCACCGACTCGGGCCCGGCCGTCGCATGCAGCGCCGGGTGATCCGGAGTGCCGACCTGCCGCACCCACGGCAGCCGACGGGAGTAGTCGAAGTGCAGGCGCAGCTCGGTGTCGAACTCGACGCTGCCCGAGACGCCGACGATCCGTCGGATGACCTCGGTGCGCGTCGGCTGGATCGGCATGAACTCGTGCACCTCCGCGACGCCCTCCGCCGTCTCCCACCGGGTGACCAGGATGAAGGTGTCCGAGAGGTAGAACCGCGTCGATGTCGCCCCGGCATCGCTCGGGCGCAGCGTCCAGCATCCGTGACCGGGGTCGCCCAGGAGAGCGCCGAACACCGAGGACGAATCGAAACGCGGAAGGCACAGCCAGTCGATGCTGCCGTCTCGCGAGACGAGCGCGCCGGTGCGGCAGTCGCTGAGCAGGGCGTAGTCCTCGATCGGAGCGGGCATCGACCGAGTCTGGCATGTTCACCCGAGGGTCGGAGCGATTACGGTGAGAACATGACCGATGCGACGACGCTGGTGATCCTCGGTGCAGGTGGCGACCTCACCTCTCGGCTCCTCCTGCCCGCTCTGGGCCAGCTGCTGAAGAGAGAACCCGCGCGTTCGGTGCGGATCGTCGGCGCCGATCGCGAGGAGTGGACGGATGCCGAGCTGCGGGCCGTCGTCGACACGGCCTTCGCCTCGATGGACGCCGAGGACGCGGCAGCCCGTGTCGACGTCACCTACGCCCGCACCGACATCACGCGCGCCGACGATCTGCGTGCGCTGCTCGGCGGCCTCACCGGCCGCGTGGCCCTCTACTTCGCAGTGCCTCCGGCCGTGGCGGCGGCGTGCATCGCCGCACTCACGCCCGACATGCTGCCCGCGGGCGCGATGCTCGTGATGGAGAAGCCGTTCGGCACCGACGAGTCGAGCGCCCGCGAGCTGAATCGCATCCTCACCGCCCTCGTGCCCGAGACCCAGGTGTTCCGCGTCGACCACTTCCTGGGTCGCTCGACCACGCTGAATCTCCTCGGCGCACGGTTCGCGAACCGCATCCTCGAACCGCTCTGGTCTGCGGAGAGCATCGAGTCCATCGACATCGTCTACGACGAAGCGCTGGCGCTCGAGGGGCGTGCGGGTTACTACGACAAGGCCGGCGCACTGGTCGACATGATCCAGAGTCATCTGCTCCAGGTGCTCGCGGTGCTCGCGATGGAAGAGCCCGCCACCCTCGACGAGGTCGACTTCCGCGCCGCGACCGGCGCGGTGCTCCGCGCGACCACCGTGTGGGGCGACGACCCCGCCGGGTCGTCTCGCCGCGCCCGCTACACCGCGGGAGAGATCGACGGCACCGCGAAGCCCTCGTACGTCGACGAACCCGGCGTCGACCCGGGTCGGGAGACCGAGACGCTCGCCGAGGCGACCTTCGAGGTCCGCAACGCGCGCTGGGCGGGAATCCCGTTCCGGCTCCGCTCCGGCAAGGCCCTCGGAACGCCCGCCAGAGAGATCGTCGTGCGCTTCCGTCCTGTCCGCCATCTGCCCCGCGGGCTCACCGGCACGTCCGACGGAGCGGTGCTGCGCTTCTCGCTCGGTCCCGACCGGATGTCGCTCGAGCTGAACCTGAACGCATCCGAGGACCCGCTCGAGCTGGAACGCGCGATCCTGTCCGCGGAGCTCGGCGAGGGCGCGCTCAAGGCGTACGCCGAGGTGCTGTCCGGCGTCCTCGACGGGGATCCGATGCTCGCCGTGCGGGGAGACGCCGCCGAGCAGTCGTGGCGGATCGTTGCCCCCATCCTCGAGGCGTGGCAGCGGGGCGATGTGCCGCTCGACGACTACGTCGCCGGATCCGCCGGCCCGGAGGCGTGGCCGACGCACAGCTGAGTCTCTGCCGGGGTCGAACGCCCGAGGGAACGGCCCGGGCGGCGTGTGCGGGAGGGAGAGTCGGCGACCGGGGTTACCCTCGATAGGTGACCCCCGAACTCCAAGCTCGCATCGTCGCGGACTCCCGCGACCGCGTCGCCTGGATGCGGGCACGGTCCCGCGGGATCACCGCCACGGATGTCGCCGGACTCACGAGCGAGCGGTCCATCGCCCGCGCCGCCGACTCCAAGCTCGGCGGCGGGCCCCGGTTCGGAGGCAACGCCTACACCGATCACGGACGCCGCCGCGAGCCCGAGATCGCCGCCTGGGTGGCGGCGACGCACGGCATCCTCCCCTCCTCCGCCCTGTTCCGCGCTGAGGTCGAGCACCGCCATCTCGCGACTCCCGACGGTATCGCCGTCGACGCCGACGGTCGCGTGAAGCTCGCGGAGATCAAGACCACGAACAAGGCGTTCCGCGGCATCCCCCGCACCTACCTGCGTCAGGTGTGGTGGCAGCAGCACGTGCTGGGCGCCGAGCGCACGCTCTTCGTCTGGGAGGAGCACGTCGACTTCTCCCCCATCCATGACGAACCCCGCTGCGTCTGGATCGACCGCGACGACCGCGAGATCGCGAAGCTCGTCGGCCTCGCCACAGATCTCATCGACGAGCTCTACCGGCGCACCACCGGTCAGCAGGTGCCGACCCGCATCGCGGATGCCGCGGCGGCCGCCGCCGCCAGCCGGCGCGAGCACCTGCGCGAGCGCGATGCGTTCCGCGCTCTCGCACTCGCCGACTGAGCCGGTCCGCACCGCACGAACTCACGTGCAGGACGCGTTGAGCCCGAGCAGCGCGATCGACAGCTGGCGCGAGGTCCCGGCCGACACCCAGGACGTACCGGCCAGGAGGTTGGTCACCGTCAATGTCGTGGTGCTGCCGAGAAGGTTGGAGATGAGGCTGGCGAGCAGACTCTGAGTGAGGACGGCGGTGTGGGTGTAGAGGCCGCCGGCAGGACCTGTCGTGGTGATGTTCGCCGCCGGGACCACTGCTGTCGTCGCTCCCTGGGTGAGTGTGAGCCTGACCCCGCTGGCGGGATACACCGACGTCCACACGAGCCGGACGTTCTGGAAGACGCCCAGACCGTTGTTCGCCACCGTGCAGGCGATGATCGTGGCGGGGGGAACGCGGAACGCCGTGATCGTGGCTCGACCGTACTCCGGGTCGGTGAATGCCGCGTCGGTGATCTGCGCCGGCGGCGCGAGGGCCACTCCGCAGAGCAGCGCCGCACCGGCGACTCCGGCCAGGACGCGCTGCCGCCGCACGATCACGACTCGCCTCGGTGAGCTCCGGTGCTGCGGCGGCGCCGGGTCGCACTCAGCGCGGCACCACCGGCCACCAGGGCCAGCGCCCCGCCGATCGCCCAGGGAGCGAAGGTCGCACCGCCCGTCGTCGCCAGCCCGCCGTCGGGTCCGACCGTCGCGGACTCTCCGGCGCCGCGTGCATGCACGCGCACCTGGGTGCTGCCGTCGTCCGCGCCGTCCAACGCGATGACGAGCCTGAGGTGGGCCACCTCTGTGTCGGCCATCTCGACGAGCGGCACCTCGAGGCCGTCACGAGGTATCGACCAGCCGGACTCGAGTGTGGTCGCGCCTCCCCGGCATCCGCTCTCATCCCACTCCTGCGCACAGCGGAGCACGTCCATCACCAGCGCCGCACCGCCGCTCGCACTGACTCCTACCGCCACGGTCCCGGGGTCCGGTGCCTCAGCGCTCACCGTCACATCCCACTGCACGGGCTGGCCAGGCAGGAGGCTCGACGCGGCATCCCAGTCGGCGACGGAGACCAGCCGCAGCACCTGTCCCTGCACGACCTCGGTCGAGGGGGCCGCCCACGCCGGACTCACCGCGACGAGCGCTGCGCAGACGACCGCACAGGCACCCGCGACGCACGCCACCCGCCGGTTCATCGGTCGACTCCCGCCGGATCGACCTGCTCGCGACTCTCCTTCCGGGAGCGCGGCCAGAACGCCCAGACGACGAGGACCGTCGCGCCGATCGTGAGTCCGCCCAGTACGTACGGATCGCCCATCGCGACGATCACGGTCGCGATGCCGGGGATCGAGAACAGCACGATCCGAACGGTCTGCACGGTGTACGGATACGGATCGTCGGCCGCGTTCGCGTCTCCGCGCATCGTGATCACCCGTTCGTCCGCACTCGCACCGGGAGCGATCGAGGTGATGCGGTGCGTGACCGGCAGATCGCCTGCTCGATCGACGGTGACGACGTCGCCGACCTGCACCTCGGATGCCGGGACGCTCTGGACCACCGCCACGGAACCGGCGGGAATCGTCGGCGCCATCGATCCCGTGCGGAACATGATGAGGGTGATGTTCGCCGTGAAGGCGACGATCACGAGCACGATGCAGATGACCCCTGCGGCGGCGGCGAGCCAGAGGAGGACATCGGCGAGCGCCCTCCCGAGAGTGCCTCGCGAGGACGCCGCGGCGGGTGCCGGCGACGCGGACGCATCATCGACCGTCGCCTGTTCACGCAGGCTGCGCCTCGTCGGTGCACTCATGTCTCCTCCTCACGTCATCCGATGCTCTGCCCGCACGTCAGCTCGACACTCCGGCGATCTGCCATGTCTGGATCGCCGTCAGCCCTTGCGCGCCGTTGTCGGTCGCTGCCGGCAACGTCACTGCGAAGCAGTAGTTCACGGTCGTTCCGCCGTTGGCCGCGACCGCCTGGGTGCCGGTGCCGCCGACCGACAGCAGCGAGTTGTCGGGAACGACAGCCGTCCCGGCCGTGTAGGTCGTGCTGTTGCAGGCCGTCCCCGCGATGGCCCTCACTCCGTATCGCAGGTAGGTGCCGAGCCCGGTTCCCGCCGTCGACGTCACGCTGAGCTGCAGCGTGCCGGCCACCGATGGATTCGCGGTCCGCACGCTGAACAGCGCGTACGTGGTGTTGCCGGGAGCCATGGCCGAGAACGGTGCGCTGAACGACAGCGCCGCCGGGGTGCCCACCGGGTGGCTCGAGAACGTGGCACCGTCTGTCGCCCCGACGATGTCGAACCGCCCGGCGGTGAAGGTCGCATTGCCGTATTCGGAATCGTTCCAGGCGGCCAGGGTCATCGTCGCGCCGACGCCGAACACCAGCCCGCCCGCGAGCACAGCGCGTATCCGACGGGAGAGCAGTCGCTTCCCCTCCCGCATGCCTCTGCGGGTGTCGGCCATGATCAGTCCGCAGTCGAGGTGGCCGTGAACTCCCAGGTCGCGGTCGCGGCGGCGCCCTGCGTGAGACCGGCGCCCGCGGTCACCGCGAAGCACAACTGCACAGGCGTTCCCGCCGTCCCTGCCGGTGCGCCCTCAGCGAGAGGAACCGACGTGGCTCCGGTCTGAGCGCTCAATGTGGTGCCCGTCGCGACGACGGTTCCTGCCGCCGTGGCGTCGCACACGTCGCCCGCGTCGATGGCCGTCACGGTGTACGACAGGTTGGCCTCGTTGCCACCCGTGCCCGCGGTGATCCCCGACGGCACCAGCGTGGCGCCGTTGGTGGTCGTGCTGTCGAGACGCACCCAGAACGGTGCGTAGACGACGTCGCCCGGAGACATCGACGACGCCACGGCGGGCAGCTGGAAGACGAGCGCCGCTGCAGTGTCCCCCAGATCGACGTTGTGATCGTCGTACCCGTCGGTCGCGCTCGTCGTGGATCCCTCCAGATTGAACGAGCCTGCGGTGAAGGTGCCGGTCGCGAACTCGGAGTCGTTCCATGCAGCGAGCGTCACCCCGATTCCGACGCCGAGCACCAGCCCACCGGCGAGCACTGCCAGAACCTTGCGTTGCGTGTCCTTCTCAGCCATGACATTCCCCCTCAGGAATCTCACGAGACGCAGATGGCTGGGGATGGTCGCCCTTCGCGGCCCGCATCCGGTACTCGTGTCGTTCCCGACAGCTTTGTCCACTTCCTGCGCCTGTTCAAGGCCTTCCGTGTCACGATTGCGCATTCCGGCTCACGAATTGCGCAGAAACGTCTATCGGTTTCTGCGACCGATCGGATGGTTGCAGTTCGTCCAGAGCTGCAGCTCAGCTCGCGAGAACACGCTGCGCCTCGACGGAGACTTCGGCCGCGATGGTGTCGAGCAGCGCGGAGCGCAGGTTCCACTGCTGCCAGTACAGCCTGACTCGCAGCGGCGGCCCGCCGAGCGGCACGAGCTCGCGCTCCTTCTGCAGGAGCGGCAGCATCCCCCATCCGAGGCCGAGCCGCACGGCGAGCGCGTAGTCGTGCGACGCGGGCACGTAGTGCCGAGGGGCCCCGTGGTGCGCGACCCCCATCCGCTCGAGCCATTCGTGCTGAAGCGTGTCTCGTCTGTCGAAGTCGACGAAGGGCGCCGCGCTCAACGCCTCTCTGGTGACACCGGACGAGAACCAGCGATCAGCGAACGCCGGTTCTGCCATCGCGTGATACTCCAGCACGCCGAGCGGTGCGACGGAGCACCCGGCGACCGGCGCCGCCTCACTCGTGACCGCCGCCATCACCGTGCCGGACTCGAGCAGCCGAGCCGTGAAGTTCTGGTCGTCGCGGTGCAGGTCGAAGTCGAGGTCGTGGGCTGCCGAGAGCCGTGCGAGCGGAGGCAGGAACCACGTCGCCATCGAGTCCGCGTTCACGGCGAGCGGTATGCGGGTGCGGGGCGCCTCGTCGCCCTCGAGGCCGAGTCCTGCGAGGGCATCGTGCTCGAGGAGTGCCAGCTGTCGTGCGAGCCGCACGACAGCCTCGCCCGCCTCGGTGAGACGGGCAGGCTTGGTGCGCACGACGAGGACCCGTCCGAGCTGCTCCTCGAGCGTCTTGAGCCGCTGGCTCACGGCGGAAGGAGTCACCCGCAGCACCCGCGACGCCGCGTCGAGGGTTCCCTCGTCGGCCACGGCGGCGACAGTGGCGGCAAGCTCCGGATCGATCTTCACATTAGCCATGCTAATGGCGCACAAGGAATCATCGCTGGTGCTCATGTCCGTGCCATCCGTACCGTGGACTCATGCTCTCCGTCTTCTCGGGTCTCGGACTCGGCCTCTCCCTGATCGTCGCCATCGGCGCGCAGAACGTGTTCGTCCTCCGTCAGGGCATCCGCAGAGAGCACGTCCTGCCGGTCGTCATCATCTGCGCCGTGTCCGACGCCCTGCTCATCGCCGCCGGCGTCGCGGGACTCGGCTTCGTCATCTCCGCAGCCCCGTGGCTCGTGGTCGTCGCGCGCTGGGCGGGGGCCCTGTTCCTCCTGGCCTACGGCATCCTCGCCGCCCGCCGCGCCTGGAGGGGCGGGGAGGAGCTGCGAGTCGACCGGACCGGTGCGGAGGGCTCGGCGCCCGGGTCGGGCGGCGGAGCCACGACGGCGACCCGCACCGCGCTCGCTCCCGTGATCGCGACGGCTCTCGCCCTGACCTGGTTGAACCCGCACGTCTACCTCGACACGGTCCTGATGCTCGGGTCGATCGCCGCGACGCACGGCGACGAGCGCTGGCTGTTCGCCGCCGGAGCGATCGCCGCCAGCATCCTGTGGTTCACCGCGCTGGGGTTCGGCGCCCGCTATCTCGGCCGCTGGCTGCGCACGGAACGAGCGTGGCGCATCCTCGACGCGCTGATCGCCGTCGTCATGATCACCCTGGCTGTCAGCCTGGTGCTGCCGGTGCTCGGCGGCTGACCCTGCGTCGCAGACGTGAGCGGACGCCCGTCAGTCGCCGTCGAGGGGCCGAAGGATGCGAGTGAGGAACCTCTGGGTGCGCTCGTGCTGCGGCGCGCCGAAGATATCGGCCGGCGCGCCCTGCTCGACGACCACACCCGCGTCCATGAAGAGCACATGATCCGCCGCCTCGCGCGCGAAGCTCAGCTCATGCGTCACCACGACCATGCTCCACCCCTCGTCGGCGAGCTCCTTGATCACGAGCAGGACCTCCCCCACGAGCTCGGGGTCGAGTGCGCTCGTCGGCTCGTCGAACAGCAGGAGGTCGGGACGCAGCGCGAGAGCGCGGACGATGCCGACCCGTTGCTGCTGACCGCCGGAGAGCTCGTGAGGTCGAGCATCGGCCTTGTCGGCGAGCCCCACGCGGGCGAGCAGGACGCGGGCCTCGGCGACCACCTCGGCCTTGGGTCTGCCCTGCACCCGCCATGGTCCCTCGATCACGTTCTCGAGCACCGAGAAGTGCGGGAAGAGGTTGTGATGCTGGAAGACCATCGCCGACCGATCGCGCAGCGCGAGACGCTTCTGCGCGCGCGTGCGCTTCGACACCGGATCCGACGGGGCGAAGTCGATGTCAGGGCCCCCGGCCACGACGATGGTCCCGGCATCCGGCGTCTCGAGCCCGTTGAGCGCACGCAGCACCGTCGTCTTGCCCGATCCGCTCGGACCGATCAGCACGACGACCTCTCCGCGGTGCAGCGTGAGGTCGATGCCGCGGAGCACCTCGTTGTCGCCGAAGCGCTTGTGAAGACCGCGGGCGGTGAGCAGGGCGTCGGCGGCGGACCTGGGCGAGTGCGCCGGATCAGTGAGCGACATTGCGATCGAGTCTCCTCTCGAGTGCGCTCTGGCCGAACGACAGCACCAGGCAGATCACCCAGTACACGAGCGCGGCAGCCAGGTAGACGACCATGAACTCCAGGGTCGCCGCCGCGATCTGCTGCGCCACCTTGAAGAGCTCGGTGACGAGGATCAGCGAGGCCAGCGACGTGTCCTTCACCAGCGAGATGAACGTGTTGGACAGCGGAGGCACCGAGACCCGCGCTGCCTGGGGAAGGATCACCCGCGTGAGTGTGCGCGTGCGATTCATGCCGACCGTGTACGCCGCCTCCCACTGCCCCTTCGGGACGGAGAGGATGGCGGCGCGCACCACTTCGGCTCCGTACCCGCCGACGTTCAGCGACAGTGCGATGATCGCGCTGGTCCACGGATCGAGCTTGAGTCCGATCGATCCGAGCCCGTAGAAGATCACGAACAGCTGCACGATCATCGGCGTGCCGCGGATGACCGAGATGTAGAACCTGGCGATGCCCGACAGCACGGGATTGACCGAGATCCGCATCAGCGCTGCGCCGATGGCGAGCACGAGACCCAGCGCGAAAGAGATCAGCGCGAGCGGAACCGTCACCGTCACCCCCGCGAGGGCGATCGGTCCGAGCGAGTCGAAGAACAGCTGCCACGGATTCTCCATGGGTTACTGGGTCACGTCTTCGCCGAAGTACTTGTCGCTGATCTCGGCCAGGGTGCCGTCGGCACGCAGCTCTTCCAGAGCGCCGTCGATCGCCTCGACGAGGTCCGTCTTGTCCTTGGTGAAGACGAATGCCTGCTCACCGGCCTCGTCGGTCTCGGCGGCGATCTTCAGGCCGGACGGGCTGTTGGTGGTCTCATAGTCGAGGAAGGTCAGCTTGTCGTTGACGGTCGCATCGACGCGGCCCTGACGCAGCAGCTCGACGGCCTGCGCCCACCCCTCGACGCCTTCGACGGTGGCACCGGACTCGGTGGCCAGCTCGTACCAGTTGCTGGTGAGCGACTGCGCCGTCGTCTTGCCCTCGAGGTCGTCGAACGACGAGATCGAGTCGTCGTCCTCGGCGACGACGATGACTCCCGGCGAGACGGTGTACGGGGTGCTGAACAGGTACTTCTCCTGGCGCTCCTCATTGATGCTCACCTGGTTGGCGATCACGTCGAAACGGCCCGCGTCGAGACCGGCGAAGATCGCATCCCACTGGGTCTCCTGGAACTCGACCTCGAGGTCGAGCTTGTCGGCGACCGCCTGGATGATCTCGACGTCGAATCCGGTCAGCTCGCCGGTTCCGCCGTCATCGTGGAAGCTGAACGGACGGTACGTGCCCTCGGTGGCGACCGACAGCGTGCCGTCCGTGACGAGGCCGAAGCCGGATCCGCTCTCACTCGAGCTGCTGTCGGCAGGCGTGGTGCTTCCGCTGCACGCGGTGAGTGCTGCTGCGGCGACGACCAGTGCGGTGACGGCGATGATGCGACGGGACATGTGACCCTCCTGGGGTGCGGTGAGGCGCGAGTGCTGTGACGCGGAACTCATTCACAGTACGCGGCATCGGACCGGCATCCCAACATCCGATGACGTCCGATGTCGTACTGCACGCAGAAAGGCCCCCGCAGAATGCGGGGGCCTTTCCGGAATCACACTCAGATGGCGTTGACGTCCAGCGGGATGCCGGGGCCGAACGTGGTCGACACGGCGCCCTTCTGGATGTAACGGCCCTTGGAGCTCGACGGCTTGAGGCGGACGATCTCCTCGAGCGCTGCGCCGATGTTCTCGTCGAGCTGCTCGGCCGAGAACGACGACTTGCCCACGACGAAGTGCACGTTGGCGTGCTTGTCGACGCGGAACTCGATTTTTCCGCCCTTGATCTCCTCGACGGCCTTGGCCGTGTTGGGGGTCACGGTGCCGGTCTTCGGGTTCGGCATGAGTCCACGCGGACCCAGGACCTTTCCGAGACGACCGACCTGGCCCATGAGCTCCGGGGTCGAGACGGCCGCGTCGAACGCGGTCCAGCCTGCGGCGACCTTCTCGATGAGCTCGGCGCCGCCGACCTCATCTGCACCTGCGGCGATCGCTGCCTCGGCCGCGGGGCCGGTGGCGAAGACGATGACGCGGGCGGTCTTACCGGTGCCGTGGGGCAGGATGACGGTGCCGCGCACCATCTGGTCTGCCTTGCGGGGGTCGACGGCGAGCTTCAGCGCGACCTCGACGGTCGAGTCGAACTTCGACGAGCCGGTCTCCTTGGCGAGGGCGACTGCCTCGGTGGGAGTGTAGAAACGGTCTGCCTCGATCTTCTCGGCGGCAGCCTTGTAAGCCTTGGACTTCGTAGCCATGATTATTCTCCTCAGCCCTCGACCGTGATGCCCATGGAACGGGCGGTGCCGGCGATGATCTTCGAGGCAGCCTCGATGTCGTTCGCGTTCAGGTCGGCCTGCTTGGTCTCGGCGATCTGACGGACCTGGTCCTTGGTGATCTTCGCCACCTTGACCGTGTGCGGCGTCGACGAGCCCTTGGGCACGCCGGCGGCCTTCTTGATGAGCTCCGCGGCCGGCGGGGTCTTCAGGATGAACGTGAAGCTGCGGTCCTCGTAGACGGTGATCTCGACGGGGATGACGTTGCCGCGCTGCGACTCGGTCGCGGCGTTGTACGCCTTGCAGAACTCCATGATGTTGACGCCATGCTGACCGAGCGCGGGGCCGATCGGCGGCGCCGGGTTGGCTGCACCGGCGTTGATCTGAAGCTTGATCAGGCCGGTCACCTTCTTCTTCGGTGCCATATCCTCTTCCTTTCATCGAACGGATGCCGGTTGCATCCGCTCTCCCGCGAACCCGGCATCTCCGGGCTGCGGTCGTCTGCGCGCACGCCGAAGCGGCACACAAACCAGACAAGTCTACCTGATGCGGAGCGGGCCCGGGAACGCGAGAACGGCCGCCCCGAATGGGACGGCCGTTCTCGGAGAAGCGTAGGTCAGACCATCTTCGTGACCTGGTCGAACGACAGCTCGACCGGGGTCTCGCGCTCGAAGAGCGACACGAGCACCGTGAGCTTGCCGCTCTCGGGCTTGATCTCGCTGATCGAACCGGGAAGACCCGCGAACGAGCCCTCCTTGATCGTGATGGTCTCGCCGACCTCGAAGTCGACCTCGGCCGGAAGCGGACGAGCGACGGCGAGGCCGCCCTTCGACGCGATGTTCTTGGCGGTCGGGACGTCCTTGACCTCGACGAGCGACTTCAGCATGTTGAAGGCCTCTTCGAAGCGCAGCGGCGTCGGGTTGTGGGCGTTGCCCACGAAGCCGGTGACGCCAGGCGTGTGACGCACGACCGACCAGGTGTCCTCGGTGAGCTCCATGCGCACGAGCACGTAGCCGGGGATGCGCACGCGGGTGACCATCTTGCGCTGGCCGTTCTTGATCTCGACCACGTCTTCCATCGGGACCTCGATCTGATAGATCTCGTCCTCGACCTCGAGCGTCGACTTGCGCTGCTCGATGTTGGCCTTGACCTTGCGCTCGAATCCGGCGTAGGAGTGGATGACGTACCACTTGCCCGGAAGCATCCGCAGGTCGAGGCGGAACGCCTCATACGGGTCTTCCTCGGCGTCGTCGCCCTCTTCGGACTCATCGTCGTCGGACTCGGCCACGGCGTCATCGTCGCCGTTGATGTCGGGTCCGTCGTAAGGGGTGACCTCGTCGGCCTCAGCGGCCTCGAGCTCGGCGGTCTCTTCCGCCACAGAATCGTTCAGGACCTCAGCGGCAGCCTCAGACTCGGCCGCTTCGTCCAGGTTGAGAGCGTCGTTCACGATCGCGTCCGCCTCCGGGTCGTCGATTTCGATGTCGTTGTCGTCGTCCTGCACATCGGCGTCGGCGTCTCCGTCGACGTCCTCGATGTGGAGGGCGACATGTTCGGCCGAGGTGACCGACTGCTCTTCCGCAGCGAGCACGTTGCCCTCCTGGGCCTCGTCCTCTTCGCTGGACTGCTCAGCAGCAGTCGCCCAGTCGGCGTCGTCGGAATATCGTTCAGACACGTTGTTTCTTTCCAATCACTGCGGCCAGGGCCGCGAGGGCGTCAGGCGCCCGGGACCCCGAAGACGATGTGCGTGACCCAGGCGAACAGGGTGTCGAGTCCGTAGACGATGCCCATGACGATGAGAACGAAGACGAGCACCACTGCGGTGAACTTGACCAGTTCCTTGCGGGTCGGCGTGACGACCTTGCGCAGCTCGGCGATGACCTGACGGAAGAACAGAGCGATGCCCCCGAAGAAGCCCACGATGCCACGCTTCTTCTCGCGGGTGGCGCCGGCCGCGACGACCTCGCCGCGCGGTTCGTCCTGATCCATCCTGAATGTACCTTTCGTGTGTCAGCGTGTGCTGACGCGCAGGGCGGACAGGAATCGAACCTGCAACCTGCGGTTTTGGAGACCGCTGCTCTGCCAATTGAGCTACCGCCCTAGAGACCGGGAGGTCTCGGGGTGTCATCTCCATCCTGCCATCGTTACCCGACCGCAAGGACCGGGGCACGGCGAAAGAATGCAGACAACAACTGCTCGTCAAGCATACGGCATCCGTCGGTCAGCGCCGAACCGGGCCCGCTCTCGTCGTTGTTGTTAGGCTCGGCGGGCGGACGAAACGGGAGGGGGCGCAGTGAGCGCTGACGTGCAGCAGTTCCAGGTGGACCTGCGCGGTGTCGTCGACCTCCTGAGCCGCCACATCTACTCGAGTCCTCGCGTGTATCTGCGCGAACTGCTGCAGAACGCCCGCGATGCGATCACCGCACGCCGCGAGGTCGACGGGCAGGGCGGGAGCATCCGCATCACCGCGCTGACGGACACCACGGGCGAGTTCGTCCTGCGCGACGACGGGATCGGCCTGACCGCAGCCGAGGTAGGCGACCTGCTCGCCACGGTCGGCCGCAGCTCGAAGCGCGACATCTTCGACCTCCCGCGCAGCGACTACCTCGGTCAGTTCGGCATCGGCCTGCTGAGCTGCTTCATGGTCGCCGATTCGATCGTCATCCGCTCGCGCAGCGTCCGGGGCGGCCCGGCCGTCGAGTGGACGGGCAGCGCGGACGGGACCTTCCGCGTCGTGGAGATCGACGACGATCTGCCGATCGGCACGAGTGTGCATCTCCGCCCTCGTTTCGACGCCGACGAGCTGCTGCGCCCCGCGGCCGTGCGAGAGCTGGCCACCGCCTTCGCCGAGTTCCTCCCCGTGCGGGTGATCCTCGACTCTCCGAGCGGCGACGTCGACATCACCCGGCGCGCGCCGTTCCTCGACCCCGCCGACGACATCGACGGCGCCGTGCAGTACGGGCGCGACCTGCTCGGTGCGAGCCCGCTCGACGTGATCGAGCTCAGCGAGCCGGCCACCGGCACACGGGGACTCGCCTACGTCCTGCCCTACGCTCCCCCGCCGGGCGCCCGCCAGGCGACGCGCATGTATCTCGGCAGGATGCTCCTGGGCGAGCGGGTCGACGACGTGCTGCCCGAATGGGCGTTCTTCGTGCGCGCCGTGGTCGATTCGACCGGCCTCGCCCCGACGGCGAGCCGCGAATCGCTCGTCGACGACGCGGCCCTCGAGCGTGTGCGCGAGCAGCTCGGTGCCGGCATCCGCCGCTGGGTGCTCGAGCTGGGCCTGCGCGAACCGCACAGACTCGCCCAGTTCGTGGCGATCCACGAGGTCGGTCTGAAGTCGCTGGTGCGGCACGACGACGAGCTCGCGCAGTTCATCACGCGCTGGCTGACCCTCGAGACCACCCACGGAACGATGCGCATCGGCGACCTCGTCGAACGATACCCGCACGTGCGATTCGCGCAGTCGGTCGACGAGTTCCGCCAGGTCGCAGGGATCTCCCCCGGGTCCGAGGTGCTGGTCAACGGCGGCTACCTGTACGACGCGGACCTCGTGCGGATGCTGCCGGAGCTCTACCCGCACGTGACGATCGAACTCGTCGACGTGGCCGGGGAGCTCGATCGTCTCGACCCTCCGCCGCTGGACGACCGCGACGCCGCGCTGGCCCTCGAGGCCCGCGCCGGCGGCGTGCTGACCGCATCCGGCTGCTCCGTCACCGTGCGGTCGATCGACCAGCCCGAACTCGCAGCGCTGTACGTCGCCGACCCTGAGGTGCTGCGCAGGATCGACCGCGGCCGCACGAAGGGCATCACCGGATCGCTGTGGGGCGGGGTGCTCGACCGCATCGACTCGACCCTCTCGGCCTCCCGCGACGACGATCTCAGCGCGCGCCTGTGCCTGAACTGGTCGAACCGCGTCGTGCGCGCGCTCGTCCGCGTGCAGGACGACGCGGTGTTCGCCCGCACCGTGCAGCTGCTCTACATCCAGGCGCTGCTGGCGGGACACCATCCGCTCTCCGACGCCGATCGCGCACTCATGTCGACCGCGCTCTCGGACCTCGTCTCGCTGTCCGCCGGCATCGAAGCGGATTCGATCCCCTTCGACGACGCCCCCTGATCTCGCTCCGACCGCTCGCTCCGACCGCTCGCTCCGTTCGAAGGATCCCCCCATGACCAGTCCGAAGAAGCGCTTCTCTCAGCTCATCGAGGAGATCGACCGCACGCCCTGGGGTCCGGCGGAGCAGGCGCTGGTGGCGGATGCCGTCTCGCTCGCCGTCGAGCTCGGCGACGAGCGGCTCGAGTACGAGGCGCGGATGAGGCAGACCGCCTCCGCGAACATGAACGGCGCGACGGATGTGATGCTGAACTCGTTCGCGTGGTGCCTCGCCCGACACGACTCCGACCCGCAGCGCTTCCCCGCCGACCTCGACTACGGCGGCGCCGATCTGATGTGGCAATTCAAATGGATGGCGTCTTCTCTGCGTTCGTCGCCCGCGTTCTCGACCGAGCAGATCACCGCGGTCCTCGACGACATGGAGACGCACTATCGCAAGGCAGGGCTCGGCATGAGCGGAGTGCTCACGGCCCGATTCGAAGACGCCTGGGACGCCGGTCGACTCGACGACGCCGAGGCTCTGCGCGCGCAGCTCGAGGCCACACCCCGAGACGACCACAGCCACTGCGACGCCTGCGGACGCAGCCAGTTCGCCGGCTTCTTCGCCGAGACCGATCGGGATGCCGAGGCCATCCGACTCGTCGAGGAGATGCTCGAAGGCGGCTTCTCGTGCGGCGAGGAGCCCGAGCACGCACTGTCACGCGTGCTCGTGCCCTACCTTCGTGCCGGGCGCTTCGACGAGGCGAGGAGCGCGCACCTGCGCAGCTACCGGCTCGCGAAGGACAACCCGGACAACCTGCGGATCGTCGCCCACAACATCGTGTTCGCCGCCCTCACCGGCAACGAGGCACGCGCGCTCGCGCAGGTCGAGCGTCACATCGGCTGGCTCGCTCACGACGGACTCAACGTCGATGCCCACTTCGCCGCGCTGGCGGCGTTCGCCTTCGCCCTCGATCGTGTGACCGCGGCGGGTCACGGCGATGCCACGGTGCGCGGTGCCGACTCCCCCGCGCTCGAGGAGTTCTTCGGCGAGCACGACGGAGCCTGGGGCGCCGCCGAACTCGCCGCCACCGCGTGGGCTGCCGCCGAGCGCATCGGCTCGGACTTCGATCTGCGGGACGGCACCGAGGGCCACGCCCGCAGCCTCACCCGCCTGCGCGCTCTCGCCGACGAGCACTACGACGTGCCCATCCGTTCGGATGCCTTCGTCACGGCTCCGGACGCGGCGACACCCGACGATCCCGACGCGTGGTTCGAACGGGTCATGAACCTCGCCCAGTTCGGCGCGGAGCACGAGACGTTGCGCGCCCTGCCGCACGCGCTGAGCGTCGAGGACCCTTCGAAGCTCGCCGAGCTCCTGTCGATGCGCCTCGGCATCCTGATCGCCCTCGACCGAGCAGAAGAGGCCGCCGACCTGCTGCCCGCGCGGATCGATGCCCTGCGCGCCGCAGGGCTCGACGCACAGGCCGATCTCGAACTGTGCCTCGGTCTCGCGACCTTCGGCCTGAACACCCCCGAGGCTGCGGCGGCGCTCGAGGACGAGCTCGCGAACACGGACGCTCTGCCCGCATGGTCGCGCGGAGATCTGGCGATCAGCCGCGCGTCGCTGCACCTGCACGCGGATGAACCCGGCGCCGCCCTCGACATGGCAGAGATCGCGGCTCGCGCCTTCGCCGAGGCCGAGGACGCGCGCCTCTCGAACACGACGACGCTCGTCGCCATCTCGGCCGTGCTGCAGAAGGGCGACATCGAAGCGGCATCCGCTCTGCTCGATCGCTTCTTGGCCCAGGACGATCTCAGCATCGGTCATCGCGCGCAGGCGCTGCAGACGCGCGCGAAGGTGCGCGGCGGAAGCGAGTCGTTCGCGGAGGGCGCTGCGGATGCCGACGAGGCGACCCGTCTTCTCGCCGGGCTCGGTGCGACCACGGCCCTGGCCGCCGCGCACCTGCTCGCGGGGGCGCTCTGGGAGGACGCGGGCGACCCCGAGAAGGCCGTCACCCGCTACCGGGTCACCTCGCGGCTCGTCGCGCAGGAGGGCGGCGACCAGGCGGGCGCGGACTTCCGGCTCGCGCGCGCGATGCTCGCGGCCGGGGACGCCGAGGTGGCGGCCGAGCTGTTCGGACAGGTACTCGAGCGCGAAGAGCAGGCCGAGGTACCCGCCGCCTCCCGAGCGATGACGGCGTCTCTTCTCGCGCGCGCCCTCGGATCGGCCGGCGAGTTCGGACAGGCTGTCGGCGCATTCGGGTATGCGGGCGAGCTCTTCGGCGAGGCGGAGGAGCATGCCGACCAGGCGATGGCGCTGACCGAGCGCGCCAAGATCCTCGCCCGGTTCGACGAGCACGCGGAGGCGATCGCGACACTCGAATCGGCATCCGAGATCGTGCGCCGGGCCCCCGAGGCGGTCGGCGCCCTCGCTGACGTGCTGCACAACCTCGGACAGGCTTATGCGGCCACGCAGGACGACCGCGCCTTCGCCCTCTTCGACGAGGTCGCCGCGCTCGCTCACGAGCACGAGGCGGCGTGGCTGCTCGCCGACGTCACCGACTCGCGGGGCCGGGCGCTCGCCCAGTTCGGCCGCACCGACGAGGCCGTCGCCGCTGCGCTCACCGCGGCCGACGGATTCGCGGCGATCGGGGATGCGGGCTCGGCCGGCGGCTCCGAGCTGTTCGCCGCCCGTCTGCTGGTCGGCGACGACCGGGCTGCGGACTCCGTGCCGATCTACCGCAGCGCCCTCGAGCACTCCGACGGCTACCCGCCGCTGCAGCAGGTCTCGGCGCTCGAACTCGGCAACGTGCTCGAGGCGCTCGGACGCCACGGCGAGGCGACCGAGGTGCGGGCACTCCTCGACAGCTGACTCAGAGGAACTGCTGACTCAGAGGAACTGACGCCAGTTGGCCCGCGCGAGGTCGAGCAGCTCGTCTCCCTTGCCCGACATCACCGTGCGGATCGCGTACAGAGCGAAGCCCTTGACCTGCTCGGCCTCGATGGCCGGGGGCATCGACAGCTCCTGGCGCTCGGTCACGACGTCGAGCAGCGCAGGGCCGTCATGCGCGAGCACCTCGCGGACGGCATCCGGCAGGTCCTCGCTGTTCTCGACCCGACGGGCGAAGATCCCCATGGCCTCGGCGATGGCCGCGAAGCTCGGGTTGTCGAGCGCGGTGCCGTAGTTGACGAAGCCCGCGGCCTTCATCTCGAGCTCGACGAAGTTCAGCGACGAGTTGTTCACGACGACGGTCTTCACGGGCAGCTTGTTCTGCGTGAGCGTGAGCAGTTCGCCCAGCATCATCGCGAGCCCTCCGTCGCCGGCGAGCGCGACCACCTGACGAGCCGGATGCGAGACCTGCGCGCCGATGCCATGAAGCAGCGCATTCGCCATCGACCCGTGCGTGAACGAGCCGATCAGGCGTCGGTTCTCGGTCATCGACAGATAGCGGGCGGCCCACACGGTGGGCGAGCCGACGTCGGCGGTGAAGATCGCGTCATCCGCGGCCTGCTCATCGAGCAGCCGGGCGAGGTACTGCGGATGGATGGGGCGGCCCGCCTTGGTCGGCGTCGCGAGGTCGTCGAGCTTGGCCCTGGTCTTGCGATAGTGCGCGGTGGAGTCGTCGAGGTGACCGCGGTCTTTCGTCTCGGCGAGTCGCGGCAGCAGCGCCGTGACGGTCGCGCCGACGTCGCCGACCAGGCCCAGATCGAGCGGATGCCGTCTGCCGAGCTGCGAGCCGCGGATGTCGACCTGGATCGTCGTGGCGTGCTCGGGATAGAACTGCTCGTAGGGGAAGTCGCTGCCCAGCACCAGCAGCGTGTCGGCGGCTTCCATCGCCCGGTAGCCGGAGGCGAAGCCGAGCAGCCCCGTCATACCGACGTCGTACGGGTTGTCGTACTCGATGAACTCCTTGCCCCGGAGCGCGTGCACGATCGGCGCACCGAGTCGGTCGGCGAGTGCGATGACCTCGTCGTGAGCCCCCTCGACACCCGCGCCTGCGAGGATCGTGGTCTTCTTCGACGCGTTGAGCAGCGTCGCCGCGCGCGCGAGTTCGTCTCCGCTCGGCACGATCACGGGGTGCGAGCGTTCGATGACCACGGCTCGGTCGTCGGCGATCTCCGAGAGCGCGACGTCGCCCGGGATCACGAGCACCGCGACCCCGCGCTGCTCGATGGCGGCTCGCATCGCGATCTCCAGCAGGCGCGGCATCTGCTTGGGGTCGGCGACGTACTCGACGTAGACGCTGCACTCGCGGAAGAGCTCCTGCGGGTGGGTCTCCTGGAAGTACCCGGTGCCGATCTCGGTGGTGGGGATGTGCGCGGCGATCGCCAGCACCGGCACCCGCGAGCGGTTCGCGTCGAAGAGTCCGTTGATCAGGTGCAGGTTGCCCGGACCGCACGAACCGGCGACCACCGCGAGCTCACCCGTGAGCGACGCATCGGCCGCCGCCGCGAAGGCCGCGGACTCCTCGTGCCGCACGTGCACCCAGCGGATGCCGCCGTCCTTCCGGAGGGCGTCGGTGAACCCGTTGAGGGAGTCGCCCGGGAGGCCGTAGACACGGTCGATCCCGTTCGCGCGGAGGGTCTTGACGATGTTCGCTGCGACGGTTGCCATGCTTCCAACCTACGCCCGGGTGCTGCGGAGGGATCCGGCATCCGTCGAACATCCGCTCTCCGAATGCCGCACTGCGGAGACGACGATGGGGGCGGATGCCGTGGCATCCGCCCCCATCAGGGAGAGTCGCTCAGCCGATGCGGATCAGCTTCTTGTTGACGAACTCGTCGGCGGCGAGGTGACCCAGCTCACGCGACGTGCCGCTGCGCTTGATGCCGCCGAACGGCAGCTCGGGGCTGTCGGCCAGCACCAGGTTGACGTAGACCATGCCCGCCTCGATGTTGTCGGCGACACGCTCGGCCTGCTCGGCATCGGTCGTGAAGACGTACGAGCCGAGCCCGAAGGTCGTGTCGTTCGCGAGGGCGACAGCGGCATCCTCATCGGCGACCCGGTAGACGACCGCCGCGGGGCCGAAGAGCTCCTCGCGGTAGACGTTCATGTCGGGCGTCACGTCGGCGAGCACGGTCGGGGCGAAGAACGCCCCGTCGCGGGTGCCGCCGGTCAGCAGCGTCGCTCCCTGCTCGACGGCCTGGTCGATCTGCTTCTGCAGGTTCTCCGCCGCCGTCTCCGACGAGACCGGGCCGAGCACGGTGTCGTCGAGCGTCGGGTCGGTCGCCTGCACCGATGCCATCGCGGCCGTGAACTTCTCGACGAACGAGTCGTACAGGTCGTCGACGATGATGAAACGCTTCGCGCCGTTGCACGCCTGGCCGTTGTTGTCGAGACGCGCGTCGACGCCCGCCTGCACGGTGGCGTCGAGGTCGTCGGTCGAGAGCACGATGAACGGGTCGGACCCGCCGAGCTCGAGCGCGACCTTCTTGAGGTTGCGTCCGGCGATCTCGGCGACCGCTGCGCCTGCGCGCTCCGAGCCGGTGAGCGAGACGCCCTGCACGCGCGGGTCGGCGATCATGTCGGCGATCTGCTCGTTGGTCGCGAGGACGTTCTGGTACGCGCCCGTCGGGAATCCGGCGTCGTGGTAGATCGCCTCGATCGCGGTCGACGACTCCGGGCACTGCGGAGCAGGCTTCAGCAGGATCGTATTGCCGACGATCAGGTTCGGCGCAGCGAAGCGGACGATCTGATAGGCCGGGAAGTTCCACGGCATGATGCCGACGAGCGGTCCGAGCGACGACCGGCGCACGATCGCCGAGCCCTCGCCGAGGATCGCGATCGGCTGGTCGGCCATGATGGCCTCGGCCTGGTCGGCGTAGTACTCGGCGATGTCGGCGGCGAAGTCGACCTCTCCGAGGGCGGCCTCGCGGGGCTTGCCCATCTCGCGCACGAAGACGTCGGCGAGCTCCTCGCGGCGCTCGCGGTGCAGCTCGGCGGCGCGACGGAGGAGCGCTGCGCGCTCAGCCACGGTCGAGGACCGGGACCATTCGCGGTGCGCCTCGTCGGCGGCCGCGACAGCCGCCTCGATCTGCGCATCCGTGAACGTGTCGAAGGACGCCAGCGTCTCTCCGGTGGCGGGGTTGATGACGGCGTAATCGGTCATGTTCTCTCCTCCTCTGGCCGACCGGTCAGGAGACCGGGATCAGCGTGTACTTGGTGGACAGGTACTCGTGGATGCCCTCGAGACCGCCCTCGCGGCCGACGCCGGACTGCTTGACGCCGCCGAAGGGGGCTGCGGCGTTCGACACCACGCCCACGTTGAGACCCATCATGCCGGTCTCGAGCCGGTCGATCATCCGCTGCCCGCGCTGCAGGTTCTCGGTGAACACGTACGAGACCAGCCCGTACTCGGTGTCGTTGGCGAGACGGACGGCCTCGTCCTCGTCCTCGAAGGTCGCGATCGCCAGCACCGGGCCGAAGATCTCCTCGCGGAGGATCGCCGAGCCCGCCACCACGTCGGTGAGCACGGTCGGCTCGTAGAAGGTGCCCGTGCCCTCGACGGCCTTGCCACCCGCGAGCAGGGTCGCGCCGCGCTCGACGGCGTCGTCGACGAGCTCGCCGGCCTTCGCGACGGCATCCTCGTCGATCAGCGGGCCGATGGCCACGCCCTCTTCGGTGCCGCGGCCGATCTTCATCGCGTTGACGCGCTCGGTGACCTTGCGGCCGAATTCCTCGGCGACGTCCTTGTGCACGATGAAGCGGTTGGCAGCGGTGCACGCCTGGCCGATGTTGCGGAACTTCGCGGCCAGTGCGCCGTCGACGGCCTTGTCGAGGTCGGCATCGTCGAAGACGACGAACGGCGCGTTGCCGCCGAGCTCCATCGACACGCGCAGCACGCCCTCAGCGGCCTGGGCGATGAGCTTGCGGCCCACCTCCGTCGAACCGGTGAACGACAGCTTGCGCAGGCGCGGGTCGGCGATGATCGGGGCCGAGAGCGCCGACGACTTGGAGGTCTGCACCACGTTCACGACACCGGCGGGGAGGCCGGCCTTCTCGAGCAGCGACGTGAAGAACATCGTCGTCAGCGGCGTGAGTGCCGGGGGCTTGATCACCACGGTGCAGCCGGCGGCGAGCGCCGGCGCGATCTTGCGAGTGGCCATCGCGAACGGGAAGTTCCACGGCGTCACGAAGAACGAGGGGCCGACGGGCCGCTGCGAGACGACCATGTGGCCGGTGCCCTCCGGGTTGATGCCGTAGCGACCGCTGATGCGCACGGCCTCCTCGCTGAACCAGCGGAGGAACTCGCCGCCGTAGCCGACCTCGCCGCGCGCCTCGGCGAGCGGCTTGCCCATCTCGAGGGTCATCAGCAGCGCGAGATCCTCCTTGTGCTCCTGCACGAGGTCGAATGCCCGGCGCAGGATGTCGCTGCGGGTGCGAGGTGCGGTCGCGGCCCATGCGTCCTGCGCGGCGACTGCCGCATCCAGCGCGCGGATGCCGTCACCCGGTGTCGCGTCGGCGATCGTGCGGATGACCGCACCGGTCGCGGGGTCCTTCACGTCGAACGTGCCCCCGGTCTCACCGTCGATCCACTCTCCCCCGATGAAGAGGCCGGTGGGGATGCTGTCGAGCAGCGCCTGCTCAGTCTGAGTGCTCATGGAATCTCTTTCTGTGGGGAGGATGGGATGCCGGTGCCGCGGGATTCCGTCAGCGCCGGCGGTTGCTCGCGGGAGCATCCATGCTGAGGGTCTCGCCGCGGAAGAACGCCGGGCGCTTGATGGACTGCCAGATCATGATGACGATGCCGATCACGATGATGCCGACGCCGAGGACGAACACGAGTCCGAGGCCCCCGATGTTCGATCCGCTGCCGTACGCGGGGTCCATCGAGTCGATGAGCGTCGTGACGAACAGGACGGCGAGAATCGCACCGCCGACGAGCGGGAACAGGAACGTGAAGAAGAAGCTCCTGGCGGAGTCGAACCACTGCTTGCGAAAGTACCAGACGCACGCGAACGCGGTGAGGCCGTAGTAGAAGCAGATCATCATGCCGAGCGACAGGATGGTGTCGGTGAGGACGTTCTCGCTGACGAGGCGCATCACGGCGTAGAAGACGGATGCGACGACGGCCGACACGATCGTCGAGTAGCCCGGCGTGAAGAACCGCGGGCTGACCCGGGCGAACTTCTTGGGCAGGGCGCCGTAGTGCCCCATCGCCAGCAGCGTGCGAGCGGGTCCGACTGCGGTCGACTGCAGCGAGGCCGCCGAGCTCGACAGCACCGCGAGCGAGACCAGGAACGCCAGCGGTCCGAGGATCGGATCCGAGAGCGCGAAGAACACGTTCGCCGAGATGTCCTCGTTCGCGAGCCCGTAGTCGCCCGTGCCGACGCCGGCGAACATGATGAGGCCGATGGCCAGCAGCAGGTAGAGGGCGACGACGACGACGACCGTGACCATCGCGGCGCGCCCCGGCGTCTTGGCCGGGTCCTTCGTCTCCTCGTTCATGGTGAGGACGACGTCCCAGCCCCAGAAGATGAAGATCGACAGCGAGAGCCCTGCGGCGAAGGCGCTGAAGGACGGAACCTCGAACGGGTTGAACCACGACCACGAGAAGGGGGTCGGCTCGGGAGCGTCTCCGGAGACGGCCTTGACGATCGCGACGGTGGCGAAGACCACGAGCACGAGCACCTGGAAGCCGACGAGGATGTACTGGAACTTCTGCGTCGTCTGCATGTCGCGGTACGACACGAGCGTCGCGCCGAGCATGAAGAGCAGGCACACGACGACGTTGATGATCGGGTTGAACGCCAGGTCGGCGATCTCGGGGTTGCCGCTGAGCTGGGCGATCAGCAGGAAGAGGAACTCGACCGCGATGCCGGCGAGGTTCGACAGCACGATGACGGTGGCGGCGATCAGGCCCCAGCCCGTCATCCAGCCGATCCACGGCCCGAACGCCCGCACTCCCCACGTGAACGAGGTGCCGGAGTCCGGCATCATGCGGTTGAGCTCGCGGTAGCCGAAGGCGGTCAGGAGCATCGGGATGAAGCCGACGAGCATGATCGCGGGCACCTGGGTGCCGACGACGGCGACCGTCGGGCCGAGCGATGCGGTGAGCGTGTAGGCCGGCGCGATGGTCGAGACGCCGATGACGACGGCTCCGAGCACTCCGACGGCACCCGCGCTCAGCCCTTTCTGCGAGATGCCGGTCGTCACACCGGATGCGGGCTCCGTCGCCCGGTTCGTGCTGCTCATCAGCGGACTCCTGCTTCGGCGCGGGTGCGCGGGACGACGATCATGGGAACGGGCAGTTCGTGCAGCATCTTCGCTGCGGTCGAGCCCAGGAACAGGCGGCGCGGCTGCGCCAGGCGACTGGAGCCGACGAGGACGACCTCGCCGGGGAGCCACGAGAGGTTCGCGACGGCATCTTCGACGGTGTCGCCGGGGGCCTCTTCGACCTCGGCCTTCAGCTCGTCGGGCAGCAGGCTCTTGGCGACCTCGAGCACGTCGTTCGCGTGCGCGTCGCCGACCACGCGGATCGCGCCGGTGTCGAGACCGGGCGGCACGTCGAACGGCACGAGCGAGACGAGGCGCAGGCCGACACGGGACTCGGTGGCGATCGCGGCGGCCTCGTCGAGGAGGTTGTCGGCACCCGCGCGGTTGCCGACCGCGGCCGTCACGCGAGGAAGCACGTGATCGTCCTGGTCCGCGGTGCCCGCAGGGGCGAGCGCGACGGGGATGGTCGACGAGTGCAGCAGCTCCGACGCGACGCTGCCGAGGCGGTGGCGGCCGAAGATGCTGCCGCCGGCCGTGCCGATGACGATCAGCCTGGCGCCGAACTCCTCGCCCGCGGCGATCAGCCCTTCGGCGAAGGACTCGCCGAACCGCACGTGGCCCGTGCGGGTGAGCTCCTGCGGCAGTCGGACGACCGCATCCTCGAGCCATTCCTTCGCCTGGCGGCGGATGTGGTCCTCATACGCCCGCTCGGGGGGAACGGCCGCGCTGCGGGTGCCCTCCGACGGCAGCACGATCACGAGGTGCAGCACCGCGCCGAGGCTGCGGGCGAGCCGCGCGCCGAGCGCTGCGGCATCCGCTCCCGCATCCGTCGCGGTGTAGCCGACGACGACCGCGCCGGTCATCAGCCGACCTCGGCGGTGTCGCCGGCGGCGCGCGTCGCTTCGACGATGTTCGAGGCGACGAGGTGCCCCATGCGGATCGCGCCGTCGACGTGCTGATATCCGGCGCCCGCCATGTCGCTGCACGCGAAGTGGATGGGGCCGACGGCCGAGCGGAGGTCGGCGCCATAGCGGTGGAGTCCGCCCATGTCGAAGCTCGCCGCGTACGCTCCGCGGGTCCACTCCTCCGTGCCCCAGTCGCTCTCGTAGTAGACGACCGGGTTCTTCGCCTCGTCGCCGTAGTAGTGCGAGAGGGACTCGAGGATGCGCTCCTTGCGCTCCTCGGCCGACAGCGTGAACAGGTCGTCGGCGTTCTGGTCGCTGACGAAGCCGACCAGGGTGCCGCGCTCGTCGCCGTGGTTCGTGTTGTCGTACGCCTCGTGCGCGAGCTCGTACGGGCTGAACGCGGTGCCGCTGAGGCCCTGCTCGCGCCAGAACGGGCGGTCGTAGACGGCGTGCACCTTGATGACGAAGCCCATCGAGATGTGCTGGTGCATCTGGTGCTGGCGTCGGGGAAGCGGCGGGACGAAGGCGATACGGCTGTAGAGCACCGGAGCATGCGCGAGGATCGCGAAGCGGGCGCGCACGGTGGTGTCGTCGGTCGAGGCGGTCACACCGTCGACGCCCCATTCGAGCGAGCGCACCGGCTGGTTGAGGATGACGTCGTCGCCCAGGCGCTCGGCGAGCAGCAGCGGCACCTTCTGCAGACCGCCCACCACCCGCTTGTCGAGGATGAAGTCGGCGTCGACGAGGTTGGAGTACGACCCGGCGGATGCCGCCATGAGCAGCGACTGCAGCAGCGAGAACGAGTGCGTCGGCTTGGTGAGCATCGCGGAGCCGGTGGCGAAGGCGAGATTGCGCACGGCCTCGTCATCGTCGGTCTGCACACGCAGCCAGGCGTCCCAGGTGATCGAGTCCCATTCCTTCGCGAGCTGGTGCTCCCACGGACGGTCGGGGTCGATCTCGGCGACCATGGCGTCGAGGCGCTCGGTGATCTCGGCGATGACGGCCTCGGTCTCAGCGGACACCGGGAACATCTCGCCGGTGAAGCGATGCGTCTGCCCGTCCGGACCGACGTAGACGCTGTCGCCCTCGCGGTAGCGGCTGTAGGTCTCGAGCCCCAGCTCCTCGATGGTGTCCTTCAGGGCGTCCTGGTCGGGCGAGACCCACTGGCCGCCGATCTCGAGCATGGCGCCGTCGATGACGTCGGTCCACAGTCGTCCGCCGACGCGGTCACGCGCCTCGAGTACGGCGACCGACAGGCCGGCCTTGCGCAGGTCGTTCGCCGCCGTGAGCCCTGCGGCTCCGGCTCCGACGATCAGCACGTCGCGAGTGATCTCAGCCATCTGCTTCTCCTTCATTGGAAAGGTTGTGCCGGCCGCGACTCGAAATCCCCCGATCCTCGTCGCGGCCGGACGTGTGGTGGCAGTCGCGGACGAACCGCGGCTGCTGGTCTGTCAGCCCGCGGTGGCGGCGAGCGCGGCCGCGACGACGTCGAGGCCCTCGTTCAGGAGGTCGTCGCCGATCGAGAGCGGCGGGAGGAACCGGATGACGTTGCCGTAGGTGCCGCACGTCAGGACGATGACGCCCTGCGCGACGCAGGCCTTGGCGACCGCGGAGGTGAGGGCGGCGTCGGGCGCGTTGGTCTCGGGGTCGACGAACTCGGCGGCGATCATGGCGCCGTGGCCGCGGATGTCTCCGATGCGGGTGTCCTTCTCCTGCATGGCTCCGAGGCGTGCCGTGAGGATCTCGCCGATCTCGCGAGCGCGCTCGATCACGCCGTCGTTCTCGAACACATCGATCGCGGCGAGCGCCGCAGCGCAGGCGATCGGGTTTCCGCCGTAGGTGCCGCCGAGGCCGCCTGCGTGCGAGGCGTCCATGATCTCGGAGCGCCCCGTGACGGCGGCGAGGGGCAGACCGCCCGCGATGCCCTTGGCGGTCGTGATGAGGTCGGGCTCGATGCCGAAGATCTCGCTCGCGAACATGTGGCCGGTGCGGGCGAAGCCGGTCTGCACCTCGTCGGCGATGAACACGACGCCGTTCGCGCGGGACCACGAGGCGATCGCCGGGAGGAAGCCCTCCGCCGGGACGATGAAGCCGCCCTCTCCCTGGATCGGCTCGATGATGACGGCGGCGAGGTTGTCGGCGCCGATCTGCTTCTCGAGCTGCAGGATCACGCGGGCGGCGGCCTCTGCGCCGTCGAGACCGTCGCGGAACGGGTACGACATCGGCGCACGGTACACCTCAGGGGCGAACGGGCCGAAGCCGCTCTTGTACGGCATCGACTTCGCGGTCAGCGCCATGGTGAGGTTGGTGCGGCCGTGGTAGCCGTGGTCGAAGGCGACGACGGCCTGGCGACCGGTGTGCTTGCGGGCGATCTTGATCGCGTTCTCGACGGCCTCGGCGCCGGAGTTGAACAGGGCGCTCTTCTTGGCGAAGTCGCCGGGAGTGAGGCGGTTGAGCGCTTCGGCGACACCGATGTACGACTCGTACGGCGAGATCATGAAGCAGGTGTGCGTGAACTGCGCGGCCTGCGCGGCCACGGCTGCGGCGATCTTGGGGTGCGCGTTGCCGACGGTCGTCACGGCGATGCCGGAGCCGAGGTCGATCAGCGAGTTGCCGTCGGCATCCACGACCACTCCCCCGCCGGCGGCGACGGCCGCGACGGGAACCGTGTGCCCGACGCCGGCGGCGACGGCATCGGCCTTGCGGGCGAGGATCTCGGCCGAGCGGGGGCCGGGAAGGTCGGTGACGAGACGACGCTCCTGGGGGAGGTCGGGTCCGCCGAGCGGGACTGCAACAGCTGCGGTGTCGAGGAGAGCCATGTCCGTGAGCGTACGACCGCATCCGGCGTCGGCGCATTCGCCCGGCTGTACAATCTGGGAGAGGTCATCGCCCGACCGTATAAGCGCTGATCCGGATGCCGAGAGGACCGCAGCGCATGGACGACGCCGAACAGCCCACGCTGCGCGCTCTCTTCCGGCGCCGCGATCTCGGGCTCGTGCTGATCTCGGACGCGGACGGCCTTCCGGACGGCGCCCTCGATCGCGCCCTGCGGTGGGTGCACAGCTCCGACCTCGCCGACCCGACGCCGTTCCTCGCCGAGGACCTCGCACTGCTGACGACGGGTACCCAGTTCGACGTCGGCACCGATTTCGACGTCTACGTCGGGCGGCTGGCGGATCGCGGGGTGCTCGGCCTCGGATTCGGCACGGACGTGCACCGTGCCGCGATCCCCGACGAGCTGATCCTCGAGTGCGCACGCCGCGGGATCCCCCTCTTCGAAGTCCCCTATCGCACGCCCTTCATCGCCGTCGCCCGCGCGCACTCCGAAGCGATCGCGGCGCAGGCCTACGCCCGCAGGTCGTGGGCGCTCGACACCCAGCGCGCACTCGCACTGGCCGCGCTGCGCCCCCGCGGACTCGACGCGACCGTCGCAGAGCTCGGCCGCCGTCTGGATGTCTGGGCCGGAATGTACGACGCGTCCGGCGCCCTGCAGCTGTCGCACCCCCGATCGGCCGTCACTGCAGGACGACTGACCGAGCTCGGCGAACGGGTCACCGAGATCCTCACCCGTGGGCTCGAGGCCGGGCAGTCGCTCACGATCGACGATCAGACGTTCACGCTCTTCACGGTGGGGCGCGGCGGACACCTGCGCGGGGTGATCGCGTTGGCTGTCGATGCGCTCGACGCCGAGGCGCGCACGGTCGTGACGTCGGTGATCGCGATGGCCGGACTTGCGCTCGAGCAGAGCGACCAGCTCGCCCGCAGCAAGCGTCGGCTGAACTCGCAGCTGCTGAGCTCGCTGCTCGACGACGATCCGTCCCTCGCGCGGAAGGTCCTCGGCTCGATGCCCTCGGCACCCGTGGTGGTCGCGATCGCCGCGGATGCTCCGACCGGCCCGTTCGCCGACTGGTGGGATCGGCGCAGGGCCGAGCACGGCACCGCCAGCTTCCTCGCCGAATCATCCGAGGGCGTGGTGCTCTGCCTGTCCATGGCCGATGACGCACTGCTCGACGAGGTCGCCACCCGGTTCGGCATCCGCATCGGCGCGTCCGGTTCCGAGTCGTACGACGCGTTCTCCCGAGCCCACGCACAGGCGCTCGCGGCGCTGCGCCAGCAGTCCGGCGCCGGGGTGTTCCACTTCGCCGATGCCGCCGGATCCAGCATCCTCAGCGCACTGGCCACGGATGAGGCCCGGCTGGTCGCCGAATCGCGGCTCGCGCCGATCCGCGACCACGACGCGCGATCCGGCGGCGACCTCGAACGGTCCCTGCGCACCTGGCTCGAGCACGATGCGAAGGCGGATCCTGCGGCGGCGGCACTCGGTGTGCACCGCCACACGCTGCGGTCGCGGATCGCCCAGGCCGGAGCGCTCCTGGGAAGCGACCTCTCGTCGTTCCCCGCCCGCGCCGAGCTGTGGACGCTGCTGCAGACCGCACGGGACTGAACCGGGGTCCTCGACCGAACGGCCGGCGGTCCCCGCCCGGCGGAGTGGGCGGATGCCGGGCCTCCGCCATCCGCGCGCCCTTCAGTCGGGCCGTCGTTCGGCGGGGTGGAGGTAGCGCCCGACGAACTCCTCGAAGAGCGGGACCATGTCGACGGAATCGTCGAGGAGCCACTGGAGCTGGATGCCGTCCATGACCGCGCTGATCAGCCGGGCCGCCCGAGCGGGGTCGATGTCCTCGCGCACCTCTCCGTCGGCCTGACCTCGCCGCAGGATCTCTTCTGCGGCCACGGCGCGCTCGCGGTATCGGGCGGCGAAGTCGGCGTGCGACGGGTGGCCGGGGTCTGTGGCCTCCGCCGAGACGATCGCGTAGAGGGCGGTGAGACCCCGCGAGGTCTGGTTGTGCGCGACGACGCGCGTGGCCTGTTCGATCAGGGTGTGCTCGGCAGGGTCGCCCGCCGCCTCCCGCACCTTCTCGTCACGTTGGTGGAGCACCTCGGCGAAGAGCTCCTCCTTGCCCGCGAAATGGTGCAGCAGGCCGGTCGGCGTCACGCCGACGCGCTTCGCGATCTCCCGCAGGGATCCACCGTGGAATCCCGTGCGGGAGAACACCGCGAGCGCTTCGTCGACGATCGCCTGCCTGCGCGCCTGGCCGGTGGCGTAGGGACCGCGAGGCCGTCGCGCCGCCATCGGCTGCTCATCCGTGCTCATGCGCCCGTCCTGTCTCTCGGCGCGAAAGCGCGGACCTCAGCCGTGGTGGCCGTTCCCCGTTCCCCACGACGAGCCGAACACCTGCTGCCGCATGGCGGGCCGCAGGCGCTGCTCCATGTCGCGATCCACGAAGTAGTCCTTGAGTGTATCTTTCGTGAGCTCGTTGCCGATCGCGGCCATGATCATCGACTGGTCGAGCGACAGGTAGCGCTCGGCGATCGTGCCGCTCTTCACCGCCACCGCGTCGAAGAACCCGCCGGGGCCGTAGGCGCCGAGGTCCGTCTCGATGCCGCGCAGGTTGTCGAGCGCGCCCGTGCGATCGTACGGAAGCGCCAGGAACGCGGCGTGCGGCGTCACGACCCCGTCACCGAACTCCGGAGCGGGATCGGTCCCCGTGGTGCATCCGGGCCTGTCGATGTCGACGTCGGTCTTCTCCGCGTCCGAGGTGTACCCGTCCGCCCGCATCCCGGCTACGTCGACCCCGTACTCCGCGTACCCGCCGAACGGGTCGCTCGCGGGCGAGAAGCCCCAATAGCCGTATCCGGCCTCGTCCAGCCCGTGCTGCTTCTGCACGGCGACGGTGATCGGGTGGTTGAGCTTCCACGAACGCGGACCCCACGTGGTCTCCGGCACGAGCAGGTCGGGCATCAGCGACTCGAACATGCTGCCGCCCCAGCTCGGCACGAACGACATCCCGTCATATGCGTAGGCGCCCTCCCACACCTCGACGCCGTCATAGGTGCGGTACTCGCCCTGAGGGAGCTGCTCCTGCCACGCCCAGTCGCACCCGGGAGGCATCGTGCGATGCGTGCCGTACAGGGCCGTGGCCGGGATCTGACCGTTCGCGATGCCGAGGTAGGTCGCGATGCGGCTCTCGCTCACGGTCGTGTCGTAGTGGTGGCACGTGTAGAACGCGGTGTCCCCCGAGCCGTTGTACATCGGCGCCTCGACGCTGCAGTCCGGCGGAGCCGCATCCCAGAAGCCCCCGCGGTTCGTGCCTGCAGGGAGTCCTGCCGCGCCTTCGGGGTCGAAGAACGCCGCGAAGTCCATGGAGTCGTACAGCGCGTCCGCCTGCTGCGCGAGGTCGGGCTCCGCTTCGCGGACGATGCGCAGTGCGGCGGCGAGCCACCCGTTGTCGACCGTGCTGAGGAACGGGTGCACCGGGTCTCCCGAGTCGGGCCATGTCGTGAGCTTCTCGCCGGTCGTCGGCGAGTACCAGTTGTAGAACATGCCGCTGGCGTCGTTGCGCTCGAGGGTTCCGAGCGTCTCCAGCGTCGTCGACATGCGATCGCGCGCCTCCTCGTCGCTGATGACTCCGAGGTCGCGAGCCGTGACCGTCGACCACAGGTATCCGCCGATGTTCGTCGGCGAGGTGTAGGCGCTCGGCGTCTCGAGGTCGCCGCTCACGTTGTCGGCGGGAAGGCCGGTCTCCTCATCGGTCATCGCGTCGAGGGAGTGCCAGGTGTCCACCGCCCAGCGGTTCAGGTCACCGGTGCCGGGGCGTCCACCGCCGGCCGTCGCGGGCCCGGCGACCGTCAGGCCCGCAGTCACGAGTCCGATCGTCGCCAGCGTGCTCATCCATCGCTTCATCGTGTCTCCTCATCGAGAACGGCGCCGCTGAGCGCGGCGCTCCGACCTGCGAAAACCTAACACGTGTTCGTTGTTCGCTCAACCCCCTCCTCGTGACAGGAAGGCGACCGGAATCGACGGCGCGTGCGGGCGCTCAGCGCGGCGCGTGCGGGCGCTCAGCGCGGCGCGTGCGCCTCGAGGAACTCGTACACATCCGTCGTGTCGACGCCCGGGAAGGCCCCGGTCGGCAGTGTGGCGAGCAGAGTGCGCGGGGTCCTGACGTTCGGCCAGGAGTTCTCGCGCCACCGCCCTTCGAGGTCGGCGGGCGCCCGCCGGCAGCACACCTCGACCGAGTGCTTCGAGACTCCGCGATGCGGGGTGTCGCGCCCGACGAACCACTTCGTGTCGTCGAATCGCACGCCGACGCTGACCGAGTGCAGTCCCTCACTCGACGCCTCGACGCGGGCCGTGCACCAGTAGGTGCCGTTGCCCGTGTCCGTGTACTGGTAGTACGGGTTGAAGCGGTCGTCCTCGTCGAACACCACGCGGCTGGTCCATCGGCGGCAGCACATCTGCCCCTCGATCGATCCGAGGCGATCGGTCGGGAAGTTCACGTCATCGTTCTCGTACGCCTTCGTGATCGTGCCCGACTCGTGCACCTTGAGGAAGTGCACGGGGATGTCGAGGTGGCGCGTCGCGAGGTTCGTGAATCGGTGCGCAGCGGTCTCGTACGACACCGAGTACGCGTCGCGCAGATCCTCGATCGAGATCGCCCTGCGCGTCTTCGCATCCTTCAGCGCCGGCACGACGTGGGCCTCCGGCACCAGCAGCGCCCCGGTGAGGTAGTTCGTCTCGACGCGCTGGCGCAGGAACTCGGCATAGCTGCGCGGCTCGGAGTGACCGAGGATGCGGCTGGACAGCGCTTGCAGCACCGCGGTCCGGGCATCCCCCTTGGCCGGGACGCTGCTCGAGAGGTACAGACGTCCGTTCGCGAGGTCGGCGACGCTGCGGGTGGTCTGCGGCAGGTCCGGGGCGTAGTGCAGGGTGAATCCGAGGTAGGCGGCGATCTCGGAGGCCGTCCGCTGGGTGAGGGGTCCGCCGGGGTGCCCGACCGCCGCGAGGATCTCCGCCGCCTTCGTCTCGAGATCGGCGAAGTGGTTGTCCTGCCGCCGCATGAGGTGGCGGAGCTCGACGTTCGCGCGCCTGGCCTCCTCGGGAGTGGCCGCGCGCTCATCCTTGAGCCGGTCGATCTCGCCGTGCAGTGCGAGCAGGGCCTTGAGCGCGTCCGTCGGCATGCTCTTCGCGATCCGGAAGGGCTCGATGCCGAGAGCCTGGAAGGTCTGCCCCTTCATGGCCCGTTCGAGGGCGATCTCGATCGCACTGCGTTCATCGAGCGGCTCGCCCTCGAGCAGCGCGTCGATCGTGACGCCGAGAGCGCGCGCGATCGACTGCAGCTGCGTGAGCTTGGGCTCGCGCTTGCCCGTCTCGATCATCGACATCTGGCTGGGCGCTCGATCGACCGCCGCCGCGAGGTCGTCGAGGGTCATCCCGCGCGCCGTGCGCAGCTGACGGATGCGGCGTCCGATCGTGAGGGCGTCGGCGTCTTCTTCGACCGCTGGAGTGCTCATGCGGCCGATTCTGTCACAGAAACAGAATTTTAGCTGATCTTCACTCCCCCATCGGCCATCGAAGGGTGCGAACTTCACACACAGTGGAAACACGCCACCCGGCTTCACGGTCCGGGCATCCAACGGAGGAGACACCATGACGAACACCGCCCAGAACCACACCCCCCGCCCCGCAGGGCTGCGCGCCGGGGACCAGGTTCAGACGGCCGCCGAGCTCCGGGAGATCTGGGAGACGGATCCCCGCTGGGACGGCGTCGAGCGCACGTACACGGCAGAGGACGTCATCCGCGTCCGCGGCTCGGTCCGCGAGGACGCGACGCTCGCGCACCGCGGAGCCGAGAACCTGTGGAACCTGCTGCACACCGAGGACTACGTCCGGGCACTGGGCGCCTACACAGGCGGGCAGGCGGTGCAGCAGGTGCGGGCGGGCCTCAAGGCCATCTACCTCTCGGGCTGGCAGGTCGCGGCCGACGGCAACCTCGCCGGTCAGACCTACCCCGACCAGTCGCTGTACCCCGCCAACTCGGTGCCGGCGGTCGTGCGTCGCATCAACAACGCGCTGATCCGTCAGGACCAGCTCGAGCACGCCGAGGGCGATGTCACGCAGGACTGGCTCGCGCCGATCGTCGCCGACGCCGAGGCGGGCTTCGGAGGACCGCTCAACGCCTACGAGCTCGCGCAGTCGCTGATCCAGGCCGGTGCCGCAGCCATCCACTGGGAGGACCAGCTCGCGAGCGAGAAGAAGTGCGGCCACCTCGGCGGAAAGGTGCTCGTGCCGACGCAGCAGCACATCCGCACCCTGAACGCCGCGCGTCTCGCCGCCGACGTGGCCGGAGTCCCGACGGTGATCATCGCCAGGACGGATGCTCTCGCGGCCGACCTGCTCACCAGCGATGTCGACGAGCGCGACCAGCAGTTCACCACCGGCGAGCGCACGACCGAGGGCTTCTACCGCATCCGCCCCGGCATCGAGTCGGTCATCAGCCGAGGCCTCGCCTTCGCGCCGTACGCCGATCTGCTGTGGGTCGAGACGGGTGAACCCGACATCGAGCTGGCACGTGAGTTCGCCGCCGCGATCCATGCCGAGTTCCCGGGCAAGCTGCTCGCCTACAACTGCTCACCGAGCTTCAACTGGAAGCGCCACCTGTCGGACGCCGAGATCGCGACGTTCCAGCAGGAGCTGGCTGACCTGGGCTACAAGTTCCAGTTCATCACGCTCGCCGGCTTCCACGCCCTGAACCACTCGATGTTCGACCTCGCCCGTGGCTACGCCGAACGCGCCATGAGCGCGTACGTCGAGCTGCAGGAGGCCGAGTTCGCCGCGGAGGCGAACGGCTACACCGCCACCAAGCACCAGCGCGAGGCGGGCACCGGCTACTTCGACGTCATCTCTACCGCGCTCAACCCCGACAGCGCGACCCTCGCCCTCGCCGGCTCCACCGAAGCCGCGCAGTTCCACTGAGCCACTTGTGAAGGACACACGATCATGACCACTCCCATCGCTCCCCCGACCACCAGCCCGACCACGGCTCCGATCCAGACCACGCAGCAGGGTCCGGCGATCGCGGTCACCGGTCCGCTGCGCGACCGCTACGACGAGATCCTCACCCCCGAGGCGATCGCCTTCCTCACCGAGCTGCACCACCGATTCGCCTCGCGCCGCCACGATCGGCTCGCCGACCGGATGCGCCGTCGGTTCGAGATCGGCAACGGCCACGACCCGCGCTTCCGCGACGACACCGCGCACATCCGCGCGGATGCCGACTGGCGGGTCGCAGGCGCGGGGCCGGGTCTCGAGGACCGCCGCGTCGAGATCACGGGTCCGACCGACCCGAAGATGACGATCAACGCACTGAACTCGGGTGCTCGCGTGTGGCTCGCCGACCAGGAGGATGCCACGAGTCCGACCTGGAAGAACGTCGTCGAGGGGCAGCTGTCGCTGCGCGACGCGATCCGCGGCGAGCTGTCCTTCCGCTCCCCCGAAGGCAAGGAGTACCACGTCACCGCCGAGCGCACACCGACGATCGTGATGCGTCCGCGTGGCTGGCACCTGCCGGAGAAGCACCTGCAGTTCACCGACCGCGCGGGGCGCCGCACGGCGGCATCCGGCTCGCTCGTCGACTTCGGCCTGTACTTCTTCCACAACGCGCAGGAGCTCATCGCGAACGGTCGGGGCCCCTACTTCTACATCGCGAAGATCGAGTCGAGCGAGGAGGCGAAGCTGTGGGACGACGTGTTCTCCTTCAGCGAGGAGTACATCGGCATCCCGCACGGCACCGTCCGCGCGACCGTGCTGATCGAGACCCTGCCCGCGGCCTTCGAGATGGACGAGATCCTCTACGAGCTGCGCGACCACTGCGCGGGTCTCAACGCCGGGCGCTGGGACTACATCTTCTCGATCATCAAGAACTACCGCGGCCGCGGCGCGCGTTTCGTGCTCCCCGACCGCAGTGAGGTCACGATGACGGTGCCGTTCATGCGGGCGTACACCGAGCTGCTCGTGCAGACCTGCCACAAGCGGGGCGCCTACGCGATCGGCGGCATGAGCGCCTTCATCCCGAACCGCCGCGACCCCGAGGTGACCGAGCGGGCGATCGAGAAGGTCTCCGCCGACAAGAAGCGCGAGGCCGGCGACGGCTTCGACGGCACGTGGGTCGCGCACCCCGATCTGATCCCCACAGCGCTGGCGGAGTTCGACGCCGTGCTCGGCGACCACCCGAACCAGGTCGGCCGCCAGCGCCCCGAGGTCATGGTGACCGCGTCGCAGCTGCTCGACCTGCACATCGGGCGGCCGATCACCGCGCAGGGCGTGCGCGACAACGTGTCGGTGGCGATCCGCTACCTCGAGGCATGGCTGCGAGGGCTCGGCGCCGTGGCGATCGACAACCTGATGGAGGATGCCGCGACGGCGGAGATCAGCCGTTCGCAGGTGTGGCAGTGGATCCACCAGGACCGCTCCACCGAGGACGGCACCGCGATCACCGCCGACTACGTCGAGAGCCTGATCGCGGAGGTCCTCGGCGAGGTCGACCGGCACGACGGCGACAGGTTCGACGATGCCGCGTCGGTGTTCCGCGACGTCGCCCTGCAGGAGGAGTTCCCGGCGTTCCTCACACTCGGCGCCTACAGCAGGTTCCTCGTCGAGGAGGCCTGAGACTCTGACGAGGAGCCCCTCGGATGCCGCCATCGGCAGCCGAGGGGCTCCTCGTGCGTGATGCGGAGGACCGCCGGAGCCCGCCGTCGCCGGCGGGCGTAGCCTGAGAACATGAGCGACGTGTGGTCCGACATCTCGTCCGAGTTCCTTCACCTCTACCCGCGAGGGCGCCGACTGATCGCGGTCGCCGGAGCGGATGCCGAGCGCTCGCGTCGAGCGGCGGACGACCTCGCGACGGCGCTGATCGCCGCCGGGCAGCACGTCGAGCGTGCGCACAGCACGGATGCCGATGAAGCGGCGTTGCGCGGCGACGTGATCGCTCCGTTCCGCACCGGCTCCGATCCGGCGACGGTCCTGATCGTCTCGGGCCCGGCAGTGCTGCTCAGCCCGACGGCGAGGGGCCTCTGGAACTTCATCGTGTGGCAGCTCGCCGGTGATGAGGCCCCGCACTCGATCGCCGGCGCGATCGTCGACGTGACGGACCCGGCGGCTCCGACGCGGCGCTTCGCCGACTACTGCGCGCTGCCTTCCTCGTTCGGCGCGTGACGCCGAGGGGGATTCGCGGGTGCCCCGGTCTCCCCTGACCGAAGCACCCGCACGTCCACCCGCGCCCTCGCGCAGGTGGTCCGTCATGCCCGACGCTTTCGCGCCTGTCCCCCGAACTTCCGGACGGGCGATCCCGCCGCGTCCGGAAGCCGTGACGGCCGATGCGCCAGGAGCGGAGCTCCGTCGCGATCTGCCGTCATGGCCCGCCTGGGGACACGGGCAGGTTCAGGTTAGGAGCGGCTCCGACGATCCGGAAGCGCCGCAGGACGTTGCGTCACCCGGTGCGCTCGGCCCGGCACGCAGAACCCGCGTTGGCACCAGATTCGCGATCATGTGTCACTCTCTGTCGGAGTCGGCGAAGCAGCCGGACCGCACGGCCGGCCCGCGGGCGCGCGCGTCGGTCCGCGACGGACAGCCCCGACCGGGTCGGCCCGATGGGCCGGCCTCGGTCAGGCGGTCGGGGCGGACTGCTCGTCGCTGAGCAGCATCGCCTCGGCGAGACGCGGCGGCTGCGTGCGGGCCGCGAGGCGGAAGGCACTGGGACTGTGCCCCACGTGCCGGGAGAACTGGGCCCGAAGCGCGGACGCGTCGGCGAAACCGGAGCGGGCTGCGACCGCCGCAAGGTCCTGCGGGGGCGTCGACAGCAGCTCTTCGCGCGCCGTCACGAGACGCCGACGCAGCAAGCGGCTCGCGGGGCTCTCGTCGGCACCTTCATACAGGCGGAACAGCTGGCGACGGCTGACGTGCAGGTCGGCGGCGAGCTCTGCGATGCCGAATGCCGGATCACGATGCCGCCGCTCGATGATGCGCCCCGCCTCCGCGCGGAACTCACTCGTCCGGCTGGTCTCGCCGTCGCCGGGGAACTGTCGGAAGAGCCCTCGCACGAGCGCGATCAGCGCCGCCTCGGTGCCGGCGAGCGCCCCCTGACCCTGATCCGGATCCTGCGCCCACTCGAACAGCATCCGCGCGAGTGAGGCTCCCGCTGCCCGGGTGAGTGGGGTGTCCGGGAACATGTCGGCCCCTCGAGCGAGGACGTGCCGATAGCCGGGGAGGGCCGCCACGGGAACGACGACCCCGGTCGAGTTGGTGACCCCGAACTGCTCGACGGCCGATGGGCCCAGGCTCGACATGAAGCCGACGCGGCCGACGCCCATGGCCTGCACCCCCGCCGCGGTGTTCAGGCGCTGCCCGCCCTGCTGCACCATCCCGACGATGATGATGTCCTCGCCCTCGGCGATCGCTCGCTCGTAGCTCACGGTGTGCGCCGTCTCGAGGGTGCTGTAGAGCATGGTCGAGCCGATGGACCTGCGAAGCAGCGTCGCCTCGAACGCATCCGGATCGTCGGCCTTCATCGCGCCGAAGTTCGACAGCTGCAGCATGCCGATTCGACCGTCGAGGCGAATGATCTGCTCGGAGAACCACGAGGGAAACGCGAACGCCTCGGCGCCTCCGATCGATGACGGCCACAGTCCGCCCGAGAGCCGGGCGAGCCAGCCGGCCAACTCCGCGTCGTCGATCATTCGCCCCATCGCAACCCCCAGCGGAAGCCCGCCGCGTGCGCATCGGCTGCTCCGTCCCCGCCCTCACCCTAGGTTCGCGCCAGAAGCCATGCAATATACGTTGCGTGCGGCCGCGAGAGCGGCGCTCCGCCCGCCGTCACGCGCGTCAGCGGAACGACGCAGCCACCGAGTTGCGGTGATAGTCGAACACGATGCTGGTCCTGGTCGAGGCGACGCTGCTCTGGGCCGACAGATGCTCGAGCACGAACTCCCGCATCTCCGATGAGTCGGCCACCGCGATGTGCAGCAGGAAGTCGTCATCGCCGCCGAGGAAGAAGACCTGGATCACCTGGGGCAGAGCGCGCACACGGTCGGCGAACTCGACGATGCTCTCGCGTCGAGCGCTCGGTCGAAGGCTCACTCCGATGATGGCCTGCAGGCCGGCGCCCAACTTCCGCTCGTCGACGCTGGCATGGAAGCCGCTGATGACTCCGCGTTCGACGAGTGCGCGCAGACGCGCGTGCGCGGTCGACGGCGCGACTCCGAGGTGACCCGCGAGCTCGGCGTTCGTCATCCGACCGTCCGCGCTCAGCAGCTGTACGATCCTCGCATCGATCGCGTCGAGCGCCGGCGCCCGAAGGGTATTCGGCTGAGGGGTTTCGGGTGACGTCTCCATACGAACGATTATGCAGGAATCAGCCGAAGCGCGAATCTTCTTCAGGCATTCTGTCGAATGATCGAAGTTTCTGCGATTCTGAAATGCACTCACGCAACCGTCACTTGGAGGATCGATGAAGATCGGCGTGCCGACCGAGGTCAAGAACAACGAGAACCGCACCGCGCTCACCCCCGCAGGCGCAGACCGTCTGGTGCACGAGGGCCACCGCGTGCTCGTGCAGTCCGGGGCGGGCGTCGGTTCGGGCATCTCCGACGAGGCCTATCGGATCGCGGGTGCCGAGATCGTCGACACCGCCGAGGAGACGTGGGGCGAGGCGGAGCTGTTGATCAAGGTCAAGGAGCCGATCGCCCAGGAGTACGGGTTCCTGCGCTCGGATCTCACCCTCTTCACCTACCTGCATCTGGCCGCCGACCGAGCGCTGACGACGGCGCTCGTCGACGCGGGCACCACCGCCGTCGCCTACGAGACGGTGCAGCTGCCCGACCGCAGCCTCCCTCTGCTCGTGCCGATGAGCGAGATCGCGGGACGCCTGTCCGTGACGATGGGGTCATACTCCCTCATGCGATCCGCAGGAGGACGGGGCGTGCTCATGGGAGGCATCGCGGGCGCCCCGCGCGCCAAGACCGTCGTGATCGGCGGCGGTGTCGCCGGTGAGCACGCGGCCGCGAACGCGCTCGGGCTCGGATCACAGGTGACCGTCATCGACATCTCGCTGCCGCGACTCCGCGAGCTCGAGCACCGCTACGGCGGTGCTCTGCAGACTCGCGCGTCGAGCCGGTACGACATCGCCGAAGAGCTCGCGACGGCCGACCTGGTCATCGGATCCGTGCTCATCCCCGGGGCTGCGGCGCCGAAGCTCGTGACCGACGACATGGTCGCGACCATGAAGCCCGGATCCGTGCTGGTCGACATCGCCATCGACCAGGGCGGATGCTTCGAAGGCTCGCGCCCCACGACGCATGACGACCCGACGTTCGCAGTGCACGACTCCATCTACTACTGCGTTGCGAACATGCCGGGCGCGGTGCCCGAGACGGCCACGCGCGCACTGACCAACGCCACGCTCCCCTATGTCTCGGCGATCGCCGGCAAGGGGTGGGAGCGTGCAGCAGCCGACGACGCCGCACTGGCCCAGGGCCTCAACGTCCAGGGCGGCCGCATCACCCTGGATGCCGTCGCGCGCGCGCACGGCATGAACACCGCCTGAGCGGAGAGCATCAGCACGAAAGAACCGTGATTCTTGACGACCATTCACCCGTCATCGGCGGGGTCGACCCGGGTACGCTCGTAGTCGTGACCGAACGCGCTCCTCTCTCCCGCAAGCTCTCCGCCATCGCCGAATCCGCGACCCTCAAGGTCGATGCCAAGGCCAAGGCACTCAAGGCCGAAGGCAAGCCGATCATCTCGTACGCCGCCGGCGAGCCCGATTTCGCGACCCCGCAGTTCATCGTCGACGCGGCCGCCGAGGCGCTCGCCGATCCCGCCAGCTACCGGTACACCCCGGCTCCGGGCCTGCCCGCGCTGCGCGAGGCGATCGCCGCGAAGACGCTGCGTGACTCCGGCCTCGAGGTCTCGCCGAGCCAGGTCATCGTGACCAACGGCGGCAAGCAGTCGGTCTACCAGGCGTTCCAGGCCGTGGTGAACCCGGGCGACGAAGTGCTTCTGCCTGCGCCGTACTGGACGACCTACCCCGAGGCGATCCGTCTTGCGGACGGCACGCCGGTCGAGGTCTTCGCGGGCGCCGATCAGGACTACAAGGTCACCGTCGACCAGCTCGAGGCCGCTCGCACCGAGCGCACGACCGCGCTCGTGTTCGTGTCGCCCTCCAACCCCACCGGATCGGTGTACACGGCCGAGGAGACGGCGGCGATCGGCGAGTGGGCACTCGAGCACGGCATCTGGGTCATCTCCGACGAGATCTACCAGAACCTCACCTATGAGGGCGTCAAGGCGACCTCCATCGTCGAGGCCGTGCCCGCGGTGGCGGGGCAGACGATCCTCGTCAACGGCGTCGCGAAGACCTACGCCATGACCGGCTGGCGCGTGGGCTGGATGGTCGGACCGGCGGATGCCATCAAGGTCGCCGCGAACCTGCAGTCCCACCTGTCGAGCAACGTCAACAACGTCGCACAGAAGGCGGCGATCGCTGCCCTCAACGGGCCCCAGACCGAAGCCGAGCAGTTCCGCGAGGCGTTCGACCGCCGCCGCCGCCTCATCGTGTCCGAACTGTCGAAGATCGACGGACTCGTGGTGCCGAACCCGCTGGGCGCCTTCTACGTCTACCCCGACGTGCAGGGTCTGCTCGGACGCACGTGGGGCGGCAAGACGCCGACGACCTCGCTCGAGCTCGCCGACCTCATCCTCGAGCAGGCCGAGGTGGCCGTCGTCCCGGGCGAGGCATTCGGTCCCTCCGGGTACATCCGCATGTCGTACGCGCTCGGCGACGACCAGCTCCTCGAGGGTGTGCAGCGACTGCAGCGTCTGTTCGCCTGAGGCCGGTCTGCGACGAGATCAGTCCTCGTCGTGGAAGCCGATCAGCCAGCGGATGCCGTAGCGGTCGGTGACGGTGCCGTCGTAGTCGCCCCACACGCGCTTCTGCAGGGCGTCGGTCACTCGGCCGTGCTCTGACAGCCGGTCGAACCAGCTCGTCAGCTTCGACGCGTCGGCGGTGCCGAGCAGAGAGAGGAACATCCCGCTCATCTGCACGGCATCGTCGTCCGCGCCGGCATCGGCTCCCGCCAGTTCGACCGGTCCTGAGAGCTGCCCGTGGGCGACCGCATCGGCCGGACCGTCTGCACGACCCGCACTGGCATAGTCGACGAGCTGAAGCTCTCCTCCGAAGACGTCACGGTAGTGCTCCAGCGCTTCGGCCGCGTTTCCGGGAAACAGCAGGTACGGGATCAGTCCGCTCATGCCGCGAGTGTACGGCGAACGGGCGACGTTGTCAGGCGGGCGCGGGCTCGCTGCGTCGCGACTCAGAGCTCGACGCAGAGCAGCACGGGCTCCGGCTGCAGCACGAGACCGAACTCCGAATGGACGCGGCTCTGGATGAATCGTGCGAGCTCCGAGACCTCGGCCGCTGTCGCCCCGCCCCGGTTGGTGAGGGCGAGCGCGTGCTTCGTCGAGACCGAGGCGCGCGAGCGCGGCAGCTTGAACCCCTTGCGGATTCCGGCCTGCTCGATCAGCCACGCTGCACTCACCTTGACGTCGGGGGCCTCCGGCTTGGCGGGAGGGACATACCCGTCGTACGAGGCGAGCGGGATCACCGTGACGGTATCCAGATCCGGGGTCACCGGCCACCGCGGGCACTCGGGCGGCAGAGCACGGGCCACGACCTCCGGCACGATCGCATTCTGGAAGAACGAGCCGACGCCATGGGTGTCCGGATCGTTCTCGTCGAGCAGCATCCCCTTCGAGGCGCGGGTGGCGAGGATCCGCTCGCGTACCCAGGTCAGCGGCACCGGGGCGTCGGAGTCCAGACCCAGCGCCCTCCTGAGCTGCTCGCCGCGCACCACGCGCTCGTCAGCGACGAGAAGGTCGACCGTGACCGACAGGATGACGGCCCGACGCTGCGGCACGCTGCCGTAGTGATGCTTGAGCACGGAGGTGCGGAAACCGAGCCCCAGTTCGGATGCCGGCACCACCGACACCTCGCCGGTGGCCTCGTCGATCAGCTCGACCTCGACCAGGGTCTCCTGGATCTCCTGCCCGTACGCCCCGATGTTCTGCACGGGCGAGGCGCCGACGGTGCCCGGGATGCCGCTCATCGCCTCGAGACCGGCGTAACCGTGCTCGACCGCATAGGCGACGAGATCGTCCCAGCCATGCCCCGCCTGCACACGCAGCCTGATGCGTCCCTCGTGCGGCGAGGGCAGCTCCTCGATGCCGCGGGTGAGGACGCGGATGACCGTCCCCTCGAACGACTCGTCGCCGATGAACAGGTTGGATCCTCCGCCCAGCACGAACCACTCGTCGCCGCGTGACCAGACATCGGTGAGCGCGTCGATCAGCTCCGCCGTGGTCGATGCCTCGAGCATGCGCTCCGGGGCGCCTCCCGTGCGCAGGGTCGTGAGAGTCGCGAGCCTCAGCGGCTCGACCTCGTGCACAGCGCCACCCATCAGGAGGCGACGCGCAGCTGCGCCTTGACGAGGACCGTCGTCTCAGCGAACGTGACCTTGAGATCGATCCGAGTCGACTCGTCGTCGACGGCACCGACGGTCGCGATGACGTGGAGGTCCGCTCCCTCGGTCGGGTGCACCACGACCGGCTTGGTGAAGCGCACGCCGTAGTCGAGGATCCGCGTTCCCGGTTCGAGAGCCGCGACGACCACCGACGACGCGATGCCCATCGTGAGCATGCCGTGCGCGAGCACTCCCGGCAGACCCACCTCGGCGGCGATGTCGTCCCGGTAGTGGATCGGATTGAAGTCACCCGATGCTCCTGCGTACCGCACGAGCGATTCGCGGGTGAGATGGACGGTGCGCTCCGCGACGACGTCTCCGACAGCGAACGGCATCACTCGGCTCCTTCTTCCGCGCCGACCAGCAGCACGCTGGTGGCGGTGACGACGTGCTCGCCGTCGGCATCCGTGATCTCGGCCGCGCTGGTGATCATGGCGTTGCCGCCCATCATGCGGATGCCGGTCACGCGCAGTCGACCTGTGAGCTCGTCACCCGCGACGATGGGGCGCGAGTACGCGAACTTCTGCTCGGCGTGGATCGTGCGCGCCAGGACGATGCCGGAGTCCGGTTCGGCGAGGAGCTGCTGGAGAGTGTGGTCCTGGATGACCATCGCGAACGTCGGGGGCGCGACGACGTCGGCGAAACCGGCTGCGCGAGCCGCCTCGACGTCGGTGTGCTGCGGTGCATCGGCGAAGACGGCACGCGCGAACTCACGCACCTTCTCACGGCCGACGAGGTAGGGGGACGTCGGCGGGAACTCCCGGCCGACCAGATCTTGGTTGACTGCCACCCCTCGATCCTACTTTCTCGGTCATGGGGCGCGGTGCCCGTAAGCCGGAACTAAGGGCGTTCAGTCCTTCTTCTTGCGCCCCTTGATCGCCTTCATCGCCATCTGCACCGCGATCACCACGAGGTATGCCGCGAACAGCATGTTGCCCACCGTGGGGTCGATCAGAGTGGCCAGCCAGGCTCCGAGCGCGGTGGTCGTGCAGGCGGAGACCCCGACGATCGCCGCGGCCACGAGATCGACGTTGTGATTGCGCAGGTTGCCGATGGTGCCCGAGATCGCGGTCGGGATCATCATGAGCAGCGACGTGCCCTTGGCCACGAGGTCGCTCGTACCGAATGCGAGCATCAGCACGGGCACCACGATCACGCCCCCGCCGACACCGATCAGACCGGCGAGGACTCCGGTGCCGACTCCGACCGCGAGCAGCGCGAGCCCGTTGAGCAGCTCCAGCTCGAACTCGGCGTCGCGCGAAGGGACGACCAGGAACAGGCTCACGATCACGATCGCCAGGAAGCCGACGAAGAACCAGCGCAGCACCGTCTGCGAGATCTTCGGCAGCAGCCGCGTGCCGATCTGCGCACCCACCACGGCGCCTGCCGCCAGGATGAGAGCGGGGATCCACGCCACCGATCCGTTGATCGCGTAGGAGATCACGCCCACCGTCGCCGTCGGGACGATCGCTGCAAGCGACGTGCCGGCGCCGAGACGCTGGTTGAAATGCAGGAAGAGCACGAGCAGCGGAACGATCACCGTGCCGCCGCCGACGCCGAAGAGGCCGGAGAGGAGGCCTGCGATCAGGCCGATTCCGATGAATGCCGTATAGGCGCGAGGCCCTCTGCTCAGGGTCTCTGCATCGCTCACCGGATCAGCCTACTCTCCGCGGCGTCGGCACCTCGGTCATGTGTCCTCCATACCCCTGGGACCGGGTCTCCTCCTGTGCGACACTGGATCGCATCAGACGGCGTCGTCGATGACCCGGATCGAAGGAGATCTCATGGTGCGCAGTTCCTATCCCGATGTCGAGATCCCCGCGGTCTCGATCCACCAGTTCCTCTTCGGAGACGTCGAGGAAGACCGTCTCGACGCAGTCGCCCTCGTCGACGGAGTCAGCGGCGCCACCACGACCTACCGTCAGCTGATCGCCCAGATCGACCTCTTCGCGGGCGCGCTTGCAGCGCGAGGGGTGGACGTCGGGACGAAGGTCGGGGTCCTCTGTCCCAACATCCCGGCCTTTGCGACGGTCTTCCACGGCATCCTGCGGGCAGGAGCGACGGCGACCACGATCAACTCCCTGTACACGGCCGAGGAGATCGCGAACCAGCTGACCGACGCCGAGGCGACGTGGCTGATCACCGTCTCGCCGCTGCTGCCGGGCGCGAAGGCCGCCGCGGACGCCGTCGGACTCGCCGTCGACCACGTGATCGTCCTCGACGGCGCCGAGGGGCATCCGTCGCTGCCTGCCCTGCTCGGCGAGGGTCGCCCCGCTCCCGAAGTGAGCTTCGACCCGGCGACGCATCTCGCCGTACTCCCCTACTCCTCGGGCACGACCGGCCGACCCAAGGGCGTCATGCTGACCCACCGCAACCTGATCGCGAACGTCAGCCAGTGCCGCTCGACGATCTCTCTCCGTGACGACGACCGAGTACTCGCCGTCCTGCCGTTCTTCCACATCTACGGGATGACGGTGCTGCTGAACTTCGCGCTGCGCCAGCGCGCGGCTCTGGTCACGATGCCGAAGTTCGACCTGACGGAGTTCCTCCGGGTCGTGCAGGAGCACCGGACGAGCTGGGTCTTCATCGCGCCGCCGATCGCCGTCGCGCTCGCGAAGCATCCGCTCATCGATCAGTACGACACCTCCGCGATCAAGGTCATCTTCTCGGGGGCTGCTCCGCTCGACGGCGCTCTCGCATCCGCAGTGGCCGATCGGCTGGGGTGCACGGTCTGTCAGGGCTACGGAATGACGGAGACGAGCCCGGTCACGCACGCGATCCCGTACGACCGCCCTGACATCGACCGCTCGTCCGTGGGGATGCTGCTCGCGAACACGGAGGCGCGTCTCGTCGCGGAGGACGGCTCCGATGTCACTGCGCCGGCCGAGGGCGCAAGCGACCCCGGCGAGCTCCTGATCCGCGGTCCCCAGGTGATGGCCGGATACCTCAACCGGCCGGATGCGACGGCCGAGATGCTCGACAGCGACGGCTGGCTTCACACCGGCGACGTGGCGACGGTGACGCACGACGGCATCTTCCGGATCGTCGACCGTCTCAAGGAGCTCATCAAGTACAAGGGCTACCAGGTCGCGCCGGCCGTGCTCGAGGCGGTCCTGCTCGAGCATCCGGCCATCGCCGATGCGGCCGTGATCGGCGTGCCCGACGCGGATGGACAGGAGGTACCCAAGGCGTTCGTGGTCGCGCAGCAGGGAGCAGACCTCGACGCGGATGCGGTGATGGCGCACGTCGCCGCCCATGTCGCGCCTCATGAGAAGGTGAGGCAGGTCGAGTTCATCGACGCCATTCCCAAGTCGGCATCCGGCAAGATCCTGCGCAAGGATCTGCGCGCACGCTGAGTCCAGGCGCCGGATACACGAAGAAGCCCGCCGTCCCTCACGGGGCGGCGGGCTTCTTCGAGTGAGCGAGGTGCTTACTCGGACTTCTTCTCGACAGCGTCCTCGGCGGCAGCCTCGGCTGCTTCGCCCTCGGCCTGCGACTCGGCGCCGGCCTCGACGGTCTCGTCTGCCGGAGCCTCCTCGACGGGAGCCTCCTCAGCGGGAGCCTCCTCGACGACCTCGGCCGGCTTCTCAGCCTTGGCAGCCTTCTTGGTGGACTTCGCCTTGGGGGTGACGGGCTCGAGAACGAGCTCGATCACTGCCATGGGGGCGTTGTCACCCTTGCGGTTGCCGACCTTCGTGATGCGGGTGTAGCCACCCTCACGGTCTGCGACCAGCGGGGCGATCTCGGCGAAGAGCGTGTGCACGACGCTCTTGTCGCCGATGACCGAGAGAACGCGACGACGAGCGTGCAGGTCTCCGCGCTTGGCGAAGGTGATCAGGCGCTCGGCGAGCGGACGCAGGCGCTTGGCCTTGGTCTCGGTCGTCTTGATCGACTTGTGGGTGTACAGAGCCGCCGCGAGGTTGGCAAGCAGCAGGCGCTCGTGTGCGGGGCCGCCTCCGAGGCGGGGACCCTTAGTGGGCTTGGGCATAATCGTCTAACTCCTGGTCAGAAAGGTCGGGTATCAGAAGGACTCGTCTTCGCTGCCGCCGTAGAAGTGGGCGCCGTCGAAACCGGGCACCGAATCCTTGAGCGACAGACCGAGCGAGATGAGCTTGTCGCGCACCTCGTCGACCGACTTCTGGCCGAAATTGCGGATGTTCATGAGCTGCGTCTCCGACAGGGCGACGAGCTCGGAAACAGTGTTGATGCCCTCACGCTTCAGGCAGTTGTACGAGCGGACGGAGAGGTCGAGGTCCTCGATCGGCATCGACAGCTCGCTGGAGTTCACTGCCTCCACCGGTGCCGGGCCGATCTCGATGCCCTCAGCCTCGACGTTCAGCTCGCGGGCGAGACCGAACAGCTCGGTGAGCGTCTTCGCAGCCGAAGCGACGGCGTCGCGGGGGCTGATGGCGGACTTGGTCTCGACGTCGAGGACGAGCTTGTCGAAGTCGGTGCGCTCACCCGCACGGGTGGCGTCGACGCGGTAGCTGACCTTGAGCACCGGCGAGTAGATCGAGTCGATCGGGATCTGACCGGCCTCGGCGTACTCGTTGCGGTTCTGCGTCGCCGAGACGTAGCCGCGGCCACGCTCGATCGTGAGCTCGAGCTCGAACTTCGCCGTCTCGTTGAGCGTCGCGATGACGAGCTCGGGGTTCTGGACCTCGACACCGGCCGGAGCCGAGATGTCAGCGGCGGTCACTTCGCCCGAACCGGTCTTGCGCAGGTAAGCGGTGATGGGCTCGTCGCGCTCCGACGAGACCACGAGCTGCTTGATGTTGAGGATGATCTCGGTGACATCCTCCTTCACGCCGGGGATGGTGCTGAACTCGTGCAGCACGCCGTCGATGCGAACGCTGGTGACCGCGGCGCCGGGGATCGACGACAGCAGGCTGCGACGAAGCGCGTTGCCGATCGTGTATCCGAAGCCGGGCTCCAGAGGCTCGATGATGAACCGGCTACGGTTCTCGACGATCTTTTCCTCGGTCAGTGTGGGACGCTGTGCAATAAGCACTCTGTGTTCCTTTCGATCACATGCCCGCTATATGACATGTGGTGGGGTGAGGTCTTGAGTTTTGGGAGTCGATGCCCGCGCTGGCGGGCGTCGAGCCGCTCGGACCCGAAGGACCGAGCGGCTCAACAAGCCGGATCAGACGCGGCGGCGCTTCGGCGGGCGGCAGCCGTTGTGCGCCTGCGGCGTGACGTCCTGGATCGAGCCGACCTCGAGGCCGGCGGCCGTCAGCGAGCGGATCGCGGTCTCGCGACCCGAGCCCGGTCCCTTGACGAAGACGTCGACCTTCTTGACGCCGTGCTCCTGCGCCTGGCGGGCGGCCGACTCGGCAGCCATTCCAGCGGCGTAGGGCGTCGACTTGCGCGAGCCCTTGAAGCCCACGCCACCCGACGATGCCCAGCTGATGACAGCGCCGGACGGGTCGGTGATCGAGACGATCGTGTTGTTGAACGTCGACTTGATGTGGGCGTGGCCCAGCGCGATGTTCTTCTTTTCCTTGCGGCGCGGCTTGCGCGCGGCGGCCTTGGGTGCAGCCATGAAAGTGTTCTCCTAGTCCCTGGGGCCGCGCTTAGCGGGCCTTCTTCTTGCCTGCGACGGTGCGCTTCGGGCCCTTGCGGGTACGGGCGTTGGTCTTGGTGCGCTGACCACGGACCGGGAGGCCACGACGGTGGCGGATGCCCTCGTAGGAGCCGATCTCGACCTTGCGGCGGATGTCTGCGGCGACCTCGCGGCGCAGGTCACCCTCCACCTTGTAGTTGCCTTCGATGTAGTCGCGGAGGGCGATCAGCTGGTCATCGCTGAGGTCCTTCACGCGGATGCTCTCGTCGATCTCCGTAGCCTTGAGGATCTCGACCGAGCGGGTACGGCCGACGCCGTAGATGTAGGTAAGGGCGATCACCACGCGCTTATCGCGCGGGATGTCAACGCCGGCAAGACGTGCCATGCGGTTCTCCTGAGTGTTGTGGAGGTGTGGAGCAGGATCGGTGCTCGGGCCTCCGCCCCGAGGTGTCCCCCACTCGCGTGGGATCTGATCCTGCCGTTGTGTGTATTGAGTTGTGAGTCAGATCCGAAGAGTCCGTCGGCATCGCCGACGGGCGCTCAGCCCTGGCGCTGCTTGTGGCGCGGGTTGCTCTTGCAGATGACCATGACGCGGCCGTGACGGCGGATCACCTTGCAGTGATCGCACATGGGCTTGACGCTGGGGTTGACCTTCATGATGTGTCCTATTCGCTGTCTTCACCGGGCAGGCTGAGTGCCTGGGGTGTTACTTCTCGACCGATCAGCGGTAGCGGTAGACGATTCGTCCGCGGGTCAGGTCGTAGGGGCTGAGCTCCACGACCACACGGTCTTCGGGGATGATGCGGATGTAGTTCTGCCGCATCTTGCCTGAGATCGTTGCAAGGACCTTGTGTCCGTTGGAGAGCTCAACGCGGAACATCGCGTTGGGCAGAGCCTCGGAGATCACGCCCTCGATCTCGATGACACCGTCTTTCTTAGCCATAGCCTCGCTGACGCTTCTGCAGACCGGTCGATCTGCGGTGGGTGATTGGATTGCGATACCTCTGCCGATTCAGACACGCCGAATCAAGGCGCAAGGCACCAAGGATCTATGTTATCCGACAACGGGAGTTCCGGCAACCTGAGCAGAATGCCGGAACTCCCGTTGATCGGATGAGACGGGATCAGCCGAGGATCTTGGCGAACTCCGCCTCGATCTCGCTGTTCTCGATGCGGTTCCCGTTGACCTCGACGGTCGGGGTTCCGGTGATCTCGTGCGCCTTCGTCTGCGAGTCGGCGAACTTGTTGTAGGTGCCGTCGGCGATGCAGTCAGCCGCGGCGCCTGCTCCGGCCTGCTCGGCGAGCGCGCTCAGCTCCTCGACGCTGAGACCGGCCGAGTTCTCCTCCGGCTGGTTCGCGAAGAGCAGGTTGAAGTAGTCGAGAGTCGAGTCGGGAGCCTCGGCGGCGACGCAGTACATCGAGCCGGCCGACAACGAGGAGTACTCCCCCGTCGTCGAGTAGCGATTGAGGATCGACACCGGGTGGATGTTCAGCGTGATCTTGTCGTCGGCGGCTGCCGCCTGCAGCTGCTCGCCGTAGACGTCCTCGAACTGCCCGCAGACGGGGCACATGAAGTCGACGTAGGTGTCGATCTCGTCCTCGCCCGACCCGAACGAGATGGCGCCGGTCTCCTCGTTCACGATCGAGCTCTGCGGGGCCGTGCCCGGGGAGGTCGCCTGGTTGTTCAGGAACACGACGACGAAGGCCAGAACGGCCAGCACGACCACCACTGCCGCCGAGACGCCGATCACGAACCAGTTGGTGTTGCTCTTCGCGGCTGCCATTGCTTTCCGTTTCTGTCGCGGTCCGCCGATGGCGGACCCGGCTTGAAGTCCTCGGGCGCACGCGCACCCATACACCCATTGTGCCCGGAGAAACCTATGCGCACGTTGTGATCGAGCGCTGGATCGCCGATCGCGTCGTGACCGACAGCGCCGGCTTCAGGCGATCGGGGTCGGCGTCACGCCGAACGGGGCGAGACCGGCCGCTCCCCCGTCTGCCGCGGTCAGCACCCAGATCCCGTCCGCGTGCAGTGCGACGCTGTGCTCCCAGTGCGAGCCGTCGGTGCCGTCGACCGTCGAGACGGTCCAGTCGTCGTCCTCGACGAAGGTCTCGTCGCTGCCGGCGGTGACCATGGGCTCGATCGCCAGCACGAGACCGGGCTTGACCTCGGCGCCCGGGTCGGGCGTGCGGTAGTTGAAGACGCTGGGCGCCTCGTGCATCTTGCGTCCGATGCCGTGGCCGACGTACTCGCGCAGGATGCCGTACGTCTCGCCGGAGACGGCTGACGGGCCCTGCGCCTCGATGTAGCCCTGGATCGCGGCTCCGATGTCACCGAGGTGCGAAGCGGACGCCATGGCGGCGATCCCCGACCACATCGAGCCCTCCGTGACCCGCGAGAGCTCCTCGCGCCGGGCGACCAGCTCGCGGCGCGTCTCATCAGGGACGACGACGGTGATGGCGCTGTCGCCGTTCCAGCCCTGGTACTGCGCGCCGCAGTCGATCGAGACGATGTCGCCTGCCTGAAGGACCCTCTCACCCGGGATGCCGTGGACGACCTCTTCGTTCACCGAGATGCAGGTGGTGTGCCGGTATCCGCGAACGAGCTGGAAATTCGATTCCGCGCCACGGGCGAGGATCACACGGTTCGCTTCGGCGTCGAGCTCGAGAGTGGTGACACCGGGTCGTATCAGCGGCCGCACGGCGTCGAGCGCAGCCGCCGTGATGAGACCGGGCTCCACCATCGCACGCAGCTGAGCCGCGCTCTTGTAGATCGACTTGCGGAACATCGTGCGGTGATCAGGCCGCGAGGCGCAGACCGCGCGCGGTCAGCGCCTCGAGCACGCGCTCGGCGATCTCGTCGAGCGAGCCCACGCCGTCGATGCGGTCGACGATCCCTCGGGGGCCGTAGACCTCGAGGATCGGGGCCGTCTCGTGCTCGTAGATGTCGAGACGGTGTGCGATCGCCTCATCCGTGTCATCCGACCGACCCTGCTCCGCTGCGCGGAGCTTGAGACGCTCGATGCTCTCTTCGCGCGGGACGTCGAGCAGGATGACGGCGTCGAGGGACTCCCCCCGGGCACCGAGGAACGCGTCGAGGTGCTCGACCTGCGCGGCATTGCGGGGGTATCCGTCGAGCAGGAAGCCCTTCGCTGCATCGTCCTGCGAGAGGCGATCGCGAACGATCTCGCTGGTGAGCTCGTCGGGAACGAGATCACCCTTGTCGAGGATCGCCGTGACCTGCTGGCCGAGCGGCGTGCCCTCCTTGATGTTCGCGCGGAAGATGTCGCCCGTCGAGACGACCGGGATGCCGTAGGACTCTGCGATGCGGACGCCCTGCGTGCCCTTCCCCGAGCCCTGCGGACCGACGATGAGGAGACGAGCTGATCGAGTCATCGGAGGAGCCCTTCGTAGTGTCGCTGCTGCAGCTGTGCGTCGATCTGCTTGACCGTCTCGAGACCGACGCCCACGATGATGAGGATCGAGGCGCCGCCGAACGGGAAGTTCTGGTTGGCGCCGACGGTGGCGAGAGCGATGAGCGGGATCAGCGCGATGAGGCCGAGGTAGATCGACCCGGGCAGCGTGATGCGCGTGAGCACGTAGTCGAGGTACTCGGCAGTCGGACGACCGGCACGGATGCCGGGAATGAACCCGCCGTACTTCTTCATGTTGTCGGCGACCTCGACCGGGTTGAAGGTGATCGCGACGTAGAAGTACGTGAAGCCGATGATCAGCAGGAAGTACACGGCCATGTAGATCGGGCTGTTGCCGGTCGTGAAGTTCGCGCTGATCCAGGTGACCCACGCTGCCGGCTCGGAGCCGTCCTGCGGGGTGTTGAACTGTGCGATGAGCGCCGGGATGTACAGCAGCGACGAGGCGAAGATCACGGGGATCACACCGGCCATGTTGACCTTGATCGGAATGTACGTGTTGGTGCCGCCGTAGGTGCGGCGACCGACCATGCGCTTGGCGTACTGCACCGGGATGCGGCGCTGGGACTGTTCGACGAAGACGACGAGGCCCATGACGATGATTCCCACCAGGAGCACCAGGAGGAAGACCTCGAAGCCCTTGCTCTCCCAGATGAGCCACATGGCTCCGGGGAACGTGGCGGCGATCGAGGTGAAGATGAGCAGCGACATGCCGTTGCCGATACCGCGCTCGGTGACGAGCTCTGCGAACCACATGATGAGGCCCGTGCCGGCGGTCATCGCCATGATGATGAGCAGCTGCGCCCACCACACGTCGTTGGTGAGGAGGTTCTGGCAGGCGGCGATGTCGGTGGTGCCGAAGAGCTGACCGCTGCGGGCCACCGTGACCAGCGTCGTCGACTGCAGCAGTGCGAGAGCGATGGTGAGGTAGCGCGTGTACTGGGTCAGACGGGCCTGGCCGGCCTGGCCCTCTTTGTGCAGAGCCTCGAAGTGAGGGATGACCACGCGAAGCAGCTGGGTGATGATCGTGGCGGTGATGTACGGCATCACGCCGAGGGCGAAGATCGAGAGCTGGAGGAGCGCGCCACCCGAGAACAGGTTGACGAGTCCGAGGAGTCCCTCCGTCCCGGAGTTCAGCGCGAGGCACTCCTCGACGTTCGGGAAGTTCACGAACGGAGCAGGCACATTCGAGCCAAGCCGGTAGATGGCGACGATGGCGAGGGTGAAACCGATCTTCCGACGCAGGTCGGGCGTGCGGAAGATCCGCGCGATGGCGCTAAACAAGGACGTCCTCCTGAAAGGTTGCCGATCCCTGAAGGACGGCTGAAAGAACAGGCTAACCCATAAGAGGGGCCGGAGAATCTCCGACCCCTCTCATGAAGTGGTTACTTGACGGATCCGCCAGCCGCCACGATCTTCTGCTCGGCGGAACCCGAGACCTTGTCGACCGCGACGGTGAGCTTCACGGCGATGTCGCCGTCTCCGAGAACCTTGACCTTCTCGTTCTTGCGAACGGCACCCTTGGCGACCAGGTCGCTGATGGTGACGTCGCCACCCGTGGGGTACAGCTCCGCGAGCTTCTCCAGGTTCACGACCTGGTACTCGACGCGGAACGGGTTCTTGAACCCGCGCAGCTTCGGGGTGCGCATGTGCAGAGGCATCTGCCCACCCTCGAAGCCGACGCGAACGGTGTTGCGAGCCTTCGTGCCCTTGGTACCGCGACCCGCGGTCTTACCCTTGGAGCCCTCACCGCGACCGACACGGGTCTTCGCGGTGTTGGATCCGGGGACCGGACGCAGGTGGTGCACCTTCAGCACGCCGGGGCGGGATGCCGGAGCATCCTTCTTCGGCGCAGCCTTCTTGGCAGCCGGCTTCTTGACGGCGTCGGCCTTGGCCTCGGTCGCCTTCGCCGGTGCCTTCTTGGCGGCGGGCTTCTTCTCGGCTGCGGCCTTGGGAGCGGCAGCCTTCTTCGGGGCCTTCTCGGCGCCTGCGGCTTCGTTCTTCTCAGCCATTAGTCGATCTCCTCAACCTTGACGAGGTGGGCGACGGTCTTGACGTAACCGCGCGTCTGCGCGTCGTCGGGGCGAACGGTGCTGTCACCGATTCGCTTCAGACCGAGGCTGCGCAGCGTGTCACGCTGGTTCTGCTTCTCGCTCACCTTGGACTTGACCTGCGTGACCTTCAGGCGCGCAGCCATCAGGCACCTACCTTCTGTGCGGCGATGGCGTCAGCCTCCGCACGGACGAGACGCGCGGGTGCGACCTGGTCGAACTCGAGGCCACGACGTGCGGCGACCGCACGGGGCTCCTCGAGCATCTTCAGGGCCGTCACCGTCGCGTGCACGATGTTGATCGTGTTCGACGAGCCGAGCGACTTCGACAGCACGTCGTGGATGCCGGCGCACTCGAGCACGGCGCGAACCGGACCACCGGCGATGACACCGGTACCGGCAGCGGCCGGACGGAGCAGGACGACGCCTGCTGCGGCCTCACCCTGCACGGGGTGCGGGATGGTGCTGCCGACGCGCGGAACGCGGAAGAAGTTGCGCTTGGCCTCTTCGACACCCTTCGAGATCGCCAGAGGGACCTCGCGGGCCTTGCCGTAGCCGACGCCCACCAGACCGTTGCCGTCGCCGACGACCACGAGAGCGGTGAAGCTGAAGCGACGACCACCCTTCACGACCTTCGAGACGCGGTTGATGGTGACCACGCGCTCGAGGAACTGGTTGTCCCCACGGTCGCGGGAGTTGCGGTCACGGCCACCCTGGTTGCGGTCGCTACGGCCGCCACGGCGGTTGTCGCGCTGAGACGGCTCTGCCTGCGTGGTGCCGGTGGCAGTCTCGGAAGTGGCAGCTGCCGCTTCGGTCACTTCGTTCTCCTTGTTGTCACTCACAGTGCCAGACCCCCTTCGCGGGCGCCGTCGGCGATGGCGGCGACACGACCGGCGTAGCGGTTTCCGCCACGGTCGAACACTGCCTCGGAAACGCCGGCAGACTTCGCACGCTCGGCGAGAAGCTCGCCGACCTTGCGGGCCTTGGCGGTCTTGTCACCCTCGAGCGAACGCAGGTCGGTCTCGAGCGTCGATGCCGACGCGACGGTGTGACCCTTGCTGTCGTCGACAAGCTGCACGAAGACGTGGCGAGCCGAGCGGTTGACGACGAGGCGCGGACGCGCCTCGGTGCCGACGACCTTCTTGCGAAGGCGGGCATGACGACGCGCGCGGGCGTCAGACTTTGACTTGAGAGCCATGGTTACTTACCACTCTTTCCGGCCTTGCGACGCACGACCTCGCCGGCGTAACGCACGCCCTTGCCCTTGTACGGCTCGGGCTTGCGGATCTTGCGGATGTTCGCAGCTGCCTCGCCGACAGCCTGCTTGTCGATACCACTGACGGTGAGCTTGTTGGTGCCCTCGACCGTGAGCGTGATACCGGCGGGCGGGTCGATGAGGACCGGGTGCGAGAAGCCGAGGGCGAACTCGACCGAGCTGCCCTTCTGAGCGACACGGTAACCGGTTCCGACGACCTCGAGACCCTTGGTGTAGCCCTGGGTCACGCCGATGATGTTGTTGTTGATGAGCGTGCGGGTCAGGCCGTGAAGCGACCGGGACTCACGCTCGTCGTCGGGACGGGTGACGAGAACCTGGTTCTCCTCGACCGCGACCTCGATGGGCTTGGCGACCGTCAGGGTGAGCTCACCCTTGGGGCCCTTCACCGCGACCTCACGGCCGTCGACCGAGATGGTCACGCCCGCGGGAACGTCGATGGGAAGTCGTCCAATACGCGACATTTTCGATTACCACACGTAGGCGAGAACTTCTCCGCCCACGCCCTTCTGCTCTGCCTGACGGTCAGTGAGGAGACCGGAGGAGGTGGACAGGATGGCCACGCCGAGTCCGCCGAGGACCCTGGGCAGCTCGGTGGACTTCGCGTAGACGCGGAGGCCGGGCTTCGACACGCGCTTGATGCCCGCGATCGAACGCTCACGGTTGGGGCCGTACTTCAGCTGCAGGGTGAGGTTCGATCCGACGCGAGCGTCAGTCGTCTCCCATCCAGCGATGTAGCCCTCCTGCTGGAGGATCTCGGCGATGTGCGTCTTGAGCTTGCTCGACGGCAGGGTCACGGAGTCGTGATGCGCCGAGTTCGCGTTGCGCAGACGGGTCAGCAGATCTGCGACCGGGTCTGTCATTGTCATTGTTGTTTTCCTTTGTTCATGAGGTTCCGGCTGCCGTTACACGACAGACGGCCTGCGATGACACGCAATCTTCAATTGTACGGGATCGGGCGGGGCGCTGTGCGCCCCGCCCGAAACCGCTTACGCCTGGGCGTCTTCCGTACGGAAGGGGAAGCCGAGGTGACGAAGAAGCGCGCGACCTTCGTCGTCCGTCTTCGCGGTGGTGACGACGGTGATGTCGAAACCGCGAACCCGGTCGATCTTGTCCTGATCGATCTCGTGGAACACGCTCTGCTCCTGGAGACCGAAGGTGTAGTTGCCGTTTCCGTCGAACTGCTTGCCCGAGAGGCCGCGGAAGTCGCGGATACGGGGCAGAGCGAGCGAGACGAGACGGTCCAGGAACTCCCACGCACGGTCACCGCGGAGGGTGACGTGTGCGCCGATGGCCTGGCCCTCGCGCAGCTTGAACTGCGCGATCGACTTGCGAGCCTTCGTGACGAGCGGCTTCTGACCGGTGATCTTGGTGAGATCGTCGATCGCGCCGTCGATCACCTTGCTGTCGCGGGCCGCTTCACCGACACCGGTGTTCACGACGACCTTGACCAGACCGGGGATCTGCATCACGTTGGTGTAGCCGAACTCATCCTGCAGCTTCTGCTGGATCTCGGCCTTGTACTTCGCCTTGAGGCGGGGCTGGATCTTGCCAGCCACCGCAGCGTCGGTGGTTGCCATCAGAGGTCCTTACCTGACTTCTTCGCGTACCGCACACGGACGGTGCGCTTGACGCCGTCCTTGGTCTGCTCCTCGACCCGGTGGCCGACCTTGGTCGGCTTCTTGGTCGAGGGGTCGACGAGTGCGACGTTCGAGATGTGGATGGAGGCCTCGACAGTCTCGAGGCCGCCCGTCTTGGTGCCACGCTGCGTCTGTCCGACGCGCGTGTGCTTGGTGACGTAGTTCACGCCTTCGACGATGACGCGGTTCTTGTCGGACAGGATCTCGAGGACCTTGCCCTGCTTGCCGCGGTCGCCGCCACGCTCCTGCGTGGCTCCGGTGATGACCTGAACCAGGTCACCCTTCTTGATCTTCGCCATGACTTAAATAACCTCCGGCGCCAGCGAGACGATCTTCATGAACTTCTTGTCACGAAGCTCGCGACCGACCGGTCCGAAGATACGGGTGCCGCGGGGCTCCCCGTCGTTCTTCAGGATCACGGCGGCGTTCTCGTCGAACTTGATGTACGAGCCGTCGGGACGACGCGTGGACTTGACCGTGCGGACGATGACGGCCTTGACCACATCGCCCTTCTTGACGTTGCCGCCGGGGATCGCGTCCTTGACGGTCGCGACGATCGTGTCACCGAGTCCGGCGTAACGACGGCGCGAGCCGCCGAGCACACGGATGGTGAGCAGTTCCTTCGCGCCGGTGTTGTCGGCGACCTTGAGGCGGGATTCCTGCTGGATCACTTGGCCTTCTCCAGAATCTCCACCAGACGCCAGCGCTTCGTGGCGCTGAGCGGGCGGGTCTCGTTGATCAGGACGAGGTCGCCGATGCCGGCGGAGTTCGCCTCATCGTGCGCCTTGACCTTCGAGGTGCGGCGGATGACCTTGCCGTAAAGCGGGTGCTTCACGCGGTCCTCGACCTCGACCACGATGGTCTTGTCCATCTTGTCGCTGATGACGTAGCCACGACGCGACTTGCGGTACCCACGGGCATCCGCATCGCGAACATCGTGCTCTGCGTGCTCAGCCTCGACGGCAGCTTCCTTCTTGGTGGCCATCACTCAGCCTCTTCCTTCACGGCGTCGTCAGCGGAGTCCGCCTTCTTCGCCTTCGACTTGGTCGCCTTCTTGGCCGGAGCCTCGACCGGAGCGGGCGTCGCACGGATGCCCAGCTCGCGTTCGCGGATCACGGTGTACAGGCGCGCGATGTCGCGCTTGACGGCGCGGATGCGGCCGTGGCTCTCCAGCTGGCCGGTGGCCGACTGGAAACGGAGGTTGAACAGCTCCTCCTTGGCCTTACGCAGCTCCTCAACGAGGCGCTGGTCTTCGAACGTGTCGAGCTCTGCCGGAGCGAGCTCCTTGGTGCCGATCGCCATTACGCGTCGCCCTCCTCGCGCTTGATGATGCGTGCCTTCAGCGGCAGCTTGTGGATTGCTCGGGTGAGGGCCTCGCGAGCGAGCTCCTCATTGACGCCTGCGACCTCGAAGAGGACGCGACCCGGCTTGACGTTGGCGACCCACCACTCGGGGGAACCCTTACCGGAACCCATGCGGGTCTCGGCAGGCTTCTTGGTGAGGGGGCGGTCGGGGTAGATGTTGATCCACACCTTTCCACCACGCTTGATGTGACGCGTCATCGCGATACGAGCGGACTCGATCTGACGGTTGGTCACGTAAGCGGGGGTGAGGGCCTGGATGCCGAAGTCGCCGAAGGAGACCTTCGTGCCACCGGTGGCCTGGCCATCACGCTTGGGGTGATGCTGCTTGCGGTACTTGACCTTGCGGGGAATAAGCATCAGGCAGACGCTCCTTCTGCGACAGGGGCCTCGTTGCGCGGCGCGCGGCGGCGGTCGCCACCACGGTCGTCACGACGGGACTTCGGGGCGTTGGCCTGCTCGCGAGCAAGCTCCTTGTTGGTCAGGTCACCCTTGTAGATCCAGACCTTCACGCCGATGCGGCCGAAGGTGGTCTTCGCCTCGTAGAAGCCGTAGTCGATGTTCGCGCGCAGCGTGTGCAGCGGCACACGACCCTCGCGGTAGAACTCCGAGCGGCTCATCTCGGCGCCGCCGAGGCGGCCGGAGACCTGGATGCGGATGCCCTTGGCGCCAGCGCGCTGCGCGCCCTGGAGACCCTTGCGCATCGCACGACGGAACGCCACGCGAGCAGACAGCTGCTCGGCGATGCCCTGTGCGACGAGCTGAGCGTCAGCCTCGGGGTTCTTGACCTCGAGGATGTTCAGCTGGATCTGCTTGCCCGAGAGCTTCTCGAGGTCGCCGCGGATGCGCTCGGCCTCGGCGCCACGACGACCGATCACGATGCCCGGGCGGGCGGTGTGGATGTCGACGCGGACGCGGTCACGGGTGCGCTCGATCTCGATGTTCGAGACACCGGCGCGGTCGAGCTGCGTCTTCAGCAGGTTGCGGATCTTGATGTCCTCGGCGACGTAGTCGGCGTAACGCTGACCCGGCTTCGTCGAGTCCGAGAACCAACGCGACACGTGGTCCGTGGTGATGCCGAGGCGGAAGCCGTACGGGTTTACTTTCTGTCCCATTACTTGCTCGCCTTCTTGTTGCTGTCGCTTGCAGCGGCCGGAGCCGCCTCAGGCGTCGAGAGCACGACCGTGATGTGGCTCGTGCGCTTCTTGATCTGGAAAGCGCGACCCTGTGCACGAGGCTGGAAACGCTTGAGCGTCGTCCCCTCGTCTACGTAGGCGTTAGCCACGTACAGGTCCTGCTCGTCGAGGTACTCGCCGTCACGATCCGCCTTGACCTGTGCGTTGGCCATGGCCGACGCGACAAGCTTGTAGATCGGCTCACTGGCGCTCTGCTGTGCGAACTTCAGGATCGCCAGAGCCTCCTGGGCCTGCTTGCCCTTGATGAGCGCGACGACACGACGAGCCTTCTGAGGGGTCACGCGGATGTGTCGCACGCGTGCGATGGACTCCACCATTTCTCTCTCCTCTATCGCCACCGCGTCAGCGGCGGCGGCCCTTCTTGTCGTCCTTCTCGTGGCCGCGGAAGGTGCGGGTGGGCGCGAACTCGCCCAGTTTGTGGCCGACCATGGTCTCGGACACAAACACGGGGATGTGCTTGCGACCGTCGTGGACCGCGATCGTGTGACCCAGCATGGCCGGGATGATCATGGACCGGCGAGACCAGGTCTTGATGACGTTCTTGGTGCCGGCTTCGTTCTGCACGACCACCTTGCGAAGCAGGTGATCGTCGACGAAGGGGCCCTTCTTAAGACTGCGAGGCATCTTCTCTTACTCCTACTTACGCTTCTTGCCGGCGTTACGACGACGCACGATGTACTTGTCGCTTTCCTTGTTGGCGTGACGGGTGCGACCCTCAGCCTGGCCCCACGGAGAGACGGGGTGACGTCCACCGGACGTCTTGCCCTCACCACCACCGTGCGGGTGGTCGACCGGGTTCATCGCGACACCACGGACGGTCGGGCGGACGCCCTTCCAGCGCATGCGGCCGGCCTTGCCCCAGTTGATGTTCGACTGCTCGGCGTTGCCGACCTCGCCGATGGTCGCGCGGCAGCGCGCATCGACGTTGCGGATCTCGCCCGAGGGCAGACGCAGCTGGGCGAAGTTGCCATCCTTGGCCACGAGACGGACGGATGCACCGGCCGAACGTGCCATCTTCGCGCCGCCACCGGGACGGAGCTCGATCGCGTGGATGACGGTACCCGTCGGGATGTTCTTCAGCGGGAGGTTGTTGCCCGGCTTGATGTCGGCACCAGCACCCGACTCGACGACGTCGCCCTGCTTCAGCTTCGCCGGCGCGAGGATGTAGCGCTTCTCGCCGTCGAAGTAGTGCAGCAGCGCGATGCGTGCCGTGCGGTTGGGGTCGTACTCGATGTGAGCGACGCGGGCGTCGACGCCGTCCTTGTCATTGCGACGGAAGTCGATGACACGGTACTGGCGCTTGTGGCCACCACCGATGTGACGGGTCGTGATGCGGCCCTGGTTGTTGCGACCACCGGTCTTCGAGAGCGGGCGCAGCAGCGACTTCTCCGGCGTCGATCGGGTGATCTCGGCGAAGTCAGCCACCGACGAGCCGCGACGGCCCGGGGTCGTGGGCTTGTACTTGCGAATAGCCATTATTGTCCTTATCCCCCGGATCAGCCGATTGCCGTGAAGATGTCGATGGTGCCCGACTTCAGGGTCACGATGGCGCGCTTGGTGTCCTTGCGCTTGCCGGTGCCGAAGCGGGTGCGACGAGCCTTGCCGACGCGGTTGAGGGTGTTGACCCCTGCGACCTTGACGCCGAAGATCTTCTCGATGGCGAGCTTGATCTCGGTCTTCGAAGCGCGCGGGTCCACGAGGAAGGTGTACTTACCCTCGTCGATGAGACCGTAGCTCTTCTCGGACACGACCGGCTTCAGGATGACGTCGCGCGGGTCCTTGTTCAGGGCCGTCTGGAGAACAGATGCCTGCTCGCTCATGCGGAGACCTCCTGGTTGGCGCCGGACTTCGAGGCGATGAAGCCCTCGATCGCGGCCTGGGTGAAGACGATGTCGTCGGAGACGAGAACGTCGTAGGCGTTGAGCTGGTCGAACGTCAGAACGTGAACGTTGCTGAGGTTGCGGATGCTCTTGAGCGCGAGCTCGTCGTTGCGCACGATGACGACCAGGACGTTCTTCGACGTGGCGACCTGCGAGAGGAAGCTCACGGCTGCCTTCGTCGAGGGGGCGCCATCGGTGCCGAACGTGTCGATCACGTGCAGACGGTCCCCGCGGAAGCGATCGCTGAGTGCACCACGGAGGGCTGCGGCGATCATCTTCTTGGGGGTGCGCTGCGAGTAGTCGCGCGGCTTGGGGCCGTGCACGATTCCACCACCGGTCATGTGCGGCGCGCGGATCGAGCCCTGACGGGCGTTACCCGTGCCCTTCTGCTTGAAGGGCTTGCGGCCTGCACCCGAGACCTCACCGCGACGCTTGGTCGAGTGGGTTCCCTGGCGAGCCGCCGCGAGCTGCGCGACGACGACCTGGTGGATGAGCGGGATGTTCGTCTTGGCGTCGAACAGTTCGGCGGGAAGCTCGATCGAGCCAGCCTTCTTGCCGTCTGCCTTGAGGACGTCAAGCGCGAGAGTGGAGTCAGCCATGATCAGGCACCCTTCACTGCGTTGCGGACGTAGACGATGCGACCACGAGCACCGGGGACGGCGCCCTTGACGAGCAGCAGACCCTTCTCGATGTCGACGGCGTGCACCGTGAGGTTGAGGACGGTCACGCGCTCGCCACCCATACGGCCGGCCATGCGCATGCCCTTGAAGACGCGGCTCGGGGTCGACGATGCGCCGATGGAGCCGGGCTTGCGGTGGTTGCGGTGCGAACCGTGCGAAGCCGAGACGCCCTTGAAGTTGTGACGCTTCATGACACCGGCGAAGCCCTTGCCCTTGCTCGTGCCGACGACGTCGACGAGCTGGCCGGCTTCGAAGGTGCCGTCGACCGTGAGCTCCTGGCCCAGCGAGTAGTCAGCGGCATCCGCGGTGCGGATCTCGGTGACGTGACGACGCGGCGTGACGCCGGCGGCCTCGAAGTGGGCGGTCAGCGGCTTGTTCACCTTGCGCGGGTCGATCTGGCCGTACGCGATCTGCACGGCGTTGTAGCCGTCCTTCTCGGGGGTACGGATCTGCGTGACCACGTTCGAGGCGAGCTCGATGACGGTGACAGGAACGAGCTTGCCGTTCTCGTTCCACACCTGGGTCATGCCGAGCTTGGTGCCGAGCATGCCCTTGGAAATCTTGGAGTTGATGTCAACCATGTCCGACCTCAGAGCTTGATCTCGATGTTGACATCGGCAGGCAGGTCGAGACGCATCAGCGAGTCGACAGCCTTCGGCGTCGGGTCGACGATGTCGATCAGACGCTTGTGGGTGCGCATCTCGAAGTGCTCGCGGCTGTCCTTGTACTTGTGGGGCGACCGGATGACGCACACGACGTTCTTCTCGGTCGGAAGGGGCACGGGGCCGACGACTGTTGCGCCCGCACGGGTCACGGTGTCGACGATCTTGCGTGCGGACGTGTCGATGACCTCGTGGTCATACGACTTCAGGCGAATGCGGATCTTCTGTCCCGCCATTGTCTGCTCTCTCTCTTTAAGCGTCTTACCGACCTGGGCCGGGTGACCCAGGGGCATTGGACGCACGTCGGCGCTGTTCGCGCCTCGGCACTCGAACGGCTCTCGCGAGTCGATCTGCTGCACCACTGTTCTGCTGTCATCCCGCACGCCTCGGCGAGCGGATGTCCGACCTCCGCCGCGCACGGCGAAGCCCTCGTGATGAAGATGTCGGGATCGTTCTGCCACCCGCGGCCTAGGTCCCTGCGCGTCTGCGCCGCCTATGCACTGTCGTGATGGTGATCCGGCTGACGCTGAGCGCGCCGGAATGTCGAACCTGTCTATTCTGCCACGGCCGATTTCACTTGCGCAAACCCGGGCGTGTCGCAGTCGCTGAGCATCCCCTGAGTGCGCACCCCAGCCGTCGGATCGGCGCCTCTGATCGACGCCGCCGACGACCCCTCAGCGCGCTGAGGAGAGCGGGGCGAGGCATCCCCATGCCTCGCCCCGCTTGGGGAGGGCGTTCAGTGCGAGGGGGCACACCGAACGCGAGGACTCCGGCGTGAAGGGACGCCGGGTTCCTCGACCGAGGGCGCGGCGAAGAGACCGCCGCGCGGGCGGGAAGACGTCTGAGCGCACAGAGTGCGCGCGTCGCACGATGATCCCCAAAATCGTTATCCCCAGTTTGACGCGGCGAACCGCGTGAATTCGGGAAGTCGAACCCCTTCGACATCCCTGATCGCAAGTTCCCCAGGCGATCGTCATCCATTCTAAGGGGACCCGGGCGTGAAACGCGATACCGGCGGGCCGAATACTTGGTGCCGCACGCAGAGGAGCGGCGACTCCCCCGTGGGGGGAATCGCCGCTCTGCGTCTCAGACGCCTGGTCTCACTCGTTGCCGACGGCCTTGTCGGCGCTGTCGCGGATCTCGTCGATCTTGTCAGCGGCACCCGGTGCGATCTTCTTGGCGAAGTCGGCGACGCCGTCGAGCACCTTGTCGCTGATGTCTTCCGCCTGCTCGCTCTTCACTGCCTCGGCGATCTTGTCCTTGTTCTGCTCGTACAGATCCTTGCCCTTGTTGACAGTCTCATCGATACCCATGCGGGCCCCCTTTGTGTGCGATCAGTGCGACGGATCCCCGACGCACGTTCATTCTGCACGCAACCGGTGGTCGGCGGAAGACGCATCCGGGCCGGTCTAGGACAGCCAGTAGTTCTTCTTGACGGTCACTTCCTGCACGATGATCCCGGTGTTCAGCGCGCGGATCTCAGCGAAGAGGCGCACCGGACCGGAGAGGAAGTACGGCAGCGAATACTGTCCGTAAGTCGGCGAGTTGGGGGCCTCCGCTCTGGTGACCGGGACTTCGAACGGCGGCTGCGGCGCGCTGGCGATCGGGGCTCCGCTGGAATTCAGAGTCTCGGCGACGATGCGCAGTTGGAAGCCCTTCGTCACCTTGGCCGTCGTCAGGTAGATCGCGACGTCACCGGTCTCTTTGACTGTCGCACTGCTGTGCGCCAGCCAGTACAGATCTGCGGCCACCGGGATCCTGGTCCAGAGCCCCCTCGGCACGACGGCGTTCCACTGGTAAGTGCTCGACTGATGGATGGGCACGGGGTCCTCCGATGGTGGCTTGATGGGACCGCCTTCGACGTAGTTCTCGAAGTCGACCGAGTTGGTGAACCCGAGCTGGAGCGGTGTTCCGCCGATCCAGAGGGACACATGGACGTGTGGGCCGTAGCCCGTCTCGCTTCCGAAACCGGACGCACCCGAATAGGCGATCAGCTGTCCGCGCGAGACGCGTGCACCCAGCGGCACCGTGCTCGACTGCAGGTGCAGGTAGCGGATGTAGTTGCCGTCGTCCGTCCGCAACGCCAGGTAGCGCCCGGTCGCCGTCGTCGTGGAGTCCTTGCGATCGACGATGACCCCACTGGTGGCCGCGCGGATCGGCGTGCCCCGGACGACCGCGTAGTCGGTGCCCGGCTCGCCCGACGGCGGATTCCGATTCCTGTGCCCCATCCACGAGCTCGAGATCGGCACGATCCCGCACGGTCGCAGGTAGGTTCCCTCGGCGCTCGCGCGAAGGGTCGGAGAGAAGAACTCCCACCCGACCGCGGCCGCGCCGAGCACGAAACCGGTGCCGAGAAGCACTCCCCTGCGAGAGACGAACGACTGCGTCGCCTCGGTCGACGAGGGCTCGGAGTCCCCCGCGTCGCACACTAGCGATCGCCGCCTTCGTTCTCGCCGCGGATGAGGTTCTGGATCTGTTCCTCGGGCAGGGGCTCGAGAGATGCCGAGGACATGCCGAGCTGAGGCGCGGCGGCCGATCCCCCGATCGTGCATTGAGCCTGAGCCTCGAGGCCGGAGGCCTGTGCGGGGACCAGGACGAGCCATTCCGGAGACACCAGTCGGTGCTCGATGCGTGTCTTCTCGGCGGAGAAGACGACGTCGGCAGGGAATGCCGAGAGGGTCGCGTCGACACAGATCTGCGCCAGCTCCTCACCGGAGAACTCGCCGAACTCCGCCGATGACGTCGGCGTCGGAGTCGGTGTCGACGTCGGGGTCGGTGTCTCCGACCCGGTTTGGGTCGCCGACGGCGCGGGCTCTGCGCTCGATGTGGGCACGGGGCTCGACGCGCCCGGCAGCGAGGCACAGCCCGAGATGCCACCGATCAGGACGACGACAGCCAGAGCACTCGCGGCTACATGCCGGGCAAGGGGGGATCTCATGATTCTGAATGTACCGAGCGACGCCGCGCAGCCCTGGATACGACGCGGACAGTCGCCGCGAATGTGTCGTACGGACGTCAGTGCGCACTCGCACCGGGGGCTACCACGGCACGGATGGTGCGGAAGAGAATGATGAGATCCTGGATGAGCGACCAGTTCTCGACGTAGTACAGGTCGAGTCGGATCGTCTCCTCCCACGAGAGCGACGAGCGTCCGCTCACCTGCCACAGTCCGCTCATACCGGGCTTCACCAACAGGCGACGATGGGCGAAGTCGTCGTACAGCGCGACCTCGGAAGCGCGCTGCGGGCGAGGCCCCACGAGGCTCATGTCCCCGAGGAACACGTCGATCAGCTGCGGCAGCTCGTCGATCGAGTGCTTGCGGAAGAAGCGTCCCACTCTGGTGATCCGGGGATCGTCGTTGATCTTGAACAGCGGCGTTCCACCGTCGCCCTGAAGATCGAGCAGCGTCGCCAACTGATCGTCGGCGTCGGCGACCATCGATCGGAACTTGCGCATGCCGAAGGTCTTCCCACCCCGACCGATGCGCTCCTGGTGATAGAAGATGCTTCCCGGGCCTTCGATGCGGATCGCGATGGCCGCGATGAGGAAGACCGGCGAGAGGAGGACCAGCAGCAACGAGGATCCGACGATGTCGAACGCGCGCTTGAGGAACCGCTTGGAGCCCTCCATCCGAGGGAAGTCGACGTGCACGAGGGGCAGGCCGGCAACAGGCGTCGCGTGCATGCGGGGTCCGGCGATGTCGGTCAGCACCGGAGCCATGATGAGCTGGATGTCCCGGTCGGACACCGAGTAGCCCAGCCGACGCATCGTCAGCGGATCGAGGTCGTCGGAGCCGACGATGATCAGCGCGTCGAAGCGCACCTCGTCGAGCACCTTCTCGACGTTGGCGATGTCCCCCAGCACCTCGAAGCCCGAGATGTCTGCCGCCGACGTGTTCTCGGTGATCACGCCGACGATCTCGTACCCGCTGCTCTTCGCCCGCCGGATCTCGCGCGCGACGAGGGCGACCTTCGACGGCTCGCCGATGACCACCGCCCTGTGCAGATACTGGCCGGTCTTCTGCCGCCCCCTCAACCATTGGCGACACATCCATCGCGACATGAGGAGAAGCACCAGGCCGAGCGGGAAGACGACCGCGACGAGAGCCCTCGACAGCTCCATCCCGAGGAAGAACGCGATCGCGACGGTGACGGCGAACACCGCGACCGAGGCGTTCACGATGCGACGGTATTCGTCAGCCCCGTGCCCGACCGTGTGGCGGTCGCGCGAATCCGTGACGTCGAGTGCGACCAGCCAGAGGAATCCGATCGCGCCCAGCACCACGAGATACGAGACGCGAGGACCGCCGGGCCAGGACACACCGGTGAGCAGCCCGGGAAGGACGACTATCGAGGATACGACCAGCGTGACCAGGACCACGATCACGTCGTTGTAGAAGAGACGGCTCGCGTAGAGCCGAGTCCAGGCGACCCGCCGCGCCTTCTTCGCGCGCACCGGAGTCGTCTCCGACGGCTCGCGTGACGAGCCGGAGCCACCGTGCTCGAGCTGAACGACGACGACTCTCACCCCCCTTTACTGTGCTGACGCCAGAACGGGAGCAAGTATATCGGTCTCGGAAGCCCCGGAATCCGGGGCGTCCGAGCACGTCAGCCTGCGCAGTCGTCGGTGACCACGGGCTTCGTGCCGTTGACCATCGGGTTCGTCCGCACCGCGAGCGGGCCGTAATCACCGCTCGGTCCGACGAATGTGGCCGTCACGTCGACAGAGTCTCCCGGATCGAACCACGCTTCGAATGCGACGACGGGGCGTCCGAGATCGTCGATGTCGCGGTGGGCGATCGATACCTCGTCGCCGTTGAACGTCGCGTCGCTGAGAGTGGTCCCCGGAGGCCCGTAGACATAGATCGTGTCTCGGAAGCGGGCGCCGAAGGTCATACTCTGCACGTACCGCGGCAGAGCCTCGGCCTGGCGCTGCGTGAGTGGTAGACCGAGCGACGCAGTCGCGGTGAAGGTGGCGGTGTCGGCCTCGCAGGTGGCCGTGGCGCTCGTCGCCGTCTCGGTGAAGTAGTCGATCTTCGAGCCGTTGGTGTTGTTGAAGTAGATGCCCATGGTCGTCGTGTCGGAGTTCACGGTGGGGAGCACACCACTGATCCTGGCGCCTTCGATCGCCTCGGCGACCTGCGAGTCATCGCTCCAGACCAGCACGCTGCCCTGTGACGCACTTTCCGTGATCGCCCACATCATGTCCTTGAGATCGAAGTCGCCGGCGGCGATCGCTTCGAAGACAGCGGCCGCCGTATCGGCGAAGAACCCGTCGACGAGGTCGGGCTCCTTGTACGAATCCCAGCGGCCGTAGACCTCGCTGAGAAGCAGAGAGACGGCGTTGTCCTCCGAGAGCATCTCGCCGGAGGACAGCTCGATGGGGCCGGTCGCCTTCAGGATCCGAGACAGGGCGAGGGGGTCGATCGAGATGACGCCGGCGATCTCATCGTCGGCGATGTCCCGCTGCCACCATGCGCGCATGATCTTCGCCGCCGTCGGGAAGTCGGGGCGACTCATGCTCGTGTTGATGTGATCGACCAGGTAGCTCGTGTACAGATCGATGGCACTCTGCGGGACATCGACGTCGACGGCCACGCCGTTCTGATAGTTTCCGCTGTCGCCTTGTCCCCCGATGGCGATCGAGCCGGCATCGACGCGCACGAGGGTCTGGGCCGCTGCGCTGCCTCCGAGGGCGAGGGTCTCCGCATTGTTCTGGAAGACGAGCAGGTAGTTGCGCTCCCCGTCCCCTCCGAGCAGCGTCGGGAGAGCGGCGATCATCGGCGCCGCGGACCCCATGACCTCGTCGACCTTGTCGACGCCGTCACGCACGACGGAGACGAGGAACGGCGACTTCGAGACGGAATCCAGCCCATCGGCGAGCTCAGTGATGTTCTTCGCCTGGTCGTCGGTGGCGGCGAGAAGCCGCTCGGTGATCGAGCCGGTCGAGTCCTCGTCACCCATCACGGGCAGCGCGACGTCGTTGACGAGCGTGTCGAGCGACTGTGCCGAGAGACGCACACCCTTGAGGTTGTCGCCCAGGACGGGGATCCACTCCATGACCCACCACACCGGATCGGAGGCCGCTGCTCCGGCACTGGCGGCACTTTCGGACAGGTCGGGAAGCACCGCATCGACGTCACCGCCGTCCTGGATCTCAGCGATGAGCGCCTGGCTCTCGACGAGGCCGTCCTTCACCGTGATGGCTCGCAGGCCCACCCAGCACACCGCGATGAGGAACGCGATGATGACCACGATGACGATCGCCCAGATCCGCCGTCGGCGCCGCTGGCGGCCCGAGCTCGGGTTGTCGATGACCTTCGCATCCTGACGGTCTGCGCTCATGAAGGACTTGCCTCTCGTGCTGGATTGATCTGGGGAATTGTACCTGCGGCCCCTGAGGCCGCCGTCGACTGCCTCACTCCACCGCGGAGGTGATGAACACCGGAGACGGGCCGAGAGTCAGCGTGACTTCGCCGTCCTCGGGCTCGAACGACTGCGAGAGGCCTGACATGTCCGTGACGGTCAGTGGCGCATCCGATGCGAAGGTGCGCTGGACCTCGCCCTGCGCCGCCCAGGCGATTCGGGTCTCGTCATCTCCGGCTCCGAAGACCTGGACCGTGCTCGTATCGTCGGATTCGTCGGTGGTGAATGCCTTGTCGCGAAGCTGCGTGATCATCAGCGCCTGGGCGAAAGCACCCGGCTTCGGCGCCAACGCCACCACGTTCGCGCGCGGTGCGTGCTCGTAGAGTCCGAAGTTCGCCTCGCCTGCCGCGGGATCGGGCGTGTCGTTGACCAGGTCGTACCAGAAGTACTTCTCGACCCCGTTCGCGAAGGCCAGCGCCTCATTGCGAACCATCATCTGTCCCTGCTCGAGCGCGGAGACGCCGTCGTAGTGCGTCGGGAAACCCATCTCGGTGACCCACACCGGCCGGGTCTCCCCCGCCGCCTCCTGCATGTCGGCATACGACTGCTGCACGGTGCCGGCGATCAGATCGGCGTCGCGGTTGATCCACGACTCGTATGGGTGATAGCTCGCAGCATCGGTCACGGCCATCCCACCCGCCTGCCAGAACCCGACGAACCAGTCGCGGTCGTAGAGGGCCGTGGATCCCGTGACGATCGGGAGGTCGGGGTACGCGGTGCTGACGTGGTCGCGAACGGACTGCGCGATCGGGACGTAGCACGCGGGCGCCGAACCGCAGGCCGTGTCATTCTCTCGGTGATTGAACTCGTTGAGCACCTCGAGGCCGACGAGGTCGAACCTGTCAGCGACGGCCTTCGCATAGGCGCCATAGGCCTGGATCGCGGCCTCGTCGCCTGGTGCCTTCCTGGCGCCGTAGAGTCGGTTGCCGTACACGACGAGGCCCAGCAGCTTCACGTCGTTCGCGTGCATGCGCTCGAACTCGCGTACGTAATTCTGGTCCCACGCGTACTGGCCGGCCACCTTCTCGTTGCGCTCCCACGAGATGTCGTTGCGCACCTCGGCGAAGCCGATGGCGGCCGCGAGCGAGCCGGTGCCGACGAAGGCCTCCTTCTCGACGTGCGCGCCGACACCGAAGCGTCCGTCCTGCGCCACGGAGAAGCCGTCGGCGTCGATCACGGCGACGTCCGTCTGGACCTGGAGGCCCGCGGCGTCGCTGATCGCGACGGTGTAGTGCCCCTGCGGCACGCCTGCCAGCGGCAGCGCGGACAGCGGTCCGCTCGAGTTCGACTCGCCGGTGATCGGATCGCCGCCGGACGTCGACGTCGCGCTCCACTGCACGGCACCCTCGGCGAGCGAGACGGCGAGCAGAGCGGATTCGTCGGTCATCACGAGGGAGTCGTTGACGATGCCCGCCGGCGTCTGCACGGCCTCGAACGAGCCGTTCGGGATGAGATTGTCGCCGCCGTCCGCCGCGATGGACACGTCGTCGATGCCGAAACCGCGCACAGCGCCCGAGAGCACGACGTCGAACGTGGATGCGGCAGCCTGGTCGGCGGCGGTCGTGAACGGGAACTCGATCGTCTCCCACTCCGCATCCAGCTCGGGAAGAGTGAAGGTCTGACCAGCCGCGGTCAGCCGGACGCCGCTCTCGACCTTCTCCTCGGCGAGGACTCGCGCAGAGACGCTGAGCGTGTAGTCGGTGCTGGGCGCGAGAGCGACGGGAGCGGATGCGGCGACGATGTCGGCATCGTCGGCCGGAGCATCCACACGCAGCGACACAGCGCCCTCTGCGGTGTCACCGACTTCGGGAAGCACCGTGCCGACGACCGTGCGGTCCGCGAGTGTCCATCCGTCGATCGACGCCCGCGCGACGTTCGTGACGGGTACCTCGGCTGGCGGATCGGACACGACCGGCGTCGGAGAGGCCTCGGGCGATGCCTCTGATTGCGGCTGAGGCTGAGGCTGCTGTCCCGCGATCACCATCGCTGCGGCAGCACCGCCTCCGACCAGAAGCACGGCGACCGCGCTCGCGATGATGATCGTCTTCTTCGTCGCGCGCAGAGCCATCATGTCTTTCCCCCCAAGTGTCCGATTCCCAACATATCGGGTCGAGTCGAGGCGAACCTGACAGCCGTCGCGGCCGTGTGCGCGGAACTTCCCTAGACTCGACGCATGCGTGCCGAGGCTTCGTCGAGACCCCGCGCCCCCGCGCCCCCTGGGGAGAGGGCGGCGCTGTGAGCGGCGTGCTGGTGCACGAATGGCTCGCACCGCGGGGCGGCTCCGAGAACGTCTTCGAGGCGCTGAACGAGGTGTTCCCGGACGCCGCGCGGTATTGCCTGTGGAACGAGAGCGACGGCCGATTCGTCGTCGACGGCGAGACCTGGCTCGCTCGCACGCCGCTGCGCGGACACAAGGCCGCGGCCGTCCCGCTGATGCCTCTCGCCTGGCGGGCCCTTCCTCGCGTGGATGCCGACTGGATCCTCACGAGTTCGCATCTCTTCGCGCACCATGCGAGGTTCGCGGGCTCTGCGCGGGATGCTCCGAAGCTCGTGTACGCGCACACTCCGGCGCGATACATCTGGAACCCCGAGCTCGATCTGCGCGGCGACACGCTCGCTGCCCGAGCCGCGGCGAAAGTGCTCAAGGGGGTCGATCGCAAGCGCGCTCAGGAACCGGTGGCGATCGCCGCCAACAGCGTGTTCGTGCAGAGGCGCATAGCCCAGGCATGGCATCGCGAGAGCACGGTGATCCACCCGCCCGTCGACGTAGCAGGCTTCACCCGTCCGCCCGCGCCGGACGAACGCGATGAGCGCGTCCTCGCGGCGCTGCCTGAGACATTCCTTCTCGGCTTCTCACGGTTGATCCCCTACAAGCGGCTGGATCTGGTGATCGAGGCCGGGATCGCCGCCGACGTGCCCGTCGTGCTGGCAGGATCGGGATCGGACGAGGCTCGCCTGCGTTCGATCGCCGAGGAGCGCGCGCCCGGTCGTGTCTTCTTCGTCGCGTCACCGGGGGCGGAGCTCTATCGCGCTCTGCTGCAGAGGTGCATCGCCCTCGTGTTCCCGGCGGTGGAGGACTTCGGCATCGTCCCGGTCGAGGCCATGGCGGCAGGCAAGCCGGTGATCGCCGCGGCCGTCGGCGGCACCGCGGAGACGATCGTCGAGGGCAGCACCGGTGCGTTCGTCGAGCACTGGTCGCGCGACGAGCTGCGCAGCGCGGTCGACGTGGTGGCCGGCCTGTCAGCCGATGCCTGTCGTGCGCAGGCGCAGAGGTTCTCGGAAGCGGTCTTCGCCGACCGCATCAGAGAATGGGTGACCGAATCGGTCGACGACGCACGCCTGCCTGAGACGAGGAGCGCGTGACGCTCCTCGTAGACGACCGCTACCGCGGCACGCACGGCATCGGCCGATACGCCTCGGAAGTGCTCCCCCGGCTGACCCTGCCCTGGGAACCACTTGGCCTGGGCGGCACTCCGTTCTCGGGGGTCGACGCCTTCCGTTCGGTGGGACCGGCGGCGGCGCACGACGCTCTCGTCTATTCCCCCGGCTACGGCGCGCTCCTTCGCAGCAGACGACAGCTCCTCACGCTGCACGATCTCATCCAACTGAGCAGTCCGGGACTCGACCGCTGGAAGTTCGCCGCCTACTATTCAGGCCCGGTACGTGCCGTCGTGCGCCGGGCCGGCATCGTGCTCACCGTGTCCGAGACGTCCGCCAGAGCCATTCGATCGTGGGTGGACGACGACGACGTCGAGATCGTCAACGCGGGCAATGGATGCTCCGAGGCCTTCCGTCCGCCAGAAGGCGCGCTGCAGCGGTCCGACCCCTACATCCTGTTCGTCGGAAACGGCCGTGCACACAAGAATCTCGATGTGGTCCTCGACGCTCTGAGCGCCGCACGCGACGTGCGCCTCGTTGCCGTCGTCCCTGAGCGCGAGGTCGCGGAGCTGACCGCCAGGGCGACGCAACGGCACGTCGACGCCAGAGTGCGCTGGGTGAGCAACCTCGGTGACGAGGAGCTCGCCGACCTCTATCGCGGCGCCTCATCGACCGTGATGCCCTCGACGCTCGAAGGGTTCGGGCTGCCCGCCTTGGAATCGATCCGCTGCGGCACGCCGGTCGTGTACTGGGCCGGATGCGAAGCAGTCGGGGAGATCGTGGGATACCGCGGTCGTGCGGTGGCCTCCGCCGACGACGCTCACGAGTGGGCCAGCGCCCTGACGGAGGCCGTGTCCGCCGAACGCCGGGTCGATCCCCCCGAAGGCTATGACTGGGACCGTACCGCGGGGATCATCTCGGCGACCATCACCCGGCTGCTCGACTGACTAGACGCTGCGACTCGGAACCGTCCGGAGGAACTGCTCGAGCGAGTCCGTCTTGCGCTCCCACGACGCGGACGATGCGAGGGCGCCACCGGAACGGTTCGGCGACGGGTGCGCCAGCGCGCGTTCGAGCGCAGCATCCGCGTCTCCGTCATCGGTGTAGACCTCGATGCCGAGGTCGGATGATGCGCCGATGCCGGGCGTCTCGCGCGCCAGGACTGCCAGCCCGGCTGCGAGGTACTCATAGAGCTTCATCGGGCTGCGCCCCGCGTTGAGCGGGCTGTCGGAGAGCGGGAGGAGACCGACGCGCGCCGTGTGCAGCAGGCTCGGTACGTCGGCGTACGGAACGGGCCCCACGATCTCGACATTCGCCGGCAGGGCTCGGGGCGGGCGTGCATCGGGCCCCGCGATGACGAACTCGACGTCCGGCCGAGCCAGAGCCCAGCCCTCGATGCGCCCCCAATCGAATCGGTCGTCGAGCGCTCCGACATACACGCAGCGGGCGCCGCGGGGACCCGCATCAGCGCGCGGCGGCGCGAATTGAGCGGATTCCGCCCCGTTGGCCAGTATCAGCGAGGGCACGTGCAGGTCGCCGAGCCCGCGCAGCACTTCGTCGGAGGTGGCGATCACACCGTCGGCCTGGTCGAGAATTCGTCGCTGCAGGGCGTGCTTCACCCCGCCGGGGTAGAGGTCGGTCGGTCGATAGATCACGCGGCTCGAGAGCGACCGTACGGATGGGTCCCAGAGCAGCGGCTGATCGATGAGCACCGCATCGAACGCCGCATCGATGCCCTCGCGTTGCAGCATCCGGGCGACGGTCGGCACCGCCAGAGGCCTCGGCAGGACGGTGCTCGGGACGATCTGCAGCACGCCGTCCCGGTCTCGCTCGGCTCGACGAGGGATGCCGGTGAGGCGCGATGAGTTCACCCGCCCGGTCAGCCGATGCACGAGGGAGATCGGAGTGCTCACGTGGACGACATCGACCCCGCGGTCGGACAGCACTCGGGCGTAGTGGTGGCTGCCGACCCGGAAGACCCCGAACGGATGGCTGTGCGAGAGGAAGAGGATCCGCCCGGTCGGGGTGCCGGTGCGCGCCGAGGCGTCGGTCATGCTCGCGTCCTGCGGACGCCGTCGCGGATCATCCGCTGGACGCTCTCGAGAGTCGACGCTGCCATGCGCACCCGCTCGCAGACCTCTGCCGCGCGTTCCGGCGTCGGACGGAGGGCCTCCTGCAGGCGCGGCGGGTCGCTCGCAGAGGCGTCGACGGAGAGTCCGTGCAGACCGATCGCCGCGAAGGCCTTCGAGATCTTCGGCGTGGGGCTGGGCACGAGCTCCACCGGAATGGCCCCGCTCAGCGCGGCGAGCACCAGAACGTGCATGCGGTCGCTGACCACGATCTGCGCGGTGTCATAGCGCTGTCGAAGGCGCTCCTCCTGTACGAGGGCATCGGTGTCTCCCCAGGCCTCGAACTCGCCGCCGAGCAGCTGCGCGAGCTCGCGCGCCCGGCTCTCGTCCTCCCGCACCTGGACGACGGTTCGGATCGAGAGGCCAGCGGACTCGGCGGCCTCACGCACCGCGCTCAGCCACGCCGCGTCCGGCAGAGGGCGTGCGCCGCGGAGACTCACCAGCAGCTCGGAGCGTTCGCTCCATGGGCGCCCGTCGCGTACGCCGGCCGAGAATCCGATGTCGGGTGCGAGTGCGCCGCAGCGCGCGATCGCCAGCGTCGACTCGTCGCGCCACAGTGTCACCTGCGACAGGCGGGCTGCCGCACGATGGATGGCGAGAGCGGGCGACGACGGCGCGCGGATCCCCCGCGGCGGACGGACGACCACGCCGCCCTTGAGACGGACGACGAGGGTCTCGGCCAGGAACACCAGCTCTCTGAGTCCGTTGCCGCGGTCGAGCGGGATCTCCCCCGCTTCGAACACCAGCACGGGGTGCCGCGGAGCGATGAGGAGAAGCCAGAGCCAGCGCGGAACCGACTTCTTCGACCGCAGGACGATGGCGTCCGCCGGCAGGTTCAGCTGCCTCAGCCACACATCGGGTGCGTCTCCCGTGTAAGCGACCAGCTGATCGCTTGTTCCCAGCGCCCAGCCGAGGGTTTCACGCCGGATCAGCGCATCTCCGATGTTGCCGGCGGGGCCGGTGAGCGAGACGAAAGTCCGGGTTCGCCGGGGCGCTCTGGATGAGAGAGGAACCAGACGGCGCATGAGGTAAATCTAGTCGCTCTCAGCGCTCGGGCCGGTCAGGGATGCCGCGGAACTCGGCGGTCCCCGCGCTCAGGGGGTGGTCGTTCCGGTGCCTGGGTCGAAGACGGGAGGCTCGGTGACCGGCGGCAGTGACGGCTCGGGCGTCGGCTCGACCGGCGGAGTGGTCGGCTGCGGCTCCACCGGCGGCGCGGGTTCGCTCGGAGGAACCGGCTCGGGCTCGATCGGCTGCGACGGCTCCTGGTCGGGCCGGGAGTCCCGGTTGTCGGGCTCTTCGGTCTCCACAGGCAGTGCGCGCGTCACGGTGACGGGAGCGCTGACCCTCACACCGTCGCCGTTCTCCGCAGTGACGGTGTACACGGTGGCCTCGGAGCCGCACGCGAAGGGAACCGCTCGATCGGTGAGGTTGGCCGGCAGCGCCGCTGCGATCGGGAACTCGAGCGCATCGACCTGAGCGTCGCCTGCCGCGATCGCGACGCTCTCGGCATCGTCGATCTGCCAGCTCAGCAGCACCTGTGCTTCCGCTTCCTCTGAGGCGCATTCGACCGTCGCCGTGTTGGCGGTGAAGCTCTTGATCACGGGGTCCGCGGCGGGGGCCGGGGCCGAGGGGGTCGGACGCACCGAGGGCTCGGGGTCAGCGGGCGCCGCGACGCTGCTGAGGGTGCCGATGATCGCTCCGGCTGCGACCGCGAGCAGCAGCGCGACTCCGGAGAGGACCATCAGCAGCACGCTGCGCTTTCTCGTACGCTTCTCGGCGCGACGATGGCGCTCACGACGGGCGAGAGCGCGCGGCTCCTCAGCTCCGGACGAGAGTGCGGATGCGGCATGCGTTCCGCCTCCGGACCGACCGCTCTGCAGATGCTCACCTGCGTCGAATCCGACGGCGACCGGCGCGTTCTTCGTCGCCGGCTTCGCGGCGGAGGCGGCTCCGACAGCACTCGACCCGGGGTTCTTGGTCCAGGCGACATACTCGGCGATGACATCGTCGGTGGGTCCGTCGGCGATGAGCTCGCCCTTGTGCACCCAGAGCACTCTCTCGCAGGTCTGCTTGAGCGAACCGGTCGAGTGGCTGACGATCATCACGAGGCCGGCGCTGTCACGCAGTTCGTTGATGCGCTTCTCGCTCTTCGCGCGGAATCGCCTGTCCCCCACGGCCAGCGCCTCATCGATCAGGAGGATCGAATGCGCCTTCGCCGATGCGATCGCGAACTTGAGTCGCGCCCCCATGCCTGACGAGTACGTGCGCATCGGGTGGTAGATGAAGTCGTTGAGCTCCGCGAAGTCGGCGATCTCGTCGACGCGCGCAGCCGCTTCCTCGGGGCTGAATCCCATCGCCAGCAGTCCGAGCCTGATGTTGTTCTCGCCCGAGAGCTCCGGGACGAGCGCCGCGTTCACACCGAGGAGCACGGGGCGGTCACGAGCGTAGATCGCGCCCTCGGAAGGCGGGATGAGTCCGGTCATCGCCCGGAACAGCGTGGACTTCCCCGAGCCGTTGTGGCCGACGACGCCGATCGACTCGCCCTCCGTCGCCGTGAAGCTCACTCCTCGCAGCGCCGGGACCGTGTGGAGGTCTCGACCGCCTCGGAAGGAGCGCAGACTCGTCAGCGATTCGCGCGTCGTCATCCGCTTGCCGGATGCGTACACGCGATAGTTGACGTGCACGTTGTCGGCCACGATCATCGGCCGTGGTGAGGTGTCGAGCGAGTTCGCTCGCGTGTCCGGGAGCAGAAGATCAGTCACTGAGGCCATACCTCGGCTCGCCCTGCCAGAAGAAGATCGTCCCCCCGACGATCGCCACCAGTGCCCAGATCGGCGCAGCGATCCATGCGAGGAGCGGCGCGGCATAGCCGTCCAGCATCACGTCGCGGGCCAGAGCGATGAATTCATACGTCGGCAGGAGGTGCGCGATCGTGAGCAGCACCGGGTACCCCCCGAGCGCGCCGTCGATGTTGAAGAAGATGCCGCTGGCGTAGAAGAGCACGCGGTTGATGATCGGGACGAGCTGCTGGATGTCACGCGTGCGCACCGAGATCCGCGCGACGATGAGAGCGATACCCAGATTGAACACGCCCATGACCGCGAGGATCGGGATGATCAGGAGCCACGACCACGCCACCGGCTCGCCCAGGATGAGCAGCAGGATGCCGAGCAGCAGCACGACGGGCACCATCCGCATCGCCTGCTCCGCGATCACCGAGATCGGCAGGAGGATGCGCGGGAATCCGAAGCTCTGGACGAGCTTGGAGTTGCTCGTGATCGCCTTGGATCCGCTGCCGAAGCAGCCGGTGAAGAACTCGAAGACGAACACGCCGACGATGAGGTACGGCACGAAGTTCGCCGGCCGCGCGGCGCCGGCGAGGATGAAGTTGAAGATCGTGCCGTAGACGATCGCGAGGGAGAGCGGTTTGAGGACCACCCACAGCACACCGAGACGGTTCGGCAGCAGTCCCGCGATCAGACGGCTGCCAGCCAGACGCAGGGCGAAGGTGCGAAGCTGCCAGGTGTCGGCGAGGTAGTCGCCGAAGCGAGGACGCGTCCCGACTTCGCTCAGACCGGAGGTCGCGGGCACAGCAGTCGCTCCCATACCGAATCCTCTACCTCTCTACCGCGTCGCACGATGCGCATGCACGAAGCCGGCATATCGGATCATGCTACCCCACCGGGTGAGTCCGTCGTCTGGACCCAGGCTCAGTCGCGACCGTAGATGTCGCGGGTGTAGATCTTATGGACGACGTCGTCGAGCGCATCCGTCGAGCGGTTGGCGATGATGACATCGACCCTGGACTTGAACTCGTCGAGATCGCGAACGACCTCGGAGTGGAAGAACTCGTCCTCCTCGAGCGAGGGCTCGTACACGACGACTTCGACGCCCTTCGCCTTGATGCGCTTCATGATGCCCTGGATCGACGACGCGCGGAAGTTGTCCGACCCGGACTTCATGACGAGGCGATAGACGCCCACGGTCCGGGGCTCTCGGGCGAGGATGTCGGAGGCGACGAAGTCCTTGCGGGTGCTGTTGGCATCGACGATCGCCGCGATGAGGTTCTGCGGCACCTTCGAGTAGTTCGCCAGCAGCTGCTTGGTGTCCTTGGGCAGGCAGTATCCGCCGTAGCCGAAGGAGGGGTTGTTGTAGTGCGACCCGATGCGCGGGTCGAGTCCCACTCCCTCGATGATCTGCTTCGTGTCGAGCCCGTGCACCACTGCGTAGGTGTCGAGCTCGTTGAAGTACGCCACGCGCAATGCCAGGTAGGTGTTGGCGAAGAGCTTGATCGCCTCGGCCTCGGTCGACTCGGTGAGCAGCACGGGCACGTCGGTGGCGATCGCCCCTTCGAGCAGAAGGGCGGCGAATGCCTCGCCGACGGGGCCGCGGTCGCCGACGACGATGCGCGACGGATAGAGGTTGTCGTGCAGCGCGCGCCCCTCTCGCAGGAATTCCGGAGAGAAGACGATCGTCGCCTGTCCATGCTCCGCGTTCATGCGCGCGGTGAATCCCACCGGCACCGTCGACTTGATCACGATCGCGGCGTCCGGGTTCACGGCGAGCACGGTGTCGATGACGTTCTCGACCGACGAGGTGTCGAAGTAGTTGGTCACCTCGTCGTAGTTCGTCGGCGTGGCCACGACGACGAAGTCGGCGTCCCGGTAGGCCTCCTCGGCGTCGACGGTCGCCGTGAGATCGAGCTCGTGCGTGGCGAGATAGTCCTCGAGCTCGACGTCGGCGATGGGCGAGACGCGGCGACTGAGCAGCTCGACCTTCCCAGGGTCGATGTCGACGGCGAACACCTCGTGGTGCTGGGCGAGGATGACGGCGTTGGACAGGCCGACGTATCCGGTCCCGGCGATGGCGATCTTCATGCCCTCAGGCTATCCCGGCCCGCGGATAGACTCGTGCGCGATGACACCGCGCCCTCTGCTCTCCATCGTCATACCGGTCTCGGGTGACGACGCGACTGTCGCGACGGCTCTCGAGAGCGCCCTCGCGCAGAGCCTCGTCGACATCGAGATCATCTGCGTCGATGACGCCTCGACCGACGGCACTGCCGGCGTGCTCGAGCGATTCCGCCGACGGGACCCGCGAGTGCGCGTCGTGCGACACGAACGCAACCGGTCGGCCTTCCAGGCTCGCCGCACGGGGATCCTCGCGGCGAGCGCCGATCGCGTGATGTTCCTCGACGGCGACGACGAGCTGACCCCGGATGCCGCCGCGGTCGCGGTCGCGAAGGCCGAGGGGACGGACGCGGACATCGTCGGGTTCGGTGTCACGGTGATCGAGCGCGACGGCCGCACCGGCAGCCCGTACGAGGTGCGCCTGCAGCCGCCGCAGCATCCGCACGCCGGCGATGACGTGCTGCGCACCCTCTTCCCGGTGGGAAAGCCTGCTCAGGGTCAGCTCTGGCGATTCCTCTTCCGCACGAGCGTGCTGCGCGAGGCGTACTCCCTCGTCCCCGACGACCTCGTGCTCCCGCGCATCAACGACCTGCCGCTTCTCTTCCTCGTGGCCATACTCGCCGAGAGCTACGCGGCGGTCCCCGACAAGCTGTACCGCTATCACTTCGGTCGCGGTGGCAGCGGGCACCGGGTCGACACCCTCGAACGGGCGCGGTTCTACACAGGGGCGATCCGCTCGGTCGACGCGATCGGATCGGCTGTCGAGGCACTCGCAACCGCACATGCCGATCCGACCCTCGTCCGCGACACCTACGCGTCGGTGCGCTTCTCGATCATCGGATACGTGTGCTTCCAGCTGGTCGAGCACAGCGACGAGGGCATGCTCGACGGCGCTCTCGCACATCTGCACACGGTCGTCAGCGGCCCGGACATCATCCATGCCGCTGCGCGGTTCTATCCGGCGACTCTCAAGGCTCTCAGGTTCCACACGACGTGGCAGGGGCTGCCTGACCGGCCCGCACGCAGCATCCTGCTCGTCACGTCGACCCTCCGTACCGGCGGCGTGTCGGCCGTGCTCACCTCGCAGGCGCGCTATCTGCATGAGGCGGGCTACCGGGTGACCGTCGTCGCCCGCAACGGCGGCAGCGACGCGACCGTTCTTCCCGCCGGCATCCCGTTCGTCGAGCTGACCTCACGTCGACTGCCCGCCCAGCTCACGCAGTGGGCCGAGATCTGTCGCGCCCACGAGGTCGACGTGGTCATCGACCACCAACTGCTCTACACCGACACCTGGCCCGAGTTCGCGCTCGTGGCACGAGCCGAGGGCGCGGCGACGATCGGCTGGCTGCACAACTTCGTCGCTCGACCGGTCTACGACGGCAACGATCGGCTCACCCTGATCGAGCGCTGCAGTCCGACGCTCGCTCAGCTCATCACGCTGTCACCGCTCGACGTCGCCTACTTCCGCCTGCGCGGCATCGAGAACGTGGCGTACCTGCCGAACCCGCCCTCGCCGTTGATGCTCGAGTCGGCGGCTCGCACAGGTGCGAAGACGCCGCCGTCCGACCGTCTCGAGCTGGTGTGGTGGGGGCGACTCGAGCAGCGGACCAAGCAGGTGCGGGAGCTCGTCGAGGTCGGAGTGCAGCTGCGCGCCCTCGGCGTGCCTTTCACACTGCGGATCGTCGGCCCGGACTGGGATGACGTCACCGCGAAGAAGCTCAACGCCCTCGCGCGTCGTCGCGGCGTCGGAGATGCCGTCGTCGCCGTCGGGCCTCTGCGAGGGGCTGCGCTGGTCTCGGCCATCGACTCCGCGGATGCCTTCGTCTCGACCAGCATCATCGAGGGGTATCAGCTCACGATCGCCGAAGCACAGGCCCGAGGGCTCCCGGTCTTCATGTACGAGCTCCCCTGGCTCACGCTCGTGCAGGACAACCAGGGTGTCGTCGCCGTGCCCCAGGGGGACGCCCGGGGGCTCGCCGCCCGGCTCGCCGAGACGCTCGCTGATCCGGAGGGCTATCGTCAGCTGTCTCTGGCGTCGGTGGATGCCGCGAGACGGGCGCGCGACCAGGACTTCGCGCAGCTGTATCGCGAAGTGGTCACCGGCGAGCTGTCGCCGATGTACTCGCCCGAGCCGACGCTCGACGATGCCGGTCGCCTGCTCGGTCTGCTGGTGTTCTTCGCCCAGCGCGCGGATGGCCGCTCCTTCTCGTCCACCGATTCGTCGACCTGGGGCCAGCGCGCCTGGCAGTCCGCGGCGCCACTCGGCCGCGCGACCCTGCGGCGGATCCCGGGACTCCAGCCGCTCGCGCACCGCGCGAAAGGCTGGCTCGGCGCGCGCTGAGTCTCGAAGTCGGCGTTACGCCACGGCATCCATCGCCGCGTGGATGCGCGCGGTCAGGCGGACGATGTCTTCACGGGCCGAGTGGACCGCCGGCGCGAGCGACGGCAGGTGCGACTCGAACTGCTCGGCGAACTCGCCGAGCTGTTCGTATCGACCGACGAGGTCACCGAGTCCGACGGCTGTCAGAAGGCGTGAGATCTTGTGCGGGTCGCTGCCCGAACCTATCGGGTATGCCCCCTCGGTCGCACCGATGATGAGGCCGTGCGCCCGGTCGCTGATGACGGCGAGCGACTGCCGGTACACCGCGCGCACGTAGTCGTCGAGCACGTCGTGCCGCATGCTCGAGGGCATCACGTACTCACCGCCGAGAGCCTCTGCGAGCCGAACCGCTCGAGGCGCGTCGCGCGCCACCTGGGCGACGGTGACGATCCGGGTCTGAGTCGCAGCCGCGAACGCACGGACGTCCGCGAGCCACTGATCACCCGGCCATGCCCGGTCGAAGCGCATGGTCACCGCGATGAGCGGTCGATCGCCGGCCGCAGCCCACTCGTCGACCGCTCGCCCCTCCGAGTAGGCCCAGTCCGGCGCGAAATCGCCGAATCCCGCACCGTCACGAGAACCTCGATCGCGCCACGACATCACCGAGGCGTCGCGCATGACCGGGTCGAACACCACGCCATGCAGCGTGTCGACGTTCTTGATGCCGATGCCGGCGAAGATCAGCGCCCCGCCCGCGTCGAGGACCCGTGCGCACTCGGCCGCACGGCGTGGCACCGGGAAGTGCCCCGTACGCGGATTGATCTCCCCGGCGTTGAACGCGTGCACGGGACGAGCGGCCGCGGCCTCGGCCTGGGCCCACTCCCCTCTCGCGTCATAGAACGTGAGGTCTGACGCCGGTGTGAACCCGGCCGTGAAATCACTCGTCGCCTCACCGAGATAGACGTGCACGTGCCGCCCCGCACCTCTCAAGGCTTCGAGATAGGCGAGTCGCAGTGCGGAGTCGCCGAGGTTGTCGTCCTGCCCGCTGAGATGGGCGAACACATGCTGAGTCGGTTTCACAATCACTGCACCCCACTATATGGTGGCTCTGTGTTCTCCGTGCCCCTCCCCAGGACCGGAGCAGCGACTGAACCGGGCGCGACCGAGGCTTCCGTTCCGACGGTGCTCGTCACCTCGCGCCCGCCGCGGCATCGCGTCGACTACGTCGATGAACTCGTCGGCGACGACTCGGAGGGTCGTGCTCCGACCGGCGCCGTGCTGGAGTTCCGCACCGACCCGTTTCGGGCGCACGGCGTGGATGTGATCCACCTGACCGACATCGCGACGGTCATCGGCGGCCCCCGCACTCGCGGCCGAGAGCGCACACGGCGGGCGAAGCGCTTCACGAAGATGCTCCGACGCCGAGGCATCGCCCTCGTGCGCACCGTGCGCGAGACGGAGGCGGATCGGTCGCGGTCCCGAGCGGAGGCGATCGTCGATGCGGCAGCGACGACCGTGACATCGCTCGATGCCGTGACGGCGGCGGACGGCAGAGCGACGGTCGTCATCGGCCACAGCCACCTTCGCAACCGGTTCCTCGGCTTCCCTCGGGAAGAGGCCGTCGCGGGCCGCGTGCTGATCACGGCGGTCAACACCCTGCATCCGTCGTCCCGACCGGCCGTGAGCGTCTTCGGAGTCGCTGACCTGCCCGGCTGGACGCTGCGCCTCGCAGGCAAGGTGCCGATCGACCTCGAGGACTCCTACGCGCGAACGCTTGCCGACCTCACCGACACGGTGTCGCTGCGCGACGAGCTCCTCTCCGATGCAGAATGCGTCTCGGAGATCAGCCAGGCGGAGATCGTGCTCATCACAGCGCCGACGAACCACAGGTCCCAGAGCGTCCTCATGCTCGCTCTGTCGCTGGATCGGCCCGTGCTCGTCGAGGACAGCCCGCAGACGCGGGCGCTCGCTGACGAGGTCGGCCCTTCATGGGTGCGGCGCCATGCCGGTCCGCTGACCGCCCAGACACTCGAGAACGAGCTCGCCGCATTGCGAGCAGATCCGCCCACCGGTCGCCCCCGCCTCGATGCGCGCGACCCCAACCTGATCAGCGAGCAGTACTTCGCGGTGTATCGCGCCGCCGCGGCCGCGCGCTGACGCCGGACGACTCTCATGCCGACGCCTTCGACTCCTCTCGTCTCCTTCATCGTCCCCGCCGACGCAGAAGCAGACTCCGTCGCGCGCAGCCTTCGATCGTGTCTCACCCAGTCACTCGCCCAGATCGAGATCGTCTGCGTGCTCCCCGACGGAACCGGACTCGCCTCCGCAGAGGCGACCTCGGATCCGCGTGTCGTCACCATCACCCGACCTTCCGACTCCGCCCGCTCGCAGCTCCGGCGGGCGGGGGTCGAAGCCGCGACGGCGCCGTACGTGCTGCTGCTCGAGCCGGGAGACACCGTGGCTCGCGGCGCCGCGATGCGGCTTCACCGCTGCGCCGTGGAATCGCAGGCGCAGCTCGTCGGATTCGCCGTCCAGACGTCGCCCGATGACCGCAAGGGCGAGACGCACCCGGCTGAGGCGGGGCCTCTCCACGGACCCGACATCCTCCGCGCCCTCCTCCCCCGGGACACCGTCGCAGAGCTCGTGCCCTCGCGACACCTGTTCCAGACCGACCTGCTGCGACGGGCGTACGCGACGTCCGCAACCGACTCCGGCCCGCTCATGGACGACCGGGGCGCCGTGCTGCTGGCCTACGCATCCGCGGCGTCGTATGGAGCAGTCAGCACGGTCGAGTACCTGCGCCGATCGCAGCAGCGCGACATCGCCGCTGACCCGGTGCGCCTCGAACAAGCGATGCACCACGTCAGGTCGTTGCAAGCCGTCGAGCCGGCCGTCCGGGAGAAGGCCCGACACAGCGCGGACCCCGAGCCACTGCTCGACGGGTACACCACGGGCTATCTCACCGCGATCGGGGAAGCACTCGACGCCTTCGCCGCGCTGCCGCCGGAGGCGCGGGCCCACGCGCACGAGACGCTGCGATCCTGCGTCGGTGACCTCGACCTGATCGCGGCGGCCGTGACCTTCGCGCCCGACGCGATCCCCGCGCTCGTCACGCACGGGGAACGTCTCGAACTCGGCCGCGCGCCGGTGCGGAGCGTGCTGCTGACGACCAATGTGCTGACCACCGGCGGGGTCTCGGGTGTGCTGCTCACGCAGGCGCGGTTCCTTCTCAGAGCCGGATACCGGGTGACGATCGTCACGCATCGCCCCGGGAGCGCCGAATCGCTCGTTCCCGAAGGCGCCACGCTCGTTCAACTGACCGGCACGAGCCGACGTCAGCGCGTTTCGCAGTGGGCGCAGTTCTGCCGACGCTTCGCCGTCGATGTGGTCATCGACCACCGCATCCTGTATTCGCGCGACTGGCCTTCGTTCGCGCTCGCGGCCCGCTCGGCAGGGTCGGCGACCATCGGCTGGATACACAACTTCGCAGGCCGCCCCACGTACAACGGGAACGACCTCCAGACGCTGCTCCAGACCCATCTGAGCGCGCTCGCGCACCTGGTGGTGCTCTCTCCGCTCGATGTGGCGTTCTGGAAGCTCCGGGGCATCCGTCACGTGAGCTACCTCCCGAACCCGCCGTCGCCGTTCCTCCTCGCCGTCGGCGAACCGCGCAGCGCGAAGCCGGCGCCGGCGGGTCGCCGGCTGGAGCTCGTCTGGTGGGGGCGGTTGGAAGAGCACACCAAGAAGGTCACGCAGCTGGTGGAGGTGGCCGCGGCGCTCCAGCGGCTCGGGATCGACTTCCGGCTGCGGATCGTCGGTCCGGACTGGGCCGACATGAGCGCGGATCGGCTGCGGGATCTGGCCGCGACCCGAGGCGTGGCCGACCGCGTCGAGCCCACCGGTCCTCGGCATGGATCGGATCTCCTCGAGGTGATCGATTCGTCGGACATCTTCGTCAACACGAGCATCATCGAGGGGTACCCTCTCACCCTCCCCGAGGCACAGTCACGCGGTCTTCCGATCGCGATGTACGACCTGCCGTGGCTGTCGCTCATCCAGGACAACGCCGGCGTCGTCACCACGGCGCAGCAGGATCCGGAGTCGCTCGCCCAGGCGATCGCGGACGTCGCCGCGGATCCGGCCCGGTATGAAGCGATGTCGAGAGCCTCCGTCCTGGCCGCGGCTGACGCCACCTCGTTCGACTTCGCCCAGCTCTACGAGCAGCTGCTGCATGGTGGCCTTCCAGCGGAGCTCTCTCCCGAGCCCACGCTCGACGACGGACGCAAGGTGCTCGAACTGCTCGTCTTCTTCGCCGAGCGGAGCACCCCGCCGCCACGAGCGGCGCCCTCTCGGTCGACGGCGCTCGCGCCCGCAGCACTCCGCCCTCGGTCGCAGCCGCGTACGTTCGGGGAGCGTCTCGAGCGGAAGCTGACCCCCATCGGCCACCGCGTCATCGATGCTGCTCCGTGGCTTCGACCGGCGGCGAACAAAGTCAAGCGCGTATTGCTGCGCCGATAGCGAGAGACCACATGCAAGCGACTCCCCTCGTCTCGATCGTCGTCCCCGTCTTCAACGATGCCGACGTGATCGCCACCGCTCTCGACAGCTGTCTTCGGCAGACGCTGGCAGCGATCGAGGTCATCGTGGTCGACGACGCGTCGACCGACGACACCGCCGCGATCGTCGAACGCTACAGCGCTCGGGACTCGCGCGTGCGACTCATCCGCCAGCAGCAGAACGCGTCGGCGTACCAGGCTCGTCGCGTCGGGATCCTCGCGGCGAAGGCCGATCATCTGCTGTTCCTCGACGGTGACGATGAACTCGCGGAGACGGCTGCCCGGGCAGCTCTCGAGAAGGCGACGGAGACCGGCGCTGATCTCGTGCAGTTCGGAGTCGAGGTCGTGCGTCTCGATGGGCGCACCGGGGGGCCGTTCGAGTCACGCCTGCAGCCGAAGCACCCCACTCTCACAGGCAGCGATGTCCTGCGCGGCCTCTTCCCGGTGGATCGCCCTGCCCAAGGGCAGTTGTGGCGCTACCTGTTCCGTACCCGCCTCCTCGCCGATGCCTATGCGCTCATGCCCGCAGACCTGGTGCTGCCGAGGGTCAACGACCTGCCGATCTCCTTCCTCGCTGCGGCGCTGGCCGCTCGCTTCGAATCGATCCCGGACCGCCTGTACCGTTATCACTTCGGGCGAGGCGGAAGCGGCCAGAAGGTGCGTGACCTCAGCACCGCATCGTTCTACGCAGGAGCCATCCGATCCATCGATTCGATCGAGCCGGCCGTCCTGCGGGTCGCCGGCACGAGCATCGACCCTGACCTCGTGCTCTCGACCTACGCATCCGTACGACGCGCCATCATCGGATACACCACCCACTACCTGGCAGAGCACACCCGTGCGGATCTGCGCGACGCGATGTTCGCCGACCTGTACACCCGGGCGTCCGCCCACGACATCGTGCAGTCGACCGCCCTGCACTGGCCGAAGGCGATGGACACGCTCGCCGCCCACGGCGACGCGATCGAGCTCGTCGCTCGACCGGTGCACAGCATCATCCTCGCAACGAACCATCTGCGCACCGGTGGAATCTCCGGCGTCGTGATCTCTCAGGCTCGGGTGCTGCACGACTCCGGCTTCCGCGTGACGGTCGTGGCCCGCGAGCCGGGCAGTGATCTCTCGAACCTTCCGGCCGGCGTCGGCTTCGCCGAGGTGTCGGCGGACACCCTGGGCGGCTCGCTCGCCCAGTGGGCCGAGATCTGCACGCAGCACGAGGTGGATCTCGTGATCGACCACCAGTGGCAGTACTCACCGTCGTGGCAGGCCTTCGCGCTCGCGGCACGCGCTGAGGGTGTCGCCACGATCGGGTGGTCGCACAACTTCGCCGGTCGATCGCTGCTGCTCGGTCTCGATCGCCTCGAATCCGCGCCGCGATACTTCGCGCTGCTCTCGCATCTCGTCGTTCTCTCGCCACTCGACGTCGCGTTCTGGAAGCTGCGAGGGATGCCGCGTGTGTCCTACCTTCCCAATCCGCCGTCGTCTAACCTGCTCTCTGCCGGAATCGCGACCGCGCCGCGGCGCCCACCTGCGGGGCGGCGCGTCGAGCTGGTCTGGTGGGGCCGCCTGCAGCAACGCACCAAGAGGGTCAGCGAGCTGATCGACGTCGCCGAGCACCTCGAGCGGATGGGCGTCGATTTCCGGCTCCGGATCATCGGCCCCGACTGGCGCGACATGACGGCGTCACGGCTGAACGGGATGGCGAAGGCGCGACGCTTCGCGCACCGCGTCGAAGCGGTGGGACCGCTTCATGGTGCCGCCCTCAGTGCCGCCATCGACTCGTCCGATCTGTTCGTGAACACCAGCATCATCGAGGGCTACCCCCTCACGATCCCGGAGGCACAGGCGCGGGGTCTCCCGGTCGCGATGTACGACCTGCCGTGGTTGGCCGTGACCGATGGAAACGGGGGCGTCGCGAAGACGGGCTGGGGGGATGCCGAGGCTCTCGCCCGACAGATCGCCGAGGTCGTCGCCGACGCCGACGTCTACACCCGCATGTCGGCGGCGTCGCTGGCCGCAGCCGAGCGAGAGCTCTCACACGATTTCGCGGTGCTGTATCGCCGGCTGGTCGAGGGCGCGCTTCCGTCCGAGCTGTCACCCGTACCGACAGTCGACGACGTCCGGCAGCTCATCGACCTCTCCATCACCTTCGCCGAGGAGCACGCGGCGACGCGCTCCGGGCCTCAGCGCTCTCGCGGTGCGGCCGGAAGCACGCCCGGGACGCCGGCGAGGGTCGCGACGACGTGGCGGGCGCGCGCCACACAGCGTGCCGCTCCGGCAGCGAGAAGACTCATCGAGGTCGCTCCCTGGATGGGTCCGATCGCTCGAAGGATCAAGCGCACGCTCACGTGACACCCCGTCGCGAGAGTTCGATGATCGACATCACAGCGGGTCGGTGACGGCCATCGCGCCGGGTCGGTGACGGCGGTTGCCGATCAGCCGCGCTTGCCCGTGATGCGCGACGCTCGGTGACCGACCCGCTCGACGATCGAGTCCCTCACACGGATCATGGAGCGGTTCTTGCCCGCGCTGGCCGCCGTCAGGCGCTGGAACCGACCGGGGAAGAACCGGTTGGCCGCCTCTTCGATCTTCAGGGGCGACCGGCGCATCCCGAGTGAGTCCTCATACTCGAGCTCGATCACCCACACCCCTGCCCGAGGGAAGAGCTCGGGGGAGATCTCTGCCGACCAGGTGCGATCGTCGAAGTCGAAGTGGCGGATCGGGAACCGGACTCGATCCCGGTCTCGGTACTGTCGAGCGACGAGACGCGTGACTCCCCCGGGTCGCAGTCCCGTCATCGCGCCTGACAGCGTGGTCCGCGCCCCGCTTCTCAGCGTGGCGGCGATGCCGGCGGACGGAGGACTGATCGACTGCCGGGCGAGGTCGACGTCATCTGACTCGACGATGGCACCCGCGAGCCGTTCTTCCAGACTGTGGGGAACGACAGCAAGGGGGACGTTCGGATCCAGAAGACGTCTCCGCAGCACCGGCAGGGCCGGCGAGAAGGCATCGGTCCGCCATGACGGATCACTGATGAACCGGCGCATCAGGTATTTCAGTGAGAGGCTGTCGATCGTGGCCCGAGGGATCGTCGGCAGCGCCTCGGCAGCCGACAGCGCACGGATGAGCTGGTCGGCGTTCAGCGTGGATGCCGACTTCTCGGCGCGCAGCATGATCCGCGCCTCGTTGAATCGACCGTCCGCGGCGAGCGCCCAGACGACCTGGTTCTCTGCTTTCAGTCTGCGGAGCTCGTTGCGGGGCGCACGCGAGAGCAGCTTCGCGATCTGTTCCGCGACCCGACGGTCCTCGGCGCGGTCGCCGGAGCGACGCTCGAGGAACTTGCCGATGTTCTGCCAGGCGTCGGCGTTGAGCACCATCGCCCAGTACTCGCGGGTCACCGGCGCCGACTCGCGTTGCTGGACCAGCGCGGCGCACGTCGCCTCTTCGCTGAAGTAGCTCACCGTGTAATCCGTCGAGCCCGCGCGCGAGGTCATGGAGCCCCCGCCCGGACGGTCTCTGTAGACGTACGCCGGCAGCGGGGACACCGCGATCGATCGCGCGCTCAAGAGGACGCTCGTCATCGCGACGATGTCGTTCGATCGCGGAACCCCGGGAAAGGGGAATGCGGTCTGCTGCCAGTGCTCGCGCCGGATGAGACGGTTCCACACCGCCCGGTGCCTGACCAGCTGGGGGTGGGTCTCGATCGTGACGTTCTCGAGAGGGAGCGCATAGGCCTGATTGAAGCCGGTGCCCGCGTCCCACGTCGAGGTCGTGAAGAACTTCAGATAGCTGCCGTTGATGACATCCGGATCCGACCTGCGCGCGAGCGACAGCAGGTGCGCGTACGCGCGTGGCGGGACGACGTCATCACCGTCGGCGAACGCGAGATACTTTCCGCGGGCGAGCTCGATCCCGGCGTCGCGCGCCTGGCCGCCGCCCGCCCCGGGAGACCTCACCAGACGCACCCGGGGGTCCGCGCGCTGATGCGCGAGGACTCTGTCCTGAGTCCCGTCCGTCGACCCGTCGTCGACGACGATGATCTCGATCCTGACGCCCACGGAGGCTCGGATGCTCTCGAGGAGCTCGTCCACGTAGTGGACCACGTTGTAGGTGGGGATGATGACGGAGATGTCGATGGCATCGGAGTCGGTGTCGGGGTCCCCCGATGTCGCGCCGGGTCGCGACACGAATCGCTCGATGAACGCGTCCCGGAGGTCCTCCTCCCCGCGCAGCCCGAGCGGGGCCCAGGCGTCGACGAGAAGGGGGGTCGAATCGAAGCTCGGCACGTCGTCGACCCCGATGGGGCGGCCATCGGGCCGTGCGACGTCCACCAGGGCAGCATGGCCCATCGCGATCAGCGCGAGCTGCCAGCGCTTCCAGATCGTCAGATTCGACAACGAGGTCGTCGAGAGGTCTCGCGCGAGATCGTAGACGAGAGCCTTCGCATCGGGTCGTTCCTGACCGGCGGCGAGGAGATCGAGCGCCTTCGGGTTCAGCACGTCACGGGAGATCACCTCGCGGGCATACGACTGGCGCACTGCCAGCGGAGCAGCGGCGAGCGCAGCCCAGATGCGAGATTCGTCCGTGACCCAGCGCGAGGACATCGGTGCAGCCGGGCTCTTGCTCGGACGTTCCCGGCAGAAGACGACGGAACGCGAGACGATATCGACGCGGCCCGCAGCCAGATACAGCCGGGCTACGAGAAGCTCCTCGAGCCACGGATCCTCCGCGTGCACGAGCGAACGGATCAGATCGCGCCGCATCACCTTGCCGCACAGGATGTCATCCGAGACCAGGCCGGGCCGGTCCTCCAGCAGGATGCTCGTCGCGTCCGTGTCGAGCGCGCCGTCGACTGCACGACCGATCCGGTAGCGGTGCTTGGCGATCGACTCCGCGGTTCCGACAGCCATGTCCGATCCGGACGCCTGCAGGCTGGCGACCAAGGCTCGGTAGCCGCCCCGGATCGAGAGCCCGTCGGCATCCGCGACCGTCACCCAGGAGGCTGAGCAGCGCTCGAGAGCAGCGGCGAGCGCTGCGCTTCGCCCCCGTGCGCTGTCCGCGTCGATCACGTGAACACGCGCATCAGAGCGCGCCGCCGTGCGCACGACCGACGCGACGTCCGGGCTGCTGCGCCCGTCGACGACGACGACGACGTCCAGGGTCGGGGAATCCTCTCGCAGGGTCGACCACAGGAGGTCGCTCACATGCATGGGCGATTCGGGGAAGATGACGACCACGCTCAGATCAGCGACCTCGTTCATGGCACCTCCGTGGTCTGCGTGGAAGAGTCGGTCAGGTCCTCGATGATCGACACATAGTCCCAGGCCATGTGCAGCGTCGAGTATTCGGATGCGAATCGCGTCGCCGCAGCTCGCACGTCCTCCCTCACGGGGAAGGCAGCCGCGATCGTGTCCGCCAGGGCAGACACGGGATCGCGCCGGGTGTCGTAGAAGGTCACCCACGGCTGCGCGCCGTACTCCGCGATGAGATGAGGCTCGGCGGGCAGGATGCACGGTCGCGCGAACGTCGCCGAGAGCAGGACGCTGCCGGAGTTGAGCACGCGCTCATAGGGGAAGACCAGCACGTCGCACGCCGCGAACCACGCCGAGATGTTCGCGTCGCTGATGAACGAGTGCCGTCGCACGGTCGGCACGCCCGTCGGCAGCTCCCGTTCGATCAGAGCGATCTCCTCGGGTGCCGTCTTTCCGGCGAGCACCAGAACGAGATCGTCGACGTGGGATGACGCCTTCCCCACCGCGCGCAGCAGGGTCGGGATGCCCTTGTATCCGCGGATCTGCCCGACGAATCCGACCACCGATGCGGACGACGGTATCCCGAGAAGCTCACGGGCCTGGTCCTGGGAGGGCGGGTCGGAGTAGATACCCGCATAGCTGGCGTGCCTCAGGGTGACGATCTTCTCGGGTGGGAGATCGTAGAACTCCGAGACGGCCTCGCTGGTGCTGGCGTTCAGCTGGATGATCCGATCGGCGCGCTCCGCGAGGAGGCGCGCCAGCTTGACCTCCAGGTCCGGATACGGGGTGTTGTGAGCCAGCGTGTTGTGGACGGTCCAGATGATCCGCACGCCCGCCTTGCGCAGCCTCAGGAGGATCCCCGCGAAGCGCTTGAGGGAGCGCTCTGCGATGTCACGAGTGCCGTCCGAGTTCACGATGGGACTCGTCCAGTGGATGTGGAAGATGTCGCCGTCCGTCAGGCCGGGCAGAGCGTCGACCAGCGTCTCGATGGTCTTGGACCCCTCGACGCGCCATCCTTCCGAGCGTGCCCCGACATAGAGCATGTTCAGATACGGATTCTGCGCCCAGGCGGGGAAGACGTGGATTTTTCCGCTCACGCTGTGAATGTCCCATTCTGAAGACTGATGTCGGCACCGGCTTCCCGCCACGGCACGGAGTCCGCGAGCGACGGGTACCCCACGAGGGTGCTCTGGTCCTGGGTCCCCCGCATGACGGGGATCTGCGAGGATGACCCGTCCGCGTGGGTCACGCGGACGATGACCGAATCGATCTCGACCTCCGAGCCCATGGCGACGGATGCGGTGAGGTCGATCGACCATTGGCGGTGGTACATCGCGAAGACGGGCAGGTCGGCGGTGCTCTCCCTGCCGGCGTCATCCTGACAGACCACCTCGATGGCGGACACCTCGTTGGTGGGGGTCCCCACGCGCAGGGCTATCGAGAGGACGTGCAGCCCCTCAGCCGAGCGCACAGCTCGCATCAGCGCGTGCGGCCCTTCGCGCTCGAGCCAGAGTGCGCGGAGGAATCTGTCGGGGTCCCCTCCGTCGAGCGCCGCGAGCAGGCCTGCATCGGCCGTCGACAGGTCCGTGTGCTCGAGTCCGGGCACCAGCGCGAGTCGGTATGCGTGCGCTTCCGCGAAGCTGCCGTCGAATGCACGACGAGACACGGAGCGGACCGTCCCGTCATCGCCCTCGATCAGGGCGCGGCCCGCCTCGACGACATGAGGGAACACCTCCTGCACGAAGTGGTCACGGCTCCCGGATTCGTCGGGTCCCGACGCGACACCCACGTCGGCCCACGCCGCGAGAATGACGTCGCGGTCGTCGAAGACGGCGGGTCGCGCGGACGACGATGCACGACCCCACAGGTCGTGCGGGAATGCGGAGAGCAGGGCGTCGAGGTCGACGTCCGGCGCCGTGTGTCCGCCGAGGTCGATGGCAGCGGAGATGTCCCCCGAGATCCTCGTGAGCGGCCGACCGGTTCCCGCCAGATAGTCGCGGTACTTGAGTGCTCCCTCGGCGGCGGACACCACGAAGCGCGCCGGGATGCCGAGCGAATCCGCGATCGCGATGGCGTGCAGCGAGCTCCCCACGACGAAGCCGCTCCCGGCGATCGTCCGGAGCACTGCGTTCAACGGCGCTCTCGGATCGAGCACTGTGTAGCCGAGCGAGGTCGCGCTCTGCGACATCTCTTCGAAGTCGTTGAGGTTCGGGGCGATGAGCATCCCGCCCGCTCCGGTACGGCCCCAGATTCTCAGCTCCGGCATGAACCGCGGGAGCAGAAGCGCAGGATCGCCGAACACGGCCGGCACCCTGCCCCCCTTGGCCGTGATGAGACGGGCGGAGTGGGGACCCCGAACGCTGCGGATGTCGAGCGTCTCGAAGTGGGGCGGCAGCTTGGATGCGAGTTTGAAGTTCACCCCGGTGCCCCAGACGACCGCGCCCTCCGGTGCGAAGTGAAGCACCGAACCGATCGTGATCAGCACCGGCGCCTCGGAGGACTCCGTCGAAGACGCCCTCATGCTCAGGTCACCGAGTATCCGCTCCACCAGCAGAGGTCCGAGCAGATCTCCGAAGTTGTTGACCAGACGGCCGCCGGGTTCGCCCTCGGCCGTTCGCAGCGGGTTCCACGAGAGGACGTCGATGCCTCCGAGACGGGTCAGCAGAGCTCCGCTCGTGGCTGTCACGATCCTGCCTTCATCGGGTCGCCACTCGCCGGCGATTGGCCCGGCTCACCGAGCCAATCGTAGAATCCGGTCGCGAGCGCGGCGGCGAAAGACCTGTTCATGTGGTAAAAATCTCCACGGGAATAGAACGAATCGGCTCCGGTGTCGGAGGGATCGCCCATCGCGTGGACGTTCTCGGTGAAACCGTCGGCGGTGAGAGTCGGGCCGGGCTGTGAGAACACCCGCACACCCTCGTCCTCGAGCCGACGCACCTGTCGCGCGAAGTCCGAGCGCACTCTGTTCCAGTCGCCGCTCGACGCCAGGCGCCCGTACAGTGCGAACTTCTCGCCGTCTCTCGAAGACACCCACTCCGCAGGAGCAGGTTGCGGAATCACGATCACCTGCGCGGCTCCGACGTCCACCAGCAGTCGGGTGAGGCGCGCCATGAAGATCTGGTCGAACGCCGCATCGACATACGCGTTCCAGACCGCGTCGCTGAGCGACGGCACTCCGTAGTCTCCGACGGCGTCGACGGGAGCGAAGCTCTGCCAGAGCTTGACCATCTGGACCAAGGAGAAGTTGAGGCCGACCGCGACGATAGCGTCGGCGCGTCGCACATCGATCTCCGCGCCGTATCGCGGCGGATCCTCCAGCTTGATGAAAGGGAGCTCGACCGTGCCCGAGTCGCTGACGACGACCGCATCGACAGTCCCGTACGTTCGCGAGATGAAGTGCGCGACATCTCGATCGCCTCGCGCCTTCGTCAGCGCGGGCGCGATGGTTCCCAGGTGGGAGTTCCCCACGAATTCAATCCTCATCGGCGAAAGCCTCCAGAATCGCTTCCTCGCAGAAGACGCGCTCGTCGACGGCCTCATAGTCGGCCGACTTCGGATTCCGGCCGGCGGCCTCGGGGGACGCCGGAGGGGCGACCGGGTGTTCGGCATCTGCATCCGCGTCCGCCTCGGCGCCTCGCGCCACATGCTCGGACAGGAAGTAGGCCATCACCTTCTCGACAGTCTCGGGCCGCACGTTTCGCCCGGTCTCGTCGAACGGCTCATTGCCGGGCGCGTGGGAGGTGACGATCTCGTAGGACGGGAAGTAGTCGATGTCATCGAATTCCGATGCCAGCATCCCCGCCGCTGCACGCAGTACGGCTTTGGAGTAGGTGGTGGCGACCAGGACGTTGTCGTCGGTTGCGGTCGCGGCGAGCGGGACGGGCGAAACCGTCAGCAGGAACTTGATGCCGGGGTTCACGGTCCGCACGAGGGTGCGGAACTCGGTGAAGTCCTGCACGATCTCGGAGACGGTGAAATTGTGGAACCGGTAACGGTCAGGATCGTAATCGCCCGCGATGGTGCCGGGAGCGGTCGGGTAGATCGTTCCGGATCGGACATCCTCCCATCCCTCCGTGAGCCCCAGCGTGAAGACGAGGACATCGGAGTCCGTGAGGACCGATCTCACTGCGACGATGTGCTCGGCGCGCTGTCGTTCCACGTGTGCAGCACTGGCGAGGCCCTCGGGCTCGACGGCAGGACGGAGTGCGTCGAACCAGCGATCGCCCCGCTGCCAGGCGATGTCCTCGCGCACGGAGCCGGAGAACGCCTCCTGGGCGAGCTGCAGCAGTTGCCGGACGAAGTAGATGTTGCCGTAGCGGGCGGAGTAGACGCCGTAGCCGTGCTCTCGCAGCAGTTCGACGTCGACGTTGCCGGGTCCGGGCTCGGCGTCCACGACGTTGTAGCCGGCCCCGCGCAGGTACCGGGAGATGTGCTGTGCGAAACAGCTGCCCGCGGTAGCCACGGAGGAGCTCGGATCGATCTCGAACTTCTTCGTGTAGATGCCCTGCAGGTCGGTGACATCTCGACCCGAGATGGACTTCTTCCAGAAAGTACGACCAGGCCGCCCCCGGTAGGGCGATCGCGCGACCGGTGTGCCTGACTGTGATTCGGTGCTCATCTGATATCCATCTCCCCCGATATCCTCTACTGCCATTTCGCTCGGCCCAGGGCCGACGTCGGGATGGACCCGACCTTCGATCCTGGGCCGTGCGCGCCTCATGTCACGCGGAGCCGGAGTGCTCGACTTCCTCGATCAGCTGGTCGCGGAGACGGTTCATGAAGGCCGTGGACCTCTCGCGCAGCATAGCCACCTGCTGCGGATCGATCGGAGCGGGGCCTGTCTCACCGAAGATCTCGATCAGCTTGTCGGAGTGGTGAGCCGCGACGAGCTCGCTCCGCCCGATGCGCTCCATGAACGCGCGGTTCTTGTTCGTGGGCACCAGGACGATCGACGGCACGCCGTACATGGTCGCGACGACTGTCCCGTGGAACTTCATGCTCGCGAGCACGGTGCACTCGCCGATCGCGCGGGTCAGGACGTCGAGGTCCTCGGAGTGCACGACCTCCTTGTCCTCGACCTGAAGCGCCGGAGCGTTCGCGAAGTCGCGCTCGCCCACCGAACCCGTGCCGAGGATGATGTGACGAATGCGGAATCCACGCCGCTTCGCGTGTGCGGCCAGCTCTTCGAGCTTCGTGTAGTCGTCAGGCGTGTCGACGCGCCGCTGGCGCGTGACGATGCCGAGAATGGGCTGCCCTGCGGGCTTCTTGACCTCGGGCAGGTCGAGCGAGCAGACGATGTCCGGCTCACTCGTCACCGGTGCGGTGGGCTCGAGCTTCTCGCGGATCCAGTTCGCACCGAAATCGTCGCGCATCCCGATCAGCTGAACGTTCTCGTGGCCGAAGAAGCTCCGCAGACGGTTGATGATGTGCGGCTTCTCCTTGTGCTTCTCGGAGCCGTGATAGATCGGCACTCCCACTCCGGCCACGTAGAACGGCTTCTGGAGGTAGGTGCGATCGAAGTAGCGCGGGTCGGTGTTCCACTGCTGGACGAGATCGCCGCCGCCCATCACGATGGCATCGACCTCAGCGACCTTCTCCTCCACGGGACGGCTGAAGTAGGGCTGGCGCTCGAGGTCAGGGATGATCTGGATGTCGAACGTCGGAGCGAGGAACTGCTGGAAGACATCGACGAACAGCTCATCACCGTAGTTGCCGTGACCGAAGAACCCGACGAGTCCGATCGACTTCTTGGTCGCCGGGGTCTGGGCACTGACCTGCTTCGTGGCGACAGGGGCCGGTGCGGTGACGGCCTTCGCTGTCCGCTGCTCGCTCGCTTTAGGGAGCGCGGGCGTGCCGGACGCGACCTGCTTCTCGAGAGACTCGCGCAGCGCGGCGAGCTCGCTGTGCACGCCGGCCACCTCCGACTTCACAGCTGAGAGTTCCCTCCGGCTGAGTGAGATGTCGGAGACGAGACCTCGTGCGACGTCCGCCGTCTGATCCGCTGCGGTGCGGGCCGAGCGGGAGAGCTGGCCCAACCGGCGGATGGCGCCTCGTCGACTGGCGAACTGAAGCTGGGCGAACACGCCGATCAGTGCGGCCAGGATGGCGACCACGGCGACCGCCCAGTCGGTCAACCCCACGAGCGCGAGGGTGGCGGCGATGCTGCCCCCCACGAGGAACACGGCGGCAGACGCGATATCGCGACCCGTGTAGCGGGACATAAAACTCCTTCAGAGCCCACGGGCGCGGGCCAGCAACTTCGATCGACGGTCAGGGGGTGGCGCGGCTGCACCGGATACGGCTGTGATCAGCCTACAGTCCTGGAGAATATCGGTCAGAACGGTGACCGTCCGAGATTTCCGACGACTCGACCTGACGCCTGCTCGCGCCTCAGACAGGAATCCGCACCGTAGGAGCGTCGCCCGTCTCCCAGAAGTCCGCGTCCAAGACGCGGGTCACCGGGTCGGGCTCCTCCGCCCACACCGCAGCCTGCCGTGCGCCCTCGGACGAGCGAGCAGCCGCTCGAGCCTCATTCTGGCGCTGCAGTTCGGCCGCGGCAGCGCGACGCTCCCACAGCTCGCGTTCGATCATGGTGCGATCTCTGGCGTGGATCATCGCCCTCAGGATCATCGCGAGCAGCAGCCCCAGGTACCCGCCGACCGTGTTCGACAGCACGTCGAGAACGGTAGACACGCGCTCGTCCAGGGCGATGCCCTGCGTGAACTCGATCGCTCCGGAGAAAGCCGGCAGCAGGAAGATCGCGAGCCACCAGGCCTTGCGCGCGAGCGCGAGTCCGAGCAGGAATCCGAGCGGCACGAACATGCCGATGTTGGCGACGAACTCCAGCTCGTTGTAGCCGAACCGCTCGGGCACCCCGAGGTTGTGCAGTGCGCGGAGCACGCGCCCGGCGATGCTGTCGAACTCGAGCTGCTCGGGCTGCGGCCACATCGTCACCAGCAGCACGAAGGCGGAGTAGACGATGAGCAGCAGCGTCGAGATCCACAGCCGCGCATGGCTTCGCGGAGGCGGCGGTCCCACGTGGATCTGTGTCATGGTCGCGTTCCTCTCATGCCCGGGGCCGGGCGACGACGCCTGCGGACAGACTCGGGCCATGCTATCGATCGTCGATCGCATCTCGCCGCGAAGTCACCGAGAAACCGCCCCGAGGCCCACTGCCCCGGGTACGACACAGGGGCCGGACCCGAAGGCCCGACCCCTGTGCGAGAAAGCAGATGCTTACTTGATGATCTTCGTGACCGTACCGGCGCCGACGGTGCGTCCACCCTCACGGATGGCGAAGCCGAGGCCCTCCTCCATGGCGATCGGCTGGATCAGCTCGACCGTCACGTCGGTGGTGTCGCCGGGCATGACCATCTCGGTGCCCTCGGGCAGCGTGATGACGCCGGTGACGTCGGTGGTGCGGAAGTAGAACTGCGGGCGGTAGTTCGTGTAGAACGGGTTGTGACGCCCACCCTCATCCTTGGACAGGATGTACGCGGTACCGGCGAAGTCGGTGTGCGGCGTGACCGAACCCGGCTTGACGATGACCTGACCGCGCTCGACGTCCTCACGCTTCGTGCCACGGAGCAGGAGACCACAGTTCTCGCCGGCCCATGCCTCGTCGAGCTGCTTGTGGAACATCTCGATACCCGTGACCGTGGTCTTGACGGTCGGACGGAGTCCGACGATCTCGACCTCGGAGTTGATGGCCAGCGTGCCACGCTCGGCGCGGCCGGTGACGACGGTTCCACGACCGGTGATCGTGAAGACGTCCTCGACGGGCATGAGGAACGGCTTGTCCTTGTCGCGCACGGGGTCGGGAACGTTGTTGTCGACGGCCTCCATGAGGTCGAGGATGGACTGGGTCCACTTCTCGTCACCCTCGAGTGCCTTCAGAGCGGAGACGCGGACGACAGGAGCGTCCTCGGCGAAGCCCTGCGAGGCGAGCAGCTCGGAGACCTCAAGCTCGACGAGCTCCAGGATCTCCTCGTCGTCGACCATGTCGGCCTTGTTCAGTGCGACGAGCAGGTAGGGGACGCCGACCTGCTTGGCGAGCAGCACGTGCTCACGCGTCTGAGCCATCGGGCCGTCGGTGGCGGCGACCACGAGGATCGCGCCGTCCATCTGAGCAGCACCGGTGATCATGTTCTTGACGTAGTCGGCGTGGCCGGGAGCGTCAACGTGCGCGTAGTGGCGCTTCGGGGTCTCGTACTCGATGTGCGAGATGTTGATGGTGATTCCACGCTGGCGCTCTTCCGGCGCCGAGTCGATGGAAGCGAAGTCGCGCTGCACGTTCGTGTCGGAGGGGTACTTGTCAGCAAGCACCTTCGAGATCGCTGCGGAGAGCGTGGTCTTGCCGTGGTCGACGTGACCGATGGTTCCGATGTTGACGTGCGGCTTGGTCCGCTCGAACTTGGCCTTAGCCACTTGGTCCTCCTCAGGACGTCGTGTAGAGGTCACCGGGCACTGGATTGCGACCGGATCTCTACGGGTTAGGTTCTCAGTTTAGTAGAGAGGGAATGTGAAGTTGTAGGGGACCTGGGAGCCGGGCGTGAACCCGGCTCCCAGGAAAGTGTTACTCGCCGCCGCCCTGGTGCTTCTGGACGATCTCGTCGGCCACAGCGCGGGGAACCTCAGCGTAGCTGTTGAACTCCATCGAGTAGACGGCGCGGCCCGAGGTCTTCGAGCGCAGGTCGCCGATGTAGCCGAACATCTCGGACAGCGGGACGTGTGCACGGACGACCTTGACGCCTGCGGCGTCCTCCATCGACTGGATCTGGCCACGACGCGAGTTCAGGTCGCCGATGACGTCGCCCATGTACTCCTCGGGAGTACGCACCTCGACCGCCATGAGCGGCTCGAGAAGCGCCGGGTTCGCCCGACGAAGGGCTTCCTTCATGCCCATCGATCCTGCGATCTTGAACGCCATCTCCGAGGAGTCGACGTCGTGAGCAGCACCATCGACGATGGTCGCCTTGACACCCACGATGGGGTATCCGGCGAGCACGCCGACGTTCATCGCGTCCTGGAAGCCGGCATCGATCGAGCCGATGTACTCACGCGGGATGCGACCACCGGTGACCGCGTTGACGAACTCATACGTCTTCTCGTCGTCGAGGTCGAGCGGCTCGATGTTGAACTGGATCTTCGCGAACTGACCCGATCCACCGGTCTGCTTCTTGTGCGTGTAGTCGTACTTCTCGACGCCCTTGCGGATCGTCTCGCGGTACGCCACCTGCGGCTTGCCGACGTTGGCCTCGACGTTGAACTCGCGCTTCATGCGATCGACGAGGATGTCGAGGTGCAGCTCGCCCATGCCCTTGATGGTCGTCTGACCGGTCTCGGGGTTGAGCTCCGTGCGGAAGGTCGGGTCCTCTTCAGCGAGCTTCTGGATGGCGACACCCAGCTTCTCCTGGTCGGCCTTGGTCTTCGGCTCGATCGCGACCTCGATGACGGGCTCGGGGAACGTCATCGACTCGAGGACGACCGGCGAGGCCGGGTCGGTGAGGGTGTCACCGGTGGTGGTGTCCTTCAGACCGATGACGGCGTAGATGTTGCCGGCGGTGACCGAGGGAACCGGGATCTCCTTGTTGGCGTGCATCTGGAAGATCTTCCCGATGCGCTCCTTCTTGCCCTTGGTCGAGTTGATGACCGCAGCGCCGGAGTCGAGCTGTCCCGAGTAGACGCGGACGTAGGTCAGGCGACCGAAGAACGGGTGCACGGCGACCTTGAACGCGAGAGCCGCGAACGGGTCCTTCGCGTCGGGGTGACGCTCGATGATCGTGTCGTAGTCCTTGGGGTCGTGCGCCTCGATCGAGCCCACGTCGAGCGGGTTCGGGAGGTAGTCGACGACGGCATCCAGCATCGGCTGCACGCCACGGTTCTTGAACGCGGAACCGCAGAGGACCGGGTAGATCTCGGAAGCCACGGTGAGCTTGCGGATCGCGCCCTTGATCTCGGCGACGGTCAGCTCCTCGCCACCGAAGAACTTCTCGAGCAGCGCGTCGTCGGTCTCGGCGACCGTCTCGAGGAGCTGCTGACGGTACTCGTCGGCCTTCTCCTTGAGGTCGGCCGGGATCTCCTGGATCTCGTAGGAGGCACCCATGGTGACGTCACCCTTGGAGTCACCCGCCCAGACGAGCGCGCGCATCTCGACGAGGTCGACGACGCCGATGAAGTCGTTCTCCGCACCGATGGGCAGCTGGATGACCAGCGGCTTGGCGCCGAGGCGGTTGATGATGGTGTCGACGGTGAAGTAGAAGTCCGCGCCGAGCTTGTCCATCTTGTTGACGAAGCAGATGCGGGGGACGTTGTACTTGTCGGCCTGACGCCACACGGTCTCGGACTGGGGCTCGACGCCCTCCTTGCCGTCGAAGACGGCGACAGCACCGTCGAGGACGCGGAGCGAGCGCTCCACCTCGACCGTGAAGTCCACGTGACCGGGGGTGTCGATGATGTTGATCTGGTTCTTGTTCCAGTAGCAGGTCACGGCGGCAGACGTGATCGTGATGCCGCGCTCCTTCTCCTGCTCCATCCAGTCGGTGGTCGAGGCACCGTCGTGGGTCTCGCCGAGCTTGTGGTTGACGCCCGTGTAGAACAGGATGCGCTCGGTCGTGGTGGTCTTGCCAGCATCGATGTGAGCCATGATGCCGATGTTCCGAACCTTGCTCAGGTCGGTGAGCACGTCTTGTGCCACAGGAGTGTCCTTATCTTTTGTGCAGTCGTACTGCGAAGAGGGGGGTGCCCGCCCCTGATGTGTGATCGGGGGCGGGCGAAGCTGTTTACCAGCGGTAGTGAGCGAACGCGCGGTTCGACTCGGCCATCTTGTGCGTGTCCTCGCGGCGCTTGACCGCTGCACCGAGACCGTTCGACGCGTCGAGGATCTCGTTCTGGAGACGCTCGGTCATCGTCTTCTCACGACGACCCTTGGCGTAGCTGACGAGCCAGCGCAGCGCGAGGGTGTTCGCGCGGTGCGGCTTGACCTCGACCGGAACCTGGTAGGTCGAGCCACCGACGCGGCGGCTCTTGACCTCGAGAGTCGGGCGCACGTTGTCGAGCGCCTTCTTCAGAGTGGCGACGGCGTCCTGACCGTTCTTCGCCTCGACGCCACGGAGGGCGTTGTAGACGATCGACTCGGCGAGGGACTTCTTGCCGTCGACCAGGATCTTGTTGACCAGCTGGCTGACGATCGGAGCGCCGTATACCGGGTCGTTGACGACGGGACGCTTGGGGGCGGGACCCTTACGAGGCATTGGACTCAGCCCTTCTTTGCGCCGTAGCGGCTGCGAGCCTGCTTACGGTTCTTGACGGCCTGGGTGTCCAGGGCGCCACGGACGATCTTGTAACGGACACCGGGGAGGTCCTTGACACGGCCTCCACGGACGAGCACCAGCGAGTGCTCCTGGAGGTTGTGACCCTCACCGGGGATGTAGGCGGTGACCTCGGTGCCGTTGCGGAGCTTCACACGAGCGACCTTGCGCATCGCCGAGTTCGGCTTCTTCGGGGTGGTGGTGTAGACGCGGGTGCAGACCCCGGCCTGCTGCGGGTTCGACTTGAGTGCAGGCGCCTTGGTCTTCGAGACCTTGGGCGAGCGACCCTTGCGAACCAACTGCTGAATGGTTGGCACGTTCTCTCCTCATAATGCTGCACGGTGACAGCGTGATGGGTTTCACATCAGTGACCCACCGGCACGCCGGAATCGACGAGCCTTTGTGGTGGTGGGTATGCCGTGGGGGCGGACCGGCATGGTGCCGACGCCCAGCGCGCACGTCGAGACGTGCACACACCTGATCAAGTGTAATGCCGCGTAACGTGGTGGTCAAATGAAGGCCGCTCAGCGGCGGTCGCTAGGCCTGGTCCGAGTCGAACGGGGAGTCGAGCGAATCGGTGAGCTCGGCGAGCAGCGCCTCGATCTGCGGCTCGACATGCTGCGAGATCGCGGCCTGGATGTAGATGCGGTGGCGCAGCAGGATGCCGCAGATCTCACGGCCGACCATGTTCGCGTACTCGTCGGCGAGGGCCACCTCCTGTCGCAGCGCCACCTTCGCCTCGTCGCTCAGCGGCGGCAACGGCGGCAGATCGTCGACCGCCTCGTCCGCCAGTCCCGCGATCGTGAAGAGGAACGGCGCACCGGGGACCGGCTCCGGATCGAGCGGGAGTCCGTCGAACTCCGGATCCAGCCCGTCGGCCGGACGGTAGCTGCGCGCCCGGTTCCGTGCGGCCTGCTGGTCGAGCTCGCGCTGGAGCATCGGGAGGTTTCTTGCGGTGTACTCGGCCACGGCATGGTCGACGATCGTCTTGATCCGAGTCGAGAGGCCGTGCTGCACGCCGTGCGGCGTGTTCGAGCCGATGCCCGCCGCCGACAGGATCGGCGAGCCCAGGCAACGCCGACAGGGCGCGACCCGACCACGATGGGTCGCCGGCTCCCAGCGCGGCACCCACCGCAACCAGGCCTCGACGGCCTGGTCGACCTGCGTCTCCAACGAGCGCTCCACACGTAGAGCGTACGGCGCGTGCACCGCTGCTGCCGAGATTTCGTCTCGACGGCGGGGCGTCATTCCTCGTCGTCGCGCTCCCACGGCCACTGCGGCTGCTGCGCGCGCGTGCGGCGCAGCGCGATGCCGCCCCAGGCGGCGATGGCCCCGGCGGCCAACAGCACCGCGCTCGCCCCGCCACGGACGAGATCGCCCGCGACGACCGTCGCGACGATCAGGTCACCGCTCGCGACCGCGACCGCGATCCAGAGGACGACCAGATGCGCGAGCGCCGTGGCCAGCGCGACGGCGGGCGCCGCGAGGAACGACGGATGCGATCGCCGCAGCGACCCCCAGAGCGACAGCGCGAACGCCACCACCGCCGCGAGCATCCCGACCGCTCCCGGCACCTGCCCCAGGCCAGGGACGGCGATGATGTCCCGGTCGGTGGCCACGCTCAGCGCGCCGAGGCCGAACACCGCCAGGGCGAAGAAGCTGATCGCGGCGAGAACCAGAGCCAGGATGGCCGAAACCCCCGGGGACGCGGGTCCACGGGGGTTCGGCGATGACATGTTCGTGATTACCTCGAGAGCGTCGGACCGGCCTCGAGCGTGCGCTCGTACTCACGCTGCGCCTCGGCGTTGAGCTCGGTCTTGCGCGCCCCGCTGCGGGCGACCCACGCGCCGAACCAGATGGTCAGCTCGCGGCCGAAGACGAACGCCGCGATGGCGAGCGGGTGGAAGAGCTGGGCACCGATGAGCTCGCTCCCCTCCCGAGCCGTGAGCAGCCAGAACGGCGCCTCGAAGAGAGCACCGAGGATGTGTCCGCCGTAGGCGATGAGCCCGACGATGATGCCGAAGACCACCCAGAGACCCCAGCGTCCGCGGTTGATGAACGCTCCGAGAAGCCAGAAGCCGAGGAAGAACACCACGACGGGGACCCAGAAGCCCCAGGTCATCAGCGGAGCGAGAGCCGCTTCGCCGATGTTCTCGCCCGTGATGTCACCCGCGACGGCACGAAGGCCGAGCGTCGCACCCAGGTAGAGGATCGCGAAGGCGACGGTAGCGAGCAGACCGATCGCACCGGCGGTGCCGCGGTTTCCCCGCTCGCGGGGCGGCTCGGGAGCCTGGACGAAGATCGGCTGCTGCTGGACCGGCGCGATGACCGGTTCGGCGGCGGCAGGCTCGGACGGGACGATCCGGGTCTCGGTGTTGTCGGCCGACGAGTACGCGGCTCCGGCGAGAGCGGACTGCTCGTGCGCGACCGGCGGCGTGTAGGCGGGGGGTGCGTCCGCATCCGTGCCGAACGACTTCGTCGTGTCGGCATCCGTGTTCCGCGACGTCGTCGTGGCGTCTGCGTCGAGGTACTTCGGGTCGTTGAGCTCGGGCGTCGCGAAGGTACCGGGGTGATCCTTCTCGGCGGCTTCGAACGCGGCGACATCCGGGTCGACGGCGGGCTGGGCAGGTGTCGGAGCCGACGTGTCGTGCGCAGCGTCCGCGGGCGTGCCATGCACGCCTGCACCCGCTGCGGCGGCGGCGTCGAGTCCAGCGTTCGCGCTGTCGACGACGTCGTTGACGTCCTTCGGCCGCTCGGGCTGGGGAACCTCGGGGTCACTCATGGGGGTGCGCCTCTCATCGGATGTGTGCATTGCGAGATTACCGCCGCCCGACCGCACCCCGAGGGAGGCGTGCCGACGTGTCGTGCAGCCCGTGATCGCTAGGGAAGCGTCGAACGGAGGGTGTCGCCGACGAACGATGCGACGACCGGCACGATCGGCATCGAGAACCAGACGAGAGCGCCGATCACGCCCGCGCACAGCACTCCGGCGACCCAGCTGATCGCCACGTTCCGCCCCGCCACACGCGTCATGTCATCACGCTACGGCCGCCGTCGCACGACGGGTGATCGCAACGCCGCGAACGCTGCGACCATGATCGCGGATCAGCCCTTCGTGGCGCCCGCGGTCAGTCCGCCGACGATGTACCGCTGCAGGAACAGGAACAGGATCATCACCGGGATGGCGGCCATCACCGCGCCGGCCGAGAAGGCCGACCAGTCCGCGTATCGCGGGTTGGCGACGAGCTTGGTGAGACCGACCACCAGGGTCTGCTGCTCGACATCGACGAGCATGACGCTCGCGATCACGTACTCGTTCACCGTGCCGATGAACGACAGCAGCGCGACGACCGCGAGGATCGGCGCGACCAGCGGCAGGATCATCGTGAAGAAGATGCGCGCGTGTCCGGCGCCGTCGATGCGCGCCGCTTCATCGAGCTCCATCGGCAGGGTGTTGAAGAACCCGTACATCAAATAGGTGTTCACCCCGAGCGCGCCGCCGAGGTAGACGAGGATCAACCCCGTGTGCGTGTTCAGTCCGATCGCGGGGAACCAGTCCCCCAGCGTCGACATCAGCAGGAAGATCGCGACCACGGCGAGGAGCTGCGGGAACATCTGCACGACGACGATCGTGACGAGGCCGATGCGGCGACCCGCGAAGCGCATGCGCGAGAAGGCGTATGCCGCGAGGGCGCCGATGAACACCGTCACGGCTCCCGTGACCACGGCGATGACGAGCGTGTTCAGGAACCACAGCCCGTAGGGGTTCTGCGGGTCGCTCAGGATGCGCACGTAGCTGTCGAAGCCGAACGCCGAGAACAGCTGGTTCGATCCGGTCAGTGTTCCTCTCGGATTGAGCGAGGCCGAGACGACGTACAGCAGCGGGAACAGCGCGAAGGCGCTGACGACGATGGCGACCACATGGCGCCATCCGGTGTCGGCGAACCATGCGCCGAAGCTGCGGCGACGCGGCGCGAGGTCCTGTTCGACGGCGACGGGGCGGGCGGTGGTGCCGATGTCCGTGGTGCTCATGTCAGTTCAGCTCCTCGAGGGCCTTGGTCTTGCGGAAGCTGATGATCGAGATCGTCGCGACCACGATGAAGATCAGGATCGTGAACGCGGAGGCGAGGCCGTAGTCGCGGGACTGCCCCGTGAAAGCCACCTTGTAGACCATCGAGATCAGGATGTCGGTGTGCCCGACCGGGATGCTGACATCGTCGAACCGCGGCCCGCCCTTGGTCAGCATGTAGATCAGGTTGAAGTTGTTGAAGTTGAACGCGAACGACGAGATCAGCAGCGGCGCCACCGTGACGAGCAGCAGCGGAAGCTTGATGCGCCGGAAGACCTGCCACGGGTTGGCGCCGTCCATCACCGCGGCCTCGTTGACGTCTTCGGGGATGCCCTGGAGGGCGCCCATGCAGACGAGGAACATGTAGGGGAAGCCGAGCCAGAGGTTCACCAGCAGCACCGAGACCTTCGCGAGGTTCGGATCGGTGAGCCACGGGATGTCCGCTCCCCCGAAGATCACCTGGTTGATGAAGCCGAAGCTCTCGTTCATCATCCCGGCCCAGACGAGCGCGGAGAGGAACGCGGGGAATGCGTACGGGAGGATCAGGATGATCCGGTACCCGTTGCGGAACCGCATCCGCGTGTTGTTGAACACCAGCGCGAGGAGCAGGCCGAGGAAGAACGTCGTCGCCACGGAGAGCACCGCGAACACGAAGGTCCAGATCGTCACCGAGATGAGCGGGCCGCGGATCGAGTCGTCGGTCACCGCGCGCACGAAGTTGTCGAACCCGACGGTGGTCTGCCAGCCGGGAAGCAGCTCGGCGCCGTCCTCGGCGATGAACGAGCCCTCCCCCGTGTCGGAGTACACCGCGCCGGTCGTGGTGTCGGTGATGGTGTCGGCATCCGCGTCGTACTCGAGCGTCGAGACGTACAGGTAGCCCTTCTGGCCGTCGGGCGCACGCAGGCTGCCGTCGTTGGGGTCGTCGCTGAACGGCACCGAGAGCTTCTCCAGCTCTTCCGAGAGCGTGAACACCTTCGCGAGGGGCAGCGTGGTCCAGCCGTCGACGGCCACAGCCTGGTCGCCGTCGAACTCGGCGTCGACCTCCTCCAGGGGCTGCTCGGCCGTGCCGAGCAGCGCGTCGCCGGAGTCGGGATCGGTCACCAGCAGGCCGTAGGTGCCGAACTGCTCGACGACCGTGACCGGGTACGTCGGGGAGTCCTCGACGCGCTCCTGGGCGGAGGCGAGGAGCGACGAGATCGCCTGGTCCTTCGTGCCGTTGTGGCCGGTGCCGTAGTTGGTGAAGCCGATGTACCCGGTGTACAGCAGCGTGAACACCTGGAAGATGATCAGGAAGATGATGCCGGGCGTGAGGTACTTCGCGGGGATGCGCTTGCGCGAGAAGTAGATGTAGTTGACGAGCACGGTGACGGCCACGACCAGGCCGAGCACCAGCCACTCCTGCTGCCCGAAGAGGACGAACGCCGCATACAGCGCGATGGCGTCGACGATCGCCAGCAGCAGGATCTTCAGGAGCATCCAGCCGATCGGCCCGGATGCGGCCTCGGCGATGCCGGCGGCCTGGCGCTGGCGCTTGGTGAGTGGAGCCGTGGGCTCGGCGGTGTCTGTCATCTCGTCCCCGTCGTCGAGCTGCCGGGGCGGACGAGGTCCGCCCCGGCAGGGATGGTGCTGGGTGTGTTACTTGATCGCTGCGGTGACGTCGTCGACGAGCTTCTGCCACGTCGACGCCGGGTCGGAGCCGTTGATGATCGCGGCCTCGGCCACGCCCCAGAACTCCCAGACCGATCCCATCGCGGGGATCGCGGGCATCGGGACGGCATCCGCACCGACGGCCTGGAAGCCGGCGATGATCGGGTCGGAGGCGGCGGAATCGGCGGCGGCCGTCAGCGCGGGGAGGATGTTGCCGGCCTCGAACAGCTCGAGCTGCACCTCTTCGGTGCCGATGTAGTTCACGAGGAAGTCGTTCGCGGCGACCTTGTTCTTCGACTCGGAGCTCACGAAGAAGCCCTTGACACCGGCGAACGGCGACGCGGTCTCACCCGTGGGGCTGGGGATCGGGTCGATCGCGACGTTGATGCCGGCGTCGACTGCGGCGCCGACGTTCCACGGGCCGGTCAGCCAGAAGGACGCGGTGCCGTCGAGGAACTGCTGCTTGGCGATCTCGCCGTCGACGTCGGTGTTCAGCGTGCCTGCGGCGCCCTGAGCGGCGAGCCAGTCGGCGAAGGCCGTTCCGCCCTCGCTGCCGAGCTGCAGATCTGCGGAGTCGTAGCTGCCCGAGTCGTCGGTGCCGAAGACCGGAGCGCCGAACGCCGTCTGGAACGGGTACAGGTGGTACGGGTTGCCCTCGGTGCCCTGCTCGACGACGAACGCGCCCTTCGAGACCATGTCGTCGAAGCTCGTCGCGGCGGCGGGCACCATGTCGGCGTTGCGCAGCACGGCGATGTTCTCGACCGCGTAGGGAAGCATGTAGACGGTTCCGTCGTAGGTCGCCGCCTGAAGGGCGACGGGCAGGTAGTCGGCCGACGAGTCGCCGAGCTCGAGCGGGGCGACCACGCCGTTGGTCGAGAGCTCTCCGAGCCAGTCGTGCGCGCCCATGACCACATCGGGGCCCTTGCCGGTCGGCACCTGCTGGATGAAGTCGTCCTTCATGTCGTCGACGGACTTGCCGACGAGCTCGACCTTGACTCCGGTCTTCTCCTCGTAGGAGTCGGCGGCGCTCTGCAGCGCGTCGACGCGCTCGGCGTCGACCCAGACGGTCAGCGTGCCGCCGTTCTCACCCTCGGATGCGTCGCCGCCGTCGGTCGCGGTCGAGCAACCGGCCAGGGAAAGAGTCGAAACGATCGCGATGACGCCGGCGGCGACGATGCCCCTCTTGTTCACCTTCATTGGTGTGTGCCTCTCTGAGTACTGGTGGCCTGCAAGGACTGCAAGCGCTTACAGTATGCATCGAGAACGACGGGAATCGCAATGCAAAAGCCCTTCGATATCAAGCTGTAACCGCGGATTGGTGCGTGAGAGTCGATGGAAGCGCTTCCAAGCGAGCGTGAAAACGGCGGTGTCGATACACTTTGCGTATGGCTGACAGTTCCTTTGACATCGTCTCGAAAGTGGATCACCAGGAGGCCGAGAACGCCCTGAACCAGGCGCGCAAGGAGATCGAGCAGCGCTACGACTTCAAGGGCACGGGCGCCTCCATCGCCTGGAGCGGCGAGCAGATCCTGATCATCGCCGGCACCGAGGAGCGCGCGAAGGCCGTTCTCGACGTCTTCCAGTCGAAGCTCATCAAGCGCGGCATCTCGCTCAAGAGCCTCGAGTCGGGCGAACCCTTCGCCAGCGGCAAGGAGTTCCGCATCGTCTCGACCCTCAAGGACGGCATCTCCTCGGAGAACGCGAAGAAGATCAACAAGCTCATCCGCGACGAGGGTCCGAAGGGCGTGAAGAGCCAGATCCAGGGCGACGAGCTGCGCGTGCAGTCGAAGAGCCGCGACGACCTCCAGTCGGTGATCGCGCTGCTCAAGGGCGCGGATCTCGATCTCGACCTGCAGTTCATCAACTACCGCTGATCCCACAACGCAGGGGACGGATGCCGCCGCATCCGTCCCCTTTTCTGTGCCCTCGGATCCCATTCCGATATATGGGTCGGAGTGACCGAGACTGGATGCAGTCGCGTCCCGATGCGACAGACGATGCGGCGATGCATGACGCGCTGCCGAACCACGGTTCCGCGCTTCGCGGATCGCGGTTCCCGCCTTGTGGGGACTGGGCGCAGTTCAGCTCCGTGCACGCCATCGTCTGTGGTCGGCGAGTGTCCCAACACTCGCCGACCACAGAATCACCCGTACTCAATCCTGCGACGACGCGCCGACGACAAGCGCCTGCGTGATCGTCGGAAAACTCGTCTGTGGATTATTGGCATCGCGATCCACTTCGTGATGTAGTGGCCGTCCGGGCACATCATGGGGAGCCCGGATCTGGAAAGCAACTGGGGGCAGTCCATGAACACCAACAACTCGATGACGAGTATTCGAGAAAGCAAGCAGCTCTTGGCGGAGGAGGTGTTTCAGCACATCGGCGCGCAGATCGTCGACGGTGTGCTGGAGCCGGGGTATCGCATCCGCGATGTCGACGTCGCCGAAGAACTGCATGTGTCACGGACTCCGGTGCGAGAGGCGTTACAGCGTCTCGAGCGTCTCGGGCTCGTGACGATGTACCCGAGCAGATACACCGAGGTCACCGCCGTCACGGCAGAGACCGTCGAGCAGACGCTCGAGTTCGCGGGGTATCAGGCGGGGATGGCCGCGCGGATGGGCGTCGCGCGGATGAGCCAGCAGGACCGCGAGAGTCTCGCCGCACTGGTCGAGGAGATGTACACGGCGCTCGATGACGACGTGCACATCTCCAACACACGGTGGGCGGTGTTCTCGTTCCTCAGCGCGCGCAGTCGTAACGCGCAGCACCAGGTGCTGATCAACGACGCGAGCATGGCTCTCTTCCGCAATCTCCGCGGCTGGAGCGTGCCCGAGAACGACCGCGAGCGCATGCTCCAGGTCTACCGAGACTTCCACGACGCGGTGCTGCGCGGCGATGCCGACGAGGCCGAGCAGCAGGCACGTCTGATGCACTACGTCTGACCACTGGGTCGGACACTGCGCCTGATCACTGTCGGCGCGCGGCCGTCCAGCCTCTGACCCATCGGTCGAGGCGGCGATACGCTTCCTCTCTGGCCCCATGCCGCGAGAGGAAGACGTCGTGCAGGGCTCCGTCGATGCGCTCGACGGTGACAGACGGACCGAGCTTCAGCGACGCCCGCGCGATGTCGTCGACGACCAAGACCGAGTCTGCTCGGGTGAGGTCCTCCGACCATCGCGTGGGCGTCGCTGAGCGCGCGGACAGCAGCACGCACACGGGCGCGTCGATCGTCAGCCCCGCCGCGACCTTGGCGTGTCCGGTGAGGATCGCGTGGAACCACCCCGCGTGGACGGCCATCGTCTGCGCCGGACGCCAGAGGAGGTTCACCTCGACCGGATCGTCGGGGTCGGCGACCTCCTGCTGCGCGCGGGTGTAGAAGCCGAGATCGACCTGCGGCGCGACCTCCCGAGGAGCCCACCTGGCCTGCAGCTCGGCGACCGGAGCGATGAGCGGGCGGGCGGAAGCGACCTGGAACTCGAGCCAGGGGCTGTTCAGGATCACGGCATCCGCCGTCTCGCGGTGCCGCGACGCCCACAGGCTCAGGGTGAGTCCGCCGGTCGAGTGGCCGAGCAGCACGAGCCGCCGGGGGGATGCCGCGGCTCCAGTCCCGTGCCCCATCGCGGACAGAGCCGCGGCGATGTCCTCGTCGTACGCGACGAGGTCGGTGATGTAGCCGGGAGTCTGCCCATCGCGCAGACTCCGGCCGTACTTGCGCAGGTCGAGCGCGAAGAAGCGCGCCCCGCGAGACGTCCAGAATCGAGCGAGCCGCTTCTGGAAGAAGTAGTCCGACCAGCCGTGCACATAGAGCACGTCGACATCGTCCAGCGGGAGGCTCTGCCCGCGCAGCCGGTCCCACCAGGGCCGGTCCCGCGGCACCGCACGCACGAGCGTGGCGACGAGCGGTCCCTCATCGTCCTCGCCGAGCTCGAGCGTGAGCTGCTCGAACTCGTCGCCGAGGACGTCCGGTATCCACTCAGGCATGCCGCCAGGCTATCGAAACGGTGTCGACTACTGGGGAGCGGTGTGTCCGCCCGTGAGGCTGCGCACGACCTGCTGCGCGAGTGGTGCCGGATCAGCGGCCCCGGCTCCGTTGTCGAAGGTCACCAGCCGGATCCAGTCCGGACCGACTCGCACGTCGACGATCTTCTCGCCGTTCGCACCCGCGCTCGCCGTGGCGGCATCGGCTCCCTCGAGTTCGACGGGTTCGCCGTCGATCTTCTCGAACGCCCATGCCCCGGCGGGAAGCGTCGTGAGCATCAGATAGCTGGATCCTTCGTACTCGCTCCCGGCCGACTTGAAATAGCAGATGCGCGATCCGTTGACGACCTCGTACACCTCCGCTGGGATGCCCCAGCCGCCGAAGTCCGAGAAGAGCGCGGCATCCGTCACTCCGAATTCGGCATTCACCTGCTCCGGTGTGATGAAGCGCTCGCACGGCGCACCGACGATGTCGCTCTCGACGTAGTCGACGTCGCGCAGGCTCGCAGCCGCCGAGGCGGCGATCCGACGCAGCGCCTCTTCGATCGGAGCGGTGTCATCCGCTCCCAGATCGGGGTCGACGACGGTGGCCGACAGCAGCACGTCTCCGTCGGGAAGCTCGAAGCCGCAGCGCCCGTCCTCGCAACTCGCCTGCTCACCCCAGAAGCCCTGACGCTCGGTCGCGCCGGCGATCACAGCCTGGGCATCCGGCACGATCGTGACCTCCCAGCTGCGCTCCGTGTCACCCGCGGAGCACGCGATCCCCCCTGCGCGCTGGAACATGTACTGCCCGGGGCCTGGCAGCCAGCCCATCGCAGACACCAGCGACAGCGCCGGTGCGACCGGCGTCGACGGCTCCCCCACGAGTTCGGCCATGGTGGCGGCGACGTCGTCGCACGTCACATCGAACGCCGCCGCCGGTTCGACGATCGGCGCCGGCGTCGGGGACGGTGTGCCGGTCGACGACGCCGTTGCAGACGGCGACGCTGACGGCTTCGGCTCGGCGGCCGGCTCGGCAGTGCACCCTGACACCAGCAGCAGAGCGGCGGTGCCGAGGACGATCAGGGATCGCAGTCGCATCCCTTCACCCTACGGATGCCGCCCCGCAGGCGCACCGGGTGCCGACAACGATCCGGTGTCGGTCACTCTCCGCGGGAGACGCGCACCATCTCGTCACGCGGCACGACCTTGACGCGCGCGCGCTCGTGCGGCGCACCGAGAGCGACCTCGTGCTCGTCGAGCCGGTGCCAGCCTTCGAGGTCGGTCCAGTTCACACCGCGCTCGAGCAGCAGGGCGGGGATCGCCTCTTCAGACGGGTCCTCCGGGTGCCACCACGAGCCCTGGTCGTTGATGATGTGCCGCACGGTCTCCATGGCATCCGACTTGGTGTGGCCGATCAGGCCGACCGGTCCGCGCTTGATCCACCCTGTCGCGTAGATGCCGGGCATCTGCTGGTTCGAGTCCTTGGCGAGCACCTGGCCCTCGCGGTTGGGGATGACGCCGTGCTTCTTGTCGAAGGGGACGCCCGGAAGCGGCGAGCCGAAGTAGCCGATGGCGCGGTAGAGCGCCTGCAGCGGAACCTCGCGCATCTCGCCCGTGCCCACGGCACCGCCCTGTCCGTCGGGCTTCGTGCGCTCGTAGACGAGGGCCGCGACGCGACCGGCGTCGTCCTTGCGGACCTCGACCGGGCGGGCCCAGAAGTGCAGGTGCAGACGACGCGATGCCGTGCCTCCCGCATTGTTGACCGAGTCGCGCTTGCGCCACGACTGCAGGATGCGGTCGATCACCATGACCTGCTTGTTGCTGGCCACCGCGTCTTTCGACGCCTCGTCGTAGTCGAAGTCCTCGTCGTAGACGACCATGTCGACGTCACGCAGCTCGCCGAGCTCACGCAGCTCGAGCGGGGTGAACTTGACCTGAGCGGGTCCGCGGCGTCCGAACACGTGCACATCGGTGACGGCGCTCGCCTGGAGACCCTCGTAGACGTTCTCCGGCACCTCGGTGACGAGCAGGTCTTCGGCGTGCTTCGCCAGCATGCGGGCGACGTCGAGAGCGACGTTGCCATTGCCCAGCACACCGACGGATGCGGCGTCGAGCGGCCACTCGCGCGGCACATCGGGGTGGCCGTCGAACCAGCTCACGTAGTCTGCTGCCCCGTAGGCGCCGACCGCGTCGATACCGGGGATGTCGAGCGTCGTGTCACGGATCGCGCCGGTGGCGAAGATGACCGCGTTGTAGTGCTTCTTCAGGTCGTCGAGGGTGATGTCCTCACCGAACCGCACGTTGCCGAACAGACGGATGTCACCGCGGTCGAGCACATCGCGCAGCGCGTTGACGATGCCCTTGATGCGCGGGTGGTCGGGGGCGACGCCGTAGCGGACCAGGCCGTAGGGGGCGGGGAGCTGCTCGAAGAGATCGATGGAGACGTCGAACTTGCGCTCGGCCTTCAGCAGGATGTCTGCTGCGTAGATGCCGGCGGGGCCCGCTCCGACGATGGCCAGTCTGAGCTTGGTCATAAGGGGTCCTTTCGTATGCCGTCACGCCCGGCGCACGCGGCCGAGGGCCGCGATGCGATCAGCTGGAGCGTTCGACGAGGGTCTCTGCGAAACGAGTGAGCGCTTCGCGCACGGTGCCACGCGGGAGCGGGGCGAGCGCGTCGATCGCATCCTGAGTCCAGGAGTGCGCGAGCGCGAGGGTCTTCTGCGTTCCGACGTGGTCGCGGAGCTCGGTCAGCGGTCCGTCGAGGATCGCGGGGTCGGCCCCTTCGGCGATGCGCGCCACCCCGTCGTCGATGCGAGCGGCGAGACCGATCGAGGCGTCATCGGCCTCGGCCTTCAGCAGCAGGTACGGCATCGTCGGAACCCCGGCCCGCAGGTCGGTGCCCGGCACCTTGCCGGTGTCCTCGGGCTTCGCCGACAGGTCGATCACGTCGTCGAGCAGCTGGAAGGCGACGCCGATCTTCTCGCCGTACACGCGCAGCGGCTCTTCGTACTCCGACGGTGCGTTGGAGAAGATCACGCCGCCCTGCGTCGCCGCGGCGATGAGAGAGCCGGTCTTGTCGGCCAGCACCTGGAGGTAGAACTCGATGGGATCATCGTCGGGCTGAGCGCCGATCGTCTCGTGCATCTGTCCGAGGACGAGGCGCTCGAAGGTGTCGGCCTGCAGCCGGATGGCCCGCTCACCCAGACGCGACATCAGCTGGCTCGCACGGGAGAAGAGGATGTCGCCGGTCAGGATCGCGATGTTGTTGCCCCACACGGTCTGCGCCGCGGGCACTCCGCGACGGCGATCCGCACCGTCCATGACGTCGTCGTGATACAGCGAGCCGAGATGGGTGATCTCGAGCGCCTTCGCGACATCGATCACCTGATCGGTGTTGCCGTCGCCGAGCTGGGCCGCGAGCAGCGTCAGCACGGGGCGGATGCGCTTGCCCCCCGCCTCGTACAGATAGCGGCTGGCGGCATCGGCGAGCGGATCGGCCACACGCACGTCGTCGGCAAGACCGGTCTCGACGAGCTCGAGCCCGTCTTCGATCGCCTGCGCGATGCGTCGACCGGCGGTGCCGATGAAGACACGGTCGCTGAAACCGAGACGGCTCGCCAGTCGCGAACCCGGGGCTACGCGGCTCGAAGTCACGGTCTCAGCCTACCGTCGTCAGCTGGGCAGGTACGCGCGTCGCATTCACGCGGGCTTGAACGCCCGGTGCAGCGCGACGATACCGAACGAGAGGTTGCGGTATTCGACCTCGGTCCACCCGGCCTCGCGGATCCACGCGGCGAGCTTCTTCTGGTCGGGCCAGTCACGGATCGACTCGTTCAGGTAGTCGTAGGCGTCGCCGTTGGTGCCGGCGACGCGAGCCACCCGAGGAAGCACCTGCGAGTTGTAGAAGCGGTACGCGGCGCGGAAGACCGAGCCCGGCGGGGTCGAGAACTCGTTGATCACCAGACGACCGCCCGGCTTCGTGACGCGCAGCAGCTCACGCAGCGCCTTCTTCGGGTCGTTGACGTTGCGCAGCGCGTACGACATGGTGACGGCGTCGAACTCGCCGTCGTCGAACGGCAGATCGGTGGCATCCGCCTGCACGAACGAGAGATTGCGGATGCTGCCGTGGCGGCGCTGCCCCTCGGCGAGCATGCCCGGCGAGAAGTCGGCGGCGACGACCTGCGCACCGCTGCGGGCGAGGGATGCCGACGAGGACGCGGTGCCCGCACCGAGGTCGAGGATCTTCTCCCCCGGCTTCGGGGCGACGGCCCTCGTCGTGGCCGCGCGCCAGAGCGCGTCGTTGCCGACCGTCATCGCCGTATTCGTCCGGTCGTAGCCCGCGGCGACCTGGTCGAACATGCCGCTGACGCGGGCGGGGTCCTTGCCGAGATCGGCGCGGTTGGCTTCGTTCGAGGTCACACGCCCAGTCTAGGCGCGAGGTGCAGCGCGTCGAGGCGGTCGAGCCAGAGATCCGGCGTGGCATCGTCGAAAGGGGCGAGGCGATCTCGCACCCGCCGCTCGAGATCGAGGGCCAGAGCCTCGAGTCCGGCCATGATCTCGGCGGGGTATCCGTAGCTCACGCTGTGCTCGGCCCACTCGTCGCGGTCGTCGACCCATGTGCCGCGCGGACCCTCGACCCGCACGACGTCGAGGTCCATGTCGATGCCGACGGCGAGGAGCGGGTCGTCCGACCAGCGCACCTCCCATCCGATGTCGATGTAGATCCGCATGCCCTTCGGGTGGTCACGGTTCACGGTCAGGGCGAAGTCGGACCGCCTCGGCACGAGCGTGACATTGGGGGCCTCGGCGATGTAGCCCGCGCCCGGTCGAGCGCTCGACCAGCCGACGGGCTGGCCGAGCCAGTCGCCCCATTCGTCGGCGCCGAGGTACACGCACTCATGACGCCAGTGCGGAGACCCGTCCCACTTGCGCCACTGGAAGATCATCTCGGTGCCGGGTGCGGGGCGGACGTCGCTCATGCACTCAGCGTAGGCGTGGCCTGTCACATCCCGGTCGACGGGTGACGAACTAGGCTGGAGGGGTGAGCAGCAGGCTGGTCGTGGAGACCCGTGAGATCGATCCGGTCGAGGATCTCCTGGCCTACGCCGACCCGTCGCGGCCTCTCGCCTGGCTGCGCCGCGGCGACGGCATCGTCGCCGTCGGCGACGCCATCGTCGAGACGGTCCGCATCCCCGCCGGCGCAGCGGCCCTGCGATCCGCTGCGATCGCTCGGGCATGGCGAGAGCTCGCGCAGGATGCCGAGATCGACGACGAGCTCGGGCTCCCCGGCTCCGGACTGGTCGCCTTCGGTGCGCTGACCTTCGACGAGGACTCCGCCGCCGACAGCATCCTCGTCGTGCCGGCGCTCGTGATCGGTCGACACCACGGGCGCACCTGGATCACCCGCATGCGCTCGGCGTCGGCACCCGCGCCCGCGCCGCGGCCCACTGCAACCGAGCCGCGGCCAGAAGCGGCGACGATCGCCTACGGCCCGCACTGGGCCGGCACCGTCGGCCCCGGTGCCCAGAGCCCGCAGGGCTATCAGGACTCGGTGCGCCAGGCACTCGAACGCATCGCCGCCGGCGAGCTCAGCAAGGTCGTGCTCGCACGCGACCTCACCGGCAGCATCCCGGCCGGTTCCGACCTGCGTCGACTCGTGCGCGCGCTGTCGACCGGATACCCCGACACGTGGGCGTTCGCTGTCGACGGGCTGATCGGCGCGAGTCCCGAGACCCTCGTCACCGTGCAGCAGCGCACCGTCACCGCCCGCGTGCTCGCCGGAACGATCGGTCGCGGAGCCGACGCGGATGCCGACACCGTCGCATCCAGCCACCTGGCCTCCAGCACCAAGGACCTCGACGAGCACGAGTACGCGGTGCAGAGCGTGCTGGCCTCGCTGCGTCCGCACACCCGCGCACTGGCGGCGAGCGAGCAGCCGTTCCTGCTCAAGCTGCCGAACCTCTTCCACCTGGCGACCGACGTCGAGGGCGAGCTGGCCGATGGCGGCTCGTCACTCGACCTGGTCGGGGCCCTGCATCCGACCGCCGCCGTGGCCGGCACCCCGACGTCTGCGGCGATCGCGGCGATCCGCGAGCTCGAGCCGTTCGACCGTGGACGGTACGCCGGTCCGGTGGGATGGGTCGACGCGGCCGGCAACGGCGAGTGGGCGATCGCGCTGCGCTGCGCGCAGTTCACCCCCGCCGAGACCGACATCGCCGTCACCGCCTACGCGGGCGCAGGCATCGTCGCGGGCTCCGACCCCGAGTCCGAGCTGCTCGAGACCCGGGTCAAGTTCCGTCCGCTGGTCGACGCGCTCGCCTGACCCGCGCCCGGACCGGCCGCGGTCAGCTCGCCACGAGCCGCTCCTTCTCCGCGTCGACATCGAAGTCGGCCGCCGGCCACTGCGGATCGATCCGCTGCAGCGCGTCGAGCAGCAGCTCCTGCACGGCGAGGCGGGCGAACCACTTGTGGTTCGCCGGGATCACATGCCACGGAGCCGGCTCGGTCGAGGTGCGCTCGAACATGATCTGATACGCCGCCATGTAGTCGTCCCACAGCAGTCGCTCGTCGACATCGCCCGGGTTGTACTTCCAGTGCTTGTCGGGTCGCTCGAGCCGCTCCATCAGTCTCGACTTCTGCTCGTCGGGCGAGATGTGCAGCATGACCTTGACGATGCGCGTGCCCGATGCGGCGACCGCGGCCTCGAACTCGTTGATCGCGTCGTACCGGCGCTCGATCTCGTCCGCCGGGGCCAGCGAACGCACCCGACCGATCAGCACGTCCTCGCAGTGCGAGCGGTCGAAGACGCCGATGAACCCGGGCTCCGGGAGGCGCCTGGACACACGCCACAGGAAGTCGTGCTCGAGCTCTTCGTCGGTCGGCGCCTTGAACGCCGTGAGTGCGACGCCCTGCGGATCGACCCCGCCGACCACGTGGCGCACGATGCCTCCCTTGCCCGCGGAGTCCATCGCCTGCAGGATCAGCAGCACCGAGTCCTTCGCCACGCCGACGCGGCTCTCGGCGAAGAGCCGCTCCTGCAGCTGATTGAGCTCGTCGAGGCCCACCTCGAGATCGCGCTTGCCGTCGGCTTTCGCGCCGCTGTAGCCGGGTGTGCTCTGCGGATCGAGGTCGGAGAGGCGGAATCCGTCGCCGACCTGGAGGGCCTTGGCCCACTCATGCGCTGTCATGCGTTCATCCTGCCACTGCGCATCCGCAGCGGAGGCGAAGATCCTCAGCGGGACAGCGGGACCTCGATCAGCTGACGGCCACCGGCCGGGGTGGTGAGGGCCTGGTCGAGTGCCGTGCGGGTCGTCACGCGCTGGTACTCCCATCCGTACGCGAGTGCCAGCTGCTCGAGCCGCACCGCGTGCGGCGTGTAGAACGCGCGATCGAGATCGGCCCGATCCGCCGTGCCCGCGACCTCGAGGCCGTCGAAGATCGTGCCGCCGCCGTCGTTGCCCACGATGACCTGGATGCGAGGCTCGTGCTCGTCGGGCGGGAGCAGCAGGGCGCCGACATCGTGCAGGAAAGTCAGATCGCCGAGCAGCACGCGGGTGACCCCGGGCGCTCCCCCGGCCTGACTGGCGAGCGCGATGCCCGTGGCGGTGGCGATCGTGCCGTCGATCCCCGCGAGCCCGCGGTTGGCGTGCACCGGGACCTTCTTGCCACCGAGCACCGCATCGGCCACCCGCACGAGCCGCGACGAGCCGAAGACGAGTCGATCGTGCGGCCAGGTCGCCCGCCAGACGGCGTCGGCGAGCAGCTCACGGTCGAGCGGCCGGCGCACCGCCGCCAGCTCGGCCTTCACCGCGTCGCGCCGCGCCGACGGATCGGTCGACGTGAGACCGTCCTGGTCGGGCGCCCGCTCGCTGAGATCGACGGCGTGAGCCGCGGATGCCGTGAGCCACGCACCGAGCCACTCGCGGTCGGCGACGCCGGGTGCGACCGACACGGACGCCGCGGCCGTCGTGCGGCCGTTGAGATCGAGAGCCTCGCCGCCACGTCGGACGGCGATCACGTCGACATCCGGCCGCGACAGCAGGCGAGCCACCTCACGGCTGAGCGTCGGGTGCCCGAGCACGACGGCGCGCTCGATGCGACCGCCCAGCTCGTCGTCGCCCAACAGCGCGCGATAGCCGTGCACGACCTGGCGGCCGAAGCGCGCACCGCTGACGATCTCGGCGATCAACGGCCAGGATCCGGCGTGCGCGATCTCTTCGGCATCCGGTCCCGCGTCGGCGCCGGCGATGACGACCGTGCGCGGCCCCCGCTCGAGCAGGAGCGCTTCTGCCGCCACCGGTCTGGGCACGTCGCCCGGCACGATGTCGACGGTCGGGACGTCGCCCGACAGCGGCTCGCGCGACGGCAGGTTCAGGTGCACGGGGCCGGCGACACCGGCCAGACCGTGGGTGGCATCCGCGCCCATCGCCGCGGCGACGGCGCGCATCGCGAGACCCGCCCAGTCACCGTCGCCCGGCACGGGGGCATCGATCTGCTCGCGCACCCAGGAGGCGAACATGCCCGGCTGGATGGTGGCCTGATTGGCTCCCACTCCGCGCAGCTCGGGCGGCCGATCGGCCGTCAGCAGCAGCAGCGGCACCCCCGAGTGGAAGGCCTCCATCGCTGCGGGAAGGAGGTTGGCGGCAGCGGTCCCCGAAGTGCAGAGCACCGCCGCGGGCACACCCGTCTCACGCGAGAGACCGAGCGCGGTGAATCCTGCGACCCTCTCGTCGATGCGCACGTGCAGACGCAGCTGCCCCTGATTCGCGGCATGCACCGCGGCGAGCGCGAGCGCCTGAGATCGAGACCCCGGCGAGAGCACGAGATCGCGCACGCCGTGGCCGATCAGGTCGGCGATCAGGGATGCCGCAGCATCCGTCGCGGGCGATGAGGTCACGGACGCGCGTCCGGCGCCGTACCGTCCGGTGCGGCTCCGTCGTCGGTCTCGTCCTCGAGACGAGCGAGCTCCTCCTCGAGACGGCGGATGCGCGCATCCTGCTCGCTCTTGCTGATGCTGCGGAGGAACTGGGGGTCGTCGTCGGGCGCGATGATCGTGATCGCTCCGCCGTTGTCGTTCGCGCGGCGTCGGCCGATCGTGAACCAGAGGATGCCCCCGATGACCGGGATGAGGATGACGATGGCGATCCAGGCGGCCTTGGGCACACCCCGGTGTCGCGTCGGCGGCTGCACTGCGCAGTCGACGATGCTGTACACCCAGAATATGGCGGCCAGGAAGCCGCCAACGATCAACAGTCTCGCCACCCCTCCAGTGTAGGCGGCTCTGTGACGCGTGGATCTGCCTGGGCGCTCAGCGCGGGCGCCGATGCCCGATTGTTAGACTGCGCGGACCATGCCTGCCCCGTCGATGCTGCTGCGTCACCAGGGCGTCGAGCGGATGCTGATCCTCCGGGTCGGTCTCGCCCTCGGCCTCGCCCTGCTGCTCGTGATCGGCGCGTGGTCGGCGTCGCACGGCAAGGCGGATGCGCACACGACGCTGTGCCTCGCTCCGGGCGCGAGCGTCGCGTCGGTCGCGGCGCACCACGACGAGACGAGCGTGGTCGAGTCCGCTCCGTCGGACGACGCCGGGATCGTCATGGTCGCGGCGCTCTGCTGCGTCCTCCTCGTGCTGCTCTCGTTGCGCTCCGTCAGAGGCGCGCCGCTGATCGGTCGCGCTGCGGTGGTGCGCGCCTCGGCTCCGAGCCGCGCCGGTCCTCGTCTGCACGTCCCCGCGCTCACCCTCGCTCAGCTCTCGGTCTCCCGCACCTGAATCAGGCACGCCGCTCGTCGGCGACCCCGGCCGCGCTCGTCGCGGCTCACTCACCCTGCCTGATCCGAACCGTTGGAGAACCCCATGAAGACCCCTGTCAAGGTGGCCCTGATCACCGTCGCCGCCGCGATCGTCCTCGCGATCGTCGGCGTCGCCTACGCCCTGTCGCAGCGCCCCGCAGAACCCCTGTCGCCCGAGGGTGAGAAGCGGCAGACCGTGCGCACCGACTCGCACGTCCTCGACGACGGAGGACCGGACGCCGTCACCGTCGTCGAGTTCCTCGACTTCGAATGCGAGGCCTGCGGAGCGTTCTATCCGATCGTCGAAGACCTGCGCGAGAAGTATTCGGGCGAGATCACCTACGTCGTGCGGTACTTCCCTCTGCCTGGTCACATCAACTCGACGCAGGCCGCTCTCGCCGCCGAAGCCGCGGCACAGCAGGACCGCTTCGAGGACATGTACCACCGCCTCTTCGAGACGCAGGCCCAGTGGGGCGAGAAGTCCGAGGAGACGCCCGAGGTGTTCCGGGGAATCGCGGCCGAGCTCGGACTCGACATGGCCGCCTACGATGCGGCGATCACCGACCCGGCGACGCTCGATCGCGTGCAGGCCGACAGGAGCGACGGCGAGCGGCTCGGAGTGCGCAGCACCCCCAGCTTCTTCATCGACGGCGAGCCCGTGGTGCTGGAGGCGTGGGGGGACCTCGAAGCGGCTCTGGAGAAGGCCGTGGAGCAGTAGCCCGCAGAGCCGTCGTCAGAGGAGTCCTCGGGCGAGGAGCGCCTCCTGGTACGCGCCCGCCTTCGCGCTGACGACCTGACGGCAGGCGATCAGCGTCTCGATCTGCGCGTCGAGAGAGCGCTCGTGCGCGCGCAGCAGGGCGAGACGCTCGGCCTCGTTGCCGCTGCCGGCGCGCACCAGGGCGGCGTACTCACGCAGCAGGGCGATGGGGGCGCCGGATTCGCGCAGTCGCGCCAGCAGCGCGAGCCACGCGAGCGAGTCGTGCGCGTAGACCCTCCGACCGCCGGGGGTGCGCGGCACGTCGCGAGGGAAGAGCCCTTCTGCCTCGTACCAGCGCAGCGTGTGCACGCTCACGCCGGCCAGACGGGCGAGCTCGCCGATGCTGAACGTGCGCGTCGTGTCGATCACATCCTCCACGAGGACTCCTCCTTGACTTCGAGTGCACTCTAGATCGTACGGTCGGAGCATGACAGATGCACTCCCCCCTCTCGACATGATCGCCCGTCAGCAGCCCCTCGCCTCGGAGTTCGGCTACCGCTCCACTGCGGCCGAGGTGATCGCCGGGGTCGACCTCTCGGGCAAGACCGCGATCGTCTCGGGCGGATACTCGGGACTCGGACTCGAGACGGTGCGTGCGCTCGCGAATGCCGGAGTGCGCGTGATCGTGCCTGCGCGTCGCCTCGACGCCGCCGAGGAGGCGCTCGCAGGGATCGACGCGGTCGACGTCCGCAGCGCCGACCTCGGCGACCTCGACTCGGTGGCAGCGTTCACCGAGACCGTCCGTCGCGACGGACGCCCGATCGATCTCGTGCTCGATGTCGCCGGCATCATGGCCACCCCGTTCGGTCACACCGCGCAGGGCTTCGAGTCGCAGTTCGGCACCAACCACCTCGGCCACTTCGCCCTGGTCAACGGAGTGGCCGACCTGCTGCCGGAGGGCGCTCGCGTCGTCTCCTATTCCTCGGGAGGGCACTTCCGCTCCCCTGTGCGATTCGAGGACATCGACTTCGAGACGACGCCCTACGACCCGTGGGTCGCCTACGGGCAGTCGAAGACGGCGAACGCGCTGTTCGCCGTCGGGCTGGCCCGTCGTGGCGCGGCCCGCGGCATCCTCGCCTTCTCGGTGCACCCGGGCGGGATCATGACCGACCTGCAGCGGCACGTGTCCCGTGAGGAGCTGATCTCACGCGGCTGGATCGACGAGGACGGCACGCCGAACCCGCGCTTCAAGACTCCGGCAGAGGGAGCGTCGACGGGTCTCTGGGCCGCGACGGCTCCCGAGCTGGCCGATCGCAGCGGCGCGTACTGCGAGGACTGCTCGATCAAGGGCATCGTCCCGCCCGAGCACACGGACATGACGACCGGCGGCGTGAAGCACTGGGCGATCGATCCCGAGGCCGCCGAGCGGCTGTGGGCGCTCTCGGTCACCGCGACGGGAGTCGACGGCTTCGCCTGAGCAGCGGCCCGCGTCGGGCTGCTGCCCTCAGTCGGCGGCGAGACGGAGGATGCGGTCGTCGCCGGGCGAGGGGCTTCCGCGTCCGTCGGTATTGTTCGTGAGCACCCAGAGCATGCCGTCCGGTCCGGCGACGACGTCGCGCAAACGCGGAATCGACGCCGAGCGACAGCGTCGATCTGGTGCGCGCCGATGAACCCATTACGGAGAGTCGGATGCAGGAGCACAATACCGATATGAACGAGGGCGCTTCCGTGGAGCAGCCCGTGCCTGCGGAGGGGCTGGCAGGGCCGCACGACGATGTCGCGCCGCCACGGACGAGCGGGGAGTCGGATGCGGTGCTGGGCCGCCGTGCGCAGCTTCTCGCCACCGAGCACTGGGGGCTTCTCGCCGCCCGCAGCACCGCGCAGAGCGAGGTGCTGTCGCGCATCACGATCTTCCTGACCCTCGTCTCCGCCGGACTCGTGACCATCGGACTGCTGGGGCAGGCGTCGGACTTCGGCGGGTGGTTCGGCGGCGCGTCACTCGCGATCCTCGCGTTCCTCGCGGTCATCGGCTTCATGACCCAGGTGCGCGTGATGAACGTGTCGGAGGAGGACATGATGTACGTCGTCGCGATGAACCGCATCCGCGGCGCGTACGTCGACCTGGATCCGGAGGTCGCCGATGTCTTCCTCGCCTCGCCGCACGACGATGAACCGGGGATGAAGCGCACGTACTCGTTCCTCCGTCCCCGTCGCCTGAGCATCCTGCTCGGCAGCTCGGTCATGCTGCTGATCGTCGTGAACGCCTGCGTCGTGGGGATGCTGGTCGGCTCGGCCGTGATCGCGGGTGGCGGCGCTTTCGCCGGGGCGATCGCGCTCGGCATCGTCGCCGGACTGGTGCTCGCCGCCGGCTTCATGACGTTCGGCGGCGTCGGCTACCGCTGGGCATGGAGCCATCACGCGCCACGACGTTCCACTCCGGAAGGCGACGGTCGGTCGCTACGCTGAGCGCATGACCGAGGCGCGAACCCCCACATCGCATCCCGTCGCCGCCGTACTGCGGCGCATTCCTGCCACCCTCGCGATGGTGGCTGTGATCGTCGCCGTCGGCGTGATCTGGCAGGGCCTGTGGACCCCGTTCGAGAAGACCGACCTGTTCGGCACCGTCGCATACGGCCTGCCCAACCTCGCGCAGGGGATGTGGTGGACGCCGCTCACCGGCACGTTCTTCGTCAACGAGCCGTGGGTGTACCTGTTCACGATCTCGGGATTCTGGGGCATGGCGTATCTCGAATACCGACGTGGCACCAGGGTCGCCCTCGCGTACTACTGGGTCGGACAGCTCTTCGCGATCCTCGCCACCGCGCTCGTGCTGTTCGTCGCCTCGCAACTGCCCTGGGCCTGGGCTCAGGAGCAGGCCCAGGCGCTCGATGTCGGCGCCTCCGGCGGCACCATGGCGTGCATCGCCGCCGCGATCGGGCTCTTCCGCCCGCCATGGCGAGTGCGCGGCTGGCTCGTGCTGCTCGGTTTCGTGTTCATCGCGATGCTGTTCTGGGGTGCGGTCGCCGATCTCGAGCACTTGCTCGCGGTGCTGCTCATCCTCGTCGTCGACCGCACCCTGCGTGTGCAGCGGACCACGGTGCGAGAGCAGCGTCTGATCGCCGTGATCTCGCTCATGGTGCTCGGAGCGGTCGAGATCATCACGACTCTCGTCGCCACCGACGGCCCGTTCGGCCCGACCGAGCCCGCGTCGGGAGGGTTCATCGACCTCGCGCTCGACCTCGTCGTCATCGTGGTGCTCGTGAACGGACTCCTGCGCGGTCGTCGCTGGGCGTGGGTTCTCGTGATGCTGCTCGGTCTCTTCAACATCCTGGTCGCAGCGCTGGTCCTCATCCTCATCACGGTGTTCTCGCAGGCGCAGGTCGATCTGCGGTGGGACGGCGAGACGGAGCTCGCGCTCGCCAACGGCTTCCTCTGGGTGATCCTGCTCGTCTACCTGATCGCCGTGCGCCGCGCGTTCCGGGCGAAGCGCAAGTCTCTCCTCGGCATCCAGCCCGCCCCCACGGTCGACGACGTGAAGACCGAGCTGCGCGCGCACGGCGGGGGCACCTGTCGTGGATGACGACCTGGGAGGGCAACAGCTACGCCCGCAGCGATGCCGGGATCGTCGCCTACCAGCGACGGGCCGGTGTGGCGCTCGCGCTCGCGGATCCGATCGGGCCGCCCGCATCCCGCGCAGTCGCCGTCACGGAGTTCATCCGCACGGCGGAGCTGGCAGGCCTCGTCCCGTGCTTCTTCAGTGCAGACGACGCCACCCGGGCCGCTGTGCCCGCCGGCTGGCGCAGCTTGGTCGTCGCCGACGACACCATCGTCGACCTGCCGGATCTGGAGTTCACCGGCAAGCGCTGGAACTCGGTGCGCAGCTCTCTCAACCGGGCGGGGCGCGAGGAGATGACCTTCCGGATGACGCGCCTGGCGGACGAATCGTGGGGCGTACGGCAGCAGCTGCGTGCGATCTCCGAGGCATGGGTCGGTGACAAGGACCTGCCTGAGATGCGGTTCACTCTCGGCACGCTGGATGAGGCGGAGGACCGCGAGGTGCGACTCGCTCTCGCGATCGCCCCGAACGGTGACGTCGACGGCTTCCTCTCGTGGCTGCCGGTCTATGGCGAAGGCGGCGTCGTGCGCGGCTGGACGCTCGACCTGATGCGCCGCCGCGACGGCGGCTTCGCACCCGTCATGGAGTACCTGATCGGTTCGTCCGCGAAGCAGTTCTCCGAGGAGGGTGCCGAGATCATGTCGCTCTCGGGTGCTCCGCTCGCGCACGACTATCCGCCGGACGCGGGCATCATCGCCGTCCTCAGCGAACGCCTCGCCGAAGCGCTCGAGCCCGTGTACGGCTTCGGCTCGCTGCACCGCTTCAAGCAGAAGTTCCACCCGCGGTACGAGACCATGTATCTGCTCTTCCGCGACGAGAGCGATCTCGCGGCGATCGGCACAGCGCTCACCCGCGCGTTCCTGCCGGATGCGACGCTGAGGCAGTTCGCGGGAGCGGGGCTGGAGCTGGTGCGCGGCAGCAAGGACTGAGGCCTCACCTTCCTGAGGCGATGATTCCGCGCTCGCCGAGAGCGGCAGCGCCAGGATGAAGCCATGACCGACACCTCCGTTCCCGTCACGTTCGCGAACTTCGCCGAGATCGAGACCGCCCGCATGTTCGCCGCGATCGCGGCGTCGGCCGACGGTTCCAACCGGTGGAACCACTATCGAGTGCCGACGCCGATCGACCAGCAGACCGTCATCAGGATGAATCGCGACACCCTCTACAGCGCTGCGATCATCGACATCTCCGAAGGGGCGACGATCACCGTGCCGGATGCCGGCGACCGGTACGTCTCGGTGATGCTGGTGAACGAGGGCCACTACATCGACCGGGTGCTGCACGACCCCGGCGTCCACTCGCTCTCGGCCGAAGACCTCGGTTCCGATTTCGTGCTCGCGGCCACTCGCATCCTGGTGGATTCCGAGGATCCTGATGATGTCTCGATCGTGAACGCCCTGCAGGACGAACTCGCTGTGAGCTCGACCGGCGCGCGGGAGTTCGCTGCGCCGACCTACGACGAATCGAGCTTCGCCGAGACCCGCCAGGCGCTCCTCACCCTCGCGAAGGGCCTCGGCGGTCTGGAGCGCTGCTTCGGTCGAGCCGAGGACGTCGACCCCGTGCGGCACCTTCTGGGGACCGCAGCCGCCTGGGGCGGTCTGCCCGAGAACGAGGCCTTCTACCTCAACGTCGATCCCCGGCTCCCGGTCGGCGAGTACACGCTGCGGGTCGGCGACGTGCCGGTGGACGGCTTCTGGTCCGTCTCGCTGTACGACGCGGAAGGCTATTTCGCTCCGAACGACGCCGGTGCATACAGCGTCAACAGCGTGACGGGCGTGCGGGATCCGGACGGGTCGATCACCGTGCGCTTCGGCGGCGACCCCGCACTGCCCAACGTGCTTCCCCTCACTCAAGGGTGGAACTACCTGGTGCGTCTCTACCGACCTCGACCAGAAGTGCTGGACGGCACGTGGTCGTTCCCCGCACTCACGGCGAGCTGATCCCGCGCCCGAGGGGTGGCGCTACGGGGTCGAGCGGAGCGGCACCGAGACGTCGCCGCCCGCTTCCTCCGTCAGTCGCTCCCCCATCTGCACGAACGTCGGCTCTGCGATGAACCCCCCGGCGAAGAGGGCCTGACCCTGTCTGAAGGTCTGGGACCTGCGGATCGCCTCCTCCGGCGCGAAGCCGAACACCTCGGCCAGCTCCGCCAGGTCGCGCGGCGCGTTGACGCGCATCAGACCGAGGTTGTCGCACTGCGAGAGCACGTTCGGATGGATCTTCGTCGGCCGCTGTGTCGACAGGAACAGCCACAGCCCGAACTTGCGCCCCTCGGCGGCGATCTGCACGAGTTGCTCGGTGAGCGCCCGCTCGACCTCGGTGCGCGGGTCGGGAGGGCACAGATTGTGCGCCTCGTCGATCACGATGAGCAGGGGCTTTCGCTCCTCGCGACGAGCCCACAGGTGCTCGAGCACCGCGAGGGCTGCGACCTTCGGTTCGGCGGGGTGGTCGAATCCGCCGAGGTCGAGCACCGTCACCCGCGGCCGCTGCTCGATCACGTCGACGACCGACGGCTCGCCGCGGGACCAGAGCTCCCACTCCAGCACCTGCAGGTTCTCCATGCGGTCGGCGAGTCGGTTGCGGGCGTCGTGCCCGCCGTCGCGCAGGTGGGGCACGATGCGATCCGAGCCGAGCAGCCTCGCGTTCTGATCGAGATGGAGGAGGACGTTGTACTCCTCGGCATCCTGGATCGGACTCATCCGCAGCACGGCTGCCTTGGATGCCGGCGACAGATCGATGTAGCGCACGCGCAACGGCTCGCCCTCGACGCGCCCCGAGCGGAACACCCGGATGTCGGAGTCCGCGATGCGCTGGGCGTGATGCGGGGCCGCGGACGGCCGCGTGCTCTGCAGCCGCACGAAGTCGGCGTTCGGGTCGAGGATCAGCATCGGCAGCTCGGTCTCGAGCAGGAGCTGCTCGAGCACGACGCCCAGCGCGTAGGTCTTGCCGCTGCCGCTCTGGCCGCACCAGAAGGTGTGCCGGTTGAAGCGCCGCGGATCGAGGCTGACGGTTCCGAGCCCGCTGTCGAGAGGCGTGCCGATGGTGAGTGCGGTCATGAACTCAGAGTGCCCGCAGAGGGCGGGTGGCGAAAGCGGACCTCACCTTGTCGGTGCGATGCGCGGGTCAGTCGCTCGGGCGCCTGCGCAGCTGCTTGACATCGGTGCGCCGCTGCTTCGCCTTGAGCCGCCGCTCTTTCGACCCTCGACTCGGCTTGGTCGCGCGGCGCTGCGGCGCCGGCGGACGCAGCGCCTCGGCGACGATGCTCGCGAGTCGTTCACGTGCGGCGTCGCGGTTGCGCAGCTGGGCGCGGTGCTCGGATGCGGCGATGGTCAGCACGCCGTTCACGAGACGCCCGCTCAGCCGATCGAGGAGGCGATCACGCTGGTGCGGGGTGAGCGCCGTACTGCCCGCGGCATCCCACAGGAGTTCGACCCGCGAGTCCGCCGTGTTCACACTCTGTCCGCCGGGGCCCGACGACCGCGAGAAACGCCACGACAGCTCGGCCTCGGGGATCGTGAGACCCGACGAGACCCGCAGACCGCGGCGATGAGGACTGGGCATGTGTCCATCATCCCCCGGCTGCGGAGCCTGCGTCTCAGCTGCGGGCGTCAGTGGCCGCGACCGGGACGCCTCTCGCGCCTGCCTCCACTTCTGCCCCTGCATCCTGCGTCCGCGCATCCTTCTTCGCCGTGTTCGCGATGTGCGCACGGGACACGACGATCACGGCGACGATCATCAGCGCGACGCCGAGCCAGTAGGGAGCCGCATGGCTGACCGTGACATAGAGCGCACCGGCGATCAGAGGGGCCGCCGTGTTCATCGCGGCGTTGAGCGACTGCGTCGCTCCGCCCAGCCAGCCCTGCTCGTCGTCGCCGACCGCGTTCGACATGGCTCCGTCCATCGCTGCGGTCGAGGCGCCCTGCCCTGCAGCGAGCATCAGCGCACCGACGATGAACACCCACGGCTGCGCGAAGATCGACGCGACGACAGCGAGCCCGGCCAGTCCGATCGCCTGCGCCACGATGCCGCTGATGATCACGCCGCGCTCGCCGATGCGAGGAAGCAGGATGCCGAGCAGCACGCCCTGGATGAGGATGTCGATGATGCCGACGCCTGCCGTGAGCAGACCGATCTGCGTCGGCCCCCACTGGATCGAGTCCAGCGCGAGCACGCTGAAGTTGTTGACGAAGAAGCCGAACGGGAGCGCCAGGAGGCCGAATCCGATCATCAGACCACGCAGCTCTTTGCGTCCGAACGCTTCCTTGAAGACGCCGAACGGCTGGATCTCGCGCACCGAGATGCGCTCGATCCGGTTCTCGGGCGCGAGGCTCTCGGGCAGCAGGAAGATGCTGAGGATCGCGATCACGAGGGAGACGGCTGCGGTGAGGAAGACCGGCAGCTGCAGGCTGACGGCCGCGAGCAGTCCGCCGATCGCGGGTCCGATCATCATGCCGATTCCCGAGAGCGCACCGAGCAGACCGAACCGCTGAGCGCGTTTCTCGGGCGGCGTGATGTCGGCGAGGTAGGCGAAGAGGGCCGGAAGGTCGCCGGCGGTCAGCCCCTGGATGACACGCGCGAGCACGAGCACCCAGATCGCTCCCCCGATGCCGAACAGCGCCATGGCGAACGCCGCTCCGAAGGCGGCGGCGATGATCACCGGTCGTCGCCCGAAGCGGTCGGACAGGCGACCGAGGAAGGGGGCGACCAGGAAGGCGCACAGGCCGTTGATCGCTTCGAGGATGCCGACCCAGATGGCGAGGTCGCCTTCGTGCGACACGTACTGCAGCACGACGAACGGCAGGACGGGAAGCACGACGGTCATGCCGACGACGGTGAGCATCGTCAGCACGATGAGCATGGTCCAGGCGCGCTTGTCGCTGCGCGCGAGCGATGTGTTTAGTGAAGTCACTCCGAAACTGTATCAATACCAGTTTTGTTGTCAAGCCAGTTCCGGATCGGGTTCGCGATATCGTGGACGCATGACGAACGCTGAGCCGATCGGTCGCCGCGAGCGCAAGAAGGCCGCGACGCGCAAGAACATCTCCGACGTCGCGACGATGATGTTCCTCGAGCGCGGGTTCGACAACGTCAGCATCCGCGAGGTCGCGGACGCGGCCGACGTCTCCCCGACGACGGTGTTCGCGCACTTTCCGCAGAAGGAGGCGCTCGTCTTCGACGAGGACGACGAGCAGCGGGACCGGCTCGTCTCCGCCGTTCGCGACCGCGCCCCGGGCGTCACCATCAACCGCGCGATCCACGACTTCTACACGGCCGAGGTGCACGCGAACCTCGCCGAGCACGGCGCGGAGGTGTCGCAGGTCTTCTCGCGGTTCCTCAACGAGACACCGGCGCTGCGTGAGTACGCCGCCCGGATGTGGCTGCGACACGAGGACGCGCTCGCGGATGCGATCGCGGTCGAACTGGGACTGACCCTGGCCACCCCGGAGATCCGCGTGTACTCGCGGTTCGTGCTGCAGATGCAGCTGCTCGTCAACGAGAGCGACGACCAGCTCGGGATCCTCGCCGCCGGATTCACCGTGCTCGAGAACGGATGGGCGCCGGTCGAAGCGCGGATCACCGGCGAGGACTGACGGCGTCACCGGTGAAGTGGACGCGACGGCGGGAGTCGAACCCGCAACGCCATCAGGTATGAGCTGAGGCCCAGGACCGCCCGGATCGCCGCGATGCGAATGACGCTACCCGGCCCCGACCGGGAAGACCAGGAACGTTGCGGGGATTGACAGAGTGAGTCCGCGCATGACAAGGACCGTCGCGGGGCGTCACACGTCGGCGTCGGCCCGGCGGTGTACCGTCACGATCATGGCAGCCGCAGACGCCCCCGTCACGACCGGACAGAAGACGCATCGCTACCTGCGTCTGGCGCTGGTTCTCATCGTCGTCGCGCTGATCTTCGCTGTGGTGCTGCAGAGCATCGTCGTGTCGTGGACACCCCTGATCTTCGGCTGGAACCCGCTGCCCTCGATCAGCCACGCCTTCTACACACCGGTCCACGACGTCTTCGTCGGCACCCTGATCGCGGCATCCGTGGCCCTGCTCGCGCTCTCGGGACGCAGTCGCGCGACGACCCTGCTCGACGTGTGCGCGGTGTTCGCGCCGCTCATCGCGATCGTTCCCGTGGGCATCGCCGATCCGCGCGCGGTCGACCGGATGTCGTGCCCGACGGCGCAGGAGTGCATCCCCGTCGACGCCGTCGCAAGCGCGAAAGCGGGAATCGCCGTCTACTCCGTGGTGGTCGTGGCGGTCGTGGTCACGATGGCGCTGATCCGTCGCCGCACCCGCACCCCGAATCGCTCGGCGATGCTCGTCTCGATCATCGCGCTCGTGACCGCGGTCGTGGTCGTGGCGCTCGGATTCGCTCCGGCGGTCAACGAGCACTTCCCGTTCAACTTCTGGCCGGTCAACAGCATCCACTTCGCAGCGACCCTGTTGTTCTTCGGAGTGTTCGCAGCCGTCCCGATCCTCTACGCGGGAGGGCCGCTCGACCCGGACGAGACGCCGCCCACGTCCCGACAGCGCACGATCTATCGGTGGATCTCGGGGCTGATGATCGCCGACCTCGTGCTGCTGGTGGTGGCTCTGCTCTTCCGTCAGGCTTTCGGCGAGACTCCGGTCGTGCTGATCGGCGAGGCCGTCGCGCTGATCCTGTTCGCCACGTTCTGGTGGGTGCAGACCTTCCAGCGGTGGGACGACCCGAACCCGCCGTCGATCGCCGCGCCTCGACCGTCCACCGCGTGAGGGCGCTCAGCCGTGTGAGGGGTCGGCCGCGCCCTCAGCGCCGGATCGAGTCGTGGAAGGGGTTCGGCTCGAGCGTGAAATCGGTCGACGCGTCGGCCCAGGTGCCGCCGCCCGCCGACGATCGACCCCGCCGCAGAGCGCCGAGCAGCGCCGTGGTAGGCACGCCGACGGCGAGCGCCGCGGTTCCGCGGAGTGTGCGGTCGTTCGACCCGAGCACACTCGCGCGATACCACGCCTCATGCATCGCGCCACCGCGGGCCGCCGGCACGCGCTTCGCCGGGAGCCCCCCGGCGCGGCGCAGCGCGACGAGCTGTTCGACGTGCTCCCACCAGGTCGACTCGGCCGAGGGGTGGAAGTAGTTGTCACGCAGCCAGACGGGGTGCGGATGCCGGAAGCGCCCGGCCACGACCTCACTGCGCCCGCCCAGCAGACCGCTGCCGACGAACACTGTGTTCAACAGGCTCTTGCTCACTCCGAACGAGTCGAGGGCGATCACGGGCACCCCCTGCGCCACCGCCTCGACCGCCGCGGTGGAGCTGACCGTGACGAGTCCGGCCGCCGTCGACAGCGCCTGTGCCATGGATCCGTAGGAGACGACGAGGTTCTCCGGACGCCTCGCAGGGAGCAGATCGAGGTACGCGTCGCGTTCGAGATGCGTCTCCGACTCACCGGGCCGCGACCGCAGCTTGACCACCACACGACGGTTCGGGTCCGCTTCGGCCGCGCGCACGAGGGTGGCCGCGATCTCGGCGCGCTCCTCCCGGTCGGTGGGCACGAGGGCCTGGGCCGCGAACACGATGTCGGTCGCCGGCATCCGCACCGCCCGGGGCTCGGCCGGCCTCTCGGCGACGAGGGTTCCGGACGATCCTCCGGACTCGGCCGCGATCACCCGTGCCCGATCAGCCGCCACCATCCGCGATCGGGATCTCGCGAACGGCAGGGTCGCGAGCGCCGTCGGCACCTGCACGCCGATCCGGCGACCGAGCTCGGCGAACGCGCGCTCCTCCCGATGCGAGTGCACGACGAGCAGATCGGCGTTCCGCCGGTACTCGAGGGCACCGCGCTGCGCGGGAACGGCCATGCCCGGAAGTCCGGCGACGACGACCGGTCGCACGGTGAGCCCGTCGACGACCCGGCCCAACAGGCGAACGAACGGGCCGCGGCCGGCGAGCAGCACGACGTCAGGGCGCTGGCCCTCGAGCCAGGCGCTCACGCGCGCGAAGGACAGGCGGGTCACATCGTCGGACAGCATCCCCGTGCCCGCCAGCGCACTCCGCTGCTGGTCGAGGCTGGCGGTCAGCGGCGTCTGCACGAGCAGCAGGTGCGGACGGATGCCGGGCACGCTGCCGAGCAGCGACGCCGACCATTTCACGAACGAGTCGGCGTCGGCGATCGCGACGACCCGCAGCGAACCGGATCCGCTCATGCCGGGATGCGGCGCAGCTTGGCCATCGGCGCCCGCTCACTGTCGAACACGCGCTTGACGCCGTCGCCCAGAGCCATCTCGATCACGCGGATGTCGCGCACGAGGTGCTCGAGTCCGGTGGGTTCGAGGGATGCCGCATGGTCGGAGCCCCACATCGTGCGGTCGAGCGTGATGTGGCGTTCGACGGCCACCGCTCCGATCGCGACGGCGGCGAGCGAGATCTGCAGCCCCCGCTCGTGGCCCGAGTATCCGACCGGAACACCGGGGTAGCGGTCGCGCAGGGTGGCGATCGCGCGCAGGTTGGCCTCTTCGGGCTCGAGCGGATACGTCGAGGTGGCGTGCATCAGCACCACCCGGTCGGTGCCGAGGGTCGTGAGGGCGCGGTCGATCTGCTCGATCGTCGACATGCCGGTGGAGAGGATGACGGGCTTGCCGGTCTCGCGCAGCGCGACGAGCAGCTCGGTGTCGGTCAGGCTCGCGGAGGCGACCTTGTGCGCCACGACGTTGAGGTCTTCGAGGAATGCGACGCTCGGCACGTCCCACGGCGACGCGAACCAGTCGAGCCCGAGCATCGTGGCGTGATCGCCGATCGCGATGTACTCGTCACGGCCGAACTCGACGCGGCGGCGGTAGTCGAGGTAGCTCATGGTGCCCCACGGCGTCTCGCGCGGAACATCGCGCATGTGCTCGGGGGTGGAGATCTCGGGGGTGCGCTTCTGGAACTTCACGGCGTCGGCTCCCGCCTTCGCCGCGACGTCGATCAGGCGCTTGGCGAGGTCGACGTCGCCGTTGTGGTTGAGGCCGATCTCCGCGATGACATAGGCGGGGTGACCGCCGCCGATCACGCGTGAGCCGATGCTGACAGTCATGGTTCCTCCGGTCGTCGAAATGGCCTTCTCTCCTGAGTACGCGCCGGGGGTGAACGCCGAACGACAGGAGGGTTACCGGCACCGGTCAGGCGGGCAACACCCGTTCGATCAGCTCGCGGACGGCGCCGTGGCCGCCCCGGCGCGTCAGCACGACCCTGGCGGCCTCGAGCACCAGCGGATGCGCGTCGGCCACCGCCACCGGCCAGCCGACGATGCGCAGCGCCGGCAGGTCGTTCACGTCGTTGCCCAGGTACGCGATGTCGGCCAGCGCGATGCCGACCTCCTCGGCCCACCCGCGCAGCGCGGACTCCTTGTCGTCGATGCCGTGCAGCACCGGAACGCGCAGCTTGTCGGCCCGAGCCCGCACCACCGCGTTGACCTCGGTGGAGAGGATCAGCATCGGGATGCCGGCCCGCCGCAGCAGCGACACCCCCATGCCGTCTTCCCGGCTCACCCGCACCCGTTCGATGCCGTCGGCGTCGACCGTCGCCGTGTCGTCGGTGTGCACGCCGTCGAAGTCGGTCACGATCGCTCGCACCGGCACCCGGTCCGGGCTCTCGTGAAGGGCGGCGAGCGCTCGGGCGATGCGGAGCTGCTGCTCGTCGTCGATCTCGATCGCCGTCCATTCGGGCACCTCGGCGACGCGGATGCGGCCGAAGAAGCGGTGCTCCGCCTCACGGAAGCCGTCAGCGCGGAAGACGTAGAACGCGCCCGTCTCGAGGTAGTGCGGCTCGCGATCCTGGCGACGCGGGCGACGCGCGGCGTCGTGGTTGAGTGCGACGGCTGCGTCGGCATCCGCGCTGCGTGCCCAGAGGAATCCGTAAGTCTCATGGGCCGCGAACACGCTGTCCGCCCGACGCGCGCTCACCTCGCGCACGGCACGAGACAGGGCCTCGCGCGGGATGAACGGCGATGTCGCCTGCAGGAAGGCCACCACGTCAGCCCGGTCTCCCCCGGCGGCGAGCTCGTCGAGAGCATGCAGGATGGCCGACTCCGACGACGCCGTGTCGCCGGAGATCGCGGTCGGTCGCCGCACGACTCGCGCCCCGGCCGCCTCGCTCACCGCCGCGATCTCGTCGTCGTCGGTCGACACCACCACGAGGTCGATCCCCTCGGCCTCCAGCGCCGTGCGCACGGCGCGTTCGATGAGAGGCACACCGCCCACACGGCGCAGGTTCTTGCGCGGCACGCCTTTCGACCCGCCACGCGCCGGGATGATCGCGACGACCCTGCCGACATCCGTCCTCTGCTGCTGCTGCTGCTGCTGCTGCTGCTCGATCATGCCGCTCGTCCCCTCGCCGTCATCGCCCGTCATCGTCCGTCATCGCCCTCTGAGCACGCGCCAGGCACGCGAGAGTCTGCGCCGCGCGGCGAGCACGGTGAGCCGCACCTGCTCGACTCGACCGATGCCGCCCACCGGGCGCAGCACGCGACGGATCGCCGTCTCGCGCGGGGCCCCGGGCAACCGCAGTTCGATCAGCCTCTCGGGCGCGAAGTAGCGATCGCGATCGGACGGGCGGATGCCGGAGAGCAGCTGCTCGGCACGATCGCGGAGGTGTGCGGCGACGACGGGCTGCATGACGTAGCCGACCGCGTCGATCAGGAGCTGCATGCGCGCCGGATCGCGATACGGGGAGTCCGGCCTGGTCAGCGCGTCCACGATCGTCGCAGGCACCCGGTTGCTGTTCTCGTACGGGGTCAGACGTGCGAGCACGGTGTCGGTGCCCACCGCCTCGATCTCTCGACCGAACAGGGTCTGGACGGTCGGCAGCGCCGTCGAGAATCCGGCGATGACGGCCCTGGCATCGACCCGCTCGGCCAGCGCCTCTGCGGCGAGCGCGCCGCGGTACTCGCGGAAGTCGATGCCGTGGACCGCTGCTCGGTCGCGCAGCGCGTCGCTGAGCCGAGGCGGCGCCGACGGGTGCGGCTTGAAGACGATGTGCTGTGGTCGCCGGCCGGCCGCACGATCGATCATCTCCTTCTGCAGCGCGATCTCCTCGCGCTCGCCGACCAGGCCGAGGGCGGACAGGTACTGGCCGAGGACGAGCACTGTCGGCTCTCCGTCGAGCGCGCTCTCGAGCTCCGCCGTGTCGTCGACCGCCTCGGCGGTCTCGGCGAGCACCGCCCGGAACAGATCGGGTGAGACCGGCACCGGCGTCGCGACGGGCGAACCCACCAGCGGTGTGACCCCCGGCACCACGTCGACGTGCACGACGCGGCCGATCCGAGCGGTGATCGTGTGCGGCATCCGCACCCGCATCGGCGAGTACGTCATGAGCCCGTCGCCGATGATCGTGAGACGCGCATGAGGGAAGATCTGCATCAGGACGCGCGCCGGGGCGACCTGCGGGCTCTGCACGAGCAGTTCGAGGTCGCCGGGGTCGATCCCCCATGCCCTCGTCAGCAGTCGCCGCAGCAGCGGCAGGTCGGCGGCATCCGGCTTCCAGGAGCTCGGATGCAGCGGACCGAGCAGCGCGTCGAGATCCTCGATCCGGTCGAACCGGTCGCGGAGGCTCGCGAGCGCCGGGTCGGCGACGATGCCCACGGACGTCTCGGGCACCCGCGAGGACACGAACGGCACGAGCACGCGCTCGCCATGCTCGCCGAGCAGCCCGCCGTCGAGCGCGGCGGCGACGGTGGCGAGCCCATAGGCGCTGTGCACCGCGAAGAGCTGGGTCATGCCGCACGTCCGACCGCACGCAGCAGCGGGGCGAGCACTCGGCGACGCGGCCCGTCGAGGCGCGACAGCACGGCCGTCGTCTCACTCTGGGGCAGGCGGGCCAGCAGCCCGCGGAGGCCCGCGCGCATCTCGGCGCGCAGCGACGGCGTCATCCGCCTCGATCGCACCAGGTGCCGGGACGAGAGGGCCATCACGCTCCACACGGCCTTCGGGAGGAAGCGGTCGGCCTCGGCATCCGCCTCGACGATGTCGAGCACCTCGCCCATCGCCCGCACGAAGTCCAGTTGGCGGCGGTCGCGCACCTGGGTCAGCGATGTCGACACCCCCCGGCGGTAGAGCAGGGCAGGAGCGTCGACCACCGCGAACGACCGGGCCTGCAGATGCAGACGCCAGATCCACGGACGATCCTCGGCGGTGAACAGGCCGGGTGTGAACCCCGCGATTCCCTCGTCGATCAGGCGACGGTGCAGGATGCCGGCCCACGCGAACGGATAGTCGACCATGGTCGGCTCGTTCTCGGGCAGGATCGCGTCGCGCGGAGAGCCGACCGCCTCGCGCCACGGGTGAGGCGCCGGCACCAGGGTGCGCACGCCGTCCTTCACGGTGACGTGATCGGTGCGGAGCATGTCGCAGCGCAGCTCATGCAGTCGGCGCACCAGCACCGAGAGCCGCCCCGGCTGCATCCAGTCGTCGCCGTCGAGAAAGCAGAACGCGTCGCCGTCGACCCGCTCGAGCCCCTGGTTGCGGGCGCTCGCGAGCCCCTTCGGCCGGGCGTTGACGATGACCTCGGCATGCGGGAAGCGCTCGGCGTATCGACGCATGAGCATGCCGGTGTCATCACGGGAGCCGTCGTCGATCGCCACGAGCTTGAGCGCCGCGGGATCGTCGAACTGCCGTGTCAGCGTCTCGAGCGTCGTGCCGATGTAGGCGCCTGCGTCCTTGGCGGGCAGGATGACGGTCACGAGCGGTGTGCGCACAGAACTCCCCCGGGTCGACGGTGTCGGAATGCTCTCAGGCGCTCCTTGCCGGTCGGCGGCCTGCGGGTGAACGCGCGGTGACGTGATCTCGGTCGACCCCGGCGTGGCGATGCCGGATTCGCACCGCGCCCGGGGATCGGCGACGATGGGAGCATGCTCTGGCCGTTCGGAACGACGTGGCGCCCGGTGCGGCAGAAGCGCCGCAGCACGGTCGACCTGCGGTGGCTGAGCGCCCGCACCTGGACCCGCCGCTGGTACCCGCAGGGCATCGACCTGGGCCTGTGGCAAGGGCGTCGGACTCTCGCCGTGAGCTGGTTCCGGCAGCAGCTCGACGGACACCACCTGGCATCGCGGGTCGCGTTCGTCGACCTCGAGCGCTCCCGACATCTCGACGTGCTGCTCGCGATCGACGAGGACGGTGAGCTCCAGCCCGCCCGGATCCACGCCGGCGGACTCGCGTGGTTCGACGACCGCCTGTTCGTCGCAGCCACCGGCCGTGGCATCTGGGAGTTCGACCTCGCCGACATCCGGCGCGTCCGCGGCCCGGAGGCGCGACGCCTCGCCGGCGCGCGGGGACGCGGTCTGCGGGCCACCGCGCTCGTCGCGGTGCGCACCCGCGTGCACCCGCTCGACCTCCGCTGCTCGTACCTCGGCCGCGTCTACGACGACGAGGGAGTGCCCCTGCGGAGGGTGCTCATCGGCGAGTACACCCGCGACGACGAGGGACGCATCGGCGAGTTCTCCGTGCCGGACGGCGATGGCGACGAGTTCCGCGAGATCAGCCGTTTCTCGCCCGGGATCACGCACATGCAGGGCGCCGTCCGCTGGGGTGACCGGCACTTCGTCTCGCAGTCGGATCACATGCGACCCGGCGTCCTGTGGACGGGGAACCGCGATTCGCTGGCACGCGACCGGGTGCCGCTGCCCGTCGGCTGCGAGGACCTCGCGCTCGACCTCGACGAGAAGCTGCTGTGGTCGCTCGGCGAGCACCCGTGGAAGCGCGTCGTGCGCGGCATCCCGTTCCGGACGCTGGGCATCGACGGCTGACACAGCTGACCCCTCAGGTCGCGAACGTAGACTGGGCAGGTGAAGAACCGTGCACCTTTCCTCGTCTACACCGTGCTGCGTCTGCTGGCCTTCCTCGTGCCGCTGGCGATCATGTGGTTCTTCTTCCCGATCTTCCGCGAGTACTGGTGGCTCGCCGCGATCTTCGCCGCGCTCATCGGCGTGAGCATCTCGATGCTGTTCCTGCGCCGGCCGCTCACCGACGCCTCGGCCCGGATCGTCGAGCGCCGCGAAGGCAAGAGCTCCGCCGCGCAGAAGGACGCCGACGTCGAGGACGACGCGATCGACGGCGCCGAGAGGGCCTGACGCACAGCGCCAGCCGGTTCGATCGGCGGCTCAGCCGGCGAGGGCCCAGAAGAACGCACCGGCATAGAGCAGTGCGGTCAGCGATGTCAGCGCCAGGGCCGTGACGAGCTCCTTCGCCTGACGATAGGTCCAGACGATCAGGATGGCCGGGAGCCCGGCGAGCAGCGCGAGCAGCCCGATCCACGCGATCGGGTACAGCAGCGCGATGAACGCGAGGATGCCGAAGGGCACGATCACGAACAGCGTGAAGAGCACCTGGGTCGCGCGCTTGCCGATCAGCACCGTCAGCGTGCGCTTGCCGACCAGGCGATCCTGATCGATGTCGCGCAGGTTGTTGGCGAGGAGCACGGCGCAGGCGAAGAGGCCCGCCGCGATCGCCCCGAGCCACGCCTGCTGGGGCAGTTCGAACGCCTGCACCCACGTCGTGCCGAGCGTCGCGACGAGGCCGAAGAAGATGAAGACGAACACCTCGCCGAGAGCGTTGTACCCGTAGGGCCTCTTGCCGCCGGTGTAGAACCACGCGGCGATGATGCACGCGGCGCCGATGGCCAGCATCCACCACTGCTCGGTGCGGACCACGATCGCGACCCCGACCGCCGCAGCGAGTGCGAAGAAGACCAACGCGGCGACGAGCACGGTGCGGGGCTTCACCCGACCGGATGCCGTCAGGCGGGCCGGGCCGACGCGCACGGCATCGGTGCCCCGGATGCCGTCGCTGTAGTCGTTCGCGAAGTTGACGCCGACCTGCAGCAGCACGGCGACCGCGAGGCACGCGAGCGCGATCACCCAGTGGAACTCCGGACCGGTGCTGCGTGCGGCGCCGGTGCCGATGACGACGGGGGCGACGGCGAGCGGCAGAGTGCGCAGCCGTGCGGCGCCGATCCAGTCGCGGACTGTGACGGGCCCGGCGTCGATGGCGGTCTGGGTCGCCGGATTGCCGCTCGCCCGCTTCGCGGGATTGCCGCTCACATGGGGCTGATTCTTCTTGCGCTTCGAGGATGCTGCCACGCAGGGAATCCTAGTGGGGGCGCCGATGGACGCCCCCTCTGCGCCTCAGTCTCGGCGGAAGTTCAGATGGATGACACCGCTCTCGGCCACCTCGGAACGCAGCTCGTAGTCGTTCTCGATGCCGCGCAGTCCGTCCCAGATGCGCTGCCCGCTTCCGATCACGAGCGGGTTGACCGCAAGGTGCAGCCGGTCGACCAGGCCCCTGCGCAGGAACTGCCGCACGACGTCGATGCCGCCGCCGACGCGCACGTCCCGGTCGCCGGCCACCGCTGCAGCCCGGGCGAGCGCCTCCTCCGGGGTCGTCTCGAGGAAGTGGAAGACGGTCCCGTTGGCGAACTCGATCGGCTCGCGCCGTGCATGCGTGAGCACGAAGACCGGCACCTCGAACGGCGGCTCGTCGCCCCACCATCCGCGCCACTCGGTGTCATCGGGGTTCTGGTGCAGACCGAACATCCCGGCACCCATGATCTCGGCGCCGACGCCCTCGAAGTACTCCTGGGCGTATCTCTCGTCGATGCCGGTCGTGCCGGCACCCGACGTGTCGCCGAGCACGCGGCTGCGGAACGTCCGCGTCGCGGTGTACGCCGCGACCAGACGCGACCAGTCCTCGCCGAACGGATTCTCGGGTGATTGGTCGGTGGTCGTCGCGAATCCGTCGAGGGAGACGTTGAGATCGATGCGGACTGCCATACGGGCTCCTCGGTGCGGTGTTCTGGGTGTTCTCGGTCGTGCGGTGGCGGGCGGGATCAGCCGTCGGGGTTGGTGTCCTTGCCGTCGAGCCAGAGCGTGTCGGACGCATCGCCGTGCGCGCCGCCCTTGCCGACGTGCTTGTCGCTGATCTTCGGCCCCTTGAGTATCACGTGGACCATCGCCTGGGCATGCCCGTGCCCGAGACCGTAGTCCTGCTTGAGCCAGTTGAGGACGACGGTGGACTTGGTCGTCTCGTCGAAGCCCTGCTCCTTCGCCAGTTCGATGAACTGCCGCGGGGTGAGGCCGGTCTGCGTCTCGACCTTGTCGAGGTATGCCTGGAAGGACATGGGTGCTCCTGGTGTGTCGTGGGTCAGTCCTCGGAGAGGAAGGTCTGGATGATCGTGGCGGACGCATGGATGCCGATGAGGCGCAGCGTTCCGCGACCGATGTTCGTGAAGGAGTGTGGCACGAAGGCCGGGCCCGTGGCCGTGTCACCGGCGGAGGCGACGATCGTGTCCGCGCCCACCGTGATGCGCGCCGTGCCTTCGAGCACCACCCACGTCTCAGGGTAGGGATGCCAGTGCAGCCCGGGCCCGTCGCCGGGCTGATTCTCGACGTAGAAGTAGGAGATGGCCGCACCGTGATCCGCGCCGACGAAGCGTCGGCTGTTCCCGGTTCCGATGCGGATGTCCGCTGCGGCGACGGCTGCGAGAGCAGATGACGTGGTGTTCATGAGCCCAGTCTCGACAGGCCGTGATGAACGACCTAGAGTTTCGATGTGGATCGAAACTCTGTCGTCGCAGGTGCCGGCACACCACGCGAGGGCGTCGAGCATCCCGACCACCGCGTGGAGTTCCATCTGAGCCCCGGAGACATCCAGGCGGTGCGATTCGGCATATCCCCCGGGCATGAGCTCGCCCACGCCGTGCGCGTGCTGCTGCGGCCGGCCCAGCATCCCCTGCAGTGGGGATGGCTGCGCGCCGTGCGCGATCGGCTGCCTCGCGAGAGCTTCCGCCTGCTCGCCGTCGTCGTCGGCGATGACGGCTATCTTCCCGACTTCTTCACGACCGCCCCCGCATGGGACATGACACCGGAGACCGAGTTGTCGGCGCTGCGCAGCGCACCCCTCGATCCACTGCGCGTCGACCTCGGCAAGATGGTCATCCGCTCGACCGGCGCTCGCCGACGCGCACTGCGCGACATGCAGCAGCAGCCCGAACGAGCGCGGGCGATGATCGCAGACGCCTGGTCGGAGATGTGGGATGCCGCACTGGCGCCGGTCTGGCCGCAGCTGGATCGGCTGCTGCGAGCCGACATCGCGGTCCGATCGCGAGTGATCGCCACGTCGGGGATCAGAGAGATGGCCGGGGGCCTCCACCCGAAAGTGACCTGGGGCGACGGAGCCGTGCGCGTCTCGCTGCGCCGCCACAGCGAGGTCGTCGACTGCCACGGAAGCGGGCTGGTGCTCGTTCCGTCGGTGATGTCGACATGGGGGTGCATGGTGCTCACCGAGCCGCCGGCGCAACCCACGCTGTTCTACCCGGCGCGCGGGGTGACCGCCGGCTGGTCGAGGGACGCCGCCGAGATCTCCGGGGCGCTGGGCGCCCTCCTCGGCCCCGCTCGCGCCGGCATCCTCCTGGGAGCCGGCACGTCCCGCACGACCTCGCAAGTCGCTCAGGACGCGGGAATCGCGGTGTCGACCGCATCCCACCACCTCACCGTGCTGCGCGACGCAGGACTGATCTCGAGCGAGCGCGACGGCGCGAGGATGCTGCATCTGCGCACGCCCCTCGGCGAGGCGATGGTCGGCGCCGCCCTGTGAGCACCGCGCGTCCGCTCTATGCGGATGCGTCCGGCGCGACCGAGATGATCGGCCGGTGCTCGTAGTAGGTCTGCAGCACGACCGTGGTGCGGGTGCTCACGTTCGCGGCCAGCCGGATGTCGCGCACGAGCTCTTCCAGCGCGCGGGGCGAGGCGACCCGCACGAACAGCATGTAGCTGGCGTCTCCCGCGATCGAGTGGCACGCCTCGATCGCGTCGAGGTGTTCGAGAAGCTCGGGGGCGTTGTCGGGCTGCGCCGGGTCGAGCGGCGTGATCTCGATGAAGGCGGACAGGGGCGTGCCGACGAGTTCGGGGTCGAGGATCGCGCGGTAGCCGGTGATGATCCCGCGCGTCTCGAGGCGACGCAGACGTGACTGCACGGCCGACACGGAGAGGCCGACAGCATCGGACAACTGGGACAGTGTCGCACGGCCGTCTCGTGAGATCTCGGCCAGGATCGCGCGGTCGACAGAGTCATCCATAGATGTAATATTATCGTCAGGATTCCGTATATGCCGGAATCTTTCCGTCAAACTCTCCGATCGGAGGTCCCGATGTCCATCATTTCTGCCCACAGCACCGCTGTTCAGGCCATCGTCGGCGAACCCGAGGTCGTCGAGGACGCATCGATCGCCGAGCAGAGCGTCGCCTGGGCTCAGCTCAAGGACGCCGCGATCGCGATCCGCGAGATGCAGATCAAGGACGGATCGATCCCGGATGCCGCGCACCACGCCGCGGCGCGCGACCTCGTCGCCGCGATCACCGCCGGCATCCGCGCACTCGCTCCCGCCTTCCCGCACGACGCCGAGTACCTCGCCGCCTCCGTCGTCGACTTCGACCGCTGGGTCTCGGAGGGCTTCGGCGTGCCGGACTTCCTCGACTCGCTCCTGGCGTTCCAGCCGCAGCAGCACCGCGTCGACGGCATCCGCCACCTGGTCGTCTTCCCGATGTACACGCAGAACGGATCGAGCGACCGACTCGTCGAGGCGCTGATCGTCGAGACGATCTGGCCCGAGTTCATCGCCGCCCTCGAGGCCGGCGACTACGGCAACAAGCTGTTCGTCTCGCTGCGTCTGGTCGACTTCACGCCCGGCTACGACACCAACTCGGCCGTGCTGTTCCCCGAGACCGTCGCGATGCGCGAGATCCCCTCGTTCACATGGGGCGCGATCTTCCAGGACCGCGAGGCCGCACGCTACCGCCGGGTCACCCGCGCCGCTGCCGCGATCACCAACCTCGACCTGCCTGAGCGCGCGAGCGCGATGCTCGACGATCAGCAGGTGGCTGAGAAGACCTTCGTCATGTGGGACATCATCCACGACCGCACCCACATGCGCGGCGACCTGCCCTTCGACCCGTTCATGATCAAGCAGCGGATGCCGTTCTTCCTCTACTCGCTCGAGGAGATGCGCTGCGACATGACGGCGTTCCGCGAGTCGGTGAACATCGAGCGCACCCTCGCGGCCCGCATCGCCGCGGGTGAGGAGCTCACCGAGACCGAGCAGGAGATGCACGACTACGCGCACCTCGTGCAGTACGCGGTGATCTTCGACCGGATCTTCCGCTTCTCGATCACCGGCACCCGCACGCGCAACTACGACGCCGTCGGCGGACAGCTGCTGTTCGCCTGGCTGCACCAGCGCGGCGTGCTGCACTGGACCGACACGGCGCTCACCTTCGACTGGGACAACGTGCCGGATGCCGTCGTGGCTCTGGGCGACGCGATCGATGACCTGTACTGGCACTCGATCGACCGCCCGAAGGTCGCGCACTGGCTCGCCGCGTACGACCTCGTGCGCGGCACGCTCACGCCGCACCCGGCATCGCAGTGGGCCCGCGGACTGTCGGACGAGATCCTCGCCGGCGCGCCGAAGGGTTACACGGATGCCGTGATGGACGACGAGTTCCCGCTGTCGATGTTCTTCGAGACCCTCGACAAGAAGATGAAGGCGCTCATCGAGTCGACCGTCGGCATCCGGGGCACCGACGACTGACTCGAATCGCGCATTTCTGGGGTCCGATCGTGTGGTGCGACCGGACGCAGCGTCTGCGGCCATTCCTGCCCGGGGTGGCCGCAGAACTGTTTCGTCACGAGAGTTGAGCACATGAGCGTCACCGACCGCACGATCCTCCTCGCCGGAGCCACCAGCCCGTCTGGCCTCGCCCTGGCGCGAGCACTCGTCGACGCCGGCGCGCGCGTCGTCGCCACCGGCCGATCTTCAGAACGGCTGCACGCGCTCGACGCACTCGGCGCACAGGTCGAGGTGGCCGACGCGACCTCGCTGGCGTCGATGACGGAACTCGCTTCCCGCCTGCAGGCGATCGACGCCGTGATCCCGCTGGTCGGCGGCTGGCGCGGCGGAGGGGGCCTCGCCGGGCAGACCGACGACGACCTGCACGCGCTTATGCCCGCGTTCGATGCGGTGCGCGCCACCAGCCGCGCCTTCGACTCCCTGCTGCGCGCCTCTGACGCCGGACGTTTCGCGATCGTCTCGTCGACAGCGGTCGGTCGCCCTCTGGCGGGAGGCGCGAACTACGCTGCCGTCAAGGCCGCGAGCGAGGCGTGGACGCGCGCGGTGGCGCAGGGCTTCGCGAAGGCAGCGCGGGATGCCGTCGAGCCCCTGCGCGCGGCATCGGTCGTCTTCCGCGCCAAGGCACTGGACCCGGACTCGCTCGCGCCGCAGGTGCTCACACTGTGGGATACGGACGCCGCCGATCTCAACGACCGGATCATCACGCTCGACTGAACGCCGCAGCCCGTTCCGCTGCCGACGCGTTCGGCTGATGACGCCGTTCCGCTAGCGGCGCGCCTCCGGCACCTCAGGAGGGAGCCCTCGGAGGGGCGGCGGAGCATCCGCGACGCGCGCATCGACGCTGCGGTCCTCCGCGGAATCCGCTCGGCCCTCGGCCACCGCGTCCGCGTTCCACTCGGCGCCGGTGCCCGTGCCGCCGCCCGTGTTCTCGCCTGCGTCGTCCGGTGCGCCGTCGCCGTCGCCGTCGGGTTCGCCGTCGCCGGGATTCTGCTCCGGCGCGTTCGCGTAGAGCTCGGTGAGCTTGCGATACGACTTCGTGAAGAAGGCCAGCGTCGCGGCGATCACCATGATGATGCCCGCGAACAGGCAGATCAGGGCGATGCCCCGAGCCTCACCCTCACCCAGCAGCCATTCCCACTGCTGCTGCCCCTCGGGCGTCCTCATGTACGGGATGATCAGGAACTCCGCGATCGGCGCGATGAGGAATGCCGTGATCGGAGCGGCTGCGGCCTCCATCGCCGCGGCGACGCCGAACACACGCCCCTGCCTGTCATAGCGGACGACCTTCTGGATGATGGTCTGCTCGGCCGCCTCGACGGGCGGCACGAGGGCCATGTAGATCCACATGCCGACGACGTAGAGCGGCCACCATTCGCGCAGCATGAACACCGACCCTAGGATGCCCATCGCGATCACGACGAGCAGCAGGGTGCGCATGGGTTTCGCCCCGAGGCCGAACTTCGCCACGAGCCCGCCGCCGATCAGGAACCCGGTCGACGCGAACGCCAGCGCGAAGCCCCACATCTGCGCGTCGAAGAGCGTGAGACCGTACGGATCCATCAGCGCCATGTACACGCCGCCGATGAGGTTGTTGAACGTCGAGAAGATGATCAGCGCGAACAGTCCGGGGGCCAGCCGGATCGCCGCCACACTGCCGCGGAAGTCGAGGGCGCTCTTCGCATCGGGGTCTGGCTGCGGCGCCCCCTCGGGGATGCGGATGAAGAGCAGGTGCACGAAGGTCAGCACCATCGCGCCGATCGCGATCGCGAGCGTCCACCCCATGCCCAGGAAGCCGATGGACAGCCCGGAGAAGACGCTGGTCACGAGGAAGGCCAGACCCTGCACCGTGCCGACCAGGCCGTTGGCGTTGGCCCGTCGATCTTCGGGGACGAGCAGCGTGACGGTCGTCGAGAGCGCGATGTTGCGGAGCTGCTCGATCACCCCGCCGAACAGGATGATCGCCGAGAACAGCCAGAACCACGGACCGCCGAGGTCGAGCAGCGCCGCCTCCGGCTGCCAGACGTACAGAACGCCGGCGATCAGGAAGGCGACCGCCGAGATGAAGCTCGAGAGCAGCATCACCGTGTGTTTGCGATTGCGGTCGACGATGGTGCCGAAGATCATCGCGAAGAAGGCGATGAACAGCATGTACGCGCCGCCGATGACGCCGGTCGCGAGCACGGACTGCGTTTCGATGTAGACCCAGAAGGTCAGCGCGAACCACAGAAAGCTCGTCGTCACGTTCGCGATGAGCGTGTTGACGAGGACGTTCGCGAAGGCGGTCTTCGCAGCGCTGCGCTCCATGAATGAGAGGGTAGGCGGGGCCTCGGACATTCGCTAGAGCGGTATGCCGGCCGGGGGACGCCGGGCTCGGCATCCGCCCGTAGGCTTGTGCGGTGACTATTCAGCATGACCCCGCGGTCCGGGGCTTCGCCAGCGACAACTATTCCGGCGTCCACCCCGAGGTCCTCGCGGCCATCGCAGCGGCGAACGGCGGCCACCAGGTCGCGTACGGCGAGGACGCCTACACCGCCCGTCTGCAGGAGGTGTTCCGCGCCCACTTCGGCGAGGGCGTCCAGGCGTTCCCGGTGTTCAACGGCACGGGTGCGAACGTCACCGGCCTGCAGTCGATGCTGCCCCGCTGGGGAGCCGTCATCGCGGCATCCTCCGCGCACATCAACGTCGACGAGGGCGGAGCGCCCGAGAAGATCGGCGGATTCAAGATCCTCGCCGTGCCGACCGAGGACGGCAAGCTCACGCCCGAGCTCGTCGACCGCGAGGCCTGGGGCTGGGGCGACGAGCACCGCGCGCAGCCGCTCGTGGTCTCGATCACCCAGTCGACCGAGCTCGGCACCCTCTACTCCGTCGACGAGATCCGGGCTCTCGCCGATCACGCGCACGAACGCGGCATGACCCTGCACCTCGACGGCGCGCGCATCTCGAACGCGGCCGCAGCCCTCGACGTGCCGCTGCGCGCGTTCACCCGCGACGCCGGCGTCGACGTGCTCAGCTTCGGCGGCACGAAGAACGGCGCCATGCTCGGCGAGGCCATCGTGGTGCTGAACCCCGAGGCATCGAACGGACTGCAGTACTCCCGCAAATTCAACATGCAGCTGTCGTCGAAGATGCGCTTCGTCTCCGCCCAGCTCATCGCGCTGCTCGAAGGAGACCTGTGGCTGCGCAACGCCCAGCACGCGAACGCCATGGCGCAGCGGCTGCGCGGGGCGATCGAGGCCGGCATCGCGGCCGGTGAGATCACCGGCGTCTCGTTCACGCAGCCGACCCAGGCGAACGGCGTGTTCGCGCAGCTGCCCGATGGCATCGCCGACCAGCTGCGCGAGAAGTTCCGCTTCTACGACTGGGATGCCGCGCGCAACGAGGTGCGGTGGATGTGCGGCTTCGACACCGAGGAGTCCGACGTCGACGAGTTCGTCGCAGAGCTCGCGCGCCTCACGACACGCTGAGCTGAGCGGGACTGAGCGGAGCGGCTAGCGCAGCAGACCGAGGTTCGCGAGAGCCAGGCGGATGAGGGTGCCTCGCCCGCCCTCCATCTCGGCGGCGACGGCGTCCGATGCCGCGGCCTCGGGCGAGAACCAGGTGACCTCGAGTGCATCCTGGCGCGGCTCGCACGTGCCGGTGACCGGCACCACGAACGCGAGCGAGACGGCATGCTGACGGTCATCGTGGTAGGCGCTGACCCCCGGGATCGGGAAGTACTCGGCGACCGTGAAGGGCAGCGGCTGCGGCGGCAGCAGCGGGAACGCCATCGGGCCCAGATCGTTCTCGACATGGCGGAACAGCGCATCGCGGATCGTCTCGCCGAACCGCACTCGCCCCGAGACGATGGTGCGCGTCATCTCGCCCATGGGCGTCGAACGCAGCAGGATGCCGATCTCGGTCACCTGCCCGGAGCCATCGGTCCTCACCGGGATCGCCTCGACGTAGAGCATGGGCAGATGGCGTCTCGCCTCCGCCAGCTCGAAGTCGCTCAACCACCCCGGGTTGGAGTCACGCGAGGGCTGTGCGGCGCCGAAGCCCTCCATGCCGTCGTCGGGCTCGGGGTCGGGATCAGGTGTGCGGACGGCCATGTCTCCTTTCTACCAGCAGCGCCCTCCGGCGAACACCGACTTGAGGCCACGACCGGCATACGATCCGATGATCGTCTCCTGCGGGTGTCGGACGGCGCTGGCAGGATGGGACCGTGAGCGAAGAACTGATGATCGACGGGCTCCTCACGCGCTGGTCGACGGAAGATCGCGCGGGGATGCCGCTGCTGGTGCTGCTGCACGGATACGGCGCCGACGAGCACGACCTGTTCGGGCTCGTCCCCTACCTGCCGGACGGCATCGTGGTCGCGTCCGTCGCCGCCCCGCTCGCTCCCCCGTGGCCGATGCCCGGGCGCTCGTGGTACGCCATCGAGGGTCTCGACGGCCGCAGCTCGGCATCCGTCACCGTCGCGGCAGAGGCGTTCCTGCGCTGGCTCGACGATGCCAGGGCCGACGCCCCTGCCGTGGCCCTTCTCGGGTTCTCGCAGGGTGCCGCCGTCGCCGTGCAGGCCATGCGACTCGCGCCCGGGAGCATCGACACCGTGGTGGCCCTCAGCGGTTACGCAGCGCCCGGCGAGCTGCCGGGCGACGATGCGCTGACCGAGGCGCGACCGCACGTCTTCTGGGGCCGAGGCACGAACGACCAGGTGATCCCCCAGGCGCTGGTCGCGCACACCGCCGAGTGGCTTCCGGCGCACTCCGAGTTGTCCGGACGCGTCTACACCGGGCTCACGCACAGCATCTCGGAGGAGGAGCTCCGAGACGTGCGCGCGTTCCTCACGAAGTGGTTGGAACGCGCCGTCGAGGCGTGACCGCCCCCGCACGCAGCCGCGACACGCCCGGGGTTGCGAAACTCCGACACGCCCGGGTATCGTCGTTGAGTCCTGTCCGCCGTGTCTGGAAGTCCTTTGATCTGATCCGTCGCCTCCGCGCTCATCTTTCCGCGCGCTGACCCGACGATCGCCGACTCCACGGCAGACCACCGCCCGCTGTCCTTCGACAGCGACCCGCTCAGACGGGCCCATCGGGCGACCGGTGTCAGTGCACCCTCGCACTGGACAGGAGACACCATGTCAGTCCCCACTCTTCATTCATCGGTCACCCTCGATCGACTCACCTTCACCTGGCCCGACGGCACGTCAGCGCTCGACTCGGTCTCCGGATCATTCGGCTCCGGTCGCACCGGCCTCGTCGGTCGCAACGGCGCCGGCAAGTCCACGCTGCTGCGGCTGATGGCGGGCGAGCTGACCCCGACGGCCGGGCACCTCACCACCACCGGCGAGGTCGCCTACCTGCCGCAGCAGCTCACACTCGACGTCGACCGCCGGGTCGCCGATCTTCTCGGAGTGGCTCCCGCCCTCGATGCCGTCCGTGCGATCGGCGCGGGCGACGTCGATCAGGTGCACTTCGACACGGTCGGCGACGAGTGGGACATCGAAGCGCGCGCCGAGATGTCCCTGGCAGACGCCGGGCTCGCCCCCGAGTTCCTCGACCGGAGGGTCGGCGAGCTGTCGGGTGGTGAGGCCGTGCTGGTCGCGATCGCCGGCATCCGTCTCCGGCGCGCGCCGATCACCCTGCTCGACGAACCGACCAACAATCTCGACCGCGACGCCCGCGCGAGACTCGCGGCGATGGTCCGCTCGTGGAAGGGCACACTCATCGTTGTCAGCCACGACCTGTCGCTGCTCGAACTGATGGACGACACCGCCGAGCTCTACGCCCAGACGCTGAGCGTGTTCGGCGGGCCGTACTCCGAATGGCGCGCCTGGTTGGACGCCGAGCAGGATGCCGCGAGGCAGGCGGAGGTGACGGCGAAACAGGAGTTCCGCAAGGAGAAGCGCCAGCGCATCGAGGCCGAGGTCAAGCTCGCCCACCGAGCGCGCACCGCCAAGAAGGCCGAGATCGAGAAGCGCGTGCCGAAGATCGTGGCCCACGGGCGCAAAATGGCGGCCGAGGTGTCGGCGGGCAGGCTGCGCACGGAGGTCGGGGCGAAGGAGGATGCCGCCCGCACCGCGCTCGACGAGGCGGGGCGGCGCCTGAGGTCCGACGCGTCGATGAAGATCGAGCTGCCGGATCCACAGGTGTCTCGCAGTCGTCGCATCGCGACGATCGGCGACGGCGAGAGGTCGTGGATCATCCAGGGCCCCGACCGGGTCGCGCTGATCGGGCGCAACGGCGCCGGAAAGACCACGCTGCTCGAACGGCTCGTGGCCGACGTCGGCCACGACTCCGGAGAAGCGCTGCCACTCGACGCGGACCGGCCCGATCCGTCAGGTGACGACGCGGATCTCCGGAGCTCCGGAGCGCGCCTCGTCGCGACAGCTCTCACCGACCGGATCGGCTACCTGCCGCAGCGCGTCGACGGGCTCGACGAGAACCGGTCGGTATTCGAGAACATCGCGGATGCCGCACCGCAGGTGCCCGAGAAGGAGCTGCGCAATCGCCTCGCACGGTTCCTCATCCGAGGGGCCACCGCGGAGCGACCTGTCGCCGCTCTGTCAGGCGGGGAGCGGTTCCGCGTGGCTCTGGCGAAACTGCTGCTCTCGGACCCCGCACCCCACCTCGTGGTGCTGGACGAGCCGACGAACAACCTCGACATCGACACGGTCGATCAGCTGGTCGAGGCGCTCCGGGCATACCGCGGGGCGGTGCTGGTCGTGAGTCATGACGATGCGTTCCTCGCGCGTCTCGACCTGGGACTCACGCTCGAGATCGACGTCGACGGCTCACTGACCTCGAGGTGAGCTCACGCCCGTCGGCTCCGCATCGCCCGGGTATGGGCGATCGCGGGGTCGGCGGCGAGCAGGGTGTAGTCCTCGGATTCTCGAGGGACGAGCGCGACCCGCCCCTCGGCGTCGTGGGCGATCCCCCACCCGTAGCGTTTTCCCAGCGGTGATGAGCGCAGGCAGGGCTGCCCCTTCGAGAAGAACGCCTCGCGTGCGGCGGAGTCGTCGGGGTCGATCCCGGCACGCAGCGCATGCGTGGTGAAGATCACGTCGTCGGAGGTGCGCGCATACGGCTCCTGCGCGATCAGTCGATAGTGCAGTGCGGCGATCGTGGGCCTCTCACCCGTCGGCGGCTCTTCGGCGTGGTCGACGGGACAGTCTTCTGCGACCTCGATGAACGTGCTCGCGTAGTTCGTGGTGTGCGTCGCCATGCCTACAGCATGCCCGCACCCTCGGACAATGCCGACCCCGATGTCGGTGGCACGGGTGATGATGGAGGGATGAGCGACGTGCTCGAACGCTTCACCCCTGCCACGCAAGACTGGTTCCGGGGTGCGTTTCCCGAACCCACGCCCGCCCAGTCGGGCGCCTGGAATGCGATCTCTGCCGGAAAGCACGCGCTCGTCGTCGCACCGACCGGCTCGGGCAAGACGCTCTCGGCCTTCCTCTGGGCGATCGACAGCGTGTTCCGCGAGCGCATCGAGCAGCCCACCCCTCCCGCGAAGCGCACGAAGGCCGCCGACGCCTCGCGCACGCGCATCCTCTACATCTCGCCGCTGAAGGCGCTCGGCGTCGACGTGGAGCGCAACCTGCGCTCGCCCCTCATCGGCATCGGCCAGTCGGCCAGGCGGCTCGGCGTCGAGGCCCCTTCGGTGACGGTCGGCGTGCGCTCGGGCGACACGACCTCGAGCGATCGCCGCAAGCTGGTCTCCGATCCGCCCGACATCCTCATCACGACCCCCGAGTCGCTGTATCTGATGCTCACCAGTCGCGCCGGCGAGACGCTGCGCGATGTGCACACGGTCATCATCGACGAGGTGCATGCGGTCGCCGCGACCAAGCGCGGAGCCCACCTCGCGGTGAGCCTCGAGCGGCTCGATGCGCTGCGTCGCACCCACGGCCACGACGAACCCGCACAGCGTATCGGCCTGTCGGCCACCGTGCGTCCGATCGACGAGGTCGCGCGGTTCCTCGGCGGCGCGGCGCCTGTCGAGATCGTCGCGCCGCCGGCGTCCAAGACGTTCGAGCTGGGCGTCGTGGTGCCGATGGACGACATGACCAATCCGCCACCCCCTCCCGGCGCGCCGAAGGATGCCGGAGATGCGGCGGATGCGGAGTACACCGAGGTCACCGGCTCCGTGTGGCCCCACGTCGAGGAGGCGATCGTCGATCGCATCCTGCAGAACAAGTCGACCATCGTGTTCTCCAACTCGCGTCGCCTCGCCGAGCGCCTCACCGGGCGACTCAACGAGATCTACTCCGAGCGCATCGGCGTCGCACTGCCCGAGGCCTCCGTGCCGGCAGCCATGATGGCGCAGGCAGGTGCCACCGCCGGAGCAGACCCCGTGCTCGCCAAGGCGCACCACGGGTCGGTCTCGAAAGAGCAGCGCGCCCAGGTCGAAGAAGAGCTCAAGTCCGGTGTCCTGCGCTGCGTCGTCGCGACGAGCAGCCTCGAGCTCGGCATCGACATGGGTGCGGTCGACCTGGTGATCCAGGTCGAGGCTCCGCCGTCCGCGGCCTCCGGTCTGCAGCGCGTCGGGCGAGCAGGTCACCAGGTCGGCGAGATCAGCCGGGCCGCCCTCTTCCCGAAGCACCGCGGCGACGTGCTGCACACCGCGATCGTCACCGAGCGGATGCTGGCGGGCAAGATCGAGGCGATCCAGGTGCCCCGCAATCCACTCGACATCCTCGCGCAGCAGACGGTCGCCGCCAGCGCCCTCGGCGAGATCAGCGTCGAGGAGTGGTTCGAGACCGTGCGTCGCTCGGCTCCGTTCCAGTCGCTCCCGCGATCGGCCTACGAGGCGACGCTCGACCTGCTCGCCGGACGGTTCCCCTCCGATGAGTTCGCCGAGCTCCGCCCGCGGCTGGTGTGGGACAGAGACGCCGGCACCCTGACCGGACGTCCGGGCGCGCAGCGCATCGCCGTCACGAGCGGGGGCACGATCCCCGATCGCGGACTCTTCGGGGTCTTCGTCGCCGGCGAGTCGACCGGCGCCCGCGTCGGCGAGCTCGACGAGGAGATGGTCTACGAGTCGCGAGTGGGCGACGTCTTCACGCTCGGCACGACGAGCTGGCGGATCGCCGAGATCACCCATGACCGGGTCAACGTCATCCCCGCCTACGGCCAGCCCGGCAAGGTGCCGTTCTGGCACGGAGACGGCATCGGCCGACCGTTCGAGCTCGGCGAGGCGCTGGGGAGGTTCTCGCGAGAGGTCTCCGCCGCGACTCCCGAGAAGGCCGCCCAGCGACTGATCGAAGCCGGACTCGACGCGCAGGCGCGGATGAACCTGATGGCGCACCTGACCGAGCAGCGCGAAGCGACCGGAACGCTGCCGACCGATCGCACTCTGACGGTCGAGCGCGGGCGCGACGAGGTCGGCGACTGGCGGGTCATCCTTCATTCCCCGTACGGCATGAAGGTGCATGCACCGTGGGCGCTGGCGATCAACGCCCGCATCCGCGAGCGACTCGGAGTCGAGGGCTCTGCGGTCGCGAGCGACGACGGCATCATCGTGCGCATCCCGGATGCCGAGGCCGAGCCGCCCGGGGCCGAGCTCTTCGTGTTCGACCCGGATGAACTCGAGCAGCTCGTCACCCAGGAGGTCGGCGGCTCGGCGCTGTTCGCGTCGCGCTTCCGCGAATGCGCGGCGCGCGCGCTGCTCATGCCGCGCACCAACCCCAACCGGCGCACCCCGCTGTGGCAGCAGCGTCAGCGTTCGGCGCAGCTGCTCGAGGTGGCGCGCCGGCACCCGACGTTCCCCGTGATCCTCGAGACGCTCCGTGAGGTCCTGCAGGACGTCTACGACCTGCCCTCGCTGCGCACGCTGGCGGTGTCGATCGCCGACCGGCGCATCCGGCTCGTCGAGACGCAGCCGTCTCAGCCCTCGCCCTTCGCCCGCGACCTGCTGTTCGGCTACGTCGGCGCCTTCATGTACGAAGGGGACTCTCCCCTCGCCGAGCGCCGGGCGGCCGCCCTCTCGGTCGACCCCGCGCTGCTCGGCGAGCTGCTCGGCACAATCGAGCTCCGCGAGCTGCTCGACCCCGACGTCATCGCCCAGTTCGAGAGAGAAGCGCAGCGCCTCGACCCCGAGCGACGAGCGCGAGGTCTCGAAGGCGTCGCCGATCTGCTGCGGATGCTCGGTCCGATGGATGCCGCCGAGATCGACGCACGACTCGACCCGGAGACGGGGTCCGCATCCGACCACCTCGACGCTCTGATCGCCGCTCGCCGCGCGATCCCCGTCACCGTCGCCGGCACCACGCGCGTCGCAGCCATCGAGGACGCCGGTCGGCTGCGTGACGCACTCGGGGCCGCGCTGCCCACCGGCATCCCCGTCGCATTCCTCGAACCGCTCGCCGATCCGCTCGGCGACCTCATCGCGCGCTATGCCCGCACGCATGGTCCCTTCACGACGGATGCCGTCGCGACGCGATTCGGGCTCGGCGCCGCCGTCGCGCGGCATACCCTGCAGCGGCTCGAGCACTCGGGCAGACTGACCAGCGGTTACTTCCTGCCCGAGGCCTCGGGCACGGGGAACGAGACCGAATGGTGCGACACCGAGGTGCTGCGCCGCCTGCGGATGCGGTCGCTCGCCGCGATCCGAGGCAGCGTCGAGCCCGTGTCACCCGAGGCGTATGCGCGCTTCCTGCCGGACTGGCAGCACCTGGGACGCCCGCTCGAGGGACTCGACGGGGTGCTCGCGGTGATCGAGCAGTTCGCCGGGGTGCCCGTGCCCGCGAGCGCGTGGGAGTCGCTCGTGCTGCCCTCTCGGGTGCGCGACTACTCCCCCGCCCTGCTCGACGAGCTCACTGCCTCGGGAGAGGTCATCTGGTCGGGCCACGGCACGCTGCCGGGGCGCGACGGCTGGGTCTCGCTGCATCCCGCAGACCTCGCGCCGTTCACGCTGCCCGAGCCCGACGACGAGATCGCCGCCGACTCGCTCGAGGCCCGAGTGCTGATCGCGCTGGATGCGGGTGGCGCGTACTTCGCCGGTCAGCTGAAGGACATGACCGGCGCCGAGAACGAGCAGTCCGTGCTCGAGGCGCTGTGGGCGCTGACGTGGGGCGGCCGGGTCACCAACGACACCTTCGCCCCGATCCGGTCGCTGCTGGCCGGTGGTTCCCAGGCGCACCGGGTCACCCGACGCGCTCCGCGCACGCGCACCTATCGGGGGATGTCGCTGGCACGGACCGCGCCCCGACCGACGTCGATCGGCGGGCGCTGGTCGCTGCTGCCCACCGTCGACACGGATGCCGCTCGTCGTGCGACCGTCACCGCAGGGCTGCTCCTCGACCGCTACGGCGTGGTCACCCGCGGAGCCGTGCAGGCCGAGGGCGTGCCGGGCGGGTTCGCGCAGACATACCGGGTCCTCGCCGGCTTCGAGGAGGCTGGGCACTGCCGCCGCGGCTATGTGATCGAGAGGCTCGGCGCGGCGCAGTTCGCGGCATCCGCCACCGTCGACCGACTTCGCACGTTCGCCGGGCTCGCCGATCCGCCTCCCCGCAATGCCGTCACGCTCGCCGCGACAGATCCCGCCAACCCCTACGGCGCGGCGCTCGGATGGCCCAAGCGCGACGAGGTCTCGCATCGCCCCGGGCGCAAGGCCGGAGGCCTGGTGGTGATCGTCGACGGATCGCTCGTCCTCTACCTCGAACGCGGGGGACGCACGGTGCTGTGCTTCACCGACGACGCCGAGGTGCTGCGCGCGGCAGCGACCGACCTCGCAGCGACCGCCCGCGCGCGGCGCCTCGACACCCTCACGGTCGAGAAGGTCAACGGCGAAGGCGTGTACGGCACCGAGCTCGCCCTCGCTCTGCAGGAGTCCGGATTCGTGGCCACCCCCCGCGGCTACACGCTGCGCAAGGCGATCTGACCGGCCCATGACCACTGCTTCTAGGCTGGACGCATGATCGGGGAGTTCATCAGCGGCGTCCGCACCCTGCTGCGCGGTTTCGGCACATGGCGGCGCCGACCGGGGCTCATGGCCCTCGGTCTCGTACCGGGCTTCATCGCCGCGCTGGTGCTGCTCGCCGGACTCATACCGCTGGCGCTCACTCTCGGGCCGATCTCCGACGGTCTCACCCCCTTCGCCGACGGCTGGATCCCGGCCTGGCGCTCGGTGCTGCGCGCCGCCGTAGGCATCGTGATCTTCGCCGCGGCGCTCGCACTCGCGAGCGCCGTGTTCAGCGCCCTCGCCCTGACGATCGGCGACCCGTTCTACCAGCGCATCTGGCGCGCTGTCGAGGCCGATCTCGGCGACGCCCCGCCCTCGGACGGCGGCGGATTCTGGATGGCGGTCGGCGAGGGCCTGAGACTCGTGGTTCTCGGCATCCTGATCGCGATCGCCGTGCTGCTCCTCGGTCTCATCCCTCTCATCGGCGGATTCCTCGGTGCGGTGGGCGGCGTCGTGCTGTCGGGACGGATGCTCGCCCGCGAGCTCACCGGGCGGGCGTTCGACGCCCGCGATCTCAGCCCTGCCGACCGGGCGGTGCTGTTCCGCGGCAGCCGCGCGCGCGTGCTCGGCTTCGGTGTCGCCACGCAGCTGTGCTTTCTGATCCCCGGCGGGGCTGTCGCGGTCATGCCCGCCGCTGTCGCGGGTGCCACTGCCCTCGCGCGCACCATGCTGCAGCGCACGCCGCTGCCACAGCACACTCCGCAGCACGCTCCACAGCACACTCCTCCGCCTCCCCTGCCGGGCAGCGTCTCGGCGCCGCTGCCGCCACCCCCCGGGTCAGGGCACGCCTGATGCCCGAGGGCGATACCGTCTTCCGCACCGCCAGACGTCTCGACGAGGCGCTGGTCGGCGGCGAGGTGGCGCGCTTCGACCTTCGGGTGCCGCGATTCGCGACGCTCGATCTGACGGGTCAGCCGATCCTCTCGTCGATCGCGCGCGGCAAGCATCTGCTGCTGCGGATCGGCGACAGCACGCTGCATTCCCATCTGCGCATGGACGGCGCCTGGCTCGTCTACCGGGCGGGTGAGAAGTGGCGGCATCCGGCGTTCAAGGTCCGCGCGATCGTCGGCACGGCGCAGCGCGAGGCGGTGGGCATCGACCTCGCCGAGATCGAGGTCGTTCCGACCCGCGACGAGGACGAGCTCGTCGGCCATCTCGGCCCCGATCCGCTCGGCCCGGACTGGGATGCCGTCGAGGCCGCCAGACGCGTGAGCGCCGACACCCGCAGCATCCACGTCGCCCTTCTCGACCAGCGCAACGTCGCGGGGTTCGGCAACGAATACGCCGCGGAACTCCTGTTCCTCCGCGGAATCCTGCCGACGACCCCCGCACCGGAGGTCGACGTTCCCGCACTGCTCGACCTCGGCGTGCGCACGATCCGCGCGAACCGCGATCGTCGCCATCGCACCTTCACCGGAGTCGACCGCCCCGGTCAGGGGACGTGGGTGTACGGACGTGCCGGACGCCAGTGCCGCCGCTGCGGAACCCCCATCAGACGCGGCGAGCAGGGCGCGGATCCGACCCGCGAGAGGATCACATTCTGGTGTCCCGTGTGTCAGCGATGACCCGCATCCATGCTCGGGAATGAATCCGGCACCCCCGTGGTTATTGATATATCCGGAGAACTCCGGAACACGGGAGGAATCGTGGGAAAGAACTACGTCGACATCGAGAACGACCAGGGCGCCACGCTGCGATACCGCAAGCACGCCAACGGTCGCGGTCTCGTCGCGCACGGCGCGAAGGTCCATCCGAAGGCGCACATCGAAGCGGGCGCCTACATCGAACCCGGCGCCCGTATCGGCGCGGGGGCGACCATCGCCCGCGGCGCATGGATCGAACCGGATGCCGTGATCGGCGAGGGTGCGCACGTCGACGCGCACGCACACATCGGCCAGGGTGCCGACGTCGGAGACGGCGCGCACATCGGCGTCCGCACCGAGGTCGGCGCGGGAGCGCGGATCGTCCGCGGTGCGCGCATCGGCGACGACGAGACGGTCGCGGCCGGACTGACGGTCGCCACCGACCCGAAGGGGCTGTGGCTCGCGGCCTGATCGGCCGCGCTCTCAGAACGTCTCACCTCATCCGCCGGGTACCCTGGAGCACATGGCGACTCAGGGACGACGACCGGCAGGACGTGCCGGCAAGGGCTCGCCCGTGCGGCGCAACAAGGCCGCACCGGCTCAGCGGTTCCCGCCGCCCAAGCCTCCGAAGAAGACCGCCAAGGTCGTCTTCGACGCGCCCGACACCGAACCGGAGCAGCCGCGCACATTCCGTCTCGGGGTCGTCCCCGGCGCGACGCCGGGCAAGTGGATCGATGCCTGGAAGCAGCGGATGCCGCATGTGCCCATCGAGCTGGTGACGATCGAGGTCGCCGATCAGCGAGACGCCATCGGCGACCTCGATGCGGCCCTCGTGCGCCTGCCGCTGGCAGATGAGAACCTGCACATCATCACGCTGTACGACGAGGTGCCGGTGGTGGTCGCATCGATCGAGTCGCACCTCCTCGCGGCCGACGAGTTGACCGTCGCCGATCTGTCGGGCGAGATCGTGATGGTCCCGACCGACGATGCGCTCGGTCCGATCGACATCCCGGGTGCCGTCGCGCCGGCCTTCGCACCGCTGTCGGTCGCGGACGCCATCGTGACCGCCGCCACCGGGACGGGTATCGTGATCGTCCCCATGTCGCTCGCACGCCTGCACCACCGCAAGGATGTCGGCCACCGACCCCTGGCCGACGGCCCCACCTCGACGGTCGCCCTGGCTTGGCGCCGCGATCACACCACCCCCGATGTCGAGACGTTCGTCGGGATCGTGCGCGGCCGCACGTCCAACTCATCCCGATGACGCGAGCGCGCCGCCACCGCGACGGCTCCGCGGCGGCTCCGTGATGTGGTCGGAGTCGGCGGCGACGTCGACCGTGTCCCGTCGTCGTTAGACTCTCGTGGTGGTCTCGCTTCTCTACGTCTGTGTGCGCCCCGAACTCGGGGCGGCGGATGCCGAGCACGCCTCGTTCCGACGGGCGCTCGGCGTCGACGTCGTCGACCGCCTCGACCTGCTCACCGAGCGCCTCGACCCCGCGCGCCTCGCTCGATACAGCGGCGTCGTCGTCGGCGGCTCGCCGTTCAACGTCAGCGACGTCGAGAAGTCCGCCGTGCAGCTGAGGGTCGAAGCGGATCTCGAGCACATCGCGCGGCTGGCGATCGACTCGCAGGTCGCCGCCTTCTTCACCTGCTTCAGCATCGGCGTGGTGACGCGGATGCTCGGCGGCCAGGTCACGTCGGACACCCCCGAGTCGGCGAGCGCCACCGTGATCGAGACCACCGCCGCCGGCGCCGCGGACCCCGTCTTCGGTCCGAGCTCCCCCGCGCTCACCGTCTTCACCGCTCACAAGGAGAGCGCCGCGGCTCTGCCGGAGGGCGCGGTGCTGCTCGCCACGAACGACACCTGTCCCGTGCAGGCGTATCGGGTGGGCACCCACCTTTACACGGCGCAGTTCCATCCGGAGCCGACTCCGCGGGACTTCGCCGATCGGATGACGTTCTATCGCACCACCGGGTACTTCGACCCCGACGAGTTCGACGCCGTGCAGGGGCAGGTGCTGTCGGCATCCGTGACGGAGGGTGCGGCGCTGCTGCGCCGTTTCGCGCAGACGTTCGCGGCAGCCTGACGCCCGCGGGCTCAGCCTGACCCGCGGGCTCAGCCGGTCAGGCGTGCCCGTCGCCTCAGCCGCGCAGCAGCTCGACCCGTTCGCGGAGGTATGCCTCGAGCGGCATCCAACCGCCTGCCGTGCTCCATCGCACGGATGGCACCGTGTCGACCATCGCCAGAGGCCCGGATGCTCCGCCCGCGTCCACGACGGCGAGGTCGATCACCGACCATCCGACGTGCACGACATCGCCCTCGTCGAACCCGCCCCGCAGTGCCAGAGCACGTCGTTCTGCGCGCTCGCGCGCGGACTCCGCCGTGTAGCCGCGGCGCCCCGGATCGGCGGCCCTCAGCACCTCGGCGGTCGCCAGTGCGTGCGTCTCGGTGAGCAGCAGCACCCCGAGGTGCCACGCCTCGCCCACCCGCACGATGCGGCGTCCGCGCCACCGCGATTCGCGCTCTTCACCGAGTCCCTCCTTCGGAAGGCCGGCGAGCGCACGCACCGCGTCGGCGACGAGCGCGGACGCGGCCGTCACAGCTCCCCCTGCGGTGTCTCGCGGACGAGCGCCGGGTCGACGAGTCGTGCCGCCTCGCCGCGGATCAGCATCCCGATCAGGGGGAACAGCAGCACCGACAGCATCCCGGCCCCGACGAGTGCTGCCGCCGTGCCGGTGTCGATCATCTTCTGATCCACCCCGATCGCCGTCACGGCGACGATGATGGGCAGCCCGGTGGCGGCCAGCAGCCCGATCGCGGTGCGGTCCCTGGCGCTCGCGCCCGTCGGCGCGGAGAGCTGCGCGGTCGTGCCGCGGAGCACGAGCAGCGCGACGAGGAACAGCGGAAGCATCAGCATCGCCGACGACGAGCCGGTGAGCGCCTGCAGGTCGAAGTTCACGCCCGTGTAGAGGAAGAAGATCGGTACGAGGAAGCCGAACGCGATGGCCTCGAGCTTCGTCTCGACCGCCTCGGCGTCCTTCTCGGGCGCGCGCGCCATGATGATGCGCCACACCGCTCCGGCGACGAATGCACCCAGCAGCATGTCGAGGTCGAGCACGACGCTGAGGCCGACCAGCGACGCGATGAGCAGCAGCACGAACCGCACGCCGAACTGGTCGGAGGTGTGCAGGGTCGCACGCACGAACGAGTGGAGGCGCCCGTGCGGCATCCTCCGAGCCATGAGCACGGCGAGCCCCGCGAGCACGACGAAGGCGAGCAGCACCGCGGTGGCGAGCGGGGTGGTGCGGGTGCTGAGGAAGAGCGAGATCGCGATCAGCGGCAGGAACTCGCCGACCGCGCCGATCACGGTGACCGCACGTCCGAACGGGGTGTCGGTCTCCTGCGCATCCCTGAGGATCGGCATCAGCGTGCCGAGTGCGGTGGAGCTGAGGGCGATCGCGATCACGACCATCCCCTCGCCCGGGGCGAGGAGGAAGCCGATCCCGATGCCCAGCACCACGCTGATGGCCCACCCGATCGAGGCGCGGACGAGGGGCCGTCCGGCGACCGCCCGGAAGTCGATCTCGGAGCCCGCGATGAAGAACAGCATCGCGAGACCGAAATCACTGAGCTTCTCGAGGATGGGCGTCGGCTCGACCCAGCCGAGCGCCGCGGGCCCCGCGAGAATCCCGAGGACGAGCTCGAACACGATGATCGGCACGCGGATGAGGGGTCGGATGCCGCGCGCCAGCAGCGGCGCTGCCACGGCGAGCAGCGGGATCAGCACCAGTCCGAGATCGCCCGCGTCCACGCTCCCAGAGTAGCGACCCGTCGTCGCGATGCGTCCGATTCGCCCGGTGGTCGCATCCACGGCAGAATCGATGCACACCCCCGAGGAGCCCTCATGTCTCAGCCCGACACCGCCCGCCTGCTGATCGCCTGCGATGATCAGCCCGGCATCGTCGCCGCCGTCGCCGGCGTGCTCTCCGTCCACGGCGCGAACATCATCTCGCTCGACCAGCACTCCACCGACTCCGAGGGCGGCCGGTTCTTCCAGCGCACGGTGATCCACCTCCCCGGGCTCTCTGCGGCGCGCACGGCTCTCGAAGCCGATCTGGCTCAGGTCGCCGAGCGGTTCGGCATGGAGTGGTCGCTGCACGACACCGCGCGGCGCAAGCGCGTCGCGATCTTCGTCTCGAAGTACGATCACTGCCTGATGGAGCTGCTGTGGCGCACGCAGCGAGGCCAGCTCGACATCGACGTCACGATGGTCGTCTCGAACCACCCCGACCTCGCCGAGTCCGTACGCTCGTTCGGGGTGCCGTTCGTGCACATCCCCTCAGGCGACAAGCAGACGATGGAACAGCGTCAGCTCGAGCTCCTGCGCGGCAACGTGGATCTGGTGGTCCTCGCCCGGTACATGCAGATCCTCACCGACGACTTCATCGAGGGTCTCGGCGCCCCGATCATCAACATCCACCATTCCTTCCTCCCCGCGTTCATCGGGGCGAACCCGTATGCGAGGGCGAAGGACCGCGGTGTGAAGCTGATCGGAGCCACCGCGCACTACGCGACGGCGGATCTCGATGAGGGACCGATCATCGAGCAGGACGTCACCCGTGTCACGCACTCGGAGTCGGCCGCCGATCTGCAGCAGCGCGGCGCCGACGTCGAACGCCTCGTTCTCGCCCGTGCCGTGCAGTGGCATGCCGAGGACCGTGTGATCGTCCACGGCCGGTCCACCGTCATCCTCTGACCCGGGGTGCTCAGAGGGGTGCGACGCCTCTAGCCGATGACGTCGCTGGCAAGCCCCCGTACCTGGCCAGCTTCACAGCCCGGATCGACAACGACCCTCACCGGGCCTCCGGCACTCCCGCCAGCAGTTCGGCGAAGGCCTCGGCGGCGGTCGCATGACCGGCCAGTGCCGCGCCCTGACCCATCCAGAGCGACTGCAACTCGCCGAGGTTCTGTTCGCCCGCTGCCGCGCGGAACCGGCCGGTGAGCCAGTTCTGCATCGGGAACGGGGCGATCGTCCCGCTCGCCTCGATCGCCCGCACCGCACGGTTGCGGGTGCCGCGGGCGAGGCGTCCGCTCATCGCCTTCGTGAGAACGGTGCCGTCGGCGGCGGTGGAGCGGATGGCGTCGCGATGCGCCTGGTTCGCCGCCGACTCCGCCGTCGCGAGGAAGGCCGTGCCGACCTGCACGGCTGACGCTCCGAGCGCGAACGCGGCGGCGACTCCGCGCCTGTCGGCGATGCCGCCGGCCGCGATGACCGGCACATCGACGGCATCCACGACCTGCGGCACGAGTGCGAAGGTCCCGACGAGCGATTCCTCGGCCGGACGGAGGAACGACACCCGATGGCCGCCGGCCTCGAAGCCGGTCGCGACGACGGCGTCGACCCCGGCGCCCGCGAGTGCGACGGCTTCGGCGACGGTCGTCGCGGTTGCCACGACACGGATGCCGCGGCGGTGCGCCTCGTCGACGACGGCCCCGGACGGAACCCCGAAGACGGTGCTCAGCACGGGTGGTGCCGCTTCGAAGATCGCGTCGAGCTGCTCGTCGAGGGGAGGCAGGTAGCGCTCGGGGCGGGCGGGCACCTCGAGTCCGACCGCGTCGTAGAACGGCTGCAGCGCCTGCGCGAACACGGTGTGCTGCGGATTCGGCTCGACCTCGTCGCCGGTCGGCAGCCAGATGTTCACCGCGAAAGGACGCGAGGTCGCCTCCCGCAGAGACGCGATCGTCGCGCCGATGCGGTCGGCGTCGTAGCCGTAGAGCCCATAGCCGCCGAGGCCGCCGGCCTCGCTGACCGCCGCCGTGAGCCCGACGGAGGAGAGCCCGCCGAACGGACCGAGGATGATGGGGTGTTCGATGCCGAGCAGTGCGCGCAGATCACTCATGCCTCGAGGCTATCTCCGCTCCCCTGCCCCGAGGCGGGCGCGCGACCGATGCCGCACTCGGATGCCGGTGATAATCTCGGCGTGAGGGATCAGGGAGGCGCGCATGAGCGAATGGTTCGGGCAGATGCTCGGCTTCGTCGCGGCCGCGCTCGGGGTCATCGCGGTGCCGGATGCCGCGGCACTCGGTGTCGCGATCGCGCTGATCGCCCTGACGACCCTCACGATCGCCGTGGCGCTGAGCGTCGCTCCGCCCTCTCCACGCAGCGCCCCGCACCCTTTGCGGGCGATCGACGTCTCGACCCTGCTCGCCCAGAGCGATCCTGACGCCGCCGGTCACCCGCGTCCTCGTGCGCCGGGAGTCGCCGTCTCCGCGTAGTCCGTCCTCGTACGGGACTGCGCGGCTTTCGCCGACCCTTCCCGACACACGAACGGACTTCCATGGACATCTTCGCCTTCCCACCCCTGACCTTCCTGCTCGACGCGGCGTACGGCGCCCTCGCCGGGCTCTCCGCACTGCTCGAACCGCTCGCCGGAGCATCCGCCGCCGCACTCGCCGTGGTGCTCGTCACGCTTCTCGTGCGCGCCCTGCTGATTCCCGTCGGCGTCTCGCAGGCGAAGGCCGAGCAGACCAGAGCGCGCCTGGCTCCTCGGCTGCGCGAACTGCAGCGCCGGCACAAGAAGAATCCCGAGCGCCTGCAGAAGGAGATGCTCGAGCTCTACCGCTCCGAGAACACGTCTCCGTTCGCCGGGATGCTGCCGGTCCTCGCTCAGGCGCCGGTCGTCGGCATCCTGTACACGCTGTTCATCCGCCCCGACATCGCCGGGCACCCGAACGACCTGCTCACGCACGACCTGTTCGGTGCACCGCTGGGCACCAGTCTCGTCTCCGCCGTCTTCGGCGGCACGGCGACGCCGGAGACGCTGTGGGTCTTCGGTGCGCTGATCGCCGTGATGATCGTGGTGGCCGAGATCACACGACGGGTCTTCCGGCCGGCCGTGGTCGACGACGACTCGCCGCTGAACTCGCCGACGATGCTGCGTGTGACCAGCGCTCTGCACTATCTGACGGCCGTCTTCGCGATGTTCGTGCCGCTCGCCGCCGCGCTGTATCTCACCGTGACCGTGGTCTGGACGCTGGTGCAGCGGATGCTGCTGCGGCGCCGCTATCCGCTGCCCGTGCCTGCTGCGGTCAGCGCCTGACGGGTCGGCCGGTCATTCGGGCAGCGGGATCGGCGCGGTGAAGGGACCGGGCTCGTCGTCGCGGCGGGCGCCGTCGGGCGCGGTCCCGACCTCTCGGGCTGCGGCCGCATCGTCTCGACGGCGCTGACGTCGCACGCCGAGCGTCGTGCCGACGCTCGCCGCCACCACCAGGGCGATCGCGAGCATCCGCAGCGGAGTCGCCGACTGCCCGAGGATCAGCCACCCGGCGAGCGTCGCGAACGCGGGCTCCAGGCTCAGGAGCACGCCGAACACGCGTTGCGGCAGGCGACGCAGCGCGGCGAGCTCGAAGCTGTAGGGGATCACCGACGACAGCACGGCGGTGACCGCGGCGAGCAGCAGCAGCTGCATGTCGCCCGCGACGGTGACCGCGGCCGGCACACCGACCGGGATCAGCAGGATCGCGGCCACGACCAGGCCGACCGCGAGTCCGCTGCTGCCGGGGATGATGGCACCCACCCGGGCACTCATCCGGATGTACATGGCCCAGAAGCCGGCGGCGATCAGGATGAAGACGATCCCGAGCGGATCGAGGGGCTCGGCGCCGATCAGTCCGTCGACGCCGAGCAGTACCATCCCGAGCAGCGCGACCCCCACCCAGGCGGCATCGACGAGGCGCCTGGTCAGCACGGCGGCGAGGACGAGCGGCCCGAGGAACTCGATCGCGACGGCCGGACCGAGCGGGATGCGGTCGATCGCGGCATAGAAGAAGCCGTTCATCGCGGCGAGCGAGACCCCGAACAGCACGGCGGCGAGCCACTGCGACTTCGACCACCGGAATGGTCTCGGGCGCACGATGACGACCAGCAGCAGCGCCGCGATCGCCACGCGCAGCGAGGTCACACCCCACGGGCCGAGCACCGGGAAGAGCTGGGCCGCGACCGCGGCCCCGAACGGCAGCGACAGGCAGGAGCAGACCACGAGCACGACGCCCACGAGCGGACGGGACGGCGTGGACTGCTTCACCCAGCCAGCCTACGGCGCGCGCGGATGCCGACGAACCGGCCCTGTCAGAGGTGCTTGCCGCCGGTGACCGCGAGCACCGCGCCCGAGGTGTACGACGACTCCGCCGACGCGAGGTACACGTAGGCGCCGGCGAGCTCTGCCGGCTGTCCGGCCCGGCCGAGAGGCGTGTCGGATCCGAAGGTCTTCACCCGCTCGTCCGACCAGCCGGTGGCCGGGATCAGCGGCGTCCAGATGGGGCCGGGAGCGACGGCGTTCACGCGGATGCCGCGCTCTCCCGCCTCCTCGGCGAGCGCCTTGACGAACGCGACCTGCGCCGCCTTGGTCATCGCGTAGTCGATGAGGTTGGGCGACGGCTCGAAGGCCTGCACGGACGACGTGACGATGATGCTGGAGCCGGACTCCAGATGCGGGTACGCGGCCCTGGCCGAGTACAGCAGGCCGAAGAGGTTGGTCTCGAACACGCGGCGGAGGCGGTCGGTCTCGAGATTCTCGAAGCCGTCGATGTCGTGCTGGTACGCGGCGTTCAGCACCAGGATGTCGAGGCCGCCGAGGGCGCTCCGCGTCTCGGTCACCACCTCGGTGGCGAAGGCCTCGTCGCGGACGTCGCCGGCGAGGCTCAGCCCCTGGCGGCCTTCGGCGCGCACGAGATCGATGGTCTCGTCGGCATCCGCCTGCTCCTCCGGCATGTGCACGATCGCCACGTCGGCTCCCTCGCGGGCGAAGGCGATCGCGACGGCTCGGCCGATTCCGGAATCCCCGCCGGTGATCAGGGCTCTACGCCCCTCGAGACGCCCGTGGCCCACGTACGACTCCTCGCCGTGGTCGGGAGTCGGGCGCATGTCGTCGGTCAGTCCCGGCTGGTTCTGCTGCTGACCGGGGAATTCCTCGTCGCGGTGCTGGCTGCGGGGGTCGGGGGTGCTGTCTGCCATGGTGTCTCCTCTTCCTCGCGACTCGCCATCATCGTGCGTGGCCTGAGTCGGGCGTTCAACGAGACTCGCGGCCCGTCGGCGCCCTCGGGAGGGGGTTGACAATCGACACCTCGATCGACGATCGGAGTGCGACAGGTGAATGGCTCGGGCCGCTCAGGCCCCGGGGGCGGCGGGCTCGTCGTCGGCCGACGCGACGGGGCCGGACGTGTCCTGTGGCTCGGGAACGAGATACAGCCCGCTCGGCGCGTTCGCGGTGAAGGCGAGCGCCTCGATCCAGGCGCGGTTGATCGACGGCTGCCTGCTGCCGAAGTACTTGAAGGCGAGCGAGCTGCCCGGCTGCACCCACACCGTCGTGCGGCCGCCGCCGACGCTCGCGTCTTCGCGCCAGCTGAACGGGAACGGCTCGGCGCGTCGCAGCTTGGCGGTCATCACGAGCTGCAGGTGGGTGAGGGCGCGATCCTCGATCTCGGTCTTCACGCTGCCCTCGTAGATGAACTTGCCCATTCGCCCTCTCCTCTGGTGTGCAGGTCTTCGTCATGCAGTTTATGGGACCGCAGGCCCTCGATGCGTCGGCCCGAGCGGGCTGTCCAGACGGGGTCGGAGCGGGCCGAAGTCAACCCCCTGCGTGCGGATCCCTTCGCCGATATCCTGGCAGGAACCGCGAGGAGACCCACCATGAACGCACGACACATCGACGACCGTTCCGATGAGGGCTACACCCCCACGACCACTCACGCCGAGTTCGGCGAGGGCAACCCGCGCCTGCGCGTCACGCGCGACGGCGAGCGCGCCGAGTTCGCCCTCGAGGTCGACGTGGTGCGCATCGGCTCCGCTGCCGACAACGAGCTGCGGCTCGACGGCGCCGACCCCGTGCACGCCACGATCACTCACGACGACCGTGACGAGTACGTCCTCGAACTCCACGGCGAGGGCGAGATGAACAGCAACCCCGACGCCACCGCCACCCACCCCGGCGATCGCACCCAGACGCTGCGCACCGGCGCACGCTTCACCGTCGGCGAGTGGGAGCTGGTCTACGCACGCGACGAGTTCGCCGACCACGGGCGCCCGTACGGCGGACGCCTCGGCGGCGAGTACTCCGACCAGCCGTTGCAGCCCCCGCGGCCCGACTACTCCGACGAGGCGACCATCGAGTCCGACGCCCCGACGCACGCGGACTCCGCTGAAGAGAAGTGACAGCAGAGCAGTCACCGCTGGGCCGCGTCAGCGACGTCGCCGCTGAGCGCGGACTGCGCATCTGCGTGGTCGAATCCCTGACCTCGGGACGTCTGGCGAGCACGATCGGCGCGGGGGCCGATGCCGGTTCGTGGTTCGCCGGCGGCATCGTGGCCTACCTCACCGATGTGAAGGAGAGCCTGCTCGGACTCACGCCCGGAACGGATCCGTGCTCCCCCGAGTGCGCCGAGCATCTCGCCGCGAGCGCACTGCGGCTGTTCGACGCCGACGTCTGCATCTCGACAACGGGGGTCGGCGGGCCCGATCCTGAAGGCGGGCACGAGCCCGGCACCGTCTACGTCGGATGGGCCACGGGCGACGGGGTCGGTCACCGCAGGCTGGCTCTCAGCGGCGATCCGCAGGAGGTCCTCGACGAGACGGTCGACACCGCCATGCGGCTGCTCGCTTTCCATGCCGAGGGCATCCGCCCTGCGGGACCGCGGCGCTCGGGACCGGAGTCTTCGGCATCCGCGGCTGCCGAAGACGACGCCGAAGACGACGCCCAGGGAGATGGCGCCCAGGGAGATGGCGCGGCAGAGCCCACGGCCTGAGCCCTGGCTCTCCTGCGCTCGACCCGTCTCCCGTCAGCGTCCGGGTACGACGCCGATGCGCAACGGCGCGCCGGGTGCGGATGCCGCGGTGATGGCCTCGTCGAGGTCGGCGAGCTGCCGCACTTCGCCGACCGCGTCCACGAACGGGTAGGCGCGTCCTCGTCCTGCGAGGAATGCGACAGCCTCGGCGAGCTCCGATCCCGTGTAGTTGTGCACGCCGGTGACGGTCACCAGCCGTCGAACGATGCTCTCGGCGTCGAGGGGCACCGGCTCGGCAGGGAAGACGCTCCCGACCAGCACGACCGTGCCCCCGGTGGCGACGCCGGTGAGCGCCTCGGCCACGGCATGCCCCGAGGCCTCGATCACGACATCCGGATCACGATCGATCGGACCGGCGCCGAAGCGTGCGGCCAGAGCCAGCCGTTCGGGTGCGGGGTCGAGCACCTCGACCGTCGCGCCGTGCTCCACCGCGATCGCCGCGGCCGAGAGCCCGACGAGTCCGGCTCCGTGGATGCGGACGGTCGCGCCGTCGAGGTCGTGATCGCGCGCAGCCCGGGCGACGGCGGCCCAGGCGGTCGCGGTCGCGCACGATGCCGGAGCGAGCACCGCGGCTGGCAGGGACTCGGGCACCCGCACGATCGCGGTGCCCGCCCGCACCTGGACGTGCGAGCCGAACGCGCCGGTGAGGTCGCCGTGCACGCCGATGCGGTCATGACCGTACTTGCCGAGCGCGCGGCACTTCTGCGGCACACCCTGGGCGCACCTGTCGCAGGTGCCGCACGAGATCGTGACCGACCAGACGATCCGATCCCCGATGCGCACGGGGACGCCGTCGACCGTCGAGGCCCCGCCGTCGCCCAGGGCGATCACACGTCCGACGCTCTCGTGTCCGAGCACCAGCGGCACCGGGGCGGACCGACGTCCGTGCACGGTGTGGACGTCGGACCCGCAGATCGTCGACATCTCGACGGCGACGAGCACGTCGTGCTCACCGAGCGCGACACCGGGCACGGCGATCACCTCGTGCGGGTGGCCCTCACCGATCCACACCATCGCTGTGGCCGCGGGCCGCAGGGCCACGTCGCGACGGTGGCCGGGAGGACGGATCAGCAGAGTTCCCATGTCAGGGCCTCAGACCGTGGGCACGAGAGGGAGCAGCCCGCGCTCGGTGAGCGTGCCGCGAAGATGCGTCACGTCCTCGAGCACGACGTCGGCACCGGCGAGCTCGAGCGCGCGTGCGTCGTGGGCGCCCGTCAGGACGCCGGCGACGAGACCGGCGCCTGCGCGGCGGCCCGACTCGACGTCGCTGATCGTGTCTCCGGCGACAGCGACAGCGGCGACCGACGAGGTCTGCGTGCGGATCAGCGCCGTGAGCACGAGATCGGGTGCCGGACGCCCGCGCCCGGCGTCGACCGGAGAGAGGGCGAGGTCGATGAGCCCGCGCCAGCCCAGACCGTCGATCAGCGCATCGCGGGTGACCGGCGCGAATCCCGTCGTGAGCACGACCCTCAGACCGGCGTCCTTCAGCCCCTGGATCGCATCGGCCGCCCCGGGGATCTCGGTGACCCCCTGCTCGGCCACGATCTCGGCGTAGGCGCCTTCGAATGCGGCCGTCGCGCGCTCGGCGGCGGCACGGTCTCCTCCCGCGAGATGCGTGAAGACCTCGATCTTGGACTGCCCCATGGTGGCGCGCACGTGCGCGAGCGCGTCATCCCACGGCATCCGATCGGCGACTCCGGTGCGTTCGGCGGCGCGCTGGAACGCCGTCTCGACGACCCCGTCGTCGAGCACCGTCGTGCCGGCCATGTCGAGCACGATGAGTTCGAGCGCCGGTGCCGGAGCTGCGTCGAGCTGAGTGGTCATGAGGTTCCTTCCATTGCAGGTGTCCACCCGAAGGTGGCGGTGAGATTCTCGTCGGCGAGCCCCAGACCCGTGGTCATTCCGATGCCGGTGGTCGCGGCGAGCACCAGCACCCCCTCGTCGACCGTGTCGATGAGGAAGTCCTTCGACGCCTTCGCATACACGCCCTGCCAGCGCTCCAGCACCCGTGGGGTCGGCATCTCGAACAGCGCCTCCGCCTCGGCGAGGAACGCCGTGAACGCGGCCTCGGGTTGGAACGGCTCCGGCGCGGTCGATGTGGCGTGCGAGTCGCCGATGATGAGCGTGCCGTCCGGCAGCTGCGTGTACATCTGATTGAGATCGAGCGCGGCGAGATCCGGACGCTCCGAATGCAGGCGATCGCGGAGCGCGGCGGTGGCGGCACCGTCGGCGAAGCGTCCGTAGCGGACGAGCGACCACCCGGTCAGCAGCGGGGCGGAGAGCGGATGCCGGAGACTCACCGCTGCACGCATCATGTCGAGAGCGCACCGGACGACGCCTGACCGTTCCGCCACCTCCGGCAGCAGCTGGTCGATGTCGTGATTCGCCGCGACGACGACCGCGCCTGTGGTGATCGCGCCTCTCGTCGTCTCGACGCGGCGTCCGGCGACGGAGGTCGCCGCCGTGCGGAAGCGGAAGTCGACGCCCAGTCCTGCGAGGTGCCGCACGATCGCCGCGGCGGCGGTGCGCGGATCGGTCTGCAGGTCGGTCTCGATGTGCGCTCCACCGAGGAGTCCCCGGCGACGGAGCGGGGCGAGGCGCAGCAGCTCATCCGCATCGAGCATCCGGATGCCGCCATCGGCCGCCGCCTGCTCGAGCACGGCGATCTCGTCGGCGTGGCGGGCGGCGACCAGTGTCCCCGACTCGCGGATCCAGAACCCCGCATCCTGAGCGAGGCGCAGCCACAGGTCTCGGGACAGGTCCGCGTAGCGCCGGGCCTCCCCCGTCTGCGCGCCGATGCAGAGGTGGCCGAAGTTGCGGATCGTCGCGCCGACGGGAGCATCCGCTCTGTCGACGACGATGACGCTCAGACCCCGCCGTACCGCCGCGTAGGCGGCGCCGAGGCCGATGATCCCCGAGCCGACGACCACGAGGTCGGCGGAGTCGGTCGAGCCGGTGCGGCCGCTCATCGGAACACCTTGCGCATCCACATCGCGAGCCCTTCGACGACGAGCACGGTGACGAGGATCATCAGCACGATCGCCGTCACGGTCTCATAGCGCGAACCCTGGCTGGCGTTGAGCAGGTAGTACCCGACACCGCCTCCGCCGACGATGCCGAGGATGGTCGCGGCGCGGATGTTCGTGTCGAGCATGTAGAAGCTGTGCCCGATGAGCGCCTGCATGCCCTGTGGCACGGTCGCCGAGGCGTAGGTCTGCAGCCGGGTGGCGCCGACCGCCCGCAGGGCCCGTTCGGGCCCACGGTCGACCTCCTCGAGGGAATCGGCGATCAGCTTGCCGAGCAGACCGATGCCGCCGATGGCCAGCGCGATGACTCCCGCCTGGGCGCCGAGGCCGGTGATGACGACGAGCACGATCGCGAGGATCAGCTCGGGAATGCCGCGGATGCCGACGAGCAGGAAGCGCGCGATGCCCCGCGCTCCCGCTCCGGGTGCGACGTTGCTCGCGGCGAGGGAGCCGAGGATCAGCGACGGCAGCAGCGTGAGCACCGTCGCCGCGAGTGCGATCGCGACCGTGTCCCGCATGGCCGCGATCATCGCGGACGCCTCATAGCTGCCGAATGACGGCGGCCAGAACTTCGCTGCGACCTCGGGGAGCTTGGCCCAGAAGGTGAAGAAGTCCATCCAGTTGATCTGGCTGACGACGACGCTGCCGATGACGACGAGCACCGCCGTCCCGATGCCGATCGTGTTGCGCACCCGCTCCGCGGTCCACGGTCGACGCACGGCGGTCTGCGGGCTGGCCGCCCACTCCGGGCGCTCCGTCGTCGCCGCGCCCGTCGCCCCGCGCAGTCGCGGGTGGATGATGCGGTCGATCCACGACCGCGTCTGCCGCTGCTGGCCGAGCATTGCCCCGCGCACCAGGCTCGACACGATCTCCATCACGACGCACAGGATGAAGATGACCAGGGCGATGCCGAGGCCCTTGCCGTAGTTCAGCGACTTGAAGGCGTAGGACATCTCGAGTCCGAGGCCGGCCACGCCCACGTAGCCGAGCACGACGCTGCCGCGCAGGTTGATGTCGTTGCGGTGCAGCACCGTCGCGACCCAGCTCGGCAGCACCTGGGGAAGGATTCCTGAGGCGAACTCCTGCATCTTCGATCCCCCCGCGGCGCGGATCGCGAGCCGGGGGCCCTCGTCGATCTGCTCGATCGCGTCGGCGAACATCTTCGAGATCATCCCGATCGAATGGATGCCGATGGCGAGGATGCCGGGCAGGGTGCCGAGCGAGAACATGAGAACGAACGCCATCGCGAGCACGACGTCCGGCAGCGCTCGGGTGAGCACTCCCACGAACCGCGCGGCGGCACGCCATCCGTTGCCGGGGGTCGTGTTGGAGGCTGCGAGGTAGGCGATCGGCACCGACAGGGCGGCGGCGAGCAACGTGCCGACGAGCACGAGCCCGACGGTGAGGGCGATCAGCCAGGCGAGGTCGGCCGGTTCAGGGAACGAGAGGCCGCCGACTCGGGCCATGAAGTTCTCGGCGTTGCCCCAGCTCTGCACCATCGCCGGGATCGAGATGCCGACCTCGTCGACCGCGAGGATGCCGAGCACCAGGAGCGCCAGCAGCGTCAGCCCGGCGGCGATGCGCTCGGCGGAGATCGGGCGGCGAGGAGCTCGATCGGCGACACTCGTGCGTGCGGGGGTCGCGTGCGCCCGCGGCGGGTCCGAGAGGACGGTCATGAGGCCCGCGCCTTGTCGAGCTGGGCGACGTCGACCGTGATCTCGGTGAGTTCGTCCTGCACGGCGCGGATCTCTGCGGTGGTCGTGGCGACGCGGCCGTAGATCTCCATGACCTCGGCCTTGGTCAGGTCGCCGGTCGGGGTGTCGAGCACGATCTCGCCGTGACGCAGCCCCACGATGCGGTCGGCCCACGAGATCGCGAGGTCGACCTGGTGCAGGCTGCAGACGACCGTGAGCCCCTCGTCGGCGGCGATCTCACGGATCAGCGCCATCACCTGGTCGCTGGACTCCGGGTCGAGGGATGCGACGGGCTCGTCGGCGAGCAGGATGTCGGGCTTCTGCATCAGGGCGCGGGCGATCGCCACGCGCTGCTGCTGGCCGCCGGAGAGGGTGTCGCTGCGCTGATAGGCCCGGTCGAGCAGCCCGACGCGATCGAGGTGCTCGAGGGCGCGCAGCTTCGCCGCCTTCGAGTAGCCCCAGAGGCCGAGCCGCGGGCCGCGGACCTCCGACAGAGATCCGGTGAGCACGTTCTCGAGCACCGTCAGCGAGGGCACGAGCTCGAACTGCTGGAAGATGAAGCCCACCCGGCTGCGGAGGGCGCGCAGCGCCTTGCCCTTGAGCGTCGGGACCTTCGCGCCGAGCACCTCGATCTCGCCCGAGGTCGGCACCTCGAGACCGTCGAGGTGGCGCAGCAGCGTCGACTTGCCCGAGCCGGAGAGCCCGAGCAGCACGACGATCTCGCCGCGTGAGACCTGCAGCGATGCGTTCTTCAGCGCGGTGGTCGAGCCGAAGGTCTTCGTCACACCGTCCAGGCGGATGAGGGCATCGGTTGCCGTGTTCATGTCAGTTCTCCAGGGTCGTGGCGTCGAGCGTGATTCTTGCGGGTGAGCGCCCCGCGCTCCGCTGCCCCGGGTGGGAGCACACTGCGGAACGGGGGCGCTCGGCTGACGCTGCGGTCAGCGATAGGGCGTCAGCCCTGGCACTGCTCCGCTTCGGTCTCCTTGCAGATGTCGCGGATCAGGTCGTAGTACGCGTCGTCGACGGGCTTGGTGGCGTAGAACACGCTGCGGAACGCATCAGTGTCCGCGCCCTCGATGCCGGCGGCGATGATGTCGTCGATCGTGATCTCGGAGAGTCCGTCGATGAGCTCCTGCGCGACGTCGTCCGGCAGAGTCGACGAGTAGACGAGCGGCGCTCCGGGGACCATGGTCTCGTCGATGACCTTGACGGCATCCGACTTCTCGACCTCGGAGTCCTCGGCGAATCCGACCTCGCACTCGACGCCTTCGCCGACCTTCTGCACGCTCACGTCATGCTTGCCCGCGAAGACGGGCGTGATGTCGGTCTTGGGGTCGATGCCCGCCTCGAGCAGGTTGTAGGAGGGGAAGAGGTATCCCGACGTCGACGAGGGATCGACGAAGCAGACCTTCTTGCCGGCGAAGTCCTCGATGCTCGAGATGTCGCTGTCGGCAGGCACGATGGCTTGGGAGTAGTACCCGGGCTCCTGGCCCTCCTCGGTCACGATCGAGGAGATCGGGGTGAGCTTCGCGCCGTTGTTCGTGGCGGTGACGTAGGTGAAACCGGAGAACGAGGCGACATCGACCTTGCCGGCGACGGCGGCCTCGATGAGCGCCGCGTAGTCGGTGGACTCGTGGTACTCCACCGTCTTGCCGGTGATCTCGGCGATGTAGTCCATGAGCGGCTGGTAGTTCGTCTCGGTGTCGACCGAGTCGGGCACGACGCCGAAGACGAGCGTGTTCTCGTCGACGGCGAATCCGCCGGCGGCCGATGATGCGTCGGCACCGGACGCGCCGGTGGCCTCTGCGGAGCCGGAGCAGGCGGCGAGGCCGAGCGCGAGGATCGCGGCGCCGGCGAGTACGGGGAGAGCGCGGAGCTTCATGAGGACCTTTCAGAGTGAGAGGGGTGATCCACGAGCCACTCTGACAGGGCAACAGCCAAGATATGTACCTAACTTGGAAGAGTTCAAGGTCCGTTCACCCGGTCTTTCCTCGGATGAACATCGAGGGAACGCGCAACCGTTCCACCTCGATAGCGAAGTAGTATGCCTATGTGGCCGAAGCTGTATACACCCAGATCGCAGACGACCTCCGCGCGCAGATCGCGGCGGGCACCCTGCGCCCCGGCGACGACGTGCCGACCGAGGCGGAGCTCGCCGAACGGTGGCGCACCTCGCGGGGTCCGATCAGGAACGCTCTCGCCGCCCTGCGCGGAGAGGGCCTGATCGAGACGGGGCGGGGACGCCCCGCGCGGGTCGTGTCGCGCAAGGCCAGCCAGGCGGTCGATGTGTCGGTGCCGTTCACTCGCTGGGCCCGCGATCTCGGGGTGACTCCGGGCGCGCAGACGCAGGAGTTGAGCCTTCGCAGGGCCGGTGACCGCGCAGAACTGCTCGGAGTGTCACCCGAAGACACGATCGTCAGCGTCGTGCGACTGCGCCTGCTCGACGGCCGGCCGACGATGCTCGAGCGGCTCTTCTACACCGAGGCAGTAGGACGACGACTGCTCGACGTCGACACGGACGAGGTCTCGATCACGGAGTACCTCGGGTCGGTGGGACACCCGATCGTCGGGCTCGAGCACCAGATCGACGCCGTCGCCGCCGACGAGCAGGATGCCGCCCTGCTGCGCGTGCCGCAGGGAACGCCGATCCTTCGACTCAGCCGCATCTCCCGTGATGCGAGCGGGCGCATCTTCGAGGCGTCCGAAGATCGCTACCTCAGCGAGGTGGTGCGGTTCACGGTCGCGGCGTCGGGGATCTCGACGGACGGGCACTACATGCGTGCAGTGGGCGGCTGAGAGCCGGCCAGTCGATCGGCATCGATTCCTCGAGGTGACTCGTCGGAGGAAGCCGATCGCGAGCGCGATGGGGATCAGATTCCAAAGACCGCGCTCGCGATCACAGCGCTGGGGATGCGCTATTTCTGGGGTATACCCAATGTAAGCGCCCGGCTACACCATGGAACACGGTCTATAGTCGAGATCTACCCTGGACTTTCGTCTAGGTTTCACGTCGAAAACCCCGGAATTCCGCGGATCTGGCTCCCAGCGTACCGGAATACCGGTACGCAATCCCCTGCCATTTTCAAGCCGGGATGCTGGGATGCCGGAGGCGTCAGACGATCGGCAGCAGCGCCGAGACGACCCAGCGGCCGTCGAGTTCGCCGGCGCTGAATTCGCCGCTGGCACCGAGAACCCGTTCGGCCATGCGGCCGATGCCCGTGCGGCTCGAGGAGAGCTCGCGACGCGGCGTGATGGAGAGCGGACTGCTCACCGCCATCTTCGCGGCGTCGTCGTCGATGTCGAATCGGATCTCGACTTCGCCCGCGCCGGCGTACTTGAGGACGTTGGTGGCGGACTCTCGCATGATGCGCGCGAGGATGATCTCGGCGGCCCGCGGGACGCGCTCATCGGAAGGGTCGCCGATGACGGCCACGGCATGGCCGGCGGCTTCGAACTCCTGCGCGGCCTCCTCGACGGAGGCCACCAGATCACCGGAGGGCATTCCCTCGGAGCGGGGTCCGTCGTCTGCGAGGTCGATCACGAAGCGGAGGTCGGTCATCGCCTTGCGTGCGGCGATGCGAATCGCCTCCTGCGAATCTCTGCTCGTGCGATCGTCGTCGAGCATCTGCACGTGCAGCGCCACCACGGTGAGGTGGTGCGCGATGCTGTCGTGCAGCTCGCCGGCGATCCAGCGCCGCTCAGCGAGTACTGCCTGGCGTTCCTGCTCGGCCTTCTCGGCCAGTTGCATCTCTAGCGTCCGCCCCCGAGCGAATGCCAGGCGAAGCGCATAGCCGACGGCTCCGGATACTGCGGCGCCGACCAGGAAGATGCCGATGTTGAACGCATCCGTCGAATCGCCCATGGCGACCAACGCGGATGCGACGAGGAAGACTCCGACATAGGACAGGACCAGTGAGGTCCACCCCAGGCGCACGATCAAGCCGGCCGCGAAAGCGGCGACGGTCAGCACCTGGGCTTCGATGCCGGGGATGAAGGATAGGGCGAACACGACGCCGAGGGCGTATGTCGCGATGAGTGGCGACCAGAGGAAGAGGCCGAGGACTGCAGTGGATGCGATCCCGATTGCCGCTGTCAGAGGTTCCAGCCCCGGAGGGAGGAACAGTCCGACGATGTCGAAGATGACGATGGTCCCGACGACCGCCAAAACGGCGATGCGTTCTATCGTGCTGAGCTTCTCGCCCCTGCCGAGTCGGGTGACGTCAGAGCGGTCACCCGTCGAAAGACTTGAAGCCATACTTCAGTATCTCCTTTTCGCCATATAGATTAGCGGTAGAAGCCGAAGAAGTGACCAACCTGGTTCCAGAAAGACATATACGTTCACCTCCTTTATTGCACTTTTGACTAGCGATGTACTCATCTTCTCGGTGATCTGCGAGCGGCACATCTGTCTCACGGCTACACCTCGATAGCCAAAGGTCTAATACCTCGCGCCGCAGGTAGACCCCGGTTAGGCTTCCTCCATGTCCCAAATCCGCGTCGTGATCGTCGATGACGATCCCCTGGTGCGCTCAGCGCTCTCTCACTTCGTCTCCCGCGACCCGGAGATCACGGTGATCGCCGAGGCGGAGTCCGGGCTCGAGGGCATCGAGGTCGTGGAACGCGAGCGTCCCGACGTCGTGATGATGGACGTGCAGATGCCGGAGATGAACGGCATCGAGGCGACGGCGGTGATCAGCGAACGCTGGCCTGAGATCAAGATCCTCGCGGTCACCACGCTGGACGGCAGCGACACCGTGCTTCCGATGCTCAGCGCAGGTGCGTCGGGCTATCTGCTGAAGGACTCGAGCGCGGCGAGCATTCTCGAAGGTGTGCGAGAGGTGTACAGCGGAGCGAGCTCGCTGTCGCCGCGGATCGCGTCGCTGTTGATCAAGCACGTGCGGGATACGGAGCCCGTCGGCGGCGACGACACCCTGGAGGCGCTCACGGATCGCGAGCAGGAGGTGCTGCAGCGACTCGCGCAGGGGATGTCCAACGCCGAGATCGCGCGCACACTGATCGTGTCGGAGGGAACCGTGAAGGCCCACCTCGGCCGCATCATGTCGAAGTGGCACGTGCGCGATCGCGTGCAGATCCTCGTCACGGCAGCGCACGCCGGGCTGGTCGACTTCCGCTGAAGCGGGCAGCTGACCGGCGGGATCGCTGACCGGCGGGATCGCTGACCGGCGGGATCGCTGACCGGCGGGATCGCTGACCAGCGGGATCATTGGAGTGAGACTGTTGAGGCGCGTCCATTGAGCCGGGCACGGTGAGTCCGGCTCGCTGAGTCTGGCCGGCTGTTCGGGATCAGCAGCACTTGCCGTGAGGATGCCGCCGCGTATCACCCGGTTCGAACGAGGCACCTTCGGTCACGGTCCGCGGGGAGGCTGTGTTGTGGGGTGCGCCAGCGTTGGTCGGGGTCCCACCAGTTCGGTCCACGGACTTCGGGGAGCCCGTTGTTCATACGGATCTCCCACTGCGAGGTGCCCAGGGATCGGTGGTGCCACCAGCACAGCGGCACACCGTTGTCGGTATGGGTCGGCCCACCGCGGGCGTGTTCGGTGACGTGATGGATCTCGCACCAGGATGCGGGCACGTGACACCCGGGGATGAGGCATTCCTTGTCGCGGACGATGATCGCCCGGCGTTGATGCACGGTGAACACGCGGTCGGTGGTGCTGATCCCGATGATGCGCCCCTCGTCCAGGAGCACCCGTTGGATCGCCCCCGCACATGCGGTCTGCGCCGCGACGGACACAGGCACATGCGCACCGGATCCGGGGATCGTCGCCCACCCGCCATTGCCCGCACCACCACCCGCGCCGGCGATGCCCGCACCGAAGGCAGAACCTTCCGCATGGTGGGCGAGGTCTGTCGCGTCGACGGTGACGACGAGCACCGGGGATGCACCACCGAGCGTGGGCATGTCCTTGTGACGGGCGGCTATCGCGAGAGCGGCGGCGAGAGCATCGTGGCGTTTCTGCGACGCCGTGCGATCATCGAGCACGCTGCGCTCATCCACATTGAACGGATCAACACCCGGGTCAGCACCGGTGTCTGTGTCTGTGTCTGTGTCTGTGTCTGTGTCTGTGTCTGTGTGACCGGTGTCACCGCTGGGGGTGAAGAACACTCCCGGCATGGGCGGGCCGTCACCCTTCGGGTTCAGCATCGCGTCCAGGATCAGCTGCAACTGGGCCGCGGCATCCGGAGTCAGATACCCTCGGATCGCATGCATCCCGTCCGTGAGACGACCGATCGTGATCCCGCGCTTGCGCCGCGCGTCCTCATCCTTCGGCTCCTCCCCGTCCGGGTCGAACATCGAGGCGAGATCCTCCGCAAGAGATTTCAAATCCTGCACCGTCGGCGCCGGACCAGAATCCGCGCCCCCGCCGATCCCGTGCCCGCGGGCGCACCCCGCCAACGCCACATCCGCCGCCAACCGCTGATCCACGCTCAACCGGTCCCACACCCGCTCGATCGGGCCCGTCGCCGCCAGAAACCCCGTGACACCCACCACACCATCCAACAAGGCCACGCGCATCTCCGACCACCGCGCCGGCATCCGCTCCCCCGCCAGACTCACCGGCCGGCGCACCAGATCGACGACCCTGTCGACCCGGGACGCACCCCGCACATCCACGCCCACCATCCGCTGCACCAGCTCGTTCACCCCGCGACACCCTGCCGCATGCGGAAACCCCGCAGGATCCCCGGTCGCCACGGTCTCCACGATCACCGCCTCGGCCCGCCGGAACACGGCCCCCGCCGCCTGCAGCACCGCGACACGCTCCGCATCGCTCAACCCCGCCAGCGCGTCATCACACAGCACCGCATCAAGGTCAGCGACGACCCGACCCAGACGCTCCACGATGCTGTTCATACCCTCGAGTCAACACGGAACCACCGACATCCGACCCCCGAAACCAGTCCGATTTAGACCAGATCAGAGCACGTATTCCAATCTCCCGGAATGCCGCACAACGCAGGCACAAGAGGAGCGGAGAGACCAGTCAACGAGGGCAGAAGAGACAAGAGGAACGAGGAACGAGACACGAGGAACGAGACACGAGGAACGAGGAACGAGACACGAGGAACGAGACACGAGGAACGAGGAACGAGAAACGAGGAACGAGGAACAAGGAACGAGGAACGAGACACGAGGAACGAGAAACGAGGAACGAGACACGAGGAACAAGACACGAGGAACGAGGAACAAGGACCCAGACACGAGGAACGAGACCCCGCCACGAAGCACCCGTCACGGGGCACCCGATCAGCGCCGGAGCGGCTCGGCCTTCATGAAGACGTCGACCGCGTCTTCGCTCTCGAGTTCGAAGCCGTGCCTCTCGTACAGCCGTCGCGCCGGACTGCCCTGCAGCACATTGAGGCGGAACGGCCGGTCATCGCCCGCATGACGCGTCTCCAAGGCGTCCGCCAGCACCGCGGAGCCGAGGCCGCGGCCCTGCTGAGCGGGATCGAGGTAGAAGTGCTCGATCCACACCGCGTCGCTCTCGGGCCTCACCGCGATGAGGCCCACGTCCCGTCCGGCAACCACGATCACTCGCGTGTTCTGCGGGACGAACCCATCGAGGAACCGCTGCCGCACACGCACCGGGTCGAAGCGTCCGAGACGCTCCAGATCGGCGCGCATGACGATCGCTCGCAGCTCCGACATCCAGTGCGCATCCGACGGACTGCTCTCTCGAAGACTCCACCCGGCGCACACAGCATCCATACAATCACGCAGGCCACGCACCCGGAGCGACCGCGACCACGACCACGACCACGACCACGACCACGACCACGACCACGACCACGACCACAGAACCACGACCACAGAACCACGACCACAGAACCACCGCCGCAGAACCACCGCTACAGCGCGAGCAGCACGATTCCGCCGGCGACGACCGCGGACGCGGCGAGACGCCATCCGGGCCTGCTCTCCTTCAGGGCGAAGACACCGAACAGGCTGACCACCACGACGCTGACTTCGCGCAGCGGCGCGACCAGTGCGACCGGAGCGATCTGGATGGCCGTGAGCACCAGGATGTACGAGAGCGGCGACAGGATACTGAAAGCCACGATGCGCTTCCACTGCGTGCGGCCGAGCGCGCGAACGGCCGCCCATCGGCCTCGGACGCCGAGCGAGTAGAACGGGATCTCGAGCAGCATCGTCCCCACCATGAAGGCGACGGGCGAGAGGTTCCACGTGCGCACGGCGTTGGCGTCCCAGATCGTGTAGACCGCGATCGCGACGCCGGTGAGCAGACCGAACACGAGCCCGGGATCCAGGCGACGCGACCGGTCGGCGCGTCCTCGGTCGACGAGACCGATCGCGACGACTCCGAGGATGATCGCCGCGACGCCGGTGAGCGCGAGGGCCGACGGGCGCTCCCCGAGCACCAGCACGGCGACGATCACAGAGAGGAACGGCCCGGTGCCCCGAGCCGTCGCGTAGACGGTCGAGAGGTTGCCTTCGCGATATCCGCGTTGCAGCACCGCCATGTAGGCGACGTGCAGCACACCGGAGACTCCGACGCCGAGCAGGAACGCCAGAACGTCGTCGGTGCCGAGCCCGCCGGTGAACGGCACGACCCCGATCCAGACGGCGGTTCCTCCGACGGCCCCCCACCAGAGGAACGGCGTCCCTGCGCGGCTCACGCCGTGGGCGATGATGTTCCAGGCGGCGTGCGTGACGGCTGCGGCGAGGACGAGAGCGAAGGCGAGAGCGGACATCAGAGACCCTTCCGTTCTTCGCGGGCGCGACGAACAGGGTCCTCCGGGCTTTTGTCCTGTCAGATGACGGCGCTCCTGCGGAGGAGCACCGTGGCGCCGCTCGGACCAGACGGGACGAACCCCGGAACCCTAGGCGCTATCGAGATCGACCGTACCGGCCGATGGTGACGAGAAGGTGAACGACCGCCATCCGACCGTCGCGGAGATCGCGCATCGAGTCGCCGATTACGATCGAAGGACCGCCCCTGCAGGAAGGTCGCTCATGCCCGTCACCCCGGACGCTCTCGCCCACGCCGAGGATCTCGCCGACTTCGTCGCCGCCTCGCCCTCGAGCTATCACGCCGCCGCCGAGGTGGCCAGGCGCCTCGAGGATGCCGGTTTCGCGCGTCTCGAAGAGGATCAGGCCTGGGATGTCGCCCCCGGCGGACGCTATGTCGTCGTGCGAGACGGTGCCGCGATCGCGTGGACGGTTCCGGGGGACGCCACCGCGACCACGCCCGCTCACATCCTGGGTGCTCACACCGACTCCCCCGGCTTCAAGCTCAAGCCGCAGCCGACGACCGGTTCGAGGGGCTGGCTGCAGGCGGCCGTCGAGGTGTACGGCGGTCCGCTGCTGAGCTCGTGGCTCGACCGCGAGCTGCGTCTCGCCGGACGGCTGGCCCTCGCCGACGGACGCGTGGTGCTCGCCGACACGGGAGCGCTGCTGCGGCTTCCCCAGCTCGCGATCCACCTCGACCGCGAGGCGAACACGGGCCTCGCGCTCGACAAGCAGTTCCAGACGCAGCCCGTCTGGGGCCTCGGCGACCCGACCCAGGAGGACATCCTGGCCGAGCTCGCCGGTTCGGCCGGCGTCTCGGCATCCGACATCCGCGGCTACGACGTCGTGATCGCCGACACAGCGCGCGGCGCGATCTTCGGCAAGGACCGCGCGTTCTTCGCTTCCGGCCGACTCGACGACCTCGCCTCGGTGCACGCCGGCGTCGTCGCGCTCGAGAAGATCGATACGGCAGTCAGCGGACCGATCGCGATCCTCGCGGCCTTCGACCATGAGGAACTGGGCTCCAACTCCCGCTCCGGCGCGGGCGGCCCCCTGCTCGAAGACATCCTCGGCCGCGTCTACGACGCGCTCGGCGCCGACGCCTCCGAGCGTCGACGCGCGTTCTCGGCGTCGTGGTGCCTGTCGAGCGACGTGGGCCACTCGGTGCACCCGAACTACGTGCACAAGCACGACCCCGTCGTGCAGCCGCTGCTCGGCTCGGGACCGATCCTCAAGCTCAACGCCAACCAGCGCTATGCGACGGATGCCGTCGGCTCCGCCGCCTGGCGCGGCTGGTGCGAGACCGCCGACGTGGTCACGCAGGAGTTCGTGTCGAACAACAACGTGCCGTGCGGCTCGACGATCGGCCCGATCACGGCCACGCGTCTCGGCATCCGCACGGTCGACGTCGGCATCCCGATCCTGTCGATGCACTCGGCGCGCGAGCTCGCCGGCGTCTCGGACCTGCACGACCTCACCCGCGTCGCCGGAGCTTTCTTCGCCGGCTGAGCCCTGCCGACGCCCTCGCAGGCCCTGCGCAGTGCCAGGATGATGGCATGACGGACATCAAGCCTGCTCTCATCGAGCGCGCGGGCATCGAGATCATCCCCGAATCCGAGCGCACCGCCAAGCCGAGCGACCTCTTCTGGCCGTGGTTCGCGGCGAACGTCTCGGTGTTCGGCATGTCGTACGGCTCGTTCGTGCTGGGCTTCGGCATCTCGTTCTGGCAGGCGACCCTCGTGTCGATCATCGGCATCGTCGTGTCGTTCCTGCTGTGCGGACTGATCGCGATCGCCGGCAAGCGCGGTTCGGCGCCCACCATGGTGCTGTCCCGTGCGGCGTTCGGCGTGCAGGGGCAGAAGGTTCCGGGCATCGTCTCGTGGCTGACGTCGATCGGCTGGGAGACGTTCCTCGCGATCATGGCCGTGCTCGCCACGGCCACCGTCATCACGCAGCTCGGCGGTGACGGCGACAGCATCGCGCTGAAGATCACCGCCACCGTGATCGTCGCCGCGCTCATCGTCGCGGCATCCGTGCTCGGCTATCACACGATCATGAAGCTGCAGTCGGTGCTCACCTGGGTCACCGGCATCGTGACGGTGCTCTACATCGTCCTCGCCGCCCCGAGCATCGACATGGCGGCCGTCCTCGCGCGTCCGGACGGCGGGATCGGACAGGTCACCGGCGCTCTCGTCATGGTCATGACCGGCTTCGGCCTCGGCTGGATCAACATCGCCGCCGACTGGTCGCGATACCAGAAGCGCACGGCATCCGACGGGGCGATCGTCCTGTGGAACACGATCGGCGGCTCGGTGGCTCCTGTGATCCTCGTCATCTTCGGTCTGCTGCTCGCCGGATCCGACGACGAGCTCAGCGCGGCGATCGCCGCCGACCCGATCGGCGCGCTCGCGACGATCCTGCCCATCTGGGTGCTCGTTCCGTTCCTGCTCACCGCCGTGCTGGCGCTCGTCTCCGGCGCGGTGCTGGGCATCTACTCCTCGGGCCTCACGCTGCTGAGCCTCGGCATCCGCATCCCCCGCCCGTCCGCGGCGGCGATCGATGGTGTGATCCTCACGATCGGCACGATCTACGTGGTGTTCTTCGCGACCGACTTCCTCGGTCCGTTCCAGAGCTTCCTCATCACGCTGGGCGTGCCGCTGGCGTCATGGGCCGGCATCCTGATCGCCGACATCCTGCGCCGCAAGAAGGACTACGACGACGAGGCGCTCTTCGACAGCCGCGGCCGCTACGGCGCGTGGGACTGGATCTCGATCGGCACGATGGTGATCGCGAGCGTGATCGGCTGGGGCTTCGTGCTCAACGGATTCGCGGATGCTGCGCCATGGAACAACTGGCAGGGCTACCTGCTCGGCCTCGTCGGGGGTGTCGACGGCGACTGGGCCTATGCCAACCTCGGGGTCTTCTTCGCCCTCGTGCTGTCGTTCGTCGTGACCTGGTTCGCCCGGGCCGGAAAGATCCGCGCGCAGGAGGCCTCGGCGTGAGCGACGGTCCCTGGCTGATCGTGATCGATCCTCAGCAGATCTTCGCGTCGCCCGGATCTGCGTGGGGATCGCCGTTCTTCGCCGACACGATGCCGCGCATCCGCGAGCTGGCCACGACTTTCGGCGACCGCGTGATCGTGACGCGCTGGATGCCGACGGCAGACCGCTCGACCTCGTGGGGCGCCTACTTCGCCGCGTGGCCGTTCGCCGACCAGCCGCCGACGGATCCGCTGTTCGACCTCGTCCCCGACGCGGCCGGGCTGTCGCCGCATCCGACTCTCGACCTGCCGACCTTCGGCAAGTGGGGCGCAGAGATCGAGGCGGTCGTCGGCCGAGGGGCGCACGTCGTGCTGACGGGTGTCGCGACCGACTGCTGCGTCATCTCGACCGCACTGGCCGCAGCGGATGCCGGAGCGCACGTCACCGTGGTCGGCGATGCCTGCGCGGGATCGACGGCGGAGAATCATGCGGCCGCGATGCAGGTGATGGGTCTCTACCCGCCGCAGATCACGATCAGCGACACCGCCTCCGTGTTGTCGGGGCTCTAGCTCCCCGCGCGCACCGCGGCCGCGATGTCGGCGGGCGACCCCCGCCACGGAGCTCCGTGCCCGGGCAGCACCCATGATGCCGACACGGCAGCCAGCCTGTCGAGAGACGCGATGGCCTCGGTCGGCTCATCCGTGAATGGCGCGGGCTGAGGACCGACCTGCCCCGTCAGCACATGGCGCGTGGTGAGGGCGTCGCCGACGAACACCGCGTCCGCTGCGGGAATGTGCACCGCGATGCTGCCCGGCGAGTGTCCCGGCATCCCGATGATGACCGGAGATCCCGGCAGGTCGAGCACCTCGCCGTCGGCGACCGTCATGACGTCGGTGACATGGCGCGTGCGCAGCCCGTTCTTGCGCACGCCATAGGCGAGGAAGCCGAGCAGTGGACCGACGCGAGCGGGTCCCATCGGGGTCTTCGGCTTCTCACCCGTGCGCACGCGGTGCGCGTCGGCGCTGTGGATGAAGATCGGCACGTCTGCTTCGCTGCGCAGCCGCTCGGCGAACCCGATGTGGTCGCTGTCGCCGTGGGTCAGGACGAGGCCCCTGATGTCGGAGAGCGGGCGCCCCAGTTCTGCGAGGGTGCGCTGCAGATCGTTCCAGTGCCCGGGCAGCCCGGCGTCGACGAGCGTGATCCCCTCGGGCAGATCGATGAGATATGACGCGACGATGTCGTTGCCGAGTCGATGCAGGTGCGGTGCGAGCTTCATGGCCGTTCCCTTCGCGGTGGCTTATGATGGCTAGACTACGTAGCTATCATAGCTAATGTCAATAGCCATGAAGGAGACTCGGATGCCGACCCCCGAACGAACCTCGCTGGCGGCCATCATCGACGCCGGTCGCGACATCCTCGAATCCGCCGGACCCGCGGGACTCACCATGCAGGCGGTCGCCGAGCGAGTGGGCGTCCGCGCACCTTCCCTCTACAAGCGGATCCGCGATCGTGACGCTCTGCTCTCCGCAGTGGCGGAGGCCTCGGCCGACGCGCTGACGGTCAGGCTCGACGCCGCAGGCGACGAGCTCCCCCTCCTCGCCTCCGCCTACCGCACCTTCGCGCACGAACGCCCGCACGCGTTCCGCCTGCTGTTCACCGCCTCCGCGCCCGAAGACGCCCTGCACCGGACGTCTGTTCCGGTGCTGCGCTCATGCGCCGCTCTCGTCGGGCCGGATCGGGCGCTCGATGCGGCCCGGCTCTTCACCTCCTGGGCGACCGGGTTCCTGCAGATGGAACTCGCCGGAGCCTTCCGTCTGGGCGGCGACGTCGACGAGGCGTTCGACTACGCGGTGGAGCGCATACTCGCGGGACTGACCGCCTGAGAGGTCGGAGCACCCCGCTCGGTGGCCTGCCGATCTCACCGCTCGGCGAGCGGCTGCGCCGAAGAGCAACCGGAATACTGCCAAGATGATGCGCGGAGAGGGGTTTCCATGACCGCGAGCGCGCACGACGACGGATCCGTCCACCCGACGAAGGGTCGTCGCCCCTGGCATCGCACGAAGGTGGCGGTCGGAATCGTGCTGATCGTCGTCGCCGTGGTGACGATCATCGGCGCGCTCACCCCCTGGCCGTCCGCGATGGCGATCCGCGCGGTGTTCACCCGGGGCGGCGACGAGACTGCCGCCGAGATGGACAAGCACGTGCCCGACACCGAACTCACCGAGAAACTCGATCTCGCGTATGCGGACGGAGGCGCCGACACCACGATGGACGTCTTCACACCGGCATCCGCCACGGGCCCGCTTCCGACCGTCGTCTGGATTCACGGCGGCGCCTGGATCTCGGGATCGAAGGAGAACGTCGACCCGTACATGCGGATCCTCGCTGCGGAGGGCTACACGACCATCGCCGTGAACTACACGATCGGACCCGAAGGGGTGTATCCGCTCGCCGTGCACCAGCTCAACGACGCGCTCGCCTACATCGACGCGCACGCCGACGAGCTGGGCGTCGACCCGACCCAGATCGTGCTCGCGGGCGACTCCGCCGGAGGTCAGCTGGCCAGTCAGATGGCGACGCTCATCACGAGCCCCGACTACGCCGAGATCATGGACGTCACCCCGGCGCTCGAGGCCGAGCAGGTGGTGGCGACCGTGCTGAACTGCGGCGTCTACGACCTGGCCGCACTCGCGACGCTCGACGGCATCGCCGGTTGGGGGCTGAAGACCTCGATGTGGGCGTACTCAGGCACCAAGACCTGGGCCGAGGACTCGACCGGTGCCACGATGTCGACGATCGACTGGGTCACCGAGGACTTCCCGACGACCTACATCTCGGGCGGCAACGGCGACGGTCTCACCTGGCTGCAGTCGATCCCCATGGCCCAGCGGCTCGACGCGCTCGGCGTCGACGTGACGACCCTCTTCTGGCCTGCGCCGCACGAGCCGCAGCTGCCCCACGAATACCAGTTCCATCTCGACATGCCGGATGCGCAGACGGCCCTGCAGAAGACCATCGACTTCCTGGACGCGCACACCACCCGCTGACGGGGCGGGGTCGGCGTGGGCCGTCTTTCGTGTCCCGCTGCCTACTTCATCGTGTCGAGGATGCCGACGAGGTCGTCGAACGTGGTGAGCGGATTGAGGATCGCGAAGCGGGTGTTCGGTCGGCCCCCGTGCGAGCTCGGCACGACGAACGCACGCTGCGAGTCGAGGAGCTCGTCGGACCACCGGTCGTAGTCGCCGCGTTCCCAGCCCTCGCGTTCGAAGACGACGACCGACAGCTGGGGGTCGCGCACGAGACGGAGCTCGGGCCGCGCGGCTATCTCGGCGGCGATCCGCTGCGTCAGAGCGAGCGTCGCGCTCACGGCCTCGCGATAGGCCGTCACCCCGTAGGTCGCGAGCGAGAACCAGAGCGGCAACCCCCGGGGGCGCCGGGTGAGCTGGATCGAGTAGTCCGACGGGCTGAAGTCGCCCGCGTCGGTGAGCGTGTCGAGGTATTCGGCGTGCTGGGTGTGCGCGCGACGACCCGCATCGGGGTCGCGGTAGATCAGCGCGCAGCAGTCGAAGGGCGCGAACAGCCACTTGTGCGGATCGACGATCACCGAGTCGGCGCGCTCCACCCCGGCGAAGACACCCCGGGCCTCGGGGGCCAGCATGGCGGTCAGCCCGTACGCGCCGTCGATGTGCAGCCAGAAGTCGAACTCGTCCTTCAGCGCGGCGATGCCGGCGATGTCGTCGACGATGCCGAAGTTGGTCGAGCCGCCGGTGGCGACCACAGCGCAGATCTCGTCGCCGTGCTCGGCGAGTGCGTCGCGCACCGCGTCCGCCCTCAGCACGCCGTCGTCTCCGGCCGGCACGAGCAGCACGTCGGCGTCCATGACCTTCGCCGCCGACTTGTTCGAGGAGTGCGCCTCGACGCTGCACACGATCTTCCAGCGACGAGGCAGCTCCTTGCCCGCGTCGAGCAGCTTCGCCTTCGCCGCCTCGCGCGCCGCGACGAGTGCCGACAGGTTGCCGATCGTGCCACCCTGCACGAACACCCCACCCGCGGTGTCGGGAAGGCCGAACTCGGAGGCGAGGAACGACAGCACCTCGTTCTCGGCATGCACGGCTCCTGCGCCCTCGAGCCAGCTGCCGCCATAGAGGCCGGATGCCGAGACCACGAGGTCGAACGCGATCGACGCGATGGTCGGCGCCGTCGGGATGAACGACAGATACGCCGGGTGGCTCGTCGTCAGGCAGGCGGGAGCGAGGATGTGCTCGAACACGCTGAGCGCCCGCTGCGATCCGAGACCCGCATCGGTGATCGTCGTGCCGACCAGACGGTCGAGCTCGGCGGGCGACTGGGGCTTGTCGAGCGGCACATCGGCCGCGAGCATCCGCCGGCGCGAGTAGTCGAGCACTGCATCGACGATCGCCGTCGATTCGGCCGAGGCCGCGTGCATGCGTTCTGCTCCCATGAGCTGTCCTTACCTGAGGGTTTCTGCGGGCTGTGCGGGCTGTGCGGGCTGTGCTGCCCGTCGTGCTGCGGCGGGCTCGAGATCGTCCGACACCGGAACGGGAGGCTCCGGCACGTCCGTCACGGGGACATCGAGCACGGCGGAGAGGGTGCGGCGAGCGAGTGCGGCCCGATCGCGCGGCGCCCAGTGCACCAGCGAGTGGGCGCTCATCCCGTCGACCATGGCGAGCAGCATCCACGCCGACGAATCGGGATCGACCCGCACTGCCGGATCTTCGGCGATCGCCCGGGCGATGAGGTCTTCGAGGGCGCTGTGCCAGAGGTCCATCTCGGTGCGCACCCGGGTGCCGAGCGCCTCGTTGCGGGCTCCGAGCGCCCACGACTGCACCCACACCATCGCCACGTCGTCGCGCGAGTCGTCGAGCAGCGTCTCGATGAGACGCAGCAGATTCGTGCGCAGGTCGACAGTCGGGTCGTAGGAGGAGATGACCTCTTCGCGCTCGGCCGCGACGATCGTCGTGAAGACCTCGGCGACGAACGACTCCATCACGGGCCGGTAGTGGGCGACGAGAGCGGGTGTGACGCCGACCCGCGCAGCGACGGCTCGCACGGTGAGGGCCTCGAGGCCGCTCTCCGAGGCGAGCGATACGGCGCCGTCGAGGATCGAGCGTTCGCGCTCCTCCGGCGGCAGCCTGCGCGGTGCGGCGGCTCTTGACGTGGTCTTCATCACGGGTTACCGTATCACTCGTTGATCGCGTGTTCAATAGTGACGGCGACTCTCGTTGCCGAGGTCGTGATCAGCAGCGAGGGAGACAACCATGGCCTGGCACATGCCCGCCGAGACCGCACCGCACGACCGCACCTGGATGGCGTTCCCCGCCGAGGGGCCGACGCTCGGCGAGACGGCGGCCGAGCGCGACGAGGGCTACGAGACCTGGACCGCCGTCGCCCATGCGGTCGCCGAGTTCGAGCCGGTCACGATGATCGTCGACCCGGCGGAGATCGCCCGCGCCCGGCGGATGCTCAGCGGTGCCATCGACATCGTCGAGGCGCCGGTCGACGAGTTCTGGATGCGCGACTCCGGGCCGACGTTCGTCATCGACGACGAGCGACCCGGCGTGCTCGGCGCGGTGGACTGGATCTTCAACGGGTGGGGCGCACCGGCCTGGGCGCAGTGGCAGAAGGCGGCGCAGCACGCGCGCATCATCGCCGGGGCCGTCGACGCCGAGCTCGTGAGCTCGACCCTCGTCAACGAGGGCGGCGGAATCCACGTCGACGGCGAGGGCACCGTGCTGCTCACCGAGACCGTGCAGCTCGATCCGCGCCGCAACCCCTACGCCGACAAGGCCCGCGTCGAGGCCGAGATGGCCCGCACTCTCGGCACCTCGAAGGCCGTGTGGCTGCCCCGGGGCCTCACCCGCGACTACGACGACTTCGGCACGAACGGCCACGTCGACATCGTGGCGACGATCGTCTCCCCCGGTCGGCTGCTGCTGCACGATCAGCAGGATCCCGCGCACCCCGACCACGAGGTCACCCGCGAGCTGCGCGCGCACCTCGGCGATCAGACCGATGCCGCCGGTCGCCGCTTCGAGATCGTCGACCTGCCCGCGCCCGCGACCCTGCGCGACGGCGAGGGGTTCGTGGACTGGAGCTACGTCAACCATCTGGTCACCAACGATGGCGTCGTCGCGTGCGGGTTCGGCGACGAGAAGGCGGATGCCGCCGCGAGGGCCATCCTCGCCGACGCCTATCCCGGCCGCCGGGTCGTCACCGTCGACGCGCGCCCGCTGTTCGACCGCGGCGGCGGCATCCACTGCATCACCCAGCAGCAGCCGAGTGTGGGGGTGTCCGCATGATCGACGTGGTCGAGGCGTCGATCGCCGACCTGCGACGAGCGCTGGAGACGGGCGCCGCCACCTCCGTCGAACTGGTCGACGCCTACCTCGCGCGCATCGCCGCCTACGACGGCCCCGATACGGACACGGCTCTGAACGCGATCGTCGTCGCGAATCCCGAGGCGAGCACGGAGGCCGAGGCATCGGACGCGAGACGTGCCCGTGGCGAGACGCGGGGGCCGCTCGACGGCATCCCGTACACGGCGAAAGACAGTTATCTCGTGCGAGGGCTCACGGCGGCCGCCGGCAGCCCCGCCTTCGCCGACCTCGTCGCGCAGCGCGACGCGTTCACGATCGAGCGCCTGCGGTCGGGAGGCGCGATCTGCCTCGGGCTGACCAACATGCCGCCGATGGCGAACGGCGGCATGCAGCGCGGCGTCTACGGCCGCGCCGAGAGCCCCTACAACGCCGACTTCCTCACCGCGCCCTTCGCCTCCGGGTCGTCGAACGGCTCGGGCACGGCGACGGCTGCCAGCTTCGGCGCGTTCGGTCTGGGCGAGGAGACCTGGTCGAGCGGTCGCGGCCCGGCCACGAACAACGCCCTGTGCGCCTACACGCCCTCACGAGGCGTCATCTCGACGCGGGGCAACTGGCCGCTCGTGCCGACGATGGATGTCGTCGTGCCGCACACCCGCACCATGGCCGATCTTCTCGAGGTGCTCGATGTGATCGTCGCCGACGACGCCGAGGTCCGCGGCGATTTCTGGCGCGCACAGCCGTGGGTGTCACTGCCGCAGTCCTCCGAGGTCCGCCCCGCGTCGTACCGCGCGCTCTCCACCGATGCGGCGGCAGCTCTCGACGGCGCTCGCATCGGAATCCCGCGCATGTACATCAACGCCGACTCCGACGCCGGCACCGCCGACGATGCGGGCATCGGCGGCCCGACCGGCCGGCGCATCGCGACGCGTCCGTCCGTGATCGACCGGTGGCAGGCGGCCCGACGGAGCCTCGAGGCGGCCGGCGCGACGGTCGTCGACGTGGACTTCCCGGTGGTGTCGAACTACGAGGGCGATCGACCCGGCGCCCCGACCATCGCCACCCGCGGGCTCGTCACGCCGGAGTACCTGCACCGCGAGATCGTCGACCTGTCGGCCTGGGCCTGGGAGGATTTCCTGCAGGCGAACGGCGACCCGCGGCTGCACACTCTCGCGGAGGTCGACGGGGCATCGATCTTCCCCCACCCTGAGGGTGCGCTGCCCGACCGCTACACCGGCTTCGACGACGACATCGCCGAGTACCCGGAATGGGTGCGCGAGAACCCCGGCGTCGGATTCGAGGACATGCCCGAGCTGCCGGACGGCCTCCGCGGACTCGAGGAGACCCGCCGGGTCGACCTCGAGCAGTGGATGGACGAGCTCGAGCTCGACGCGGTCGTCTTCCCCGCGGTGGCCGACGTCGGGCCGGCTGACATGGATGTGAACGAGTCATCCGCCGACCTCGGCTGGCGCAACGGCACCTGGATCGCGAACGGCAACCTGACCATCCGTCATCTCGGCATTCCGACCGTGACGGTGCCGATGGGTCTGATGGCCGACATCGGCATGCCGATCGGCCTGACGTTCGCCGGCCGCGCCTACGACGACTCGTCGCTGCTGCGACTCGCGGCCGGGTTCGAAGCCGTCGGCGCGCCCGGCGAGCGGCGTACTCCCCCGCTGCGCACGCCGAGGCTCTGACCCCGGCGGAAGCCGGTCCCACCGCGCGACATTTCACTATTGTGACGCTCGCCACGATTGTTATATGTTCTTCCTGTCCGTCACGACAGGAAGCGACCCATGAGCACCGAGAACAACGAGCGCGAGCTCGAGGCCGGCATCGTCACCGATCTGTCCGGACGCATGACGTACGGGTCGTATCTGTCGCTCGACCAGCTGCTCACTGCCCAGAATCCCGTCAGCGTCCCGGAGCACCATGATGAGCTGCTGTTCATCATCCAGCACCAGACGACCGAGCTCTGGCTCAAGCAGCTGCTGCACGAGCTGTCGTCCGCACGCCAGCTGCTCGCGAGCGACGACCTCCGTGAGGCGCTGAAGAGGGTCGCGCGGGTCAAGCGCATCCAGGACGTCATGACCCAGCAGTGGGCGATCCTCGCGACGCTCACGCCCACCGAATACGCGCAGTTCCGCGGAGCGCTCGGCAATTCCTCCGGCTTCCAGTCGGTGCAGTACCGCGCCGTCGAGTTCGCGCTGGGCAACAAGAACGAGAAGATGCTGAGCGTCTTCAGCGACCACCCCGCGAACCTCGCGCTGCTCACCGCCGAATGGCACAAGCCGACGCTCTATGACGAGTTCCTGCGCTACGCCTCGCGACGCGGCCTCCCGATCCCGACCGAGATCCTCGACCGGGACGTGCGTCTCCCCTACCGCGAGACGCCCGCACTCGTGCCGGCCATCCGCGAGATCTACCAGAACCACCAGCAGCACTGGGATCTGTATGAAGCGTGCGAAGACCTCGTCGACCTCGAGGACAACTTCCAGTTCTGGCGCTTCCGTCACCTCAAGACCGTCGCGCGCACGATCGGCATGAAGGTCGGCACCGGCGGCTCGAGCGGAGTCGGCTTCCTGCAGCGCGCCCTCGACCTGACGTTCTTCCCCGAGCTCTACACCGTGCGCACCGAGATCGGCGGCTGATGCACGCGGCGACCTTCTTCGACGGCGAAGGATGGCGCGACGGCATCATCGACCGCGACGGCGAGCGGATGCGGCTCCGCGCCGAGCCTCCCGCCGGCGATCTGCCCCGTCTGGCCGGCGTGGTCATCGGCGGCTTCACCGACCACCACGTGCACCTTCAGCTCGTCGACCACACGCTGCTCGCGAGCTCGACCCTGGGCCGCGTGGTCGACCTCGGGGCGGACCCGGCCGTCATCGGAGCACTGTCCCGGGCATCGTCGCCCCACGACTTTGGAGATCTGCGCCACACCATCCCGGATTCTGCGGATGTCCGCCGAGCCGACGCGGGGGTTCCGGAGTTCCGGCGAACCGACACCTCGCACCGTGTCCAGGTCGACTTCGCCGGCGCATTCCTCACTCCCGTCGGCGGGTACCCGAGTGACCGCGACTGGGCCCCCACAGGATCCTTCCGCGAGATCACGGACGCAGAGACGGCGCGCGCGGCCGTCACCGCGATGGCGGATGCCGGAGCATCCTGCATCAAGGTGGCGAGCAACGCCACCGCGGGCCCCGTCTTCGACGACGACCTGTTCCGCACGATCGTCGACGCCGCCTCGGCCCGCGGGCTGTCCGTGGTCGCCCATGCCGAGGGACCGGGCCAGGCGCAGCGCGCCGCTCGCCTCGGGGCCGCCCGTCTCGCCCATGCACCGTTCACCGAACGGCTCGCCGACGACGAGATCGCCCGACAGGCGGCATCCGTCTCGTGGATCTCGACGCTCGCGATCCACGATGCAGACAGCGACGAGCGAGCCACCGCGGTCGACAACGTCCGCCGCTTCCACGCCGCCGGCGGAATGGTGCTCTACGGCACCGACATGGGCAACGGTCCGACGCCCGTGGGCCTGAACCCCGCCGAGCTCGCAGCGCTCCGCGAGGCAGGCATCGCGGGCGATGACCTCCTGCGCGCTCTCGCGCCACAGGACCCGCTCGATCCCGCCGCTCTGCTCCTGAGACTCCCCGGCACCGACGCCGACCCGACACTCGCCCGCCCGCTGACCAGCGCCGATCTGAAGGCATGACATGACCGACTCACCCGAGACCACGACCGCCGCTCCGACCGCTGACAGCACCCTCCTCGACCTCGCGCAGGCTCTCGACGCGGCCGATCCGCTGCACTCGCACCTCTCCGCCTTCGCCGAAGCGCCCGGTGTCGGCGCCTACCTCGACGGCAACTCGCTCGGCCGGCCCCTGAAGGACACCCCCGAGAAGCTCGCCGCATTCGTGCGCGACGACTGGGGCACCCGCCTGATCCGCTCGTGGGACGAGCAGTGGATGACCCTTCCGATGGAGCTCGGCGATCGCATCGGACGTGTCACCCTCGGCGCCGCCGCGGGTCAGACCGTGGTCGCCGACTCGACCAGCGTGCTGATCTACAAGCTGATGCGCGCGGCCGCCACCGCCGACCCCTCGCGCACCGAGCTCGTCATCGAGGCGGGCAACTTCCCGACCGACCGGTTCATGGCCGAGGGCGTCGCCGCCGAGACCGGCATGACGGTGCGGTGGATCGAGCCCGATCCGGTGCTCGGGGTGCAGATGGCCGATGTGGTCGCTGCGATCTCTGCGAAGACGGCGCTCGTGTCGCTGAGCCACGTCGACTACCGCTCCGGCGCCCTCGCCGATATGCCGGCGATCACCACCGCGGTGCACGAGGTCGGCGCGCTGATGATGTGGGATCTGTGCCACTCGGCCGGCGTGATCCCCATGCAGCTCGACGACTGGGGCGTCGACATGGCCGTCGGGTGCACCTACAAGTACCTCAACGGCGGCCCTGGCTCCCCCGCGTTCGCCTACCTGCGGCGCGAGCATCAGGGCGTGCTGCGCCAGCCGATCCAGGGGTGGTGGAGCGCCGCCGACATCTTCGCGATGGGTCCGCAGTACGAGCCGGCCGGCGACATCCGTCAGCTGCTCAGCGGCACTCCCCCGATCACCTCGATGCTCGCGATGCAGGGCATGCTCGACCTCATCGAGCAGGCGTCGGTCGAGGCGATCCGTGAGAAGTCGCTCTCGCTCACCGATTTCGCGGTCCGCGCCCACGACGAGGTGCTCGCGCCTCTCGGCGTGCGCCTGCTCAGCACCCGCGACGCCGCACAGCGCGGAAGCCACGTGACCATCGGCCACCCCGACTTCCGCGCGGTGACGCAGCGACTGTGGACCGACGGCATCATCCCCGACTTCCGCTTCCCCGACGGCATCCGTCTGGGGGTCTCCCCTCTCAGCACGTCGTATGTCGAGACGCTCACCGGCGTCCTCGCCGTGCGCGACGCGCTGGAGTCGCATGACCGCTGACCGCGCAGAGGCGACCACAGGCCCCGTGCTCGATGACATCGATGCGCGCCCCGGCAGCACCGCCTCCCTCTTGCGCACTCTGGTCGGGCTGTATCTGCGACCTCTCGGCGGCTGGATCTCGACGGCCGACCTGGTCGCCCTCGCGGGCGATCTCGGGATCCCCACGGCGCAGGCGCGCACCGGCGTCACCCGTCTCAAGCAGAAGGGACTACTGCTCGCCGAGCGCAGGCACGCGGCCGGGTATCTGCTGAATCCGGATGCCGCGACGATGCTCGAGCGCGGCGATCGGCGCATCTTCGAGATGCGCGAGATGACGGATGCCGACAGCTGGTGCCTCATCTCGTTCTCGATGCCCGAGAGCGCGCGAGCCACCCGGCACCAGCTTCGCCGGCGCCTGCAGTGGATCGGGGCGGGTGTCGTCTCTCCTGCGCTCTGGATCTGTCCGGGGCATCTGCAGGGCGAGGTGCAGGAGATCGTCGACGACCTCGAAGCGAGCGAGTGGGTGACCCTGTTCCAGGCCGGCACGCCGACGACGGCCCGCACACTGCCCGAGGCCGCCGCCGACTGGTGGGACCTCGAGTCGCTGCGCGCCGAGCACCTCGCGTTCCAGGCCTCGCTCGCGACGCTGCCCACCGCGCCGTTCGCCGCGTATGTGCAGCTGCTCGACCGCTGGCGAGTGCTGCCCTACGTCGATCCGGGGCTGCCGCCGTCGATGCTGCCGGCCGAGTGGCCCGGTCGGCGCAGCGTCGCCGAGTTCCAGAGGCTGTCGACAGAGCTGTCGGATGCCGCGTGGCGGCGTGTGCGCGACGTCACGCGACACTCCGCGGCCGGAAGCTCCGCGACCGGCGCCGAGCTCACCGCGGCGGGGCGGTCGTAGCCCGCACCACCAGCCGCGTCGGCAGGATCACGTGCATCTCGTCGACCTCCTGCCCCGCGAGCAGCGTGAACACCATGTCAGCCGCGACCGCGCCGAGTCGCCGCATCGGCTGCTGGATGGTCGTGAGCGGCAGCGCCCTTCTGGTGGCCTCCGGCACGTCGTCGAATCCGATCACCGACAGATCGTCGGGCACCCGCAGACCAAGCTCGTGGGCGACATCGATGACCGCGATCGCGGAGAGGTCGTTGGCGGCGAAGATCGCCGTGGGACGCGAGTCGCCGCTCAGCATGATGCGGGCGGATTCCCTGGTCGCGTCGAGCTCGTAGCGACCAACACCGATGAGGGACGGATCGAGGGGGATCCCCGCGTCCGACAGTGCCCTGCGATACCCGGCGTCGCGCAGCCCGGCCGAGCGCAGGTCGGGGCGACCGGCGAGGAAGCCGATGCGGCGGTGGCCCAGTTCGATGAGGTGTCTGGTCGCGACGAGCGCGCCTCCGAAGCTGTCCGACTCGACCGTGGGCAGGTCGGCCCGGCCCGTGTGCGGGTCGATCGCGACGACGGGGATCTCGGTGCCGGCGCTGACGACCGTGGGCGTGACCATGATCGCGGCGTCGATCAGCGTGCCGGAGAGCCTGCTCAGGGATCGGCGTTCCCATCCGTCGCCCGCGCCGAGGTGGGAGCCGCTGTACGCGAGCAGATCGAAGGAGGTGTCGTGCACGGCCGAGCCGACGCCCTTCAGGATCTCGGCGCTGAAGGGTTCGAAGTCCGCCAGCAGCACGCCGATCACACCGGTGCGCCGCGCGCGCATGCTGCTCGCCACGAGGCTCGACTCGTAGCCGAGCTCCTTCACCGCGTCGAGTACGCGCTGCACCGTGGCATCCGCGATCCCGTACCGGCCGTTCACCGCCTTCGAGACGGTCGACACAGACACTCCCGCCGCTTTCGCGACGTCATGGATCGTCGTGCGTGCCCCCATGAGACGCCAGCGTAGTCTCCCGCCGATCGCGATGGAAACTGTTTTCGAAAACGTTTGACGATCGAGCGCGTCCGCCGGAGACTCATGCCACTGCGGTCTCACCAGAGTGTCCGCAGGCGCCCCGCAGTGACGCGGCGCGCAACTCGATGAGGAGAACGATCACATGAACAGCAGAAGGCTCCCCCTCGCCTCCGCAGTCACGGTCCTGGCCGTCGGAGCGCTCGCGCTCTCGGGCTGCACCGCGGACTCGTCCGGCTCCGGAGACGGCGGCGACACCAGCATGACCCTGTGGCACAACTCGACGACGGGCCCCGGAGTGGAGTTCTGGGAACAGACCGTCGCGGATTTCGAGAAGGACAACCCGGGCGTCACGATCGACATCCAGTCGATCCAGAACGAGGATCTCGACGGCAAGCTGCAGACCGCCCTCAACTCCGGCGACGCCCCCGACATCTTCCTGCAGCGCGGTGGCGGCAAGATGGCGGCGATGGTCAAAGCCGGCCAGCTCAAGGATCTGACCGACGCCATCGACGGCCCGGCCGCCGACGAGATCCCCGATGCGTCGTACTCGGCGAACAGCCTTGACGGCAAGATCTACGCCATGCCCGTCGCCGTGCTGCCCGGCGGCCTCTTCTACAGCCAGGACCTCTTCGACCAGGCCGGCATCACCGAGAACCCGACGACCCTCAAGGAGCTCGAGGTCGCCACCGAGGCGCTGAAGGCGGAGGGGATCGACCCGATCGCACTCGGCGCCAAGGACGCCTGGCCCGCCGCGCACTGGTACTACTGGCTGGCGCTGCGCGAATGCAGCTCGGACACCCTCGCCGCCGCGGCGGACGAGATGGACTTCAGCGACGACTGCTGGGTGCGTGCCGGTGAGGACCTGCAGGCGTTCGCCGAGACCGAGCCCTTCAACTCCGGATTCCTGACGACTCCCGCACAGCAGGGCGCGGGCAGCTCGGCCGGCCTCATCGCGAACCACCAGGCCGCCATGGAGCTCATGGGCGCCTGGAACCCCGGCGTGATCGGCTCGCTCACCCCTGATCAGAAGCCGCTGGCCGACCTCAGCTGGTTCCCGTTCCCCGAGGTCGAGGGCGGAGACGGCGAACCCGGCTCCATGATGGGTGGCGTCGACGGCTACTCGTGCTCGGTGGATGCACCGGACGCCTGCGTCGACTTCCTGAACTACATCGGCACCTCGGACGTGCAGACCGCGTACTACAAGGCGTTCAACGCCCCGCCCGTCAACACGGTCGCTCAGGAGGCCGTCACCGAGCCCTACCTGCAGACGATCCTCGAGGCGTACAACGCTGCCCCCTACGCGACGCAGTGGCTCGACACCGTCTACGGCCAGAACGTGGGCAACGCGCTGAACGTCGCCGTGGTCGACCTGCTCGCCGGCAACAGCAGCGCGGAAGACCTCGTCAAGGCTGTGCAGGATGCCGCAGCGAAAGCGTGACATGCGTGCCCGGCTGGAAGTGATCCTTCTGGCCGGGCCCGCCCTGCTCGTGTTCCTCGCCTTCGTCATCTTCCCGGTGCTGATGGCGGCGTACTACGGGTTCTTCAGCTGGCAGGGCTACGGCCCTCCCACCGACTTCGTCGGACTGAAGAACTACCTCACGATCCTCCAGGACCCGCTGTTCCACGACGCGCTCGCGCACAACGGGTTCATCCTGGTGTTCTCCCTCGTGCTCCAGGGCCCGATCGCCATCGTGCTGGCGCTGCTGCTCAACCGCAAGATGCGCGGCCAGTCGCTGATCCGCGTGCTGATCTTCGTCCCGTACGTGATCTCCGAGGTCGTCGTGGGCACGGGGTGGAGCCTGATGCTGCAGACCAACGGCGCGATCAACGCGATGCTGACGAACATGGGCCTCGGGTTCCTCGCCACCGACTGGCTGTCGGATCCCGGCATCGCGATCTGGACGCTGATGGCCATCATCACGTGGAAGTACATCGGCTTCGCGGTCATCCTGTTCCTCGCAGGCCTCCAGGGCATCCCGGAGGAGCTGCACGAGGCGGCGGCGATCGACGGCGCGTCCTACTGGCAGATCCAGTGGCGCATCACTCTGCCGCTCCTGGCGCCGACTCTGCGCATCTGGGCGTTCCTGTCGATCATCGGCTCACTGCAGCTGTTCGACCTCGTCTACATCATCTGGGGCCAGTACATCGCTTCCACCGCGGGTACGTCGACCATGGCGACCTACATGGTCTCCGAAGGCCGCAACGCCGGCAACTACGGCTACGGCAACGCGGTCGCGGTCGTCCTGTTCCTCATCTCGCTCGTGGTCGCTCTCATCTATCAGCGTGCGGTGCTGCGCAAGGACACCGACGGCGCCCTCACGGGTGCCTCGGGTCGCAAGCGCGGCTCCCGGTCGCGCGCGTCGCAGGATGCCGTCCCGCAGGATGCCGTCGCAAACCCAGACGCCGACTCCGGTGCAGACGCCACCACACAGAAGGAGTACGTCCGATGACCGCCACCTCGGTGCTCGTCACCCAGCGACCCGCACGTCTCGGACGCCCGGGTCGAACCGCCACGCCGAAGCTCCCGTGGGCGCATCCGACCGTGTACTTCGTCGCGCTGATCGCCGTCGGACTGATGCTCGCGCCCATCGCATACATCATCACCGGCGGGTTCCGCACGAACGCGCAGATCACGACCGACCCGTCGGGGTTCCCGTCTCCCTGGGTGGTGTCGAACTACCTCGACGTCCTCACCGGCGACGTGTTCTGGCGGCTCGTGGGCAACTCGACGATCGTCGCCCTCGCGACCACCGTGGGCACCGTCGCTCTCGCGCTGATGGCGGCATACGTGCTCGCTCGATACCGGTTCGCCGGTCGCGGCGTGCTCTACGCCTTCTTCGCCGCGGGCCTGATGTTCCCGCTGACCGTGGCGATCACGCCGCTGTACATCGTGGTGCGCAGTCTCGGGCTGATGAACTCGCTCGGCGGAGTGATCCTGCCGCAGATCGCCTTCGCCCTGCCGACGACCATCATCATCCTCGTGCCGTTCCTCCGGGCGATCCCCGATGAGATCGAGGAGGCCGCGTTCATCGACGGATGCAGCCGCATCGGGTTCTTCTGGCGGATGGTGCTGCCGCTCTCCCTGCCGGGAGTGATCACGACCGGCATCCTGGCGTTCATCGGCAGCTGGAACGGCTATCTGCTGCCGCTGTTCATCCTCAACGACGCCTCGGCGTTCACCTTGCCGCTCGGCGTGCAGTCGTTCGCCTCGCAGTACTCGGTCGACACCGCGAAAGTGCTGGCATTCACCTCCCTGTCGATGATCCCTGCGCTGATCTTCTTCAGCCTGTTCGAACGGCGGATCGTGGGAGGGCTGACCGGTGCTGTCAAGGGCTGACACGGTCGCCGTCGCGACCCCGCACGTCGACGAGAACGAGAACGAGAAAGAGAACAAGATGTCGCAGTACGCAGGCGCCGCGCCGCGCTCGCCCCGCGTCGAGGAGCTCCTCGCGCGGATGACCCTCGAGGAGAAGCAGGCGCAGCTCGTCGGCTTCTGGGTGGACCAGGGCGTCGAGGTCGTCGCGCCGATGTCGGGCGAGAAGAAGAGCTCGACCCGCTACGAGGACGCCTCGGAGCACGGGATCGGTCACCTCACCCGGGTGTACGGCACGCGTCCGGTCGACCCTGTGGAACGCGCCGAGTGGCTGTGGGCCGAGCAGCGCCGCCTGAAGCAGCAGACCAGACTCGGCATCCCCGCCATCGTGCATGAGGAGTGCCTGACCGGTCTCGCCGCCTGGAAGGCAGCGACCTTCCCGACGCCGCTCGCCTGGGGCGCCGCGTTCGACCCCGAGCTCGTCGAGGAGGTGGGCCGAGCGGTCGGATCATCGATGCGCGCACTCGGGATCCATCAGGGCCTCGCTCCCGTGCTCGACGTCATCCGCGACCCCCGTTGGGGCCGGGTCGACGAGTGCATCGCCGAGGACCCGCTGGTCGTCGGCCGGGTGGGCACGGCGTATGTCCGCGGCCTCCAGTCCGAGGGCGTGCACGCGACCCTGAAGCACTTCATCGGATACTCCGCCTCGAAGGCCGGACGCAATCACGCGCCCGTGAGCGCGGGCGTGCGAGAGATCGAGGACGTGCTGCTCCCGCCGTTCGAGATGGCGATCCACGAGGGCGGCGCCCGCAGCGTGATGAACTCGTACGTCGACATCGACGGCGTTCCCGTCACGGCAGACGCGCACTACCTGACCGGCATCCTGCGCGATCGCTGGGGGTTCGACGGAGTGGTCGTGTCGGACTACTTCGCGGTCGACTTCCTCTACAGCATGCACCGCGCAGCCGCGGACTCAGCGGACGCCGCCAGGCTCGCGCTCACAGCGGGAATCGATGTCGAGCTGCCCTCGCCCGACGCCTTCGTCACGCTCGCCGATCAGGTGCGGGACGGTCGGCTCCCGGTCGAGATCCTCGACAGGGCCGTGGGCCGGGTGCTCGCGCAGAAGGAGGAGCTCGGGCTGCTGGATGCCGACTTCGACACCCCTCCGACCGCGATCGACCTGGATCCGGCAGAGCACCGTGCGCTCGCGCGCCGTCTCGCCGAGGAGTCGATCGTGCTGCTGAGCAACGACGGATCCCTGCCGCTCGCGCCCTCGACCACCGCCAGGATCGCCGTGATCGGGCCGAACGCCGACAGCGCCGAAGCGCTGATGGGGTGTTACTCGTTCGTCAACCATGTGCTCGCGCATCACCCCGACACCCCCGCAGGCATCGATCTGCCGACGGTCGCCGGCTCGCTGCGCGACGAGTTCCCCGCCGCCGAGATCGTCTCGGCGATCGGATGCGATGTCGAGGGCTCCGATCGCTCCGGCATCCCCGCCGCGGTCGACGCCGCCTCCGCTGCCGACGTCGCCGTCGTCGTGGTGGGCGATCGCGCCGGCCTCTTCGGACGAGGCACCGTGGGCGAGGGCAACGACGTCGAGGACCTCGAGCTCCCCGGCGTCCAGCGCGAGCTGGTCGAGGCCGTCGTCGCGACCGGCACTCCTGTGATCCTCATCGCGATGACCGGACGTCCGTACGTCCTCGACTGGGCGCTGCCGACCCGTGCGGGCGCCGCCGGGACCATGACCGGCCTCGGAGCAGTCGACGGCTCGGCCGTGGCGAACGAGGCAGCCGCGGGCATCCCCGCGGCTGTGCTGCAGACGTTCTTCCCCGGCGAGGAGGGCGGCCCCGCGATCGCACGGCTGCTGAGCGGTCGCGTCGCTCCGTCGGGTCGGCTGCCGGTATCGCTGCCGCGTTCAGCGGGAGCGCAGCCGTACTCGTATCTGCACCCCGTGCTGGGCGGGCTCACGGATGTCACGAGCGCCGACTCGACGCCCGTGCGGCCCTTCGGCTTCGGTCTCAGCTACACGACCTTCGCCCACGATCAGCTCACCGCACCCGCATCGGTCACCTCGGGGGAGAACTTCCGGGCGACGGTGCGCGTGCGCAACACCGGCGAGATCGCCGCGACGGACGTCGTGCAGCTCTACGCGCACGACGAGGTCGCGAGCGTGACCCGTCCGGTCGCCCAGCTGCTGGACTTCCGGCGGGTCGCGCTCGCGCCCGGCGCCGAGCAGATCGTCGAGTTCGACGTGCCCATCGACCGGCTGGCCTTCACCGGGCTCGACGGCGTCAAGCGGGTCGAAGCAGGAGCCGTACGCCTGTGGGTCGGCGGCGCCTGTGACGAGGAGGAGACGGTCGCCCGGCTCGAGATCGTGTGAGGCGTCAGCCCTTCACACCCGCGATGAACGCGCTCACGTGCTCCTGGAGCTTCAGGATGCGCATCTCGCGGGCGAGCTCGCGGTCGTACCCCTCGTACGCGAGCGGCGGCAGCACGCGCACGTTCTGCGAGCATCCGAACTCCGCGCAGACGAGAGTGCCGATGCTGTCGCCCTTGCGGCCGGCCGGACCCGCCTTGCGGGCGACGTACAGCTGCACGTCGTTGCGCAGGGTGACGTCCTCGCACCAGGAACACTGGGCTCTGGCCGTGACGCGCTGCTCGGCGCGCTGCAGGATCACGCCGGTGAGGACGTCATCGACCCAGGCGACGACATAGGAACGTCGAGGGAGCTTGGGGTCGACCCAGCCGAGGTAGTCGAGCTTCTCGACGTCGAGGTCGGCGAAGCCGGCGGGCAGGGTGAGATCGGAGACCTCCTTGCGGGAGGCGTTGATGAAGGAGGCGCGCAGGGTGCGCTCGTCGATGGGACGCATGGGTCGGTGCTTTCGTGTGGGCCGCAGAGGGCGGCGGAAGAGGAATGGAGGACGGCATCCGCACGGATGCCGGGTACGACGTGGTTCCGGGGACGGGATGTTCCGCCTCCGGCCGATCGTCAGCCTCTGTCCGTGGCGCTGAACGCGCCCACGGCTCCATTCCGCGCTCGATCCGGAATCCGGAGAGCGCTCTTCGACAACAGCACCCCGAGAGTCTACGCCCGTTTGTTTCGGAGCATGTCGGCTCGGGTTTCCTCGCTGCCACGGCCGACCTACTCTTGCCGGAACGTCCGCTCACGAAGGAGACCACCGTGTCCACGCCGCTGAACCGCCTTTCGCCCCTCTCGGTGCGTGAGCGTTCTGCGTGCATGTGCCGCCACGGCTTCGCGTGCTCCTCGTTCGAGGCGGGTCACGCGCTGCACCTGATCCAGGCGCGCATCGCATCGGCGACCCCGACCGAATGGGCCGACGCGATCGTCGAGCACGCCGACGCGGCGACCGGCGAGCTGAGGGTGCGCACCCTCGACGGGGCGACTCACGCACTGTGGAACAGCGGCGGCGCAGCGCTCGAGGCTCCCGCGGGCACGCCGATCGCGCTGCACGTGCGCTACGGCGTGCTGGCCGTCGGTCGCACGCAGTTCAACGTCGCGCTCTCCTGAGGGCGCCGTGCGACTCGCTGCCGCTCAGGCGGTCGCCATCATCATGTCCTTGACGGCCATGCACGCGTCCATGCAGTCCTTGCAGGTCTGAGCGCACATCTTGCACACCTCGCTGTGGTCGGCGTGCGCCATGCACTCGTCCATGCACGTCTGACACATCGCGATGCAGGCGTCGAGCAACGCCATCATCGACGCAGGGGTCATGCCCTGCATCCGCATCATCGACCGCATCATGGTGTTGCACATGTCCGCGCAGTTCATGCATGCCGGCGAGCAGTCCATCATCTGCGTCGAGCACACCGTGCACGCCTGCTCACAGGCCGAGCACGCGTCCATGCAGGCCTGCATGACCGACATGTCCATGGTCGCCATGTCGGGCATCGACATCATGTTCGAGCGCATGGCGCCCATCATCATCGAGTCCATGTTCTACCGCTTCCTTCGTCGACCGCAGCCGAGGTGAGAGCGGGCAGGACCACCCGCCTGGGGCCAGGCTAGTCGTCGCCGACGTCCGCGTCGACGGGGAGGTGGCGCTGTCACGCCCGACCGCGGTTGTCAATCCCGTGTGCAGGATTCTCGGTCCGTGCGACGGTGGACATCCATTGATCGACTGATGAAAGGAATCGCGCCATGAGTGGAGCAGACGACATCAAGAACGCAGCCGAGAAGGCCGGCGGAAAGATCAAGGAGGGCGTCGGAAAGGCGACCGACAACGAGAGCCTCGAAGCCGAGGGTCGCGCCGACCAGACGAAGGCTTCGGTCAAGCAGGCCGGAGAGAACGTCAAGGACGCCGCACACAACGTCGGCGACGGCCTGCGGGACGCTTCCCGGGACTGATCCCTGAAAACGGAGTGAGGCCCGCCGAAGCGGGCCTCACTGCGTGGATCAGCGGGTGCGGCTGCCGGAGATCGCTCGGATCAACCAGGCGATGACCGCGATGGCCAGCAGCACCAGGCCGACCCACAGGAGGAACTGCAGGGACTGCACGAGCCCGCCGGTGATCGCCAGGATGATGGCGACCACGATGATGATGATCAGCAGGATGTTCATCGGTCTTTCCCTTCTTGGGGGCGCGGGGGAGTGCGCCCATCGGTCACTCAACCTAGACCCCCGGGGCCTGTCACCGGAGGGCCTTGACGCGGGGCTTCCCGCCGTGCGAGAGGAGCAGACGACATGCCAGGACGCAGGAACAACTCACTGAAGGATCCGGAGCTGTACGAAGAGCTCCGCGATGACGGCGCCTCGAAGGAGAAGGCCGCCAGGATCTCGAACGCCGCAGCCAGAGACGGCCGCAGCACGGTCGGGCGCCGAGGCGGCGAGCACGGCGACTACGAGGACTGGACCGTCGACGAACTGCGCACACGCGCCAAGGAGATCGGCCTCACCGGTTACAGCGGCAAGCGCAAGGCCGAGCTCATCTCGGCGCTGCGCGATCATTAGGTCCGCGTCTGTGGCCCGGTTCGGTGTCGAGGAGGAGTTCGTCCTCCTCGACGAGCAGACACTCGTGCCGTCGGCCATGAGTCCCGAGACGCGCGAGCGCATCCTCGACGCGGCGGGCGCCGGTCTCACCCCTGAGTATCTGACCTGCCAGCTCGAGTCGGCGACCGAGCCGTGCGTCACGCGAGCGGATGCCGAGGGGCAGCTGCGTCGCACGAGAGGGATTCTCGGCGAGGTCGCTGCGAAGCAGGGATCGATCGTGGCCGCCTCCGGCACCCCCTTCATCTCGCCCAACCGCCTCGTGGTCTCGTCGTCGCCCCATTACGACGCGGTGTCCGCCCAGCTCGTCGAGATCACGCGTGAGCACGAGGTCAACGGGCTGCACATCCACGTCGAGGTGCCGGACGAGGAGGAACGCGTCCGCGTGGTCAACCGCGTGCGGGCCTGGTTGCCTCCGTTGCTCGCCATCACCGGCAATGCGCCGTTCGCGCACGGGCGGGATTCGGGCTACGCGAGTTGGCGCAGCATCCTGATCCGTCGACTTCCTGCCTCGTGGAGTCCTCCTCTCTTCCAGGATCTGGGCGACTACCGCTCGCACGTCGATCAGCTGGTCTCGATGGGGGCCATCGCCGAAGCCAGCTCGCTGTCATGGACCGTCCGCCTGTCCGAGAGGTTCCCCACCGTCGAGGTGCGCGTCTTCGATGCGCAGCTGACGGTCGACGACACGCTGCTCGCCGTGGCCCTGACTCGCGCGCTGCTGGTGAGCGACGCCCTCGACGACTGTCACGGTCTGAGCCTCGACGCGATCGACGCCTCGCTGTGGACCGCGGCCAGATACGGCACGGATGCTCGCCTCGTCGACCCGGTGGACGGATCGATCGAACCGGCCTGGACGATCGCCGACCGGCTGCTCGAACGGCTGCGCCCGGCGCTCGCCCAGCTCGGCGACGACGATTTCGTGGTCGACGGCCTCGCCCGCCTCCGATCCGAGGGCACCGGCGCCCAGCGCCAGCACCGCGCCTACGCGGATGACGGCGCCGCCGGACTCCGCGAGCTGTATCGGACGAGCACCGCGACCCGCTGACCGCCCCGGAGGTCTCCTGGCGGCAGTAGTGTCGCCGTGTGGCATCCTCTCGCTTCGCGCCGCTGCAGCGGCTCGTGATATCCGTCGCCGTCCTCGCGTCCTTCGTGACCTTCCTCGACGGCACCGTGGTGACCGTCGCCCTGCCCGCGATCAGCCGAGAGCTCGGCGGCGGCATCACCACTCAGCAGTGGGTGGTCGACGCGTACCTCATCACCCTCAGCGCGCTGATCCTGCTCGCGGGGTCGCTGTCGGACGCCTACGGCCGGGTGCTCGTCATGCGCATCGGCCTGATCGCCTTCGGCGTGGCATCCGTCGCGGTGGCCGCCGCACCCGATCCCCTCATCCTGATCATCGCGCGCGCGGCGCAGGGCGCCGCGGGTGCGCTGCTCGTGCCCAGCTCGCTCGCGCTGATCACGGCGACGATGCGCGCCGACGTGCAGTCGCGGGCGATCGGCGTCTGGACCGCGTTCACGACGGCGGCACAGCTGGTCGGCCCCCTGCTGGGCGGGCTCTTCGTCGACTTCCTCTCGTGGAGATTCGTCTTCCTCATCAACGTGGCGCCGATCGCCGTCACGCTCGTGCTGCTCTCGCGCCTGAAGCTGAAGGAGCACCCCAGCGGTGTGCGGGTCGACTGGCTCAGCGGGGCGCTGTGCGCGATCGGTCTGGGCGCTGTGGTCTTCGCGCTGATCGAGCAGCCGAACCTCGGGTGGCAGTCCCCCGCGATCTGGATGCCCGGCATCGCCGGAGCGGCGCTGTTCGCCTGGTTCCTGGTGCGCCAGCAGCGCTCGGCCTCCCCGCTGATGCCGCTGTCGCTGTTCCGGGTGCGCGACTTCGCCTGGGGCAACCTCGCCACCCTCTTCGTCTACGCCGCACTGTCGCTCAACGGCTTCGTCGTCGGCGTCTACCTGCAGCAGGGCGCAGGTCTCAGTGCCACGGCGGCCGGCCTCGCGAGCCTGCCGATGACGATCCTGATGATCCTCGTCAGCTCGCGCGCCGGATCCTGGGCCGGTCGTTTCGGGCCCCGCATCTTCATGACCGTCGGTCCGCTCATCATGGCGGTCGGCGCGCTGATGCTGCTGCTCGTCCGCGAGGACTTCGACTACTGGTGGCAGGTATTGCCGGCGATGATCGTGCTCGGCCTCGGGCTCTCGCTCACCGTGGCTCCGCTCACCTCGGCGATCCTCGGCGCCATCGACGAATCCCGCTCGGGCATCGCCTCCGCGGTCAACAACGCGGTCTCCCGCGTCGCCGGGCTGCTCGTCGTCGCGATGCTGTCGACCATCATCGGCGGCACGCTCGATCTCGCGGGCTTCCACAACGCGGCCTGGGTCACCGCCGCGCTGCTCGTGCTCGGCGGTGTGGTGTCGTGGATCGGCATCCGCCGCAATCCGGCCGAGGAGGCCGAGGCTCCGGCCGTCGACGGGGCACCCTCGCCGATCGGTTGACGATGTCGGTGGTCGGGCGCACACTGGGGGCATCGTCCTACCGAGCACCCGGAGGTCCACCGTGAGCACGCCCCAGACGCCCCTTCCGCCCGTCGTCGACGTCGACACGTGGCGTCGCGAGCTCGACGCACTGCGCGTGCGTGAGAAGGCGGCGACGCGAGAACTCGATGCGATCGCGGCACAACGACGACGACTGCCGATGGTCGAGCTGCCCGACTACACGCTCGTCGGCGAAGACGGGCCGGTGCGGCTGCCCGAGATCTTCGGCGAGCACCGCCAGCTCATCGTCTACAACCACATGTGGACCGACGGCAATGAGTGGCAATGCCCCGGCTGCACCGGCTTCACGTCGCAGTTCACCCGCCTTGACTTCCTCGAGCGCTACTACGACGCCCGCTTCGTGATCGTGACGAACGGACCGATCGATGAGGCACTGGCCTACCGCGACAGGGTGGGCAACCGCATGACCTGGTATTCGACCGCCGACAGCACCTTCGGTGCCGACATGGACGCCGGGCCGAACGAGGGCTTCGGCGTGAACGTGCTGCTCCGCGACGGCGACACGGTCTATCGCACGTGGCACACGAACGGCCGTGGCACCGAGCGCATGAGCCAGCTGCAGGGTCTCGTCGATCTGCTGCCCTTCGGCCGACAGGAGGAGTGGGAGGACTCCCCCGCCGGCTGGCCCCAGCATGAGACGTATTCTCAAGGGATGGGTTCGAAAGAGATCGCCGCACTGTACGGGGCCGGCCACTGAGGCGCGCGACGGTCGCGGTCGCCGCCATCGCCGTGCTGGTCCTCACGCTCACAGGGTGCGTCACGACCATCTCCGACCCTCCGGCGCAGTTCGCCCTTCCCCCCGCGGGGGCGACCCCCGACTATCAGCTCGGCGGCGGCTACGACCCCGCCGACGGAGTCGGCATCGTCGGCCGGGACCGCTCGGATGAGCCCGCCGACGGGCTGTACTCGGTCTGCTACGTGAACGGATTCCAGACCCAGCCGGGCGAGCTCGACACCTGGCCCGACGACCTCGTGCTGCAAAGCGACGGCGAGCCGGTGTTCGACCCCGATTGGCCCGATGAGGCTCTGCTCGACACGTCGACGGACGCGCGCCGCGAGCGCATCGCCGAGATGGTCGGACCGTGGATCGAGGGGTGCGCCGAGTCGGGATTCGACGCGGTCGAGTTCGACAACCTCGACTCGTACACCCGCTCGGACGACGCGCTCACTCTCGACGACAACCTCGCCCTCGCGGCGCTGCTGGTCGACGTCGCCCACGACTCCGGACTCGCGGCCGGGCAGAAGAACGCCGCCGAAGACGCACCGGTGCTGCGCGAGCGCGCGGGATTCGACTTCGCCGTCGTCGAGGAGTGCAGCGTCTTCGACGAGTGCGGGGCGTTCACCGACGTCTACAGAGACGCCGTGATCGACATCGAGTACTCCGACGAGCTGCCGCGGTCGTTCGACGAGATGTGCGCCGACGACGACGCCCCCTCGTCGATGGTGCTGCGAGACCGCGACCTCGTCACGCCGTCAGACGACGGGTACGTGTTCGAGACCTGCGATCGCTGACCGTCGCCTCAGCAATGCACATCGATATGCTGGCCCCGTGAGCATGACGGGGGATCACGGTGGCGCCACGCCTGCGGCCGCGCGCCCGGTGCCCGCGCAGGTCGTGCGGCACGCTGTCTCCCGGTGGACGCGCGGGATCGCCGAGCTGCCCCGATGGATCTGGTTCGCCGCAGTCGCAGTCGCCGCCGTGGCCATCGTCGTCGCGGCGATGGGCGGGTTCACCCGTGCAGAGGCTTCGCCGACGCTGCTCGGCGCGGATGAGGAGGTGCGCACCTCGCAGTACGCGATCACCGTGCTCGACGCCGAGTTCGTCACCGAGGTCGAGTCGGAGTATCTCGAGGCGGAGCCCGGCGAGAAGCTGCTCGTGATGAGCACGCGCATGGAGAATCTCTCGGATGCTCCGATCGGAGTCGGCACCACCGTCGACCGCATAAGCACCGGGTTCGTCAACACCGGCCGTCCGCTTCTCGACCTCGCAGGCGTCCCCGCGAGTGACTCGGTGGCGGTCTGGCGAGCGGACGGGTCATCCGGCCAGGTCATCCTGCAGCCGGGCGTCCCCAGCCAGGTGACCTTCGCCTGGACCATACCCGAGGACGCGTTCCTCGACGGTTCTGTCGCGCTCGACGTGCACGAGGTGCAGATCCAGCGTGGAGCGGTGATCCTCTCCTCACGAGCGGTCACGTGGCGCCCCGCCGCCCTCAGCGCACGCATCTCGGTCACCGCCCAGGAGACACGATGAGACGCGCGACCCCCTGGCTGGTCGGCGCTGCGCTGGTGGTCGCGGCCGGCGTGCTGACCGCCGTCACCCCGAGCGATGACGACGTCATCGGTCCGACCGTAGTGCGTGGCGCCTTCGGCGACCCCGTCGCATCCCGCACTCTGATCGCGGCAGCGACGGACGCGACGTTCGCGGACAAGGTGGCGGTGTCCGGTGGCGACTGGAGCGCGGAGGGGAACTGGCTCGTCGTGACGGTGATCGCCTCGGCGCCCCGCACGGAGGTGGATGCCGCCATCCAGCTCGCGACGCTGACGATCGACGATCGCGTGTTCCAGGCCAGCGAGCGACCCGACGCGACGCTGACGTCGACCCCGCTGCGACTCGGCATCGACACGGTCGGGACGCTGGCCTTCGAGCTGCCACCGGATCTGACATCGGGGCAGGCGGACCTGCGTCTCATCTCCTCGTACTTCACCGCCGAGCTCGACGACGTGATCGCGATCGCGGTCGAACTGGACGACCTTCCTCGCACGCCGAGTCTCGAGCTCGATGACCCCGAACTGCGGATCCCATGAGCTGGTGGCGGACGCAGCGGACCGGGCTGATCGCGTTGGCGATCGCGGCCGTCGCGATGGTCAGCGCCGCGGCATGGCTCGACATCGCGCCGAGCATCCGGCCGACGGATCGGGTGATCGACGCCGACACGACGGTCGACATCGCCGGACAGACCCTCACGCTCGGGCCCACGGAATGGGCGGAGTTCGAGGCGCCTGCGGGGACCCGCACCCTCAGCGTCCGACTGTCGTCGAGCGGCGGATCCGCGGCATCGCTCTGCGGACAGACGACGCTCACAGAGATCGACGCCGATCGCACCTGGCTCAGCTCTCGCGCAGACCTCGATGTGCCCTACGACGAGGGCGAGAGCTCATGCATCGCCGAGCCGGCGTCGTACCGCATCCTGCTGACCTTCCTGCTTCCCGACGACGCCGATGGCCCGTTCCTGCTCGATATCGAGGGCAGTGACGACGACCTCGCCCGCTTCCGTATCGAGCCCTGACGGGCGGGTGTCGAGGCCAGACCGGGGCCGGCCGATGACGGCGTCATAGGCCGTGGCGACGATCGCCACCCTGAGCGGTTCGGCGACGGCACCGATGGCGACGGTGACGAGCGGGAAGAACCCCGCCCAGAACGACGATTCGTGGCCCCCGATCAGCAGCAGGACTCCCCGGGTGCCCGCCTGCTCGGCGAAGCCCCACGCGGCGTAGGCCAGTGCGTAGACGCCGAAGAGCAATGGCCCGCCACGCCAGATCACCGCGACGGCAGCCCAGAGGCCCTCGAGTCGCATCACCAGCGTGCGCGCGATGCTCAGGGCCGCCCCTCGCGCCGCTCCCCCGCCGACGCGTGCGAACGGCGGAGTCGAGTCGAAGGTCGTGCCGAAGATCACACCGGCGACCGTGAGCCAGGCCGCGGGGACGAGGAGTGCGGCGACGAGGATTCCGGCCAGCCAGGTCGCCCCTTCCCATACGGCGGCGATGGGTTCGATGTTCACCGAGAACCAGTCGCCGAGGCTCTGCAGCCACCCGGCCGCCTCTCGTTCACCGAACCAGTCCAGGACGCTGACCCACCACCGTGCGACGAGTGTGAAGAGCATGAAGGTCCACAGCACCTCGGCATAGGTGGCCAGGATGATCGTCCACCGCGGCAGCCGGTCGGCGAAGCGCGTGAAGAGCAGTCGTGCGATCAACGCGATCACGAGCACCGTCACCGGCAGCACGCCGACCGCGATGACACCACCGCGATCGCCCATCTGGACGAGGTCGTACCCGGAATCGGCCAACGCGATCGCGCTCGCGATCTGGAAGAACTCGATCTGGTCGGCATCGAGCAGACCCCACGCGGTGTAGAAGGCGAAGAACGGCAGGATCGCGGCGAGAGTCGCGGAGGCGAACTCGCGGAGGCCGCCGGCATCCTCCCTCCGGCTGTGCGGCAAGGAGGGGCGCACAGTGAGATACATCGCGACGTACGCGACGAGTCGGGCGGCGACCGCCAGCGGCAGCAGCAGCAGGCCCCCGAGCGTGGTGTGACCGCCGACGAAGCCGGCGAGCTCGATCAGTACGCGATGCAGCGCCTCGCCCCCGAGATACCAGGCCATGAGCGCAGGCCAGTGTCGGGCGAGGATGCGCCCGAACGTGCGGAGGGCCTGTGACATGTGCCCTACCGTACCGGTGGATCACCGTCGTCGAGCGGCATGAGGACACCGACCCCGGCTCACGCCAGCGGCATACTCCGCGCCACATCGGGCGTCAACCCGGTTCTCACCGCCGCCCTGCGGGGGCACCATGGCGTCGTGAACGCATCGACGTGGACTCCCCGCCGCGCGGTCTCGGCCGCAGTGGCGCTGCTGCTCGCCGCCGCACTCTCGGGCTGCGGCCTGACCATCCCGGCCGACCCGGACGGCACTCTCGCGTCGGCGACCGGCGCTGACCTGAGGGTCGGCGTCTCGGCCGATCCCGGGCTGGTCGACACTGATCGGGACACCCCCACAGGAAGCATCGCCGACCTCGTGACAGGCTTCGCCGACAGCATCGACGCCGACATCGACTGGACCTACGGCTCGGAGGAGACGCTGGTCGGGATGCTGGAGCGCGGCGACCTCGACCTCGTGGCGGGCGGCTTCACCTCTGACACCCCCTGGATCGACAAGGCCGGGGTCACCCGCGGCTATCCCGAGATCGACGGAGCCGACGGTCGCGAGATCGTGATGCTCGTGCCACTCGGCGAGAACGCGTTCCTCAGCACTCTCGAACGTCACCTCGACGAGGCGGTGGGGTCGCGATGACCGTGCAGCGGATCGGCCGCACCGAGCTGCCAGACGAGCAGCGCACAGCGCTCCGCCGAGCGATCGGGTGGGAATGGTTCACCATCGCCTACACGTCGGTGACGATCGCGGTGATCGCCCTGGTCGTCGGCAACTCGCAGGCGATGCGCACCGCGTGGATCGAGGACATGCTGTCGCTGATCCCGCAGATCGCCTTCCTCGTCGCGCTGATCTTCATCCGCAAGCGCCCCTCGGTCAAGCATCCCTACGGCCTGCACCGCGTGATGGGAATCGGACACCTCGTGGCGGGCGTCGCCCTGCTGGCGGTCGGACTCAATCTGGCAATCGAAGCGGTGACCGGGCTCATCGCCCGCGAGCACCCGACCATCGGCACGGTGCAGCTGTTCGGGCAGACGATCTGGCTCGGCTGGCTGATGGTCGCCGTGATGGCCGTGGTCATCGTCGGCCCGGTGTTCTTCTACGGACCGGCGAAGGCGAAGCTCGCGCCCGTGCTTCACAACAAGCTGCTCTTCGCCGACGCCGACATGGCCAAGGCCGACTGGCAGACCACGGTCGCCTCGATCGTCGGCGTGCTCGGTGTGGGCGCCGGCGTGTGGTGGCTCGACGGCGCTGCGGCTCTCGTGATCTCGCTCGGGATCGTGTGGGACGGCTGGCGCAACACCAAGACCGCCGTGATCGATCTCATGGACCAGCGCGCCAGGACGTACGACAGCAAGCACCCGCATCCGCTCGCCGGTGACGTGATCTCGACCATGCGCTCCCGCCCCTGGGTCACGGAGGCGGGAGTGCGGATGCGGGATCAGGGGCAGGTCTTCCACATCGAGGCGTTCGTCGTCCCGCATCGCGGAAAGGTGTCGATGGGCGACGTCACCGACCTCGCGACGCGCATCACCGACCTCGACTGGAAGGTGCAGGATGTCGTCGTCGTCCCGGTGGAGGAGCTCCCCCAGGGCGTCGACACCTCGGGCCGCGACTGACCGTGCTCGGAGCGAGACCCCGGACGGCAGGACGCCCACCGCACCAGTTAGGGGGAGTCCGTGCCGAGGCGGAGCAGCCGATGCGCGCCCCTTGACAGAACGCGCTCACCCACTCAGTGGAAGGGGCACCCACGGGACGCGGGTGCCGATGCCGATACGGATGCCGCCGAGCGCACCGCGCCGCCGGACCGCGGCTTGGTGGGCAGCCGACGCCGGTCGACGTCGAGCCCTTCGTCGAGGATGCGCAGGTCGGGGTCGCTGAGCACCGTGATCGCCGCGGCCAGCCCTGCGATCGCGAGCTTCTCGCCCGGGCAGCGGTGCCCCGTCGGGACGTCGGCGCCACCATGAGGAACGAATGCGGCGAGCGCTTCGTAGTCCTCGATGTCACGGAAGCGCTCGGGGTCGAAGCGCTGGGGACGCGCCCAGAAGCGGTCGTCCGTGTTGGTGCCCTGCAGGTCGAGGACGACGCGTCCTCCGGCATCCACCGTCTGACCGTCGATCTCGATGTCCGCGGTGGCCCAGCCGGGAAGCATCGGCACGAAGGGAGAGGTGCGACGGATCTCCTGCGCGAACATGATCGACAGCGGTCCGCCGACGAGCGACCCGCGCTCGACGGCCTCGGCGGCGATGCGCTCGCGCCAGTCGGGACGCTCGTGCAGCTCCTTCGCGGCGAAGGCCACGAACCGGGCGACTGCGATCATCGGACGGATGCTGTTCTGCAGCTCGACACCGGCGACGCGCGCCGGGAGCAGTTCGCCGTCCTCGTCGCGGTGATGCGCCCACACCTCGAGCGCCGTGCCCGGTTCGGCGCGCAGCGAGCCGTGCCGCACCGCCTCGATGAGCCGAGCGGAATGACGGTCCGACCACCACCGGTTCGCCAGGGCGGCGATGTACACCGGCGAGTACGGCGAGCCGAAGCCGTCGACGATCTGGGCGAGCCGCGCCGCCCATCGGGTCTGGGCCGCCGGCGTGCCCGGCACACCCGCCCAGCCCATGATCGCCCGGCCCAGCGCGCCGACGGCCGCGTCGTAGGCGCTGCGGGTGCCGCCGTCGAGCCACGCCCGGCGCTCGCTCTGCCATTCGCGCTCGAGCCAGGGCGTGAGTCGTGCGAGCTGCTCGTCCTCATAGAGGGCGCCGACGAAGGCGGCTTTGCGGTGCCGGTGGGCTGTGCCGTCGAGGCTGTGCACGGAGCCGTGCCCGAACAGGCTCTCCTGCACGATCGCGGGCATGGCTCCGGAGCGCGCGATGCGGGTCTCGTCGTAGAAGAGCTCGACCCCCTCCACTCCCCTGACGAAGACCGCGTCACTGCCGAGCAGCCGCATCGGCGCCGATCTCGCACCCGGCGCCACCCGTCGCCAGATCCGTGCCCCGAACCCGTAGCCGCGGGTCAGCAGGGTGGGAGCGTCGTCCTGTGCCAGTGCGCCGAGCTTTCGCGCCGCACGCGCGGGGATGTCGATGAGTGCCATGCTGCGACGTTCGCAGAGACGTGGTCGCCGAACCAGGGGGAGGCGCGAGCGGGGCCTCTGTGCTAGTGCCTCACTCGTGCGGCGCTACCCGCACTCCCCCGCGCGCGGTCGTCAACCCCCTGTCTGCGAATCGGAAGCCACGCGATCATCGTCACGACGCGAGAGGAGTTCCGACATGGCGAAGAACGTGCGCACGATGGACTGTCAGCCCGACGATGTCTTCCGGGTGCTGGGCAACGGTTGGCTGTACCCGGCGTGGGTGGTGGGCGCCTCGCGCATGCGCGACGTCGATGAGTCGTGGCCGCAGCCGGGCGCTGAGCTGCATCACTCGGTCGGCGTCTGGCCCGCTCTGCTCGACGACACGACCGTGGTGGAGGAATGGTCGCCGCCGAACCGCATGGTCATGCGCGCGAAGGGTTGGCCTATCGGCGAGGCCCGCGTCACTCTGCGGGTGCGGTCGTATGACGGCGGCACGATGGTGCGCATCGACGAGGAACCCGTGAACGGCCCCGCCACGCTGCTGCCCGGGCTGCTGACCGCTCCCCTGCTGCGCTGGCGCAATTCCGAGACCCTGCACCGCCTCGCCTACCTCGCGGAGGGGCGCGCGTCCTGACCCGCTCCTGCCCATATATTGGGTCGTGAGCCGCGACCTCCGCGGATGCGGAGGGTTGCACGATGACCGATGTGACGCAGTCCGCCTGGCGACGCTTCTGGGAACAGGGCGGCTGGTGGCGGGCCGTCATCCTCGTGGTCGTCTACTTCGTGCTCTACAACGGGCTGTCGCTGCTGTTGACCCCGTTCGCGGCTCAGATCGAGGATCCGCAGAGCGCGGCGGGGATCCTCGTGTTCTACGCGATCCCGGTTCTCGTCGGCTGCCTGCTGCTCATCGGCTTCGCGGCATCCGTCGGCTGGCTGGGTGAGATCTTCCGTCCGCAGCCGATCCGCGGACGCGGATGGATGTGGATCGCGGTCGCCGTCGTGCTCCTCTTCAACGTGCTCCACCTGTTCGCCATCGACTACGGAGCGGCCGGATTCGAGGTCGTCGCGACCTGGCTCCTCGCCGGACTGTTCATCGGCTTCGCCGAGGAGGTGCTGACGCGCGGCCTCGTGGTGAACCTGCTGCGCAAGGCGGGTCAGCGCGAGCTCGTCGTCGCGGTGATCTCCTCGGCCCTGTTCGCCCTGCTCCACGCCGGCAATCTGCTCACCGGCCAGTCCCTGTTCGCGACCCTCATCCAGCTGGCCTACACCTTCGCGTTCGGCATCTGCATGTACCTCGCGATGCGCGTGACCGGGACCATCGTCGCGCCGATCCTGCTGCACGCCAGCACCGACCCGAGCATCTTCCTGCACACGACCTACCCGGCGGAGAGCGCGTTCGGCTCGATCGCGAACCTCGGCAACATCGTGGTGATCGTCGTCGGCGTGATCTGCCTGTTCTTCATCCGCGGTCGCGTCGAGCAGACGCAGGCGGCGGCCCCGGGTGTCGGGGCCGCCGCCTGACCCTCACGCGGCAGACGGTCGCAGCACGACCTTGATGCAGCCGTCCTCCTTGCGCTGGAAGGTGCGATACAGCTCCGGCGCATCCTCGAGCGGAGCATCGTGGGTCATCAGATCCATCACGCCGAGGGGGTCGGAGAGGTCTTCGACGAGCGGCATCAGATCGTCGGTCCAGCGCTTCACGTTGCACTGGCCCATACGGATGCCGATCTGCTTGTCGAACAGGGTCTTCATCGGCAGGATGTCGGCATCGCCCGCGTAGACGCCGCTGAGCGACACCATGCCACCCCGGCGCACGACGTCGATCGATGCGTACACGGCGGCGAGTCGGTCGATCCCGGCCTTGTCGAACACGGCGCGGGCGGCCGGATCCGGCAGCAGTCCGACGGCCTTCTGCACGAGGGCGACGCCGGCGTTGCCGTGCGCCTCCATGCCCACGGCGTCGACCACGGAATCCGCGCCGCGCCCGTCGGTGAGGTCCCGCAGCTCGGCCACGACGTCATCCGTGAGGTCGAAGACCTCGACTCCGTGGCGTGCCGCCATCTCCCGGCGTTCCGCGACCGGGTCCACGGCCAGCACCCGGTATCCGCGGTGCGCTCCGATGCGGGCTGCGAACTGCCCGACGGGGCCGAGCCCCATCACCGCGAGCGTCCCGCCCTCCGGCACGTTCGCGTACTCCACACCCTGCCAGGCCGTCGGCAGGATGTCGCTGAGGTACAGGTACCGCTCATCGGGGAGATCGGACGCGATCTTGATGTGGTTGTAGTCGGCGAGCGGGACGCGCAGGTATTCGGCCTGCCCGCCCGGCACCTGGCCGTAGAGCTTGGTGTAGCCGAACAGCGCGGCGCCGCTGCCGTACTCCTTCACCTGCGTCGTCTCGCACTGCGACTGCAGGCCGCGCAGGCAGAAGAAGCAGTGCCCGCACGAGATGTTGAAGGGGATGACGATGCGATCGCCGACCGCGAGGTCGCGCACACCGCTGCCCACCTCCACCACGACCCCCATCGGCTCGTGGCCGAGGATGTCGCCCTTGTCGAGGAACGGTCCGAGCAGTTCGTAGAGGTGCAGGTCGGAACCGCAGATCGCCGAGGAGGTGATCCGGACGATCGCATCGGTGGCGTGCTCGATGGTCGGATCCGGTACCTCCTCGACCGCCACGTTGCGCGTTCCCTGCCAGGTGAGTGCCTTCATCGTCATCCTCCTCGTTACGTGTCGAAGGGCCACCCTCCATCGACGGCGCGCGAAGGGACAGAGGGTTGACAGGCGGTTCCTGAACGTTCGACAGTCGCGGTGCACATCGGAATATGGGAAACTGGACCCACCATCGGTGATCATTCGATACGCCTCGTCTCGCGGGCACTGTGGCGTACTGGGGAGATCATCATGGGCAAGTTCATCTACGAGGGCACCGTCAAATCGGACATCGAGGACAGGGCGCTCACGCACCTGCAGCTCGTGATGACGGCGAAGCTCAGGAGAGGCGAGCCCTTCTCGTTCTCCTGGCGCGAGGACATGACTGTCGGCGGCGGTCGGACGACTGTCTGGGTGCACGCCGGCAGCTCCCTCGTCTTCAAGTACAGCGGGAGCCGTCAGCCGCAGATCAACCGCGCGTGGATCGAAGCGCTGGCATTCACGGCGAACGCCCCCGGCGGTCTGCGCCTGGTGAGCGAGCCGGCCGAAGGCACGGCGCCGCCGGTCGAGCGCGTCGAGGTTCCGGCGCAGGCCTGACGGATCTTCTCCTCCCCAGTCCTCGCGGCGTCGGATGCACCGGTCGCGAGGAGGAAGAATGGGATCGTGTCCCCGAATCCCCAGCGGCGACTGCTCGCCTCCGTGCGCAGGATCCTGCACACCGACCCCTCATCCGTCGCCCACACCGAGGCGATGCCGATCATCGACGAACGCACCGTGCCGCGTGTGCTCGACCTCGCGACCCGCATCGGCGAATCGATGTTCGGGGTCGGCGCCTCGGCGCACGAGGTCACGCTCGCCATCACCCGCATCTGCGCCGCGTACGGCATGCGGGACGTGCAGGTCGATGTCACCTACAACTCGATCACGGTCTCGTTCCACCTGAGCGGCGAGGTCTGGCCCGAGACGCTCGTGCGGGTCGTGCGCGTCGCCGCCCCCGACCACGCCAAGCTGCAGAGAGTGCAGGCCCTGGTCGCCGACATCGACGACGGACTGGATCTCGAATCGGCCCGCTCGACGTTCCGCGCCCTGCGGCGCGTGCCCTTCGGCTACCAGCAGCCGGTGGTCATCGTGGCACGAGCGCTGCTCGCCGTCGGAGTGAGCATCATGCTCGGGGCCTCGCCGCTCATCGTCGGGCTCACGTTCATCGCGGCGCTCTGCGCGGCGTTGACCCAGGCCGGCCTCGCGCGCGTGCGCGTTCCGCTGTTCTTCAGTCAGATCGCCGGAGGGTTCGTCACCACGGTCGTCGCGGTCGCCGTCTCGGCCCTCGGGGCCGCCGGCATCGAGCCCTTCGTCGGCATCCGACCATCGATCATCGTCGCGTCGGGAATCGTGCTCATGCTCGCCGGACTCACCGTGGTGGGGGCCGCTCAGGATGCGATCGACGGATTCGCGCTCACCGCAGGCGGACGCATCCTCGATCTGACGATGCAGACGCTCGGAGTCGTGATCGGCATCCTCGTCGGCCTCGAACTCGGCAGCGTGCTCGGCTTCACGATGGGTCTGCCCGATGACCCGGCCCCGTTCGGTCCGCTCCTGAACCAGTTCGCGGGGGCGATCATCATCGCGATCGCCGTCGCCGTCTTCAACGGCGCGGGTCTTCGGATCATCCTCGTCAGCGCGCTGCTCAGCGCCGTCACCATCGCCGGCTATTCGACGATGGTCGGTCTGAACCTGCATCCGGCTGCGGCGAGCGCGATCGGCGCCCTGCTCGCGAGCTTCATCGGGATGCTGATCGCGGTGAAGCTGCACGTCCCGTCGGTCGCGGTCACCACGGCCGCGATCGTGCCGCTCGTGCCCGGTGTCGCGGTGTTCCAGGGCCTGCTCGAGATGATCCACGCGGCAGGGTCGGCATCCGGGGTCGTCGGCATCGGCGGCTCTCTGGTCGATGCCGCGGTGATCGGAATCGCACTGGCTTCGGGCGCATCGCTCGGCCTGTATCTAGGAACGCCCGTGCGCGCCACCCTCAGCAGCGTCGCGAAGAACCGGGCGCGGGTCGTCCGGCGCTGAGCCGAACGACGCGCGCGCCTCAGACCTGGGGTCCGAGCGCGCCGCCGCCGGGCTCCCCCGCGGCGTCGCCCTTCAACTCGACGAGGATGGTGTGCGTCGACGTCGCCCCCGTGTTCTCTCCCCAGTGGCGTTGGGCCGGCAGCCAGACGGCCTGACCCGCGGTCAACGACGTGTCGAAGGTGCGCTCCCCCGCTGACAGACGGCGCGAGAAATCGCTGAGGGTCACCATCACGCTGTTCGGATGATCGTGAGGAGTCGTGCGGTCGCCCGGCTCATCCGTGTACTCGAGCACGCGCACGAGATCGTTCTCCCAGAGCGTGCGGTAGTGATCGGGGTTGGTGACAGTGGGATCGTCGGTGACCATGCGGTCACAGTACGCCCCGATATTCCGCGCCGACAGGGGTACTTCGCGCAGCCGCGCGCGTCAGGCGTCGGCGCGCACGGTCTCGAGCGACGGGTAGTCCGTGTATCCCTCGGCCGTGCGTCCGTAGAACAGCGCAGGGCGCGGCTCGTTGAGCTCGGCGTCCTGACGCCAGCGCTCGACGAGGTCGGGGTTCGCGATCACCGGACGACCCGCTGCCACGGCGTCGGCCCATCCCTCCGAGACGAGCATCTCGGCCTCGTCGCGGGTGGTCTGTGCGGCGAATCCGGAGTTGACGATCAGCGGGGCACCCGCCGTGCGGCGGATGCGCTGCACGAGCTCGCTGGTCGGCACGGCACTGAGCACGTCGATGAATGCGAGGCCGAGCGGTGCGAGGCCCTCGGCGACGGCGAGGTAGGTGGCGAGTGCGTCGGCGTCGTCCTCCTCGAGGACGCCCTGGATGTTGTGCTGCGGCGACAGACGGATGCCGGTGCGGTCGGCCCCGACCGCCTCAGCCACCGCCGACGTGACCTCGATCGCGAACCGCGCGCGGTTCTCGGGCGATCCGCCGTACTGATCGTCACGGATGTTCGACACCGGCGAGAGGAACTCCTGCACGAGGTAGCCGTTCGCGCCGTGCACCTCGACGCCGTCGAAGCCCGCGGCGATCGCGTTGCGTGCGGCCTGCACGAACTGCTCGACGACCATCGGGATCTCGTCGAGCGTGAGAGCGTGAGCGACCGGCATGTCGACCTTGCCGACCGGGGTGTGCGTCTGGCCGGGGGCGGCGAGCGCGCTCGGGCCCACGACACGCGGCTCACCGGAGATCTCGGGGTGCGAGACGCGGCCGCCGTGCATCAACTGCATGACGATCGTGCCGCCGGCCTCGTGCACGGCGTCGGCGATCCGCCGCCATCCGTCGATCTGCGCGGGAGTGACGATGCCGGGCTGCCCGGAGTACGACTTGCCCTCGGCAGCCGGCCACGTGCCCTCGGAGATGATGAGACCCTGGCCCGCGCGCTGGCGGTAGTACTCCACCATCGTCTCGGTGGGCACACCGTCGTCGTCCGCACGGGTGCGGGTGAGCGGCGCCATGACGACGCGGTTGGACAGCGGGAGGGCGCCGAAGACGGCCGATTCGAAGAGGGTCACGCTCAGGGACAAGCGCCCTGGGGTGCCGAGTATTCCCCTGCGGAGATATGCAGACCGGATGCTCAGTCGGCGACGCGGCCGTACATCTCCCCCACGGGCACCGCGACCTCGAGCACATTGCCCGGCTGGGCGAGCGGGCAGGCCCACGCCGGGTCGTAGGCGCACGAGGGGTTGTAGGCGAAGTTGAAGTCGAGCACGATCGTGCCGCGCTCGGCATCCGACCCGAGGTCGGCGCCCTTGATCGTGTCGATCAGATAGCGGCCGCCTCCGTAGGTTCCTCCCGGACGACCGGCGAGAGCGTCGCGCACGGGGATGAAGATCCCGCCGCCGTAGGTCGTCAGACGCCACACGTCGAGCGACCCGGTGTCGGGGACCTCGACCCTGCCGATGCGCTCGAAGGGAACCACGCCGTCGGTGCCGGTCGCGAACTCGAAGCCCCCGGGCTCGGCCTCGAGGATCGGCAGCTCGAAGCGCCACTGCGGATCGTACGACGCGATCGGGAGCCCTTCGAACAGCGGTCGATCGTCGGCCATCAGCGGGGTCGCCGCATGGTGCAGCAGCAGGTCGTCGCGCTCGATGCGCCAGAGCTCGTGCGCGTCTTCGGCGGAGTCCGCCCGACGCACGGCGTCGTAGAGGGCGAAGACACGGCGTCGCCAGTCGACGACCTCTGCGGCGGTGCGGGCTTTCGTGAGCGTCATGTGGTTCAGGCTACGCGGCTCGCGCCCCGGGTTCACACGTCGGTGTCGCGCGGCAGCACCGTGAGCACGCGTTCGATGTGGTCTCGGAACTCGACCAGGTAGTCGCGGAGGAAGGTCGCGGTGCCCTCGTTGTGGACCGTCCCGTCATCGGCGAAGGTGTCGGGCGAGAACTGGATGTAGGCCTCGGGCGCCGTCATCTGACGGGCGTTGCAGAAGCTCAGCACCCCGCGCAGGCTCTGCTGGGCGACCGCCGTGCCGATCGCGCCCACCGAGGCGCCGATCACCGCGGCGGGGATGTGGTCGAAGGAGTTCTGCCCCCACGGCCGCGACGCCCAGTCGATCGCGTTCTTGAGGCCGCCGGGGATCGAGCGGTTGTACTCGGGCGTCACGAAGAGCACGGCATCCGCCGATGCGATGGACTCCTTCAGATCGACGGCCACCGCGGGGTAGTCGGCGTCATAGTCCTGGCTGTAGAGGGGGAGGTCTCGGATCGGGATCTCGAAGAACTCGAGATCATCCGGCGCCAGCCTGATCAGCGCCGTCGCGAGGATGCGGTTGATCGAGGTGGACGAGAGGCTTCCGACGAAGTATCCGACCCTGTATGCCATGACTGTTCCTCATTCCCGTAGTCGTGAGATCAGTCTCGTCCGGGCTCGCGTCTGCGTCCAGCCCCCGTGGCGAACGGTCCGCCGCCTTCGGCTCAGTCGCCGAAGGCGGCGAGCAGCTCCGCGAAGTGGTCGAGATCCTCGGCCGTCCAGCGGCGCAGCCTCTCGCCGAGGCGCTCTTCGTACCGAGCGCGGGCGAGGGCCACCCGCTCCTGCGCCAGCTCCGTGGCGACGAGCACCCGCGCGCGGCGATCGTCCGGGTCGGGGACGCTCTCGACGAGACCGAGCTGCTCGAGTTGGCGCACGTGCCGGCTGACGGCCGACTTGTCGGTCTGCAGGCGCTCGATGATGGCGCCGGCCGAGGTCGCCTTGCCGGTGGCGATCGACGTGAGCACCTGGTATCCGAGAGGTTGCAGGTCGGGATGCACGGTGGTCGCGGCTTCGCGCCAGCTCACCCGGATGCGGGCGAAGAGCCTGCCCAGCTCGTGCTCGACCCTCGAGATCGCCCGATCGAGGTCAGGGGTTGCGGCGCCGTCTTTCGGGGCGACTTCGTCGGACGAGGCACTCATGCTCGCCAGCTTACGATGAAGCCCCGCCGGCGCTGTGCCGGCGGGGCTTCGATCAGATCACCGACTCGTGATCCGTCCGCACGATCACTTGTCGAGCAGACCTGCGGTGGTGAGCCATTCTTCCGCCGCGGTCGCAGCCGACGCCTTCTCGTCGCCCTCGACCCGTTCGCGCAGATCGATCAGGTCGTCGGTGGTGAGCTTCGCGGAGATCGCATTGAGCACCTCGGCGAGCTTGTCGGTGTAGATGTCCTTCGAGAGCAGCGGGATGACGTTCTGCGCCGAGATCATGTTCTCCGGGTCCTCGAGGACGACGAGGTCCTCGGACTTGATCGCCGGCGACGTCGTGTAGATGTCGGCCACCTGCACCGTGCCGTCGACGAGCGCCTGCACCGTGTCGGGACCGCCGAAGTCCTCGTACGGGACGAACGTGACCTGTCCCGCTTCGACGCCCACGCCGTAGACGTCGCGCAGCCCCGGGATCCCGTAGCCGAGTTCGCCGAACTGCGGGTTCGACGCCAGGGAGAACGGCTCGAGAGCCTTCAGGTCGCCGATGGCCGTCAGGTCGTTGTCCTCGGCGGTCTTCTTCGTCACCACGTAGGCGTCCTTGTCCTCGGCCTCGGCCGAGTCGAGCACCTGCAGGTCGTCCGCGCCCACCGCATCCGGCAGCGCCGCATCGACGTCCTCGGTCGTCCGCTCCTCGTACGCCGTGTCGTAGTACGCCAGCAGGTTGCCGTTGTACTCCGGGATGAGGTTGATGGACCCGTCCTGCAGCGCGGGGATCGTCTGCTGGCGCGGACCGATGTTGAACTTGGTCGAGACGTCGAAGCCCTCGGCCTCGAGCGCCTGCGCGTAGATCTCGCCGAGGATCTCGCTCTCGGGGAAGGCGAAGGAGCCGACGACGATCGCGTCGCCCTCGGCGGCGTCACCGCCCGAGGACGTCGGGTCGGCGGTCGCGCAGCCGGCGAGCGCGACGGTGGTGCTGACGGCGAGCAGGCAGGCCGTCAGCCAGGTCTTACGGGCTCGAGAGGTCATGCGGGGGTCCTTTCGTCGACGATCGGCGCCACAGCGGCCTCCGACCTGTTTCGCTGCACACTGCGGAGGGGACGGCTCGTCTGCCCCCGAGTACGGGTGAGGCGCTGGAGGAGCGCGAAGACGCCGTCGACGCTCAGCGCGAGAACGGTCACCAGGAGCGCCCCGCCGAGGATCACGGTGTAGTCGTTGAGGCCGATGCCCGACGAGATGATCCGCCCGAGGCCGCCGAGTCCGACGTACGACGCGATCGTCACGGTCGCGATGACCTGCAGCGTGGCCGAGCGGATCCCGCCGATGATCACCGGCAGCCCGAGAGGGATCTCGACCTTGCGGAGGATCTGCATCTCGGTCATCCCGATCGCGCGCGCCGCATCGATCGACTCGCGGCTGACGCTCTCGAGCCCGGCGTAGGCGCCGGCGAGCAGCGACGGGATCGCCAGCAGCACGAAAGCGATGACGGAGCCGACGAGCACGGCCGGAGTGGTGCTGAGACCGGAGCGCAGCACCATCGTGAGGAAGAACAGGAGCCCGAGCGTCGGGAGAGCGCGCATCGCACCGGTGAAGCCGATCACGAACTGGCGACCGTGCCCGGTGTGCCCGATGTAGAAGCCGAGCGGCAGAGCGATCAGCATCGCGATGACGAGCGAGACGCCCGAGTAGATGAGGTGCTCGACGAGTCGGTCGCCGATGGGCAGCGGGCTCTGCGAGCCCGGCACCCAGTTGGCGGGGTCGAGGATCCAGGCGATGGCGTCGAGGAAGAAGTTCATCGGACACCGGCCCCCGGGGGCGCGAGCACTCGACGGGTGCTGACACTGTCGGTCGCGGGGTCGGGGTCGGTCGGTGCGCCGCTCTTGCCGCGCACGCCGGCGGCGCGGCTCCAGGGCATGAGGACCCGCCCGATCGCCACGAGGATCAGGTCGAAGACGAGAGCGATGAGCAGGCTCATGACGATCCCGACGACGACCTCCTCGAGGATGCCGCGCTGCTTGCCGTTCTGGAAGAGGTAGCCGAGATTCTCCGAGCCGATGATCACGCCCACCGAGACGAGGGCGATGGTCGACACGGAGACCACGCGGAGGCCGGCGATCAGCACGGGCCCGGCGAGAGGGAACTCGACGCGCCAGAACCGGCCGCTGCGCGAGAAGCCGATGGCCTTCGCCGACTCGATGATCGACCGATCGACCGATCCGAAGGCGTCGGTCGCCGAGCGCAGCATGATCGCGACCGCGTAGATCGTCAGCGCCACGACCAGGTTCGTGTCATCGAGGATCCGGGTGCCGAGGATGACCGGCAGGATGACGAAGAGCGGCAGGGACGGGATCGTGTAGAGCAGGCTGCCCGTCGTGATGATGAACGTCCGGGCGACGCGATTGCGGCTGGCCACCCAGCCCAGCGGCACCGCGATCAGGAAGCCGAGGATGATCGGGATGATCGCCAGACGCACGTGGTTGATCGTCAGATCGACGATCAATCCGAGGTTGGAGGCGATCCAGTTCATCCGAAGTACCGTTCTTTACGGTCTTGGGACGCCGAATCGCGAAGTCAAGACATTCGACTGAACCACAGAATATCGCTCTCGACAACCCGGGCCGACACGTCGCGTGATCGGCCCGGGCTCTCGGTCAGACCTCTGAGAGCAGACGGAACACCTTGGATGCCGCGTGGATCTCGTCCTGCGTGAGCTCGGCCACGACCGTGCGCAGGCGCGAGGCGTGGTCGCTGCGCAGCTCGGTGAGGGCGGAGCAGGCCGACGGCGTCGCCGTCAGGACCCGCAGCCGGCCGTCACGCTCGTCCGGCCTCGACTCGATCAGGCCCAGCTCCTCCAGCATCCGCACCTGGCGACTGATGACGGACTTGTCCATCTCGAAGCGCTCGGCGAGCTCGTGAGCGCTGGCGGAGCCCGCCCGATCGATGAAGGTCAGCAGCTTGTAGCCGCCCACCTGCAGCTCGGGGTCGATGCGCGCCGCCGACTCCCTCCAGAGCGTCCGAGTCCTCGCGAAGATGAGGTTCAGATGCGTCTGGAGGTCGCCGAGGGCGGTGTCGACGTCGGCGGGCGCCGCCGCTTCGGAGGTGACCATGTCAGCGCCCCGACTCCCGCTCGTCGCGCTCGAGCACGGTCGTCACCGAGCCGGTCGAGGGTGAGGCGGACTCGGTGCCCGAGATGCGGATGGCTCCGGTCGACATGGTGGCGCCGACCTCGGCCTCGGAGACCTCGAGAACGGACTCCTCGGCCTGCTCGCGCAGCTGCTCGGCGGCGTTCTTCGTCGACAGCGGCTTGTTCTTGATGAACGCGATCGCGATGATGGCGATCACTGCGAGCGGGATGGCGATGATGAACGCATCCGCGATGCCGTGGCCGTAGGCTCCCTCGACGATCGTGCGGATCGTGTCGGGCAGCTGCGTGACCTTGGGCACATCGCCAGAGGCGAGGTGCTTCAGCGCGTCGATCTCATCGGGCGTCGTGGGAGTGAATCCCTCGAGCGCGTCGGAGATGTAGTTGCCGACGCTGGTCGAGAGCGAGGCACCCATGACCGTCACGCCGATGGTGCCGGCGATCGTGCGGAAGAAGTTGACGTTCGACGAGGCGGCGCCCAGCTGCTGCGGCGCGGTGTCGTTCTGCACGATGAGCGTGAGGTTCTGCATGACCATGCCGAGACCTGCGCCGAGCACGAACATGTAGGTCGCGACCAGCGGGAACGGGGTGTCGTAGCGCAGGGTCGCCATCAGGCTGACGCCGATCGTGGTCAGCACGGAGCCCGTGAGCATCCATCCCTTCCACTTGCCGAAGCGGCTGACGAGCTGGCCGATGATGATCGACGCACCCATCTGTCCGACGATCATCGGGATCGTCATGAGGCCGGACTCGGTCGGTGTGGCACCGCGGGCGAGCTGGAAGTACTGGGCGAGGAACACCGAGGTCGCGAACATCGAGACGCCGATGGCGATCGACGCGATGACCGACAGCGTGAAGGTGCGGTTGCGGAACAGCGACATCGGCACGATCGGTTCCTTGACGAAGAACTCGACGGTGATGAACGCGGCGATCGCGACACCCGCGGTGACGGCGAGCATGATGCTGGTCGAGGAGTCCCAGTCGAACTGGCTGCCGCCCATCGAGACCCAGATGAGCAGGGTCGAGACGCCGACCGCGAGCAGCACGATGCCGAAGTAGTCGATCGACACCTTGCGGTCGCGCTGGGGCTTGGGCAGGTGCAGGGTGAACTGCAGCAGCACGAGGGCGAGGATGGCGAAGGGCACGCCGACGAAGAAGTTGGAGCGCCAGCCCCAGACGTCGGTGAGGAGTCCGCCGAGCAGCGGGCCGCCGATGGTGCCGAGGGCCATGATTCCGCCGACGACGCCCATGTACTTGCCGCGTTCGCGCGGCGAGATGATGAGGGCGACCGCGATCATCACGAGCGACATCAGTCCGCCGACGCCGATGCCCTGGATCACGCGGACCGCGATGAGCATGTTGGTGTCGGTCGAGAAGCCGGCGATCACGGTGCCGACCGTGAAGATGATGAGCGACAGCTGCACGAGGATCTTGCGATCGACGAGGTCGGCGAGCTTGCCCCAGATGGGGGTCGAGACGGCGGTCGCGAGGAGGCTGGCGGTGATGACCCAGGTGTACTGCGACTGGGTGCCGCCGAGGTCGGCGATGATGACCGGCATGGAGGTCGACACCACGGTGCCCGAGAGCACGGCGACGAACATGCCGACGACGAGGCCCGAGATCGCGGTGAAGACCTCGCGAGGCGAGCGCACCGCGTCGCCTGAGGAGGTGGGTGAGATGTGTGTCACAGTGGAGAGCTCCTGTGTAGAAAGTTGATAAGAGTCAACTATACGCCTATTGGTTGCGAAAGTGCAACTGTAGACCGGAGGCAACCATCTGTCGATGGAGTGGGGCGCTAGCCGCGGCTCTCGTCCCTGGTCGGCTCGACGACGCGCTGGTCCAGGGACCACGACGCGAGCAGCGCGAGACGCTCGGCCGAGGGCGAGCCCGGCTCGGCCGAGTAGATCAGCAGCACGTTGCCCGGCTCGGCGGTGATCGCGAGCTCCTCATACGCCAGGGTCAGCTCGCCGACGAGCGGATGCCGGAATCGCTTCGTGCCCGCGCCGTGGATGCGCACATCGTGCGCCGCCCACAGCCGGCGGAACGTCTCGCTGCGCGTCGACAGCTCGCCGACGAGATCCTGCAGACCCTTGTCGTGCGGATCCCGCCCGGCTTCGGCTCGCATGATCGCGACGCACATCTCGGCGAAGAGATCCCAGTCGGGATAGAAGTCGTGCGCTGCCGGGTCGAGGAACTGGAAGCGCGCGAGATTCGGGGTGCGGCCGCCGTCGCCGATCACCGGCGAATAGAAGGCTCGGGCGAGATCGTTCGTGGCGACCAGGTTCTGGTGGGGGTCGCGGACGAACGCGATCGCATCGGTGATCGACGACAGCGCCCACTGCAGGCTGGGTCGTGCAGCCCCGGGCTTCGCCGACCGGCGACGCGAGCGGCCGCTCGACGGGATGCCGTCGGCGGCGCGGGCGAGATCGAGCAGATGCGCGCGCTCGGCGTCGTCGAGTTGAAGGGCTGACGCGAGCGCGTCGAGCACCGCGGCGGAGGCGCCGGCGATCGCGCCGCGCTCGAGCTTCGCGTAGTACTCGACGCTGACTCCGGCGAGCGCTGCGGCCTCACTGCGCCGCAGGCCGGCGACACGTCGGTTCCCTCCGGCCGGGATGCCGACCGACTCGGGCGCGACGCGCGCGCGGCGGGTCATCAGGAACTCGCGGACCTCGGATCTGTTGTCCATGCTCAGGACGCTACCCCCGACCGTGCTTCGCAGGGAGGTTCTCGCAGTACACCCCTCGACAGGGACTCCCTCGGAGCACCCGACAGGCGCAGAGTGGACAGCATGACATCCGCAGCCCGCCCCTCCGTCGACCGGGTGCTCCCCGCCCTGCTGCTTCTGCTGACCGTCTTCGGGCCGATCTCGATGGACCTCTATCTGCCCGCTCTTCCGGCCCTCACGGCAGCGCTGGGCGCCGCCACGTCGGTCGCGCAGCTCACCGTGACCGCCTGCCTCATCGGTCTGGCGGCCGGTCAGCTCATCGCCGGGCCGGTGTCGGATCGATACGGCCGCCGCGGCGTCCTGCTCATCGGCATCGTGGCGTACATCGTCACGTCGATGCTGTGCGCGATCAGTCCGACGGTCGAGCTGCTGATCGCCGCCCGATTCGTGCAGGGACTCGCCGGCGGCGTCGGCATCGTGATCGCCCAGGCGGCCGGGCGTGACGTCTTCTCCGGCGGGACGCTGATCCGCTTCTACGCGCGGCTCACCGTCGTCGGCGGCTTCGCGGCGATCGTCGGCCCGCTGCTCGGGGGCCTCCTCAACACGATCATCGACTGGCGGGGACTCTTCGTCTTCCTCGCCGTCATCGGCGCCGTCATCCTGATCATCGCGCTCGCGCGGTTCGGGGAGACCCTGCCGATCGAGGCACGGACGACCGGCGGTCTGACCCGCACCCTGAGCGACTATCGGACGCTCCTGCGAGACCGCGTCTTCGTCGGCGCCGTCCTGAATCAGGGGCTGATGTACGCCGCGCTCTTCGCCTACCTGTCCGGCGCGACGTTCGTGCTGCAGGACATCTACGGCCTGTCGCCCCTCGGCTACGCCCTCGCGTTCGGCGCGAACTCCGCGGGATTCATGGTCTTCGGCCACCTGGCCGGCCGATTCTCCGAACGAGGGCACGTACACGCCGTCCTCGCCGCCGGTGTCGTGGTCGCGACCGCCGGTGCTCTCGGCCTGCTCGCCGCCGGACTCACGACGATGCCGCTGTGGGTCGTGCTCGCGTCGCTGTTCGCCCTCGCCGCGGGCGTCTCCATCTCGTCTCCCCCGGCCACCACCCTCGCTCTGGTCGGATACCCGCAGATCGCCGGCACCGCCTCGTCGCTTCTCGGGATGGTGCGGTTCGGCTTCGGGGGCATCGCCGCCCCGCTCGTCGGCGTCGCCGGTGCCTTGAGCATCCTGCCGCTCGGCGTGGTCACCGTCTCCGCGACCGTGCTCGCGGCCGTCACCCTGGTGCTGATCGGCACCGCACGCGGGCGCACGCCACGGCACTCGCCGCACCCGACCTCATCCGCCGCCCTCACCCACTGAAGGAGAACATCATGAGCACAGACACCGTCAGCACCCGCACCATGCGCGCCGTCGTCATGCACGCCCCCGGAGACGTCCGCGTCGAGGAGGTCCCCCGCGCTTCCGTCGTCGAGCCGACGGATGCGGTCATCCGCGTCACCGCCGCCTGCATCTGCGGCTCGGACCTCTGGCCCTACCGCGGCATCGAGCCGGTGGACCACCCCACACCGATGGGTCACGAGTACATCGGCGTCGTCGAGGAGGTCGGCGACGAGGTCCGTGACATCGCGGTCGGCGACTTCGTCGTGGGATCGTTCGTCGCGTCCGACAACACGTGCGAGATCTGCCAGGCGGGATTCCAGTCGCGCTGCATCCACCAGGTCATGATGGGCGGCGTCGGCACCCAGTCCGACTACGCCCGCATCCCTCTCGCCGACGGCACTCTCGTCGCCGTCGAGGGCGATCCGACCCCCGCGCAGACGCGCAGCCTGCTCGCGGCATCCGACGTCCTGGGCACCGGATGGTTCGCCGCCGTGGCCGCCGAGGCGGGGCCGGGCAAGACCGTCGCCGTGGTCGGCGACGGAGCCGTCGGCCTGCTCGCGATCCTCGCGGCGAGGCAGCTCGGAGCCGAGCGGGTCATCGCGATGTCCCGCCACGCCGACCGTCAGGCTCTGGCGACGAAGTTCGGGGCCACCGACATCGTCGAGGAGCGCGGCGACGCAGGCGTCGCGAAGATCAAGGAGCTCACCGGAGGGTACGGCGCCCACTCCACCGTCGAGGCGGTCGGCACCCAGGAGTCGATGATGCAGGCGATCCACGCCACGCGTCCGGGTGGACACGTGGGGTACGTCGGCGTGAGCCACGGCGTCGAGCTCGACGGCCTGGACCTGTTCTTCTCGACCGTCAGCCTTCTGGGCGGGCCGGCGCCGGTGCGCCGCTTCCTGCCCCAGCTGATCGACCTCATCATGACCGATCAGATCGATCCGGGGGCCGTCTTCGATCTGACGCTGCCGATCGAGCAGGCGGCCGAGGGCTACAGGGCCATGGACGAGCGTCGCGCCACCAAGGTGCTGCTCACCACCGACTGATCGGAACCCCGACGGCGGCGGGCACCTTTCTCGTGCCCTCCGCCGTCGGCGAAGGAACCTCGCGGTCAGCGTGCCGTCGCGGCCGACCCGTCGAGGTCGAGGTCCACATCGACGTACCAGTCGCTGTGGCCGCCGTGCTCTCCCGAGTCCGGAGAATCGGGATAGAGGCGGTGCGCCTGCAGCTTCGCCGCGTGCTCGCTGAAGTCGGGCTCGTCGTCATCGAACTCGTGCGGCCCGACCAGCAGGTCGTTGCCCACGCCGATCACGAGGTCGGCGCAGTCCTCGCGCCCGCCGACGAGGATGGGGATCTCGACGGCGTCGGCCTCCCCCTCTTTGGCGACGGCTGCGGCGAGAGTCACGAGAGAGTCCGCCACGTCATCCGTGGTCACCAGCTGCTGGCCTGCGTACGAGACGATCTTCATGGATCCATCCTGGCCGACTCGGCCGATCCGCGGTGCAGGGTTGCGCGGCGGCGCACGGTTCGATATGCGGGCGAAGCCCGACCGGCGGGATCAGCTCACATCCGGGCGTAGCGGGCGCGGGCGAAGCAGAACAGGCCGTACAGAGCGAGGCCGGCACCGACCACCCACAGGATGACGGCGCCGAACGGGAGTCCGGCCAGAGCGCGCAGCGCCGAGTCCAGGCCGCCGGCGGTCTCGGGGTCATGCGTGAGCGCCGCGATGACGAACAGCACACCCGCGACGCCGACCGCGATGCCCTTGGCGACATAGCCGGCCGTTCCGAAGGCGGCGATGCCGGATCGCGCTTTTCCGGACGGCACGGACAGATGCTCCATGAACGCGCGAGTGATGCCCCGGACGACGAAGGCGACGCCGACGGCCGCCACTCCGAGTCCGACGAGCACGAGGAGCACGACGCCGGCCGGCACCGCGAGCAGCTTCGCGCTGAACGACTGGGAGGATTCGGACGACTGCGACTGGCCCCCGAGCGCATAGACCAGAGCCGTCGCGCCGATCGCGAGATAGGCGACAGCCGTGCCGAGGAACTTCGCCCGGTGCGCCCACTTCTTCTTCGCGTCGGGATCGCGCTCGACGACCGCCTCGGCGATCTGCCAGATCGCGAGAGCGAGCAGGCCGAGCACGATCAGCCACAGCAGGAACACGCCGGCGGGAGACTCCTGGATCTGCTGCATGGCACCGCCCTGATCGGCGTTCTCGCCGCCACCGCCGGTCGCGATCGAGATCGCGATGCCCCCGATGAGGATGTGCAGGATGCCGAGCACGACGTAGCCGACGCGCGCGAGGACGCGGAAGGCGGTCGAGTCCTGGGCGGCTCTCGCGGTGGAGGCGGCCGAGTCGCGAGTGTTCATGGGTTCACGGTGCTTTCGATCGGTTCTTCGGAGGTGTCGGGAGTGGGGGTCGCAGACGCGAGGCGCCGCGCACGGATCGCCTCCATGCAGGCCCAGACGAATGTCGCGACGGCGACGCCCTCGAGCATTCCCGCGACGACGTCGCTCAGCCAGTGGGCATGCAGGTAGGTGCGGCTCCACATCATGAGGAGCACCCACACGACGCCCACGACCCAGGCCCATCGACGACGGAGCACGAGTGCGAGGACGACCACGACGGTCGTGGCGACAGCCGTGTGCCCGGATGGGAAGGACGTCGCGACGCTCTCGGCGAGCGAGTCCGCCGGTCGCGTGCGCCCGATCACTGCCGCCATGGTCGCGCCGATCGCCACGACGGCGACCATCGCGATCGCCAGCGTCGCGGCATCCCACCGCCGACCGCGCCAGATGAGCGCAGCGATCAGCAGCGCTCCGACGACGATCATGCCGATGGTGCCGCCGACCACCGCCGGGACCCAGGCGACGACGACCCAGATGTCGCTGGTCAGCGCGACCATGAGGTCGTGCCACCAGACGTCGATCGCGAGCGGCTCGTGACCGCCGAGGGCGACCACCGCCCGCAGCACGACGAAGGCGAGGGTCGCCGCGGCACCGACGACGATCGCGCCGGTGCCGCGCTGCACCTCGGTCACGCCGACATCAGGCGAGGGGCTCGTTGTCGCGCATGCTGCGACGGGTCACGCGGTCGCCGGTCGCCGGGTCGACGGCGGTGCGGTCGACGGTCTCGGTGCGACGGCTGCGCATCGTGAGGATGAGGCTGATCAGGAAGACGACGACTCCTGCGCCCATGAGGATGTAGCCGATCAGATCGAGATCGACGTAGCCGCCGGTGTCGATGTTGAGTGCGAAGACCAGGATCGCTCCGATGACGAAGAGCGCGATGCCGCTGCCGATGCCCATATGTCCATTCCTCTCCGAGACCGCGTCCACGGTCTCGCGACGACCAGAATATGGTCAACACCGATTGAGTCAATACCCGTGGACACGTCCGTCATCCCGTGATATGGATGGGAACGATGACTGATCTCGAACGCCGCGTGGCGATCTTCGCCGCACTCGCCGATCAGACGCGCCTGCGCATCGTCGACCTGCTCACCCTGGGCGACCTCTCGTCGTCGGAGATCGGCACGACGCTGGACCTGAGATCGAACCTGATCGCCCACCATCTCGGCGTCCTCGAGTCCGCGCGCATCATCACGCGCACGCGCTCGGAGTTCGACAGGCGGCGCAGCTACATCGGGCTCCGCCCCGAGGTGTTCGACACGCTCGCACCGCCGAGCGTCGCTCCCCCGCGCCGGGTGCTGTTCGTGTGCACCGCGAACTCGGCACGATCGCAGCTCGCCGAGGTCATCTGGCGCGACATGAGCGCGATCGACGTGGCCTCCGCCGGCACCCAGCCCGCCTCCGCGGTGAACCCCCAGGCGCTGGCGACAGCCGAACGCCACGGGCTGATCATCGACCCGGCCCGGCCACCCCGCCACGTCGACGAGGTGCGCACCGACGACGACCTGGTGATCACGGTGTGCGACGACGCGCACGAGCGGATGCTCACGGGCGACGACCTGCACTGGTCGGTGCGGGATCCTGCCAGGGTCGGCACGGCCGCCGCCTTCGAGAGCGCCTTCGACACGCTCTGCCAGAGGATCCGCGCGCTGTCGTCGCGGCTGATCGCGGCCTGACAGCCCCGGCCCGGATGTCCCCGGCCCGTGCGACGATCTGCACGTCGACGGGAGAACACGATGCGGGGCGAAGCCACCGTGCTGCACGCCGATCTCGACGCGTTCTACGCCTCGGTCGAGCAGCGCGATGCGCCTGCTCTGCGCGGCCGGCCCGTCATCGTCGGCGGCGGCGTGGTGCTGGCGGCGAGCTATGAGGCCAAGGCCCGAGGGGTGCGCACCGCGATGGGCGGCCGCCAGGCGCTCGAGCTCTGCCCGGATGCCGTGGTCGTCCCGCCGCGCATGGAGGCGTACTCGGCGGCGAGCAAGGACGTGTTCGCGATCTTCCGCGACACGACCCCGCTCGTGGAGGGCCTCTCGATCGACGAGGCCTTTCTCGAGGTCGGCGGGCTGAGGCGCATCGTCGGCACCCCCGAAGAAGTCGCAGTGCGGCTGCGGAATCGGGTGCGCGCGGAAGTCGGCCTGGCCATCTCGGTGGGCGTGGCGCGCACCAAGTTCCTCGCCAAGGTCGCCAGCGCGGTCAGCAAACCCGATGGGCTGCTCGTGGTCGAACCCGACCGGGAAGAGCAGTTCCTGCTGCCGCTGCCGGTCGAGCGCCTGTGGGGCGTCGGGGCGGTGACGGCCGAGAAGCTGCACCGCTACGGGGTGCACACGGTCGGTCAGCTGGCGGAGCTCGAAGCGGCGACGGCCGAGCGGGTGCTGGGCAAGGCTGCGGGCTCGCACCTGCACGCCCTCGCCCGCCTGCGCGACCCGCGCCCGGTCGACACGACCCGGCGCCGCGGCTCGATCGGCTCGCAGCGCGCCCTCGGCTCGCGCGCCCGCACAGCGGACGAGCTCGACCTCTTCCTCACGCAGATCATCGACCGGCTCGCCCGCCGGCTCCGCGACGGCGAGCGCGTCTGCCGCACGGTCGTGCTGCGCCTTCGCTACGGGGACTTCGCCAAGGCGACCCGATCACGCTCTCTCCGGGCGCCGACCGATCGCACCGCGATCCTGCTCGACGTCGCGCGGACTCTGCTTGCCGCGGCCTGGCCCGAGATCGAGGCGCGGGGCATCACCCTCATCGGGATCTCGCTGTCGCAGCTCGACCGCGCCGAGAACGCGCCACCCGAACTGCCGATCGACTGGGGCGACGACGAACGACTCGACACGGTGCTCGACACCCTGCGCGGTCGCTTCGGCGCGGCATCCGTCTCGCGCGCCGCTCAGCTGGGGCGCGACCCGGGGTGGTCGAGTCCGATCCTCCCCGAGCACGAGTGAGCGCTCGACGTCAGAGCTGGTCGAGCACCAGTTCGCCGCGCGAGTTCAGCTGATCCATCATGTGGGCGACCCGTTTGGGGTCGATCGCGGGCATCGTCGGGTCATCGAACTCGAGCACCAACGGGATACTGGGGTGCACCCAGATGGTCATGCGGCCGGACGATGCCTCGGGCTTCGAGAGCCAGGTCATCATGAAGCTCTCATTGCGGCGCAGCTTCGTGCCGATCACGATCTTCACGTGCGCCAGAGTGGCGTCCTCGATCTCGATCGCGGGCCGCGAGCTGTTGTACTCCAATTTCCCCATGATGAGAACTGTACGCTCAGCGAAACCGATCGGGACCGCCCCACCCTCCGACCCATGCCTCCACGTGCGGGTTCGAGCGCAGCAGATGCACGCCTTCCGCACGGACGGTCAGGGTCTCGAATCCCTCTGCCGTGCCCCATCGCGCGGCTCGCCGCAGCGCTCGTCGCGAGTGCAGCACACCGGCGGACGAGCCGGCGGAGTCGACGAGATCGACGGTGCCGACGTCACCCGCACCGAGGCCCGCGACGATCTCGGCGATCCCTGCCGACTCGAGGACCACGACCGGGCGGTCGAGTTCCCAGAGCACCCTGGCCTCGGGCTCGTCGCCGTCGCCGTCGCCGTCGCCGTCGCCGTCGATCACGATGCGCGGGTCGTCGATGTCGAGTCCGGACGTCGCATCGAGCATCACGCGCGACCGCGGGAACGCGGTGAGGATCGAGTCCACCGCGATGAACAGCGCCTCCCGGGTGTGCGTGCCGCGCAGCCGGACGACGAGATCCGGGACCGCCGACAGCAGTCCCCGCGGAGCCGAGCCGTCGACCGGGATCGACGAGACGAGTGTCATGGTCTGGGCGTTCGCGCGCTCGAGCCCGGAATCCGTGCGCTCGGCCCACTCCGGCCCGTCGTGCCAGGCCACGGCCGTCGGCACGTGCGCCAGCACGGCGCCGGCCTGCCACATCCGATGCGCCCACTCCCAGTCCTCCCCGCCGTAGGTCGAGAACGACTCGTCGAAGCCGCCGGTCTCCTCGAACAGGCGACGCGAGCAGGCGATCACCGCGCCGATGACGAACCGGTACGAGCGGTCGTCGGCGTCGAGCAGGTCACGGCTGCGCGCGTACTCCTCGGCGAGCCAGGCCGGCTCCGGGAGCTCACGGCCGATCACCGCCTCGATCACGGGCGTCTCCGCATCGATGCCCGAGAAGTCGGCGTGGCGACGCCGTCCGACCGTGACCGCCTCGGGAAGCAGCGCCGGAAGACGGGTGAGAGCCCGCACATACCCGGGTTCCGGGGCGGTGTCGGCATCCAGAAAGCAGAGCACGTCCCCGGTGCTCGCTCGTGCGCCGAGATTGCGTGCAGCGGCGAGGCGGAAGCCCCGGTCGTCCTGCCGCACGAGGGTGACCCCCGGCGGCACGAGGACATCCCCGGCGGAGCCGTCGTCGGCGACGACGATCTCGAGGAGTTCGCGCGGATAGTCCTGCGTCGACAGCGCCGACAGCGTGCGGGCGAGCTCCCCGGGCTGCTCGTAGTGGGCGACGATCACCGACACTTTCGGCAGCGTCTGCGGCCGGACCCCGTCGAGCGAGTCCCACCTGTTGCCGACGACCCACGGGCGCCGTGTCACCACGCCAGCCCGCCCCACCAGCGCACGTAGGCCTCCGCCGCGTCCGGCCACGACATCGGCAGCCGAGTGAGTCCGTGCCAGGTCGTCTCGGGTCGTTCGAACGCCGCCCGCACCGCGGTGGCGAGCTCTGATCCGTCGACGGTCTGCACGGTTCCCGGACGCAGCGCCGCCATCTCGTCCATGTAGCGATTGCGCACGGCGACGGGACGGCGCCCCCAGCCGATCCACGATGCGAGGGACCCCGACGCCGACACATGGCGATGGGCGATCACCGGCACCGACACCGCGCGTCCCCGCCGGGCGATCTCCTCGTCGTCGAGCCAGCCCGTCACGTCGACCTCGACCCCGAGGGCGCCCGCGCGACGGACGAACTCCTCGAGCTCCGCGGCGTGGCCGTCGGACGCCCGGCCGAGAACCGTCATCCTCGTGATGCCCGCGGACGCGGCTGCGCGGGCCGCCTCGTCGTGTCCCTTGCCCGGGTAGAAGTAGCCGAGCACTCCGATCGACGCGTCAGCCGGCGTCCGCGGCACCTCGGGCCGCAGCTCGACGGGCAGCGGGATGCTCACCGCCGGGCCCGTCCACACCCGCTCCTCGCGCAGCAGCGCACGCTCGTGGTCGCTGTTCACCGCCACTCCACGCGCCGCCGCCGCCACCGCCGCGTACGCGGCCCGCCGCCGGGGCAGGTTGCGCTCGCCGTCCGACGCCTGCGGCACATCGTGCAGGGTGACGCTGATCGCGCGCCCGGCGGCGAGGTCTCCGAACGCCTGCGCCGCCTCCTCGGGAGAGCGCCCCCAGAGCCGGTCGGTGAAGTGCACGTGCAACGGGTCGCGGTCGTCGTCCGCATCCAGGCCGTGCGGTTCCACGGTGCGGATCGACGGGTCCGCGACGCGGACCGCATCGGCCATCTGCCGTCCGTACATGGCGACGCCGTGCGTTCCAGGGTGGACGAGCAGCAGCGGGGTGACGCTCATCGTGCTCGCCAGACGTCGAGAAGGGGCGCGAGACGGGTCACGGCGGCGTCGACGAACTCCGGGTGCGTGGCGTACCACTCGCGGTGAGCGGCACGCACCTCGGCGTCGTCGACCGCAACGCCGTCGACGATCCAGTGCGCGCGCGGCTCGTCCGCCAGCCCCCACGCGTCGACGACCTCCGGCTCCAACGGCGCGCGCACCGAGTTCAGCAGCGGGCGCCCGGGATCGGTCGGGCCGCCCGTATGGCCGAGCATCTCGAGCATGCGGGCACCCAACGGCATCCACACCGCATCGCCCGGATGATTGACCGTGCGCATGTGATCGGCCGTGACGGAGTCGAAGAGGTCGGAGACCGCCACGTCGGCGCTCTGCTCGCGCAGGCGCAGCGTGTCGATCGACGTCTGTCCCACGGCCCGCACCTCAGCGGGCGCGAGCGCGGCGACGACCGGGATTCCCGCGGCGGCGGCGAGAGTGCGCACGTCGTGGTACGCCACGACGGGCGGATCTCCCTCGACGCCGGGAACCCGGAAGGCGGATTGAAACGGATGCAGTCCGGCGAAGCGCACCGGGGGCACGGTCATGACCCGGGCATCGGTCACCGCGGCGATCTGCTGCGTCCCCAGCGGCAGATCGCGATAGTCGTCGCGGATCGGCTGGCTCACCACGACGTCGGCGAGGCCGGCGATCTCGTGCAGGCGCGCGGCGTCGGCGGCGGTCATCTCGTGCACGGCGGGGACGCGCACGAATCGGTGCTCCGGCGCATCCATCACCACGCGCAGCGACTCGGCCTGGCAGTTGCCGAGGACGACGCCGAATCGTTCGGGAAGCGGGGTGAGCCCGTAGAACTCCGAGTAGTGCTTCTGACGCGCTAGCACCACGGAGCCGGTCGGCGCAACGCCCGTGCGCGGTTCGGGATCGTGGCTCATGATTCGAACGTACCCCCTTCGATCGCATCAGTCGTGCGCCCCCTTTGCTGTGCGGTCACCCCCGTCATCGCGACCCCGCACGTCGATGCTCTGCCCGCCCACGGAGAACCACATCGTCACCGAACCCGCCCTCATCCGCGTCGCCTCGATCCCGGCCACCCATCCCTACGTGCGCGCCATCGCCGACACGGAGCGAGTGAAGGTCCTCCCCGATCCGCCCGTTCCCGGCGCAGCTGCGGGCGTCTGGTGGCCTCCGGTGACTCTCACCCCGCAGTGGCTGGTGTCGCACGCAGATGAGTTCGATGTGCTGCACGTGCACTTCGGCCTCGAATCCTTCTCGCCCGACGAGCTGCGCGAGGCGCTCGAGACCGCGCACCGGCTCGGCCGCCCGGTCGTGTACACCGTGCACGACCTCGAGAACCCGCAGCTGGTCGACCAGGCGCCGTACCGAGAGCTGCTCGATGTGATCATCCCGTCGGCCGATCGCCTGGTCACGCTCACCGCGACCGCGGCGGACGAGATCGAACGACGGTGGCACCGGAGCAGCGAGGTGCTGGCGCACCCCACTCTGCTCGACGATGCGCCGGTGATCGTGCGCTCGGGCGACGCGACCGTGCGGGTCGGCATCCACCTGCGCGACCTGCGTCCCAACATCGACGCGGAGCGTGCGGTCCGCACGGCTGTCGACGCGGCCGGACAGCTCGCCGAGGCGGGTCGCGCCGTCGACTTCGAGATCCTGCTGAACGAGCGCACGCGGGATGACGAGGCGGCAGCCCGCGTGGTCGCCGCCGCGGCCGACCACCCGTCCGTGCACGTGCGGCGCACCCCGCGGCTGAGCGACGCGGACATCGCCGCGTGGATCGGCGGCCTCGACCTCTTCGTCCTGCCGTACCTGCACGGAACCCACTCGGGATGGGTCGAGCTCTGCCACGACCTGGGGGTCCCCGTGGCCGGGACCGAGGTGGGGCACATCGGATGGCAGCATCCCGACGACTTCTTCGTCATCGAGCTCGACGACGCGCGGACGCTGGCCGAGGCCGTGTCGCGCGCGTCGGACGCGCCGCCCCGGCCGCCGATGGACACTCGCAGGTCCGAGAGGCTGGCCGAGCGGCAGGCGGTGCGCACCGCCCATGCGCGGCTGTATGCCGAGGCATGTGCGCGCGTCACCGAGGGGGCCCGCGCATGATCGGTCGCGAGCAGCTGCGGGTGCTGGTCGTGGCGCCCGAACGTCATCCTCTTCGCCAACCGCACGCGGGCGGGCTGGAGGCCGTGGTCTGGAACCGCGTGCGCTGGCTGCGCAGCCGCGGCCACCATGTGGAGCTGTGCGCGGCGGAGGGATCGGACTTCCTCGACGCCGACATAGACCTGCACCTGCCGAGTCCGCGGTGGCACCGGGCGCGGGATGCGTCCGACACCGACTTCCCCGAGGGGCACCGCCGTCTCATGACCGACGCCTTCGCGCGGGTACGGGATCGGCTCGACGCGCCGGAGACCCGCGTCGATGTCGTCGACAACCACAGCCTCCACGGCGATCCGATCCTGTGGAGCCGTGAGATCGGGGTTCCGGTCGTCACGACGCTGCACACCCCTCCCCTCGCCGACATGGTGATCGCGTCGAATGCTCTCGACGGCTCGTCGCCGCACAGGTTCCTCGCGGTCAGCCAGTACACGGCGCGCGCGTGGTCGGCCGAGGGCGTCGAGGCGTTCGTCTTCACCAACGGCGTCGACACCGCACAGTGGAGTCTGGGATCGGGCGGAGGGGACTGGGTGTGGTTCGGCCGGATCGTGCCCGAGAAGGCACCCCATCTCGCCATCGACGCCGCTCGACGCGCCGGCGCGCGGCTGAAGCTCGCGGGCCGCGTCGGCGACGCCGCCTATTTCGACCGCGAGGTGCGCCCGCGTCTCGGCCGGGGCATCGACTACGTCGGCGCGCTGCGACAGCCTGAGCTCGCCGAGCTCGTCGGGGCCTCATCGGTCGCCCTCGTGACACCGGTGTGGTCGGAGCCCTTCGGGCTGGTGATGGCCGAGGCGCTCATGACCGGCACGCCCGTCGCCGCGTTCGACTCGGGAGGCACCAGTGAGGTGCTCGCCGGAATCCCCGGCACCGCCGTGGTGCCGTCCGCCGACACCGAGGCGCTCGCGCGCGCCGCGACGAGCCTGGTCGCGCAGTCGCGCAGCGGACTGCGCCGACGGGATGTGCGCGACGCCGCCTCCGCGCGGCATTCGCTCGACCATCGGCATCGCGAGATCGAACGGGTCCTCACCGTCGCGGCTCAGAGCGCGATGCCCGCCCACGAGTTCGTGGAGGCGGTCGGAGCATGATCGCCTGGTACGTGCACCATCACGGGTGGGGCCACCTGACGCGGATGCAAGCGATCCGCCCGCACCTCGCCGACGAGGTCACGGTGTTCTCGAGCCTGCCTGAGCCCGAGTCCCTGGCACCGCGGACGACATGGGTTCAGCTGCCCTCCGACTCCGACCCGGTCGTCGGGGCCGACGGAGTGCGCCGAGAGGCGCACGAGCTCGGCGATGTCACCGCGAACGGCAGCCTGCACTGGGCACCCCTCGGGCATCCCGGGCATCAGGCTCGCCTCTCGGTGATCGCCGACTGGGTGGCCGTCCACCCGACCGCGGCCTTCGTCGTCGACGTCAGCGTCGAGATCACGATGCTCGCCCGCCTGATGGGCGTGCCGACGATCGTCTTCGCTCAACCGGGCGAGCGCACCGACGCCCCGCACCGGCTCGGATACGACCTCGCCGACCTCATCCTGACGCCGTGGCCGCAGGGAACCATCGAGGCGACGGCGCTCGTCGGCCGCGAGCGCGTGCGAGCGGTCGGCGGCGTGTCTCGCTATGACGGCCGAGCCCGCGTCGACACCGGCGATGAGCACCCCCGTCGCGTGCTGTTCCTCGGCCGCGCTCTCGACCGTGACGGGCTCTCCGAGACCGTCGAGCTGCTCAGAGCGGACGGGTGGGACGTCGAGAGCGCCGGCGCGAACGACGACGATCGGGTCGACGACGTCTGGCCCCTGCTGTGCCGCGCCACGGTCGTGGTGAGCGCGGCGGGCCAGAACAGCATCGCCGACCTCGCCGCCGCCGATGCCCGCGCCGTCGTGATCGCCCAGGAGAGGCCCTTCGGCGAGCAGGAGGACATGGCCCGCGTGCTCGCCGCACAGGGCTTCGCCCAGAGTCTTCCGGTCGATGCGGAGCCCTCCCAGGTCGTGGACGGCATCCGCCGAGCTGCCGAGACCGCTCCCCGGTGGCACGCGTGGCAGGTGCACGGGGCTGCCGCCCGCGGCGCGAGCGCGATCGAGGAGGTGGCGCGATGAGCGTCCGCGTCGCCGTCATCACGCCGGCTTCGGTCAACCGTCTCGACCATCTGCAGCGTCAGCGGCGGTTCCTCGACGAGGTCAGCACGCCCGGCGTCGAGATCGTCCGCATCGAGGCGTGGCTGGATGCGGACGCGCCGCCGTCACCGCCCGCAGCCCGGTTCGTGCATGTGCCGCCGGGCGACCACGGCATGCGCGTCGGCGCGGCGCGAAACGCGGCGGCCTCGCTCGCGCTCGCTCAGGACGTCGACCTGCTGGTGTTCCTCGATGTCGACTGCCTGCCGGGACCGGGACTCGTCGAGCGATATATCGGTGCCGCGCGAACGCACCCGCAGGACCTCCTCTGCGGCCCGGTGACCTATCTCCACAGTGTGCAGCGCCCGTCGACACCGCACGATCTCGGCATCCTGACCCGTCCGCACCCCGCTCGCCCGCTGCCCGCGGGTGACGCCGTCGTGGCGGCGACCGATGACGAGTTCGACCTGTTCTGGTCGCTCTCGTTCGCGGTGACCCCCGAGACCTGGACGCGTCTCGGCGGATTCGACGAGGTGTACGAGGGCTATGGCGCCGAAGACACCGACCTGGGTCGACGCGCACGGGCGCGTGGCATCGGGCTGCGCTGGGTCGGCGGCGCGCATGCCTACCACCAGTGGCATCCGGCCGGCTCTCCGCCCTGGCGCCACCTCGACGACATCCTGCGCAACGGCGCTCTGTTCGCCGAGCGATGGGGCGAGTGGCCGATGCGCGGCTGGATAGACAGCTTCATCGAGGGCGGTGCCGTGGAACCTCACGGCGACGGCTTTCGCCGCGTCGATCGCGCGAGCGCATCCCGTCGTTGAACCGCTCGACGGGAGGTTCGGATGCCGGGGAATCCGCACTACGCTCGGCAGCATGACGGCGTCTTCCCCCGATGAGCACCCGCTGCTTCGCGCGCACCGCACCCTGCGTCCGGGATTCGGCACCGAAGCGGCGGTCTACGGAACGATCCTCGTGAGCGGACTGATCGCCGTCTCGTCCGCACACGGAGAGACGTCTGCCGCGGTGCTCCTGTCGGTCGGAGTGACCGTCATCGTCTTCTGGGCGGCGCATGTCTACGCGGGTGCCGTCGCCCGGCTCGGCCGAGACGATCCCGAGCAGATGGGCGTGCGCACGGCCATCGGCCGCTCGGTGCGCCATTCACTCGGGATGCTGAGCTCGGCCGGGATCCCCGCGCTCATCCTCGTCGCCGGCACGACGCGGGTCATTCCCGACGATGCCGCGAACGACGTCGCCCTGTGGTCAGGAACCGTCATCCTGGCCTTCCTCGGCTACGTGGCCTTCCTCCGTCGGGGCAGCTCCATCCCCGTCCGCATCCTCGGGGCGCTGAGCACAGCGCTGTTCGGGGTGGCCTTCGTCGTGCTGAAGGCGTTCGTGCACTGACGTCCGGTCAGGCCGGCAGGATCACTCTGATCTGCGCGGCGACCTCGTCGACGATCTGCTCGACCGAGTGAGCGATGTTGATCGTGGCGGACATGGTCAGGAACATGACGGCCGAGACGATGCGGGCGAGCGCCGCGGCCTCGTCGGCCGAGACCCGCGTATCACGGGCGATGACGTCGGCGACCAGCTGCTCGGTCTGCCCCGTGAGGGCGAGCGCCTCACCGTGATGCGGTTCTTCGGGGTCGCCGAACACGATCTCACGCAGGTAGGTGCGGCCGTTGTCGATCTGGGTGCGGTTGCATTCGATGACCGGCCGGATCACCGCCAGCACACCCTCGAGAACACCGTCCGCGTCGGCGGCGGCGGCGCGTCCGCGCTCGAGCGCCTCGGCGTACATCGAGTTCTGCACGAGCAGCAGCAGCTCGCCCTTGGTCTTGGCGTAGAGGAAGAGCGTTCCCGTGCCGATGTCGGCGCGATCGGCGATCTCCTGCGTCGTGACGTCGTCCACCCCTCGTTCGGCGAAGAGCTCGCCGGCAGCGGTCGTGATGCGCTCGAGCTTGTCGAGCTTGTTGCGCTCACGTCGACCGAGAGGGCGGGAGTCGACAGTCATGACGTCCTTCGGAATAAATAATGATCACGCTCAGTTCTGATCATAGTCACCAGGGCGTGGGCTCGGTTCGCCCATTCTCCCACGAGCGCCTCATCGATCCACGGTGAAGCCGTGACGGCATCCGTTCGATCCCTCCCACAGAAAGCCCACCCTCATGCCTTCTCTCTCTGGAGCAGTAGTCCTCGTCACCGGCGCGAACGGAGGGATCGGCACGCACTTCGTCCGCGAGGCCCTCGCGCGCGGCGCCTCGAAGGTCTACGCCTCCGCACGCACGCCCCGCGAGTGGGACGACGAGCGCATCGTGCCGCTCGCCCTCGACGTCACCGACCCGGCATCGATCGCCGCAGCCGTCGCTGCCGCGCCCGACGTCACGGTGCTCATCAACAACGCCGGCGCCTCGCCCTCGAGCCCCGGCATCCTCTCGCACAGCGACGAGGAGATCCGCGCGAACGTCGAGACCAATTTCCTCGGCCCGCTGTTCCTCGCTCGCGCCTTCGCGCCGATCCTCTCGGCCCAGCCGCAGTCGGCGCTCATCGACATCCACTCGGCCTTGAGCTGGTACGCCGTCGCCGGCATCTACAGCGCGACCAAGGCGGCGCTGTGGTCGGCGACGAACTCGCTGCGCCTCGAGCTCGCCCCGGCCGGAGTGCACGTCGTCGGGGTGCACGTCGGATACGTCGACACGGCCATGGCGGCGAACGTCACCGACCCGAAGCTCGACCCGGCCGTGCTCGTGACCAAGGTGCTGGATGCCACGGAGGCGGGCGAGTACGAGGTGCTCGCCGACGACACCTCGGTGCAGGTCAGGGCCGCCCTGAGCGCCCCGCTCGAGGCGCTCTACCCGCAGCTGGCGCGCGCCTCGGCGCAGTAGTCCACACGGCGAAGGCCCCGGGAGCGATCGGATCGCTCCCGGGGCCTTCGTGCGTCCGGATGCTCTGCAGCGATCAGGACTCAGGCTCCCCTGATCACGACCTTGCCGCGGATTCCGCCCCGGGTCAGCGACGCGATGCCGTCGGCGGCCTCCTCGAACGGGAGCACGCGACCGACGATCGGGCGGATGGCTCCCGCGTCGACGAGTTCTGCGATCTGGCGCAGCTGTTCCCCGCTCGCCCGCATGAAGAGGAACGTGTAGGCGACGCCCAGGCGCTTCGCCTGGGCCCGGACCTTGCGGCTGAGCACGGCCATGGCCAGTCGGAGCAGTGGATTGAGGCCGGCTGCGCGGGCGAACTCGGGTGTGGGCGGACCCGAGATCCCGACCGCCCTGCCTCCCGGCCGCAGGATGCGCAGCGACTTCTCGAGGTTCTCGCCGCCGAGGCTGTCGAGCACGACGTCGTATCCACTGAGGACCTCCTCGAAGTCCTCAGACCGGTAGTCGACGACATGGTCGGCGCCGAGCATCCTCACGAAGTCAGCGTTCGCGCCGCTCGCGGTCGTCGCCACCTCCGCGCCCAGGTGCTTCGCGAGCTGGATCGCGATCGATCCGACGCCACCGGCTCCCGCATGGATCAGCACCTTGTCGCCCCGCCGCACCTCGCCGATCTCGACCAGGGCCTGCCAGGCCGTCAGCGCGACGAGCGGCAGCGACCCCGCCTCGTCCATCGTGATCGACGCGGGCTTCAGCGCCACGTCGCTGTCGTCGATCGCGATCCGCTCGGCGAAGGTCCCGATGCGACGATCGCGCGGACGCGCGTAGACCTCGTCGCCGATCGCGAAACGGCTCACGCCGGCGCCGACGCGGATGACCGTGCCCGCGACGTCATGCCCGAGGACGATCGGCAGACGGTACGGCAGGATCGCTCTGAACTCGCCGGCGCGGATCTTCTCATCCAGCTGGTTGACACCCGCCGCCTGCACGCGGACGAGCACGTCGCGCTCGCCCACGGAGGGCTCGGGCACGTCGGCCGCGTGCACGGCGGTGTCGTACTTCGAGAGGACGAAAGCTCTCATGGGTGATCTCCGGAATCCGTCGCAGAATAACGACTGAACTCTATTATGAGCGCACTCAGTTTTCTTGTCAACCGCGGCGAAATGTTCTCAGTCGAGTCGAGAGGACAGCTCCTCGATGATCTGCGCGACCTCGCGTCGCGCATCCGCCAACCGTTCGATCTCCGCGTCGAGGCCGGCGAGCGCGGTGTCGGACGATCCGTGACGGCGTGCGATCTGCAGGTTCGCCCGGATGTTCAGCGACGCCCCCGACAATCCGGCGCCCAGGGCCTCTGCGGCGACGGCGAGATCAACGGCGATGTGAGGGTTGCCCGCCTCGACGAGCACCCGCACGTCGCGCAGCATCCGCACGCCGATGCCACCGACCTGGGCCGCGGACTCGGCCGCCTCGACGGCCGCCTCGCGGACGCGCTCGTCGCGGGACGGGTCGTCGCTGGGCAGTGCGAGGGCAGCTCCGAAGCGTGCCGAGACGACGCCGTCCGCCTCGACCGCCCGCAGCGCCTCGACGCGTCGCCCGGTGAGCGGATCGAGGCGCTCCGATGCTCGAGGGTCGTCATCGGAGTACCCGCCCACCATGCTCATCAGCGAGGCGGCGATCGCGAGCATCACTCCCGACGCGGCGCCTCCCCCGGGAGAACCGGTCGGACGACTCAGCGCGTCGAACCAGTCGTCCATCGGGGTGGATGCGGGGATGTCGGCGGAGTCCTCCATGACCGTCACCCTACGAGCTACGACCAGAGCAGCGGGAGCAGCGACACCACGAGACCCACGAACCCGACGCCGGCGAACACGATCCCGAGGGTGAGGACGACGCGGCGTGCATGCGGCGGCTCCCCCACCCGCGCGTGGGAGGGGTTGTTCGCGCTGACCACTCCGTCGGCCCAGCCGGCCTCCGCGGTCGCCGATTCCTGCCGGCTCAGCGGTCGCTCATGGAAGTCTCCGCCGGCGAACCAGCGGGCGAGCAACGCCCCGTCGCGCTCGATGACGGCGATCTCTGCGGGCAGCCACGGCCCCTCGATCGTCCGGATGAGGACGCCGATCAGCAGCATCGGCAGACCGAGCCCGAGGCCGACCCACGACAGCACCTCGCCGACGAGCGCGAGGGTGTCGAGCATCTGCATGATCTCATCGTAGAGAGTTCGGTTAACCCTCGTCGGCCTCTGACGCAAGGCCCTCGGCACACTCGCTTCGATCGCCTAGCGTCGGCCACACGAGAGGGAGGAGCGCACCATGAGCACGAACATCGAGATCGACGGCCGGAATTTCGTGCTGCGTGACGATCGCCCTCTGAGGCAGGTGATGGACGAGATCGAGGCCGCCGCATCCGCAGCGCCGACCTTCATCACCCTGTCGGGCGACGACCGCAGCATCAGCGTGCTCATCCGCCCCACGACGCGCGTGGTGATCTCGGTCGAGAAGGCCGCGCACGTCGATACGACCGGACACATCGAGCCGGACCACGCCTCATGGGATCTCCCGTTCGAAGACTGGGAGATGTGACGTGCAGGAGCTGTGGCTCGTCAGGCACGGAGAGAGTGTCGGCAACGTCGCCGCGACAGCCGCGGAGACCGCCCGCGCCGAGGTGATCGACCTCGCGACCCGAGACGCCGATGTGCCGTTGTCGACCACCGGTGCCGAGCAGGCGCGAGCGCTGGCGGCCGCGTTGCACGGCGGCCCTGTCACGCCCCAGGTCGCCTGGTTGTCGCCGTACGTGCGAGCCCAGCAGACGTTCGCGCTCAGCATGGAGGGCGTGGAGGGCGTCGCCGGCGTCGAGCGGGTGCTCACCGACGAACGGCTGCGCGACAGAGAGCTCGGCATCCTCGATCTGCTGACCCGGTGGGGCGTCGCCGCCCGGCATCCCGAAGAGGCCGACCGTCGGGCGCGACTGGGCAAGTACTACCACCGGCCGCCCGGAGGAGAGTCGTGGGCCGATGTGTCCCTGCGCCTGCGGTCGTTCCTGCGAGATGCACTGGCCGACGACGCCCGCGTCGGTCTCGTCGTCGCGCATGACGCCGTCGTGATGCTGCTGGTCGCACTGCTGACCGGGATGGACGAGACGCGCCTCATGCAGTTCGCCTCGACGAACCCGGTGCTCAACGCCTCGGTGACGCGGCTGCGCCTGGACGGCCGGCAGTGGCAGCTCGAGGACTTCTCCGACGTGCGCCACCTCGCGCAGCTGGGCGCCGACATCACCGTGCACCCGGGAAGCCCCGATGTCGGCCCGGGATGAGCCGACGCGGGTGACGCCGCAGCTGCTGCAGGAGTGGGGTCTGCCCGACCCCGGCGACTCGAAGAAGTCCCGCGGCACGGCGATGATCATCGGCGGCTCGTCTCTCTCGGCCGGCGCGGTCGTGCTGGGCGGGGAGGCCATGCTGCGCGTCGGAGCGGGCAAGGTCGCGGTCACGACCGACGCCTCGGTCGCGGATGTCGTGCGGATCGCGTTCCCCGAGGCCGGGGTCTACGAATCGCCCGGTCCGGGCGAACCGATGACCGACGACCTGCGCAGCGCCTGCGAAGGAGCGGATGCGGTGCTGGTCGGGCCGGGGCTGGACGACCCCGACGATGCCCTCGGGTGGCTGCGGCGGCTGGCGGGCCACGACATCTCCTGCCTCGTGGTCGACGCCTTCGCCGTCGGTGCACTGCGCGACGTGCCGCGCTCGGATCTTCCGGCGTCCCTGATCGTCAACGCCAATCTCGACGAGGCCGAGCTCCTGCTGGGCCGCCCCGTCGACGACCTCTTCTCGGACCTGCCGGGACTCGCTCAGGAGCTCGACGCCGTGATCCACTGCTACTCCGCCGTGGTCTCACCCTCGGGCACCGCATGGCGACTCGACGACGGCGGCCCCGGCCTCGGCACGGCCGGATCGGGCGACGTCGTCGCGGGCGCCATCACCGGCTTCGCCGCCCGAGGACTCGCCCCGGAACGCGCCGCCGTCTGGGGAGCATGGGCGCACGCCCGCGCAGGAGACCGACTCGCCGAGCGCAGGGGTCTCGGCTACCTCGCCCGCGAGCTGGTGCGCGAACTCCCCGCCGCCGTGCTCGACGACGTCGACGGGGCTCGAGGCGACGTCGACTGAGCCTCAGGTCACGCGTCCGTCGCCCGGTCGCGAGACCCGGAGCCAGCGGTAGCCGTATGCCGGCACCTCCAGTTCGACCTCGCCGTCCGGCCCCAGCGCGATCTGGGCGGGATCGAGCAGATCGACGAGCCTCGTGCCCTCAGGCTCGTCCTCCACCCGGAACGACGTGGTGACCGGCACCTCGGCGAAGTTGTGGAGGGCGATCATCCTGCCCACGTCCGCGGCGAGCGAGTGCGCGAGGAGCGAGGCGGCCGGCTGGTCGATGATCTCGAGCGTTCCCCAGCCGAGTTCCGGCGAGATCCGATACGCCGAGGTGAGCGCCCGCACGAAATACAGCATCGACTCGCGGTCACCCAGCTGCGCGGCGACGTTCACGTGCTCCGGCGCGTACCCGTCGGACGGTGGCCGAGCGACGAGCCGGCTGGGCGCGGCATCCGAGAATCCCCCGTTCTTGTCGACCGACCACTGCATCGGCGTCCGCACCGCTTCGCGGCCGGGGATCTCGATGTTCTCCCCCATGCCGATCTCCTCGCCGTAGAACAGCACCGGGGTGCCGGGCAGGGTGAAGAGCAGGCTGTAGGCCATGCGGATGCGACGAGGGTCGCCCTCGAGCATCGGAGGAAGGCGGCGGGTGATGCCCCGCCCGAACACGCGCTGGCGCTCATCGGGCGCGAAGGCGTCGAACACCTCCTGACGCTCGCTGTCGCTGAGCTTGTCGAGGGTCAGCTCGTCGTGGTTGCGCAGGAAGTTCGCCCACTGCACCTCGGATCCGAGCACGGGTCGAGCCCGCAGCGCCTCGATCAGCGGAGCGGGGTCCTTGCGGGCGAACGACAGGTACAGCGACTGCATCCCGACGAAGTCGAACTGCATGGTGAGCTCGTCCTCATCCTCACCGCCGAAGTACTGCACCTGCTGGTCGTAGGGCAGGTTGACCTCGCCGAGCAGGATCGCCTCGCTCGACCGGCGCTGCAGGAAGCGGCGGATGTCGCGCAGCAGATCGTGGGGCTCGGGGATGCCGGAGCCCTCGGGGATCTCGAGCAGGAAGGGCACCGCATCGACGCGGAAGCCGGAGATGCCCAGCTGCAACCAGAAGCCGATGACCTTCGCGATCTCGTCACGCACCCGGGGGTTGGCGATGTTCAGGTCGGGCTGGTGCTCGTAGAAGCTGTGCTGGTACCACTGCCCCGACTTCTCGTCCTTGCCCCAGATGCCGTTCGCCTGCCCGGGGAAGACGGCGTTCTTCTGTCCCTTCGGAGGTGCGTCGTCACGCCACACGTAGTAGTCGCGATACGGCGAATCCACGCTCCGTTTCGCGGCGACGAACCACGGATGCCGGTCGGAGGTGTGGTTGATGACCAGGTCGACGATCACCCGCATCCCGCGGTCCCGTGCAGTGCGGATGACCTCGACGAAGTCGCCGTGGGTGCCGAGTCGCGAGTCGATCCCGTAGAAGTCGCTGACGTCGTAGCCGTCGTCGCGGTCGGGCGTCGGATAGAACGGCATCAGCCACAGGCAGGTGACGCCGAGCTGCGAGAGGTAGTCGATGCGCTCGGAGAGGCCCTGCAGATCGCCGACGCCGTCGCCGTTCGAGTCGAGGAACGTCTCGACGTCGAGGCAGTAGATGACTGCGGTCTTCCACCAGAGGTCGCTCGTGTCGGTGATCTTCACAGTCGCTCCTTCAAGGCGGGGATGAGCTCGGATGCTGCGGCGTCGAGGTATCGGGACTGCTCGGAGCCGACGTGATGCAGGTAGACGCGGTCGAACCCGATCCGAACCAGATCCGCGATGCGGTCGGCCAGTGCGGTCGCGTCGTGGTCGATGAGGACGGCCTTGCGGAGCCCCTCCTCATCGATCCCGACCAGCGCCGCCTCGAAGTCCTCCGGCTGCTCGAGATCCCAGGTGACCGGAGGCGCGAGCAGTCCGTTCCGCCACTGCTCGCGCGCGATCGCGAACGCCGCATCGTCGCTCTCGGCCAGGCTGAGATGCACCTGCAGGATGCAGGGACCCGTGCCTCCTGCACCCCGGTAGGCATCGACGACGCGCTGCAGTGCGGCCGGTTCCTGCGCGACCGTCGCGAGGCCCTGCGCCCACGACGCCGCCCACTCCGCCGTCTCGGCGCTCACAGCGGTCGCGAACAGCGGCGGCGGTTCAGCCGGTCGGCTCCAGACCCGCGCGCGATGCACGCGCACCAGACCGTCGTGGTCCACCTCCTCTCCCCCGATCAGTCGGCGGATCACGTCGACGCTCTCGCGCAGTCGGTCGTTGCGGATGCTCTTGTCGGGCCATCCGTCGCCCGTCACGTGCTCGTTGACCGCTTCACCGCTGCCCATCGCCGCCCAGAAGCGGCCGGGGAACATCTCCTCCAGCGTCGCGAACGCCTGCGCGATCATCACCGGGTGATACCGCTGACCCGGAGCATTGACCATGCCGATCGAGAAGCGGGTGCGGGCGAGCGCGGCGGCGATCCAGCTCAGGGCGAAACCCGACTCGCCCTGAGCCGTGGTCCACGGTGCGAGGTGGTCGGAGCACATCGCCCCGTCGAACCCCGCGCGCTCCGCCTCGACCACGGCCTCGAGCAGGGCGCTCGGGGGGATCTGCTCGTGCGATGCATGAAAACCGATGAACACCATGCGCCGAGTCTGGCAACGAACAGCGCGCGGCGGCAGTGGTGGACACTCCGGAACGAGTCTGGCAAGATGCGACGCCCGGACCGGCCCGCGGTCTCAACTGCCCGGGCTCACGATCCCGAGTTCGTAGGCCAGGATCACCGCCTGGACGCGACTGGGCAGATCGAGCTTCACCAGGATGCGGCCGAAATGCGCCTTGACCGTCGACTCGCTCAGATGCAGCGTCTGCGCGATCTCGCTGTTGGTGAGGCCGCGCGCGACCTGCAGGAAGACGTCACGTTCCCGCTCGGTCAGCGCCGAGAGCGCGCCCTCCCGGGCCCCGGGGTTCGGCGGCGCGAGGTGCGGCAGGGCGACTTCGATGAGCTTCGCGGTGATGCGGGGTGCGACCACCGCATCCCCGGTGGCGACCGTGCGGATCGCGGCGACGAGCTCGGCCGGTCTCGTGTTCTTGAGCAGGAACCCGGCGGCCCCGGCCTGCAGGGCTCCGAAGGCGAACTCGTCGAGATCGTACGTGGTCAGCACCAGCACCCTGGTCCGCGGCAGACGCGCCGATCTGCGCCGTCGCTCGGTCCGGTCCACCGATCTCGTACGACGAGTCGAGGACGACGAGGCCGGGTTCCGGGTGGGACGAATCGATGAGCACGCATGTCACCTGCACCGGGAAGAGCCGGGAGACGGCGTCCGCACCCGATCCGTCGACGATCTTCGTGATGCGGAGATCACCGGTGGTGAACACGTTGGTGATCGCCACAGACGTCTGATCCGAGGAGTCCACATCCGGGAGCGGTGCGAGCTCCGCTGTGGTTCCGGCGACGGCGTCGCCTGCCTGTGCGCCCTCGGTCACGACCAGGGTGGTGTAGTCGGCATCCGCCGGATCGGTCTCCGTGACTCCGCACTCGGCGCCCTGCGGAAGCTCGGTCCACGTGATCGTCTCTCCATCGGCGATCGCCCTCACCCTGCCGGGGTGACACCGGGTGGTGGCGCGGCGAGCGTGCTCATCCGCCTCAGATGACGGCTAGCGCGCCTCAGATGACGGCTAGCGCGACGGGGCTTCGCTCTCGACGGGCTGCCGACTGGCCGACTCACGCACTCGGAACCACAGCGTCAGCTCCATGATCGCGCGACCGATCATGTCGTGATCGCCCATGCGGAGATCGTCGAACGAGTCGCGATATCCCGAGGCCGTTCCAGGCTCGGGAGCGACGAGGGCCTGATATCCCATCGTCCAGTCCCGGAAGCGCCGTTCGTGCAGCGGTTCTTCGATCAGCACGCGGACATCCGTGTGGCGCGGGTCGCGGCCGATCCGCTCCATCAACGCCTCGACGTCAGACCTGGGCCCCTCGAGGATCTGCACGAACTCTCCGCCGCGGTAGAGCAGCATCCCGGTGATGTCGCGGTCGCTGTTGCGGGCGCGACTCACCGCCAGCAGTTCACCGAGCTCGTGTTCGCCGAACGGCTGCGTGGCGCTGCTGCAGTAGACGAGCGAGACGAGCGGATTCTGTTCAGTCATTCCGCACCCCGTCCCTGCCGTGGTGAGCCGACCGATGCGCGCTGACCTCGACGGTGGCCGTCACCGCTGCCATCGCTCGATGGTGGTCCGCGAAGTCGCCGATGGAGCGCGAGGCCGCATCGAATGCGCGCCAGACGCCGTCGGACAGACGGTCGACGTAGCCGAGGAAGGAGCCGTCCTGGCTGCCCACGTAGAAGCCGTCTGCCACGCTCGCCCAGAGCGGGCGAACAGGCGTCGGCGATTGATCACCCATGCTCTCAGCGTACCTTCGAGATTCCGGGCGGGCTCCGGATCATCCTCCAGGCGGAGTGACGATCGGAACACGCGGTCCGGCCCTGGCAGGATCAAGGACATGATCACGGTTCACCTGCGCTACGAGATCGACCCCGACAAGCTCGATGACTTCACCGAGTACGGCCGGGCATGGATCCGTCTGGTGGCGAACCACGGCGGGACCCACCACGGCTACTTCATGCCGAGCGAAGGCGACAGCGATGAGGCGTTCGCGCTGTTCACGTTCCCCTCGTTGGCCGAATACGAGGTCTACCGCACGGCATCGAAGACCGACCCCGAGTGCATCGAGGCCTTCGAGTTCGCGCGCAGGACCCAATGCATCCGCCGCTACGAGCGCCGCTTCCTCAGCCCCGTCTTCTCGGCCGACGCCGGCTGAGGAGGATGCTCCCGCCCGGTGCGTCAAGGGGGTTCGACGGTGCCGCTCTCCGTCCTAGCGTCTGCGCATGGCTATCGAACTGAATCACCCCGCCCTCCGACACGCCCGCTCGCTGGTCCGCGACGGCAAGGTCGTCCGCGACGAGCGCGACGACTGGTCGGAGGCCGCGCCCAGCGCTGACGACGAGAACCGCTTCATCGAGCAGCACGGATGGACCGAGTTCTCCCACTGGCACCTGGGCATCGACAAGAGCGAGAACCCCGAGACGAAGAAGGCGTACTCCTTCCCCTTCGGGGATCTCCGCTCGGTGCGCCGCTCGGGAGTCATCTCCGGTGAGAGCCGTGCCGGGCAATACGACCACACCGGGATCCGCGACGAGCTGCGCAAACTCCTCGAGCTGATCGACGCCGACCGCGACTAGCTCGGACTCCGGATGCCTCAGTCCGAAAGCGACCGTTTGCCGGGATGTTCGGCCCCGCCCGTGGCCACGGGCCGCGACATCATGATCTCGATCCGTCCGTCGGGGAACGTCTCGCTCGCCCCATCGGGCGTGAATCCCAGGCGCGTGTACGCCGCGATCCCCCGGGGGTTGCTCTCCATCACACCGAGATGGATCGTGTCCGCTCCGCGGGAGGAGACATAGTCCACGCAGGCGACCATCAGCGCGTCGACGGCTCCCTGACCCCGGTGCGCCGGTGCGACCCAGACCCCGTTGACCACCCAGCGGCCACTCATGTCGTAGACGCCGCCGATCCCGACGTCCTCGCCATCGATGCTCGCGATGAATGCTCCGGGATGAGTCGAACGGCTCCGCCAGACGTCGTCGCCGAACGCGGACTCCCGCTGCAGCGTCGACCCGAACATCTCCGGGGACTCTGCGAGCGCGGCCAGCCGAAGGTCTCGGTAGCGTTCCCACGTCGCAGACGGCGCCGGAGTGATCGTCACATGCATGCCAGAAGCCTGCCAGAGCGCGGGACGCGACGTCAGATCCGGTCGCTGACTACGGCCCCCGCGTCGTCGCTGAGCGCGTTCCGCTTGTCGCGTCGGCTCTCCCGAATGACGCTGATGACGCTGATCGCCAGCAGGATCAGAAGCAGGCTCTCCACGTACCCGAGTGCTCCGGTCCCCGAGTCGTCCGCAAGCGAATGCTGCACGGGGACCGATGCGGACGGAAGCCCGACGTCGGACCCGACGTAGAGGACCCAGTCGGTGAGAGCGTGAATGAGCATGGCGACCCAGATGCGCCCGGTGACGCGACGGATCCAGTAGTAGGTGACGCCGGCTGACATCAGGGCGATCACATTGAAGGCGATGATGAAGAGCGGCAGACCGCTGAACAGATAACCCGGAATATGGGCGAGCGCGAACACGAAGCACGTGAGGAGGAACACGGCGAACTCGCCGAAGCGCGCGCGGACCGCTGTGAGCAAGACGCCCCGGATCACCAGCTCCTCACCGAACCCGACCATCAGCGTTCCCAGCGCCACGACGACCAGGAAGCCGAGCGAGCGCCCAGACCAGGGCACGTCGAACAACTCGACCACCGGCACGGCGAACGCGAGCACGGGAATCGAGATCAGCCACCACCGGCGAGGGGTGAGGGTCGGGGTCGGTCGCTCCCTCCACACCTCGGCACCCCAGCCTGCCCACCGCAAGAACAGCAGAACGCCGCCGATGCCCACAGCGAGGGGGATGAAGTGACCGAGGGAGAAGTCCGCCAACGAGCCGTCGTCGCCGACCAGCCCGCTGAGGAGGTTGCCGAGCCCCCATGCGCAGAGAACGTAGAAGACCACGACCCCGAGTGCGAGCCAGATGCTGCGGGGACGTCCGATTGCGGTCTTCATCCTGAGGCTCCCCTGATCCGGCGGGCGGCGCCCCGTCGACGCCGCATGCGAGCGAGCTTCCGGTCTCCGAGGCAATCCTAGGGTTGCGGAACCTCCGCTCGTCGTTCGCCGACTGACGCAGAGAGGTCGCTCACCCCTTCGGAGCGAACGAGCCCAGAGCCGACCGATACTGCGCGCTGTCGCTGCGCACCTCATCGGTGACCAACAGCGCGTGAGGGCCGATCTGTCGCACGTGCAACTCGCGGCACGGGATGGTCACGACCTTCAGCAGGCCGCGACGCCAGGCATCCGCGAGCGGCTCGACGTCTCGATGCTCGGGACTCTCGGCGAGCGTCGTCGGTCGTGTCTCGACGTGAGAATCGAAGCCGCGCCGCTCCCAGTCCCGATATGCCTCATCGTCGAAGACATCGCCGCCGAAGTCGTCTCGCCATGCTGGCCCGACGAGCTCGCGCAGAAGGCGCTCCCGCTCCGTCGAGCTCAGGTCTGAGCTGAACACCGCATCGAGCAGACCTCGGTCGGGTTCGACGGCGGCGTGCGCGAGCACGTCCTCCCAGATCCGCGACCAGGCTGCCGACCAGCGGTCGCGGGTGACGGCATCCACCGGGTTCGCCGCAGCCGCGGGCATCTCGATCAGCCTCGGCGGCAGCGTCTCGCCGACGGGACGCAGATCGTGCGCCTCTCGAATCCAGAGCAACTCGAGCAGGAGCTGTGGCCTGTCCTCCACGGTGATGGACATGTCGTGCGGCCAGGGGTTGCCCGGCATCGGAGTCGTCGATCGCATCCCGTCAGTCCATCGGATCGCCGTTCGGCTTTCAACCGGTTGCTGTCCCCCGAACGGCGGATACCGGAGGATGCCGGCATACGAGAGGATGGCCTTTTCTGCGGAATGCGAGCGACGGGTGGACGCGATGAGGGGCTCTCGATGACGGCACCCTGGCAGCCGGTGGATGGGCTGTCCGATTTCGCGGAGCTCATGGCGCATGAGCAAGAGTTCAGCGGTGATCGGGTCGACCCCGCGGTGCGCAGAAGACGCCGGCGACGAGGACTCATCATCACCGCCGTCTGCGTGGTCCTGTTGCTGGCCGTGACCGGAGGGTACGTCGGGTGGGCGCTCACGGCTCCGGTGGATCCGCCGGCCGTGACCGCACGCGCACCGCAGGTCCCGGTCGGCGACGCGGCTGCCGTCGCCACGCATACGGCTGCGGCATCGGCGATCAGCGTGTCCGGCGCCGACGCGTACCTGGGCGAGGGAGCGAGCGGCACGTGGTCGGTGACGGGGACGGGCGAGCCGCTCCCGATCGCGAGCATCACCAAGCTCATCACCGCCCTCGTCATCCTCGACGCGTCACCGCTCGCCTCCGCAGACGACCCCGGACCGACCATCACGTTCGGCAAGGCCGATCACGACCTCTACGACCAGTACTACGTGCAGGGCGCGACCATCGCTCCGATGCCCACCGGCACCTCGATGTCGTTGCATGATGCCCTGGCCGTCATGCTCATCCCCTCCGCGAGCAATTACGCCGACGCGCTGTCCTCCCGGATCTTCGGGTCGCAGAGCGCTTTCCTCAGTGCGACGCGCGCCTGGCTCGCATCCCACGGCCTCACCGGAACGACGGTCACCGAGCCCACCGGCATCAGTCCGCGCAACACGAGCACGCCCGCCGATCTGCTGGCCATCGCGAAGCTCGCCGCCGCGCATCCGGCGATCGCTCGGATCGTCGCGACCCCCTCGGTCTCGATCCCCGGCGCCGGTCAGCTGATCAACACGAACGCCCTCCTCGGCACCGCCGGTATCACGGGACTGAAGACCGGCAACCTCGGCGAGGGCACGCACAGCCTGCTGTACACGGCGACGCTCGACGTGGGCGCGGCCGATCCGCTCGCGATCACCGGCGTCGTCCTCGGCGGATCATCGCGCGAGTCGGTGAATGCCACCGTGATCGCCGAGCTCGAGAGCATCCGCTCCGGCTTCCATCAGGTGCCCGTCGCGAGCGAGGGCCAGGAGATCGGAACGATCTCGACACCCTGGGGGTCTACCGCCACCCTGGTCTTCGGCGAGGACGCATCGATCTTCACCTGGTCGGACACGCCGATCGAGCTGACGATGGACATCGACACCCCTCCCACCTACCGCGACGGCACGGCCGTGGGGACCGTCACCTGGACCGCGGGACCGAACACCGTCACTGCGCCGGTGACCATCGCAGGGACCATCGATCCGCCCACCGAATGGTGGCGGCTCACCCACCCGTCCGAGCTCGGCTCTGCGACGGATGCCGAGGGCTGAGGCCGCTCGACCGCGCATCGGAACGCTGCGTGCCGACCTTCGGACGAAAGTCGAAAGATCGACCGATCGACCTCCGCCTGCGTTCTCCGGCTATACGATCTGCATCGAGGCGCCAGGCCCGATGTGCTCTGCGGAAGGACAGCCGGATATGTCAGCAGACCCGATGACCTCTCGACCTGAGGCGCCGAGATCCGGCCCCGTATCCGCATGGGCACCGTTGGCGATCCCGGCGTTTCGGGTGCTGTGGTTCGCGCAGCTGGGCAGCAACATCGGCACCTGGATGCAGACCGTCGGCGCGCAGTGGTATCTCGTCGACGCCGCGGCCAGCGCGACGATCATCGCCCTCGTGCAGACGGCGAGTCTGGCCCCGGCCGTGCTGTTCTCCCTCCCCGCGGGGGTGCTCGCCGATTCCCTCGACCGCCGCAGACTGCTGATCTGGGGGTCGGTGGCGAGCGCCGTGATCGCCGCGGCGTTGACCGTCATCGCCGCCCTGAACGAGCTCACTCCGTGGACGATCCTCGGCTTCACGTTCCTGCTCGGGATCACCTCCACACTGACGTCTCCGGCCTGGCAGGCGATCCAACCGGAACTCGTGCCCCGCCCGCTCATCGGTGCGTCCTCCGCGCTCGGCGGCGTCACGGTGAACGGTGCCCGCGCCGTCGGCCCCGCGCTCGCTGGCGTGCTGCTGTCGCTGTTCGGCGCACCCGTCGTCTTCGGCATCAACGCGCTCAGCTTCATCGGAGCAGTCGTCGCCCTTCTGTGGTGGCGACGGCCGCCGCAGAGCGGACTCGACGACAGGGAACCGTTCACGGCCGCGCTGCGCGCAGGAGTCCGGTACGTCTCATCCGCCCACCTCGTGCGCCGCATCCTTCTGAGATCGGCCCTCTTCGCCCTGCCCGCCAGCGCACTGTGGGCGCTGCTTCCCGTGACCGCCAAACGGCTCGACCTCACCTCGAGCGGATACGGCTTCCTTCTCGGAGCGCTCGGCGCCGGGGCCGTGCTCGGCATCTTCGTTCTGCCCGTCGCCCGCAAGAGGTTCTCGGACAACGCGGTGATCGCGGTGAGCGCTCTGCTGTTCGCAGCCGGCACGCTCGCCGCGGCATGGCTGCCGTTCGTCCCCCTGCTGCTGCTGCTCGTTCTCGCCGGAGTCGCCTGGATCGGCACGCTCACCGTGCTGAACGCCGCACTGCAATTGACCCTCCCGCAGTGGGTGCGATCGCGAGGAGCATCGATCTACATCCTCGTCTTCATGGGAACGATGGCCGTCGGGTCGTTCGGCTGGGGCGCCCTGGCCGGAGCAGTCGGCACGGCGACATCGCTGGCCGTGGCCGCGGCGCTGCTCGTCGTCATCGCAGCCAGTGTGATGTGGCTGCCGCTTCTGCCGGGCACGAGCACCGTCGACCGGACCGTCTCGATGTCGTGGCCCACCCCGACCCTCGTCCTCGACCCCCAGCCGACCGACGGCCCCGTTCTCGTGCAGATCACCTACACCGTGCGACCCGACAGCATCGACGCGTTCCGAGAATCCATGCGACTGGTGGAGAGTTCGCGGCGGCGAACCGGCGGGTACCGATGGACGCTCCTCCGCAACGGCGAAGAGCAGGACCTGCTGCTCGAGTCCTTCATGGTCCCCTCCTGGGGAGAGTACCGACGACAGCAGACCCAGAGACTGACCGGTCGCGACCGTGAGATCCAGGCGACCGCGCGGGCGCACACCGACGGCGAGCCCACAGAGGTGCACTACTTTCCCGAGCCCACGCCGCCCCGCTGAAGAGGCTCAGGGCTGAACGACGCGCACCCATGCCCGATCGACGTCATCAGCATCCAGGAGGTTCACCTGCACCACACCGGCGTACGGCAGCCGATACGAGAACTCGCCGGTCGGCGGATCGTCGCATCTGAAGTCCCCCTCGGCGAGTACCCGCCTCTCGGCATCGGCGGTCACCACTTCGAACCCGACGCCGTCTCCCTCGCAGCGCCCCTCGATGGTGAACTGTCGGTCCTCGACGAGCGCGGCGGGGCCCGCGATGATCTCGCCCGAGGGGTCGTTGCCTTCCCCGTACTTGAGAGCGATGGCCACCTGAGTGGGGTCTGTCTTATCGGGATACGCGAATCCTCCCGCGGGAGGCGCTGTCGTCGCCGATGGCGTCGATGCGGATGTCGTTTCTGGTGCGACCGGCTCCGGCGCTGCGCTCGAAGTACAGCCGGTGACCACAGAGGCAAGAACGACCAGACAGACCGGAACGACCGTGAGTGCGCGGATGCGAGTGTCCATCGCTCCACATTACGACGCCCGGGGACCAGGGAATCCTGTGACCTACATGGCCGGAACCGACATCATCTGGGCAGTGACGATGACGACCTCGACGAGCCGCCGTACGAATCATGCGGTTGATCGCGAGACTTCATCATCTGCGTCCACTCGGCGCCCTGGTCCGCTGAGGAACGGTCGTGCACACTGAAGAGCATGAGCGACCCCGGGGCGACCGATGCAGGCACGGCGGAATACACCACGTTCGGGGTGCTGTCCGGCATGTTCGTCGCGATGGTGCCGACCCCACTGAGTCGATCAGCGGCGACAACCACGATTTGGCTCGCGTTACCGCTGGGTCAGCGCCGTCAGGGCTCGTGCAAGACGAAGGCCCCGCTTCCCGGTCAAATCACCGGGAGTCGGGGCCTTCGTGGTGGCGGTGACGGTGGGATTTGAACCCATATCGTGGTCCAGTCAGAGAGAACCGGGGCCCCAAGAACCCAGGGCAAGCGAGGAACCGTCGCACACCTGCGCACATCCACTCACGGCGACTTGCTGGCATTCCGTTACCGTTGCGTTACCGCTGGGTTGTCTTTCGCTGGGATCAGATGCTCCTGAGTCGGCTTGCAGGGCCGCCTCGATTGACCGCCCGGGGAAACGGATACGCATGCCCGCTGGCGTAGACAGGCTGACTGAAGCATCGGGCAGCGAGGGGAGGGCACCGGACTTCGTCGGCAGCATGTCGACAGCAAAGTGAGCCTCCCGTGTGAAGCAGTCAAGCCCGGAGCACACTATGGTTTACTCGCGGAGGCAACGGAGGCCCTATGTCGATACAACAGCCCGCGACCGTTCAGCTCGGTGAGTTCGGCGAGGATATGGCCGCCGCCTTCTTTTCCATGATCGGATGGGGCCCGCTCCGAACTGGCCGCCAGGACCTGGGCACCGATGTCTTCGTTCAGCTTCGCACCGACGAGTTGGTCGATCTTCGAATGCTGCTAGGCGTGCAGGTAAAGACCGGAGGGACCTGGTTCAGCACCCCTGCCACCGTTGAAGGGCGATCAGGATGGTGGTACCGGGAGAACGACAAGCGGCACGCCGAGTACTGGAAGAATCATCACGTTCCTCATATTCTGGTTCTGCAAAGCGAAGACATGAGCACGCGCGTGTGGGCGGTTCTGGACTCAAACACGATTGAAGATACGGGCCAGGGCATTCGCGTCTTTGTTCCAGATGATCAAATACTTGATGCAACGTGGAAGCCACGATGGATTGACCTCGTCTCGGAGGCACGTAAATTACTCTCCTTCGAGGGGTCGAGGTGGAACTTCTCTATCTCGCAAGTGCCCGAAGACGCTCGACTCCGGTACGCGATGTTGGTCCCGCGGCTCGTCGCCCCTCATCCGAACCGAGGCGCTTCTGCCGCCATCACGTGGACGGAAGCCATTGCTTCGTGCATTAGCGGGGATCCTCGGACTTGGGCACGGATCGCTCACGAGCGCGCCGACGTTCCGGGACCTACCGAAGCAGCTACGCATGAGGAGCTTGGTTGGCGCACCGCCGGTGCTATCTATCAGTGGGTCTTCGGCGAGGACGCGGGCCTAGCGAGCGTGCACGAGGAATCGACTTCGCAACCAGGTGGCTCGGCGATTGCAATCTGCCGCGCCCTCACCGCGATCGACCGGTACGAACTGGAGAACGCCGCCTCGTACTTGGAGCTTGAACTTCGTCACGACGATCTCGATGCCGATCAAGTTTGGCTCCGGATCCACCTGGCGCAGATTCAACGCCTCCGAGGCGAAACCGCATCAGCGCGCTCGATGCTCGAAGAGGCTCTTATTACCTCGGCCGGTCTCGCCTACGACATCACTACCTCTGCACTGCGATCCGCTTGCGTCCTCGGGCTGTTCGAGCTGGCGCCACTTCTTCAGGGAGATGTGGCAGCCGCGGTCACTGCTGCCGATAATTCGAGCGCCTGGTGGCGCACGCAATCCGTAGCTTCTGGCCTCGAAAGCTATGCCAAGAAGAGCTTCAAGAAATGGGCTCGGGATAAATCGATCACGTTCGGCGGCGAGGGCGCCGCGCACAACAGTCTCCACTCCGCTGCAATGACAGCGCGACTGGCGGGTGACTTCGGAGGGTGGCGGGGATACGCGAGTTTGCTGGCTCAAACTGATCTTGTCTCGCCGCCAGACGAGTCTCACAGCATCGCGAACAGCCTCGATAGTTTGCGATCCGTTGGCGACAAGGCAAACCTGAGGCTGGCACTTTCCAAGGTCCTTCACGACGGGCCGATGCACGCTGTGGCCGAGCTCGCGGATCGCGCGACTCCGGAAAACTCGACATCGGCATCGATTGCAGCAGACCTGGCTCTCCTCAACAGAATGGGCTCGCACCTGAGTCACGACCAAGCTCGTGCCTGGATCTCGCTGCTGCTGCAGGCTCTAGTGGAGCCGCAGCAGTTCTACGATCGTTTCGCGATACGCAATTGGGCGTTTCACGACATAGCGGCGGCCTTGAGCGGTCTCGTTCGACACCTGAACGTCGAAGATCAGGCGTCACTGCTCACCTTCGCGAAGTCACTTCCCGCAGGCACGTCACAGTTGCTCGAGGCTCCTCTTACCGAGCTATTGCACGAATTCGACGCGGCCGTCATAGACGAGCATCTCGGTGGAACCGACATTGATGCGCAACCAACCGCTTGGCTGGCCATCCTGTTCCGTGATCTTCTCGCACCTCGCTCTGAGGAAGCGAGACTAGCGGTTCGCGCGGCTCTCGAAGCGGGAGATCTTGGTGCTCTGAGCGGCGCAGCCGACGCGACCACGCTCGAATCTGGCGAAGCCACAGTCGTCCTTGACCATTGCGAATCGGCGTTCGAGAAATTCCGACAGCCGACAAACGGACTCACGATTGGCGGTGACGACCCGTATCGTTTGGCCATCGTGCTGGCTCTCCACGGCCCCGCGGACCAACGCGAACGAGCCTGGAGATTGGTTACTACGGCACTAGCCGACAACGTTGACGTTCAGGAACGCAAGCACGCGGCCTTTGAGATCATCACAGAACACCCACACCAGGTTCCCGTTGAGCTTCGCGGCGAACTCATCGCGGGGGCACGGGCAGCACGAGGTGTTGGGCCTAGCCAGTATTGGCGAAACGACGGATTTCTCAACCGTATCGAGCCCGTTGCCACTGCAACGGTACTTGCGCTTGATACCAATGCGCCCGACTGGGAGGAACTATTCGCAACGTTGATCGCTGGCGATCCGGATTCAAGACGGTATGCATGTATCGTGATGGCGCACTTCACTGGTTATGACGCGATGCTCACCGCCCTAACCCGTGATCCAGACCGCGCAGTGGCAGCTCGCGCCGCTAGAGCACTGGCCAAACGCGCTGCGATCAACGACGACGTCTCTCCCGCATACCTCTCCGCGCTAGTCCAGCTGATGAGAGAAACGGGCGAGGCCCTTCCGTTCGCGGTGCTCTCGGGGGTCGCAGCAGCCACCGCCCGAACGAGCGCCGGTGATCGGATCCTAGACGCGCTCGCCGAACACGCCTCGCCAAATGTCCGTAGTGTCGCGGCTGAAGTCAAGGCGCGGCTCGTCTGACAGGTGGCGGCTCGAATCCGCTGTCAGCTTAGGTCACGGCAGTTGACGGCGACACCCCGGGGATACAGAACAGCAATCGACGTTAGTCCCGGATAGCGTGAAGTCGATTGACTGCAAAAGATGGGGATGATGTGTCGAAGTGGTGGAAGTGCGATTTCCAGGTTGCGACTCCAGGGGAGCCACGATTTCGAGGTCAATCCGACTGGAATCTAACGACCGCTGAGGGGCGGACCGCAGCCGCCGACGACTATATGAGAGCAGCGCGGGACGCTGGACTCGAGGTTCTCGGCCTAGCAGACCACAACAGCACCGCTTGGGTCGACGAGATGAAGCAAGCGGGCGCTCGACACGGAGTCGTTGTGTTTCCGGGATTCGAAGTTGGGACGAGTAGTGGCTCAGACGGCGTCCACCTCATAATTCTTGGGGACCCTACTAAAAGTGCCCGTGACCTGGAGCTACTGCTTTCAACTTCTTGCGGATTTGACGATGATCATCCTCGCTTTCAACCGCATGACGCAAGTTCCCCAGCGACCGCGCCTCGCACCATCGCGCAGATTCTGGACGCACTCCCGGCGGGGTACCTCGCCATTGCACCCCACGCCTTTTCCGAAAATGGGATCGCAAGCGCGACCACGGGCGACATCAGGTGGAAGGCTCTGCACCACGATCGTTTGGGGGCAATTGATGTTGGAGACGTCGACTTTCACCTCGGCGAAAGTGACTCAACCGCCTCCTACAAGAAGCGTTTCATTCGTCGCCAACTCCAGGGGATTCCATGCCTTGCTGATCTACCCTTCGTCTCTACCAGCGACGCATACTCGATCTCGAGTCTCGGCGATCGCTTCACCTGGATTCGAATGGGAAATCCATCAATCGAAGCTCTTCGACAGGCCTTCCTAGACCACGAGGCGAGAGTTCTGTGCGACTGGCATCCTCGGGTCGCATCTCAGTCGTCAGACCCAAATACCGTTGACCACGCATGGGTTCAACGACTGCAGGTGAAGGGGCACGCGACCGCGGACGACTCTCTCGACATCGAGTTTCATCCGAGACTGAACGTCGTGATCGGTGGCCGCGGATCTGGAAAATCGACTGTCGTTGCCGCGTTGCGAAACCTCTATGGGGAGGTGGACGGCCTCCCTAGCCCACTCCGCGATGAAGCACGAGGATTCAACGACGCTGTGTTCGGGAATGCAGAGCTTCTAAGCGCTCACGTCTTGGCCTACAGCGGAGAGCGACAAACTGCACAATGGACCCCTCAGGAGGGGTCACGTACGACTCACGAAAACGGCCAGCTTGATTCGAACTTCCCAATGCGAGTTGTCGGTCAGAAAGAACTATTCGAGCGCTCGGTGGGCAGTCAGGGTAGTTCTACCAATCTTCGGTCGCTCGTCGACGATGCCCTCACCGCTTCAGGTTCTTCGACGCCCAATCGTCACCGTGAGACCATCGCTGACGCAGTGAGCATTTGGGGGTCTGCGGTCAGAGCAGCCCGGTCCGAACAACTTTCGTGCGGCGAAGTCGAAGGGATTCGGGCGAAGGTCGCAGAGCTGAAAAAACAGGTCGCAGCGTTTGATGACGCAGCGAATCTCGAGCGACGCCGAAGGAACGATCTCTATTTGGCGGAGCGGCGCGAGATGGAGGCAAAGGAGTCGGAGGTCAACGCAGCCGGAGTGGCAGTCCGGAGCCTTGCCGACCGGATCCTCGTGACCGAGCCTGCTGCGCTGGCTGGACAGCGCTCGCCCGACTATCCGGACGAGTTCGTCCGGAACCTGGACCGCATCAAAGACGTACTGGCGCAATCGCTGCGGGACGCTGCAGCCAACGCTGATGCAACCCTCGCGGGCGAGCGCGCTGCTCTTGATGCTTCTGAGTGGGGGCAAGCCGTCAGGGATTTCACGGCTGATTCCGATCTCTATCTACAAGAGCTGTCCGCACTTGGGGTGGATCCGACGGAGTACTCCGCCCTCCGCGCTCTGCTGTCTAGTCAGAGCCAGGCGCTCGAAGATCTCGAACAACGCGTCCTTGCCCTGCCAGAATTCTTCTTAGCGTCAGACGCAGCGTGGTCCTCCTTAGAGAGGGTGCATGACGAACGCCGCCTCGCGCGTCGATCGCTGCTCGAGCAGGTCCAGGAAAGGAGCGGCTCGCTTCGCTTCGCCGTCCGGGATCGCGAAGATACGGGGATGTGGGTCGCACAGGTGCGAGAGCTCCTCGGGTTGCGTTCCGATGGATACCTCGATGATGTCCCTTCGCTCGCGGAATGGCTTTGGCTTGGCCCCACCGCAGAACGCGAGACCCGCGAGCAGCTCTGGAGAGTCGCCTGCGTGTCAGGCGACTTCCGTGATCTCGGTGTTCAAGCCGGGCTTCGCGCCGCATTCACGACCCGTCTCGGTTCCGCGGACCCCCTTGTATTGACACGCGTCGCGGCCGAGATCCCCGACGATCAGATCGACGTCGAGTTCTTGCGATCCCGTGGGACGGACGGGGCTGCTCAGTGGGTCCCCTTGAGCTCAGGATCGCCAGGACAGCGAAGCTCCGCGATGTTGAGTTTCGTTTTGCATCAGGGGAGAGAACCGCTCGTCCTTGATCAGCCTGAGGACGACCTCGATACGGAGTGGATCACCCAGTTGGTCGTGTCCCAATTGCGCGAGAGCCGCTGGCACCGTCAGGTGATCGTCGTGACACATAACGCCAATATTCCGGTCAACGCCGACGCAGAGCGGGTGATCGTGATGGAGGCGTCCGCGAGCGGAATTCGGGTTCGATCGGAGAGTTCGGAGAATGGTGGACCGCGGGTGCCGCACGCGGGGGCAATCGAAGATCTCTTGGTTCGCGCCGATATCCAACGAATTATAGAAGGCGGCGTGGAAGCGTTCGTGCGGCGAGAACGTCGCTACAACAACGAGCTCAACAGCTACCGTACTGCTCTGCGTCAGGTGACCGACCGCGCCAGCAGTTGACCATCGTCCTTGTCTGCGCTGTTACACGGTCAGCGCCGTCATCGCTGAAGTGCGGCCGCGCGGTGCCGATCGAGCGCCAGTGCGACGTCATCGAGATCGTCGTCGAACAGATCGGCATACGTGTCGAGGGTCATCGCTGCGCTCGCGTGTCCGAGCATCCTCTGGACCGCTTTGACGTTCGCCCCCGCGCTGATTGCTAGTGAAGCGGACGTGTGTCGAAGATCGTGAGGCGTCACGCGCGGCATGACAGCACGAAGCACCTCTCCGCGCGCCCTTGCCTCCGCAGCTTCGGTAGCATCCTCCAGCCGAGCACGCTTGCACGCGCCGGCGAACCACCCGGACTGCGAGTTCCCAGGCCTCAGATGCCCTCCGCTCTCGGCTGGGAAGATCAGCTCGTCCGGTCGCTTGAGCGTGATCGCGCGAGCCATCGCCGCATCCAGGAAGGCCGGATAGACAACGGTACGACGTTCGTGCGTCTTCGGCGTCCCGACGATCACATGTCCGTTCACGATCACGGCGTTCGATGAGATGTTCAGCCGGCGTCGCGCCACATCGACATCTGCGACCGTGAGTCCCGTCGCTTCCCCCCAACGGAGCCCCGTATAGGCGAGGAAGCGCACGATGTCGGGATACAACGACGCCGTTGCGAGCCGTTCGACCTGCTGATGTGTGAGGTACGCCCGCTGCTTCCTAACCTTGCGCGGGGTCTTCACCTCCCTCGCGGGGTTGGACTGGAGCCGACGATCGCGAACCGCCCCATCAAGAATCGATGCGAGAACCCCGTGGCAGCGCTTCACAGTCGTCGCTGAACGCTCGACGCTCAGCTCGGCGATCCAAGCAGAGATCTCCGTGTGCCGGATGGTGCCAACGCGGCGCCCGCCCCACGCAGGCTCGACGTGCACGCGCCACGCGCTGTCGTCGCTGTGGAACGTGGACGGCTTCACCGCGACGGCGTGCGCAGTCAGCCAGGCAGCACCGAGTTCACCGACGGTGACTCGAGACTCCCCCGGGGCAATGTATGCGCCCTGCAACTTTGCAGCCTCCACCGAGGTGATGTACGCCTCAGCGTCCCGCTTACGGGCAAAGCCGCCCTTGCGAGCTGTCTTTCCGTCGGGCTTACGGTATCGCGCCTCCCAGCGCTTGCCGTTCTTCGTGTCGTATGAGTACGCGCTGCCCATCAGGCGGCTTCCTCCGAGGTGCTCGCATACTCCTGTGCGAGCAACCATTCGTCGACCGCCTCAGGACGATAGCGGGGGCTGCGGCCGATTCGGATGAACTTCGGCCCGCGGCCAGTGATACGCCATTCGCTCAGGCTGCGCTCGGTCGTGCAGAGGCGGGCGGCGAGCGTTGCTGGCGTGATCAACGAGTCCAGCAGGCTCGTGCTCACGGGGGTGGAAAAAGACATGGATCTCCCTTAGAAGTCAAACTCCCAAGAGGACCTCATAGCCGAACCCGTTAGCGGTTGCTTGGCGTATCCACCGGTCGGACCTGCTTTGGCCCTGCCCTTTTACTGTCATTCAGGCTTGCTCACGACTGTACACAGCACCGCCGACACTTCGCCGCGCACACCGATGCCAACCGTCGATGCGTTGCCACTCGCGTTCACTGCTCCGCTCACGGCAAGCGTGTACCTGGTGCGTACCTGCGGAATCAGGGCTTCCAGTTACACCACCAGTTACATCAAGATCGGCGTCTTTCTGCACCCTCGAAGCTTCTCTTCCCCGGTGTGTACCTGGTGTACCTGGTCTAAATAGAAAAGGAGAAAGACATTGTCGTAGTCCCCATCTCCATCTCGTCTGAGCCAGTGGGCCTCCTATATAGAGGTTTGCGTTCGAGGGCAGGTACACCAGGTACATTTGTGAAAATCGCAGATCAGACCCAAATAGCGCAGAACCTGCATCACCTCGTATCAACGGCCCGAAAACCTCCCGCGAACTGGGATTTCTGCCCCTCGAGTACGTACCTGGCGTTGCAGGAACAGGTGCAGGTACACGCGCTCATCAGCGGTCAACCTGTCCGCCGAGGACCCGCATATCAAATCCCGAGATTCTTGCAAAGTGACCTGCCACTGGAACCTGCAGCGATGGCACGGAAGTCACGACGAACAACTCCCCACAGCGAGAGGACGTTGGACGAAGCTTGCGGAACTTCTGTCCGTGAGCCTTCGACAAGTCAGATGAAGAGCGGGTGGAGAGATCTACAGCGTCAGCGGGCCGAGCGAAGCGACAGCCAAGCGCCCTGGGAGGTGTCGGCTACGCCGACCACCGGTCAAGTTTCTGGCGAGCGAAGCGAGGCGGGAAACGCAGCCCGGTGCCACCTCCTCTTATGCTCTTCCCTTCTTTCGACCCCGAGACCGAGCTTCAGCGAGGAATCGGGATCTGATCTGCTGCTTGATCGGGACTTTCGCCTTGACTCAACCTCGTTGTTGACGCGCTGACTCAGGACGAAGGACGGAGCCAGCGCGTTAACAGGCATGTCATTTTGCCCCGGAAAGTCGCGGATTCGTTGTTCACAAGCTTGCGAACGAAGTGGCACCTTGTGAACAACGAATCCACGACGGGTTTTCGCGGAAGCAGCAGATCACTTTGAGCACAATCGTGTCCCCATCATCCATGTCCCCATGGCCGAACCCGTAGGGCCCGCAGGGGGTCATGGGGACATGGCGACGCTTTTGGCCTGGAAAGTCCGGGGTCGCTTCCCCCCCCTGCTTTAGAACGCAGTGGCACCAGGGGGACAAGCCTGGAGCGAAGCGATGAAGCGCCTGTTTCCAGTCTTCGCATCATGCTTGCTCGCCCGACGCGACCACCTGGAAACGGTCGCCTGAGGCCATCTGTTCACCGCTTGCTTGCCGCGACCACCACACTCATCCGACCGCTGGAAGAGACACCGCCGCTCCCGATCGCCGCGACGATCTAGAGCAACTCGAGACAGACCGAGGGAGACAGCATCCGAAGCGCGAGCGCGTATGAGCCGACACGTTCCTCCATCGAGCGCACGGATCGCAAAGTGTTCCCGCGACCGGCGGGCGGCAAGCAGCGGTTGAGATCGACCTTGGCGCCAGGAAGTATGGGTTGGTCGCCGAGTGGCCTCGGAACGGTCACCTGTGGGCGGCTAGTGACCACATAGTGGCCGGTAGATGGCCTCGCGGCGGACACACTTGTTTATCGCATTGAGCTGGCCGTTTGCTGGTCTCTTCCTGGCCTCTTCCTGGCCTATTGGTGGCCACACGGAGGCCCATCGAGGTCCGGCGATCCACATAATGGAAGCGCTTCGCAACCACGTGCGCGTTTGGACTGCTCGCTCTCGCTGGGGACGGTCGGTCTATGCAGGCCACGCGGAACGGGGGAGGTCCGTGGGCCGACGGAATGTCCGCAGTGTCAGTTACTGTCCTGGCGATGAGCACCAACGGCACCTCCTCCCAGCACGATCCAACATCGCAGAAGTCCTCGCGTCGACGTCGAGGCATCGGCGGGCGCTCAGGGGCTCCGCGTGCGGCGCACGCCCTCCCGCTGTGGCGACTGGCGGGCGATGGTCTCGTGCCGGTACTCCCCCAACCTTTCGCTCTCGAGACCAATCTCGAGGACTTGATCGAGTCCACACCTGAGTTAGTAGGCGAGAGGGTCCTGATCATCGGTCGACAGGTCAAAACACCATTCGGTCGTGTCCTGGATCTCCTCGGGCTCAGAGAAGACGGCTCCACTAAAACGATGGAGCTGAAGCGGGATCGCGCGAAGGATCTAGAGGTTGGTCAAGTCATCTCCTATGGCGCGTGGGTAGATGGCCTCGATCGAGCATCGCTGGAAGCCGTCTTCGAGGAGTACATCCTCGAGCGCAACCAACGGTTGAGACGAGAAGCGACGGTCGCCCCTTCTCTCGCGCAGGCATTCACTGAGTATTTCGGTAAGCCGATGCCAGCGGTCCTCAATCAAACTCAGACGATGTCTCTCGTCGCCCGACAGATCGATGCAGCCACTTTGCAGGCGGTTAAGTTCCTGCGCGAGAAGGATCTACCGATCAGCCTCTATGTGGTCGGTGCTTCTCGGCATCGCGGTGACACCTTTGTGACAGCCAGCGAATGGATCGACCTTGGCTCCAAACAGAAACAGATCAGCGTGCGCGCGCAGCTCGAGGAACTTCACCTGGCAACGGTCGCTGCGGTTGAGCACAGCACCAGCCAGTTGCTCAGCCACATCCACAAGCAGCGGCCGGAGCGCTCCCGTTACGACGGACCATTCTTCACGAAGGGCTCGCACGGCGACATCCTGTGTTTCGCGCAGCTCTTCATGCCTCGCTTCACCACTTCGTTTGTCCCCTACCCGCTCCTGAACTCGCTTTACGACTGGTGGATCAACGAGCAAGCATCTGTCGGCGTAGAACGGTTGAAGCCCACGCACGGGTTTGCACACCAACTGAGGAACGCCGTCAGTATGGTCGGAGGCTGGCGCAAGGACAGAAAGTACTGGGACGAGGATCCATCCCTCGAACATGAACGACTTCGCCTGCTCGTTGGTGGCTGGCCGTTGCCAGCCCCAGGTCAGCTGCTCAGTGGTTACGCTCGCATGTGAGATCGACTCCGCCGCGCGCGTCGCTCCGAGCACTCATCGGATTAGCGCGGTCACCAACCCGAGATTCGGGCGTCGGGACAGGGGGAAGAAGGATGGACCAGCAACCTCTGACCGAGGCCGAAGTCATGCGCGCCTTAGCTCTGATTCAAAAGGGGCAGCAGCTCGGAGGGCATCAGCCGAGTGCCCAAGATCTCGACCGCGCTCGGCGCATCCTCACTGGAGAGCTATCCCCGGAAGACGCGCGAGTCGAGGTTCAAGCGGCACTTCAGGCGCTCGTCGACGGCGAACGGGGGCATCCGCCTACCCGGTGAATGTGTCTTCCACCAGCGCCTGAGCAGCGCCAACAACCTCGTCGAATCGGCCCTCGCGGATGGCGGTAATGGCGGTGTCCTCTCCTCGAAGGAAGGGATTCGCGCCGATGAACCACAGCCGCGCTACGTGCTCCCCTTCAGCGTCACTGACTGAGCGCCAGACCGCATCCGCACACTCCAAACGTCTGATCGCTTCTGTGTCAGGGCGAGGACCGCTATCTTCACTCCACCTCTTCGCAGCTTGCGTGTCTTTCGCCCCAGCCAACGTCGATACGAGCGTCGGACCCAATACGGCGGTCAGACGACGAACGAGTGGTACGTGGCTAGACACGATCATGCTGAGATCCTATTCGTGCCGGTCCGACTCTCGTGATTGGGAGTTCAATCGAGCCAGCACCTCAGCAATGGAGGATCCTGTTTCCATGACTCCGAAGTACACCAGAGTTCACAACGTACATAGGAGTTCACAGCCCGGAGGATAACCATGGAACTCGAGATCACCGTCACCCCGCGCGAGACTCTCGTGTGGGCGCCAGCGGAGCGAGACGCGCAGAAGCTGCGCCACGAGCTCACTGAGTCCGGCTACCTCGTGCGGGACGCCGACCCGTTCGAGCTGACCAGCGTCGGTCTCATCCCCGAAGGCGAGCACCTCGAGTTCGACTCCGCGCGCATCTTCGACGTCGGCATTGGCCCGAACGCGAATGCGACCCTGCATGCGCTGACGGACTCCGGGCACTCGCTCGTCTGGCACCGATGGCAGACGCGGCTCTCACGGAAGGTCTGGGGCGTGCCTGTGGCGATACCGCGCAAGGGCCGACCGCGCGCCGTCGGCATCGAGAGAGCCACACATTTCGGCACGGCGGTGCGCAGTCACTTCGGGCTCGGACTCCGCATCTCTCGCGAGACCTACGCGACGATCAACAAGCGCTCGTCGCTGCCGCGATGGCGCCGTGAGGACAACCCCGAGCTGTGGGACTCCCTCGACTGGTCGTACGAAGACGCCGAACACAGCTTCCACTCCGACGAATGGTGCGAAGAGCATCGCGAGAGAGCGCTGCAGAGCTTCGACCTGAACATGGCGCACTTCGCCTCCCTCGATCGCGAGGAGTTCGAGCGCGCCTTGCAGTCGGCTGTCGCCAGCCGGCGCGGCATGGTGGAAGTCACGGACCTGACGAAGTGGGACGGCGTGCCCGGGCTCTACATCGTGGTGCTCGACGAGTTCGCCCAGGTCTACGTCGGGGTCGCCAACTCATCGACGGGGATCGCGAAGCGCATCCGCCAGCACTGGACCAACCAGAAGCAGTTCGACCGACTCATCTGGGGTGACGTCACCTCATCGATTCTCTCGATCGACAGCTTCCGGGCCCTCGACACCACCCGCATCTTCGCTCTAAAGACCGAGCACACATTCGACGACGAGAACCCGCTCCTCGAGCAGTTCCCGAGGAAGTTCACGCTGAACCGCGTCATGGGCGGCAACGACGTCGTCCACCTCGCCAGCTTCCTCGGCGTCGCGGCCGTCATGCGGACCCGCGAGTTCGCAGCCCCGGCCTCCGAGTCGCAGGCGCCATGACCCGCGAGATCCACGCCCTCCGCGACGACGCGGCCGCCTGGTACAGCGGCGCGCTCAACAAGGTCACAGCTGCGCTCTCGTCATCCGTCGAGCATGCGCGCACGCCCCTTGAGCCGATCGCCGGCGAAGTGTGGATGGGCAGCCTCAACCTTCACGGCGTGACCGCGGCCGGGGGTAGGTGTGACTCCCAACGCGGGTCAGGATCCAACGACGCTGTGGCACCGCCGCACTTTGGCGACCGCGACATCGCGCGACGTCACTGACGCTGACGCTGATGAATTCGGGCTATGGCAAGCCTGATCATCGGGCCAGCTATCGCGGAGATGATCAAGACGAGCGCCGCGGCCCCAGCTGCGAAAAAGACCCAGGCATTCCTCCCCCAGAGGCGATTCTGGCTAGCGACGAATAGATTCGTCAATGCTCCCCCGCACGCTCTTGTGCCGACCCGTCGCGCCGACGCGGCGACCTCCCTCGCCGCTCAACGCCAACTCGGAGAGAATCGTGGCCGAATGGAACCGACCGATATAGCTGTGCGTCCTTGCGAGCGTGGACGCACAGCATGTTCGCCCCGGACCCTGATGCGCACGCATAGTGGAACGATGCCGAAGGTGCGGCAGCTTCTCCTCGCGCTCCGCGACCATCACCGCTCACCTCGCGACACGGTGCGACAGCTGGTATCCGCATCCGTGGCCTGTGCTTGCATGGCAGGGTGACAGACACGAGCGATAGCGCGGTCGAACCGGTCGAAGTAGACGACACGAACGACGGCGTCGGGCGTCGAGTGATCCCGAAGGCCTCTGACATGTCCCGCGCCATCTTCGGCACGCCTCCGCGCTCAACGCTGCGGATTATCGATGAGGTGAACAGACTGCAGCCGATGTTCTCGGTGTCTGAGAACCTGAAAAGCGTCCTTGGCTCAGTCCGTATGCCCTCATACGTACTGGATCCTGCGCTGCAGTCGGCCGCCTCCGCGGCCCTGCGTGCATCGTCGCTCACAGGATCGCAGGGATTCAAGGGCATTCTCGGATCGATACAGACGCCGTCGTACCTGTCAGACCCGATGCTCAAGTCAGCCGTCTCGAAAGCGCTCGAGGTGTCTTCGCTGTCAACCGGCCTGACCAACATGCTCCGCGGCTCGTCGATGATCAACCCGAAGATCGACGGGCCCGCCGGTCTCGGCTTCCCGGTCTCTCTCTTCGCGCCGATGCAGTCGATCGTCGATACGCAGCTGACATCGCTGAAGGGGTTCACTGGCCTGCAGGCCAGCCTCCTCGGTGATCTGAGCTGGATCAGCGAGCTCACGAAGGGACTCAAACTCGGTCGGCCCCACCTGCCGTCGAACTGGCGCGGCGTGGAAACCGAGCCCGACGAGCTCGAAGACGAAGTGCGCGCGATCCTCGAAGAAGGGATCCCCCTCGCGTGGGTGCCCTCCGCGCGCGTGATAGAGCTGCTACTCGCGGCCCCCGATGCCTCGAGCCGGCGTCGCGTCATCAGCAACAATCACAAGGGCATCGTGACCAGCTGCGAACGGCTGGTTTCCCGCCTGGCGCAGAAGCGCGCCCTGCTCTATGGCGACATGATCCGCAAGGCGATCAATGCACTGCGGGACGGTCACGTCGAGGCTGCGCAGTCCCTAGCCACGAACGTGCTCGACACTCTCGTGACACAGCACTCGAAGGCCGCCTTGCAGGCGCCTCTGGGAGTCGTCACGAACGTCGCCTCATACAAGAAGTTCCGCAAACGTAGCTGGCGTCTCACGCTCGCGGTGCACCCCGTCACCACCATCATGAGCGGGCGCTACACAGTGGATGATCGCCCCGACGGATACCGGCGCAACGCGACCGCGCACGCGATCACGCGGCATCAGTACAACCGCATCAACACCGTGCTCGCGATCATGAACGCCACGTCGCTGCTGACCTGCTTCGTGCGGGACACTCCTGCGTTCGACTAGCGATCGCCTGGCCGCGCACCCTGGCCGTCGTAGGCTGACTGCGACTTCTTCGGGAAAGCCACCGTCTCGCCGGGCTCTAAAGTCATGACCTCGCCCGACTCCAGCGTCACCTCCGTTCCAGCCCTCGAGTGTTCGACGCGTTCGACGACTCCGTCGACTGAGGCCCGACCGATGTCGGCCGCTCCCAGAGACTCGGCCTTCTTCCGATAGGCAGGCACCGGGTCCGGCCCCTCCGGGGCGTCCTGCTGCTGCCAGCGCACTGTTGAGTAGTGCGATGATCTGCTCGCCGATGCCAGCCCTCATGTCTTCGCGGAGGGCTCAGACAGCCAGTACATACGAACTAAGAGGGTATGGACCCTGGTACTGCCTCGTGGCTTCTTCAGGACCCCAGCCCGATGTGCCGATGCGACTTCGTTCATAGCGTCGTACATGAACGAAAGGCAAGTGATGATTCGAGTTCAATCTCTGACGAAGCAGTATGGATCGAAGGTCGCGGTCGATGGAATCAACTTCACCGCCGAACCCGGCAAGGTGACGGGCTTCCTAGGACCAAACGGCGCGGGAAAGTCGACGACGATGAGGATGATTGTGGGGCTGGACCGACCGACCTCGGGCATCGCTGAGGTCAACGGGCGTCCATATGTGGATCTGCCCGCCCCGCTTCGCGAGGTCGGTGTGCTGCTCGACGCGCGTTCGGCGCACAAGCACCGCTCGGCGTACAAGCATCTGCTGGCGATCGCGGTGACCCACCAGATCGGCGCGGCACGTGTGCGGGAGGTCCTTGACCTGACCGGCCTGGATGCGGTGGCAGGTAAGCGAGTTGGGGGGTTCTCGCTCGGGATGAACCAACGGCTCGGTATCGCGGCGGCGCTGCTCGGAGATCCGCACACGATCATCCTCGATGAACCGGTCAACGGTCTCGATCCGGATGGGATCCTGTGGATTCGCGGGCTGCTGCGCCATCTCGCCGCGGAGGGGCGGACGGTGCTGCTGTCGTCGCATCTCATGAGCGAGATGACGCAGACCGCTGATCATCTTCTCGTCATCGGGAGGGGCAGAATCCTGGCAGATGGCCCTTTGAACGACGTGGTCGGCTCGGTGACTACCTCAATGGTTCGGGTTCGTACCCAAGATGTGGAGCAGTTGACGCGCGTGGTCATCGGGAACGATGTGACGGTGACGACGCGGGGGGATGATGTGGTGGAGATCACGAACCTCGGAGCGGAGAGTGTCGCGCGCGCAGCAGCGGCCGCTGGCATCGTCCTGTATGAGGTCTCCACCGTCGAGGGCTCTCTCGAGGACGCGTATCTCGCACTCACCGCGCAAGACACGGAATACCGCGCAACAGTGCGGGAATCACAAGGAGGAGCACAGTGAACGCCGTCGTCGCACACCGCGGCCGGGCGGACTCCCGGACTCTTCGTCCGGCGTTCGTCCACGTACTCCGTTCGGAGTGGATCAAGCTCCTCAGCCTGCCTTCATCCGGTTTGGGGCTCCTCGGAATCTTCGTGATCGGAGTCGGCGGCAGCCTTTTCTTGGGCGTATCCCTGGAGTCGTCCGGTGCACCGTCGGTCTTCTCGGTGGAACGCACGATGGCTGATGTGACCGTCCCGACCGTGGTGATCGGGCAAATCATCGCCGGCGTCATCGGGGTGATGGTGATCGGCTCCGAGTATTCGTCGGGTGGCATCCAACCGACCTTCGTCGCGGTACCAGATCGTCTGCGCGTTCTTAGCGCGAAGTCCATGGTGGCCTTCACCGCGTGTACCGCCACTGCTGTCGTCACCGTTTTCAGCGCATGGGCGATCACCACGCCGATCTATGCGCAGTTCGGACTGGCGGCACCGCTGAGCGCACCGGGAGTCCTCCTGGCACTGTTCAGCTCCGCGATGTACCTGGGTTTCTGTGCGCTTTTCGGAGTCGGGGTGGGAACCCTCGTGCGATCCACGACCGCGGGATCCATCATCGTGTTCTTGACCACCTTGCTTCTTCCCGTGGCGGCTTCTCTGCTTCCCTTCGGGCTGGCATCGCGGATCCTGCGCATCATCCAGTTCGGAAACGCCGGCGATGCCATGACCAGAATCAGCCCCGCAGGCTCACCCTTCCTCGACCTGTGGGCAGGCCACATCAGCGTCGGGGCGGGGTGGATGATCGCCTCGATCTGGGCTGCGGTCGCACTCGCGGCCGGCGCGATCGCGCTACGGTCGAAAGACGTATGAGAATGAATCCGCTGTCACTGTTGGGCGCCGCCGAGACGGCGACGCCCAACAGTGGTGTCGCGGGCAGCGTCGAAGACCGTCCTCTGCGACGGGCGACTTTCCTCGTTCTTGCCCTCTATGTGTGCGTCACGCTGATTCTCGGATACCTGTCTCTCGAGTCCCCGTTGAAGACACCGGTGTGGTCACTGCTACTGGTCTTCGTCGCTGGAATCGCGGTCATATTGTCTATGCAGCGGAAGCCGCGCGCGGCGTTCATCGCTGCGCTCATCCTTCTGCCGGCGTCGTTTGCGAGCGGATCGGGAGCCGAAGCCGTATTGGTCTGCGCCGCTCTGTACACAGTCGGAGTGTTCGCGCAGCCCCGTCAGGCGTGGGGCAATTTCGCTCTCGCCATCGCATCCTGCACGGTCGCAGCGCTGGTGCTGGCATTGCGTGTTCGCCTCGGCCCGCCGCTGTTGGGTCTGGCGCCTCGTGTGGACGGCGACGCATGGGCTGTGGACTGGCTCAGCGCGACTGTGGTCGCCGTGGTGGTGTCGCTGATCTGTACGCTGTCGGGGCTAAATATCGGGCACCGTCGGAACGAGGTGCGCAGGCTTACCGAACGCGCAGAGCAACTCCGCCGTGAACGGGATCAGGAGGCGTATATCGCCGCCGTGCAGGAACGGGAGAGGATAGCGAGGGAGATGCACGACGTGATCGCCCACAGCCTCGCCGTCATGATCGCCGTCGCTGATGGAGCACACGTATCCGCCGAGTCCCGGCCCCAAGAGTCACGCCGAGCAATCGCTCGAGTAGCCGAGACCGGAAGACAGACTCTCACCGAGATGCGCCGACTGCTCACCTCGGTGCGAGACGACGAACCGTCGCTGCACCACCCGTCCGCGCCGCCGGGCGTCGACCGTCTACCCGCCTTGATCGAGGAATCCCGGTCGGCAGGACTGCCGATCCGTGTCGAACAGACAGGGCAACTCGCCGCAGACGCGGTCGCAGGTCTGACCGTCTATCGCATCGTGCAGGAGGCGCTGACCAACATCCTGCGCCATGCACGAGGGGTACAAGACGTTCTCGTGAAGCTCTCCTTCGCCGAGAGGAACATCTCGATTCTGGTGGAGGATCGATCCGAGTCCGTGCTTCCGGTCACCGATCCGGGCACAGGCCTCGTGGGCATCCGCGAACGAGCCGAATTCTACGATGGTCACGTCGAGGCAGGCCCATGCCCAGGAGGCGGCTGGCGGGTCTTCGTGCAACTTCAGATGGAGCCCTGATGATCGCAGATGACACAACACACCCACGCATCCGCGTGCTGATCGCCGACGATCAGGAACTCGTGCGCTACGGACTGCGGCTCGTACTCGAAGCGGAGAACGACATACACGTCGTCGGCGAGGCGTCAGACGGAGCGTCTGCAATCGAGGTCGCCTCACGGCTCTCCCCCGATGTCATCCTCATGGACGTGCGGATGCCCGGCATGAACGGAATCGACGCAACACGTGAGGTCGGCACGCGACTTCCTCATGCTCGAGTACTGGTTCTCACCACATATGACCTCGACGAGTTCGCGTTCGGAGCGCTCCGCGCGGGAGCCGCCGGCTTCCTCCTCAAGAACACCAGACCAACCGAACTCGTATCCGCGATCCGCACCATCGCGAGCGGCGACGCGGTGATCTCCCCTCGGCTCACGGCCAAGCTCATCGAGGTCGCGCTACCCCAACTCGCACCCCGAAGACACCGGCGGCCGCAGCGCGAGCTCTCGGAACTCACCGATCGCGAACGAGACGTCTTCCTCCATGTCGGCCGGGGCTTGACGAACACAGAGGTCGCGAATGCGCTCCATCTGAGCGAATCCACCGTCAAGGCGCACTTCGGCCGGGTCCTGGTGAAGCTCGACCTACCCAACCGTGTCCAAGCAGTCATCCTGGCCTACGAGCTCGGCATCGTGAACACGAGCAACTAGGTCCAGGCCATTCTTGGTTGAGAGATTGGTGAGTGCACCGAGAAGGACGCTTACGTCTCCGCTGCAGGAACGGAATCACTGTACGAGTATTTGATCAACTGGCCCTACCCGTCGCGCAGACGACTGCCGGGGCGATGTCCGATACGAGCATCGGCACGTCTGCCACGCGCCGTCCTTCGCAGCGGCTAACGAAGTCGCGGAATTGCGGGGATCGTCTGCGGCCGCTGCCCGCAAGAGCACCGTTCGCTAACGTGGAGGAGGCACGCATCACGCCCCGGCGATAGGAGGTGGCCACATGAGTCTTCTGGATGACGTTCGAATAGTTGTCGACGCAGTCCCAGCGGGAGAAGTAGTTACTTACGGAGAGGTTGCCGCGCTTGTCGGTATTGGTCCCCAACAAGCGGGCGGGATTGTGGGTCGGCTCGATGAGGACAGCCCCTGGTGGAGAGTGCTCTACAGCGATGGGACTCCCGCGAGTTGCCACCGGGGCACGGCCCCCGTGCTTCTTCGGAATGAGAAGACACCGATGCGTGATGGCCGAGTGGATATCGGGAGAGTCCGTGGGCAACGATCGGCACCTTGACGCGTTCGCTGTCGTTCGTCATGAGTTGATACACGATGCGGCGAACGTCGCACTGCGAGAGCAGGGCATGGATCCGATTTATACGGCGGGTGCTGCTGCGCGGGTCGCCGTCATCGGTCAGGCACCAGGACGCCGGGCACAAGCAAGCGGAGTGCCATGGGATGACGCGAGTGGTGTCACTCTCATGCAGTGGCTGGGTGTCACCGAAGGACAGTTCCGAGACCCGGACAAGTTCGCTCTCTTGCCGATGGACTTCTACTACCCGGGTCCAGGTCGCGGCGGGTCAGGGGATGCGCCGCCCCGGCGAGGCTTCGCTGCCAGGTGGCATCCACCACTGTTCGCTTTGATGCCTAATATCCGTTTGACGCTCTTGATCGGACGCTACGCGCAGCAAGCGTATCTCCCGATCGCAAGGGCCGAGACCCTGACCGACACGGTGCGAAGGTATGAGCAATTTCTTCCTGAGCGGTTCCCACTGGTCCATCCTTCCCCGCTCAACTTTCGCTGGCACGCCCGGAACCCGTGGTTTGCCGCGGAGGTCGTTGAGGATCTTCGCCGACACATCGAGACTGCGCTGCGGTGAGACCGTTCCAAGAGCCTGAATCAGGTTGTCTAAGGCGCAGATGAAATCGAGCACCCAGCAGGCCCTGACACGGCTTGTGCCGGTTCGGAGAGTTATTTCAGGCTCCGACCTGTTCTTGATCACGCACCTTGGTGCGGCCCAACACACGACTTCGGTAATCTTTGCTTGGTAGCTGGGGCTACCTGCGAAGCGTCTGGGGCGCTGCGCCACGCGACGAGGCGGTGTCACGTTTTCTTGTGACGAGCCCTCTCGGAGCCTCGGTTCTGGGGAACTCAACGTTTCGAGAGGGCAACCGCCTCGGACGCAGCTGACTCCGCTGACTCCGCTGACTCCGCTGACTCGACCGTTCATGTTTTCGGCCTGCCTGTCGACCGATCTGTTTCTGCTACCGCGAGTTAGGTCGTGCGGATCGTTCACGTGCGTGCAAGAGATGCACGACGGGCCAGACTAGCCGGTCCGAACCTGTGGCAGTCACCCCGTCGGCGTTTCCAGCACCTCTTCGAGGAACGTTATGCCTCCGGAACTGTTCGCCGATTGCATGAGCGCTTGGACCCACCGCATTTTGAGCTGCGGGGTCTCGAGCTCGTCGAAGGTGAAACGAAGCGGGATGGAGGGGTGCAACCAGATGGTGCTGAGCCCTTCTACGTCTCCTTCGGGATGCAGCCACGACAGGGTGAACGATTCGTTGCGGCGCAGCTTGGTCGCGACCACGACTTTGAGATGTGCGAGGGCGCGCTCCTCGATATAGATCGAGGCCTCCGACCCGCCGTAGTGAAGTGTGCCCATGGCGGACAACATCCATTCTTTGAAGTGGTCTCAGCTATCCGAAGGCGTGCACATGTTCACGGTTGCTCTGTCAGGTTAGTGGGCGGATACCACAGCCGTTGACCGTTCACCTTGGCGAAGGAGGTGAGAGTGTGCGGTTTGGTGGAGGTGGCGCTCATGATGTCTTTCACGGTGAGGTGACGAACGAGCAACGCGTCGGCGATCAGGGATCGGTGGCAGCGCCACGGCACTGCTTCCGCACACATGATCGCCACACTGTTCTCTCTAGCGAGGGCGATCAGGGCGTCTATTCCGCGAGTAAAAGGCTCAGTTTGCATGTAGTCGGCGTAGCTTCGGAAGCTCTTGTTACGCCACGCGCCGTTGACGCTCTCCACTTTCGCCGGCGTGTGTCGCAGTCCGCCGAGTTCCTCCATCCGCGCATACCCCAGGTCGGCTTCGTTCAGGCTTTGTTCGAGGGCCTGCGCTCCGAACTGCGGGTTGTGCCGTGAGCCGGGAACGGTTCGCACGTCGACGAGTTGTTGGACCCCGTTGTTTCGCAGCAGGGTGATGAACTCGTCGATGGGGTGCGTGGAATGACCAATGGTGAACACTGTCGGCTGTTGCATCATGCTCCTGGAACGTTGCGAGATAGGGCTGACTGGCCGGGGGCTCCTCGCACCCAAGGAGCCCCCGGCCAGGCGGTCAGCGGGTCGCTCCCTTGCGTGGCTTGAGGAAGACGTCCGGTTCGCGCTTCTCGCGTTTCGCCGCTCGTTTTTCCTTGATCGACAGTTGAGGAGCCTTCTTCGCTCCACGTGTGCTTGGTGACTTACCGGACATCGGTACTCGCTTCCCCTATGTGGCTGGCGCATGAACCACTGACCGTAGCCGTCTTCCAGGGGAAGTCAACTCGGCTCCTGAGCGGACACAATCGCATTGCTGTGCCCGGATTTGATGTCTCAGATGAAATCGTTGGTCGACGCCTGCGCGATGGAGCATGAGCGGATCTCACGCATGGTGTGTACCGCGGCAGGGTTCACTCCGGGGGGCCGCTGCGCAAGCTCCTCGATCCGCTCGAGGATGAGGTCCGGATAAGTGTCCCTGTCCACCAGAAGCACGGTCACGTCGGCATCGATTCCTCGTGCACGTTGGATGCGCCGATGAATGGACATGGCCCATCTGTGCACGTTCGCGAAGGCCCATGGTTCGTTCTGGGCCGGGGGCTCTACGACAGCAATGACGTGGGACACCGACGCGGGGATGCGTGACGCATTCCGTTTATGGCTCCGGAGCACGGCCGCGAAAGCGGCCTTGCTCTGGGCACTGCTTCCGTCTACTCCAACAACGCGCAGATCTGGCGAGTACTGGGAGGTGGCGGTAGTTTCTGCAATGACGTTCAAGCATCGCAATGGGTCGCCGATTACCTCGATGATGCGCGCGCGCCGTCTCTCTGTCAGCCGCATGTAAGTCCCACCTCGTCGATGAGGACTTCCTTCGTCCCGTCGTTGTTGGCATGGCGGCGGTGCACGTCCGCGTGGACGCGCTGATTGACTGCAGATTCGTGTTCCTGGCGGAGGCCACGGAGCGTGTCTTGCAGAGCTGTGATGCGTGCTGTCGTGGCTCGCTCGATGAGCAGCGCCGGGTTGTGTTCAATGGTCATGGCTTTCCTTAGATCCGGCGTGGAGCGCGACGCAAAGACACACAGCGCGCACGGTAACGAGGGCTACTCGTTTCCCGGCGGAGCCCGTCGAACGCGTAGTAACCACCGCGCGTCCCCGAACGGAAACGGCACCGCGAGAAGGAAAGCAGCAGCCAACTCTGCGAAAGAATCGCGACAGAAGGTGCTGGGTATCATGCCCTCACCATAGCCAGGACCGGGGTTAATGCAACCGGCTCTCCTGTGCGTGATGGCGACTTGCTTTTTCTGTAGGTGCGGCTATGGTGAGGGCCATGACCACCGTCGTTGACCGCACTCACTCGGAGCGTCTTGTGGACGCGTCTGTGCTGGCGAGCGTGGTCGACTTTGCGGGCGCGCGGCACGAGGTTCTTCCGCCCCGTCGAAGCAGCGGCGGCGACCTGCTTTTCCGGTCCGCTCTCCGCGCTGCTTCGCCGTAGACCCTTCAGGGCTATCCGGTCATCCAGCGCGTCGCAGCAGCGGCGCTTTTTTTGTACCCAAAGGAGCAGTCATGACAACCCACACCACCCCCGAGATTGCGGTCACCACCCCCGACACCGCGGCCATCCAGAAGCACCTCGAGCAACGACTCGAGGAACGCCTGACACTACTCCAGGACCTCGAGCCCCGCGCGCTGCCGACCATCGACCCGGTCGCCTACCAGACGGCAGAAGCACACCGTCTCACGATCCAACAGATCAGCGCGGCTCTGAACCGGCTCGACGCGGGCACCTACGGCCAGTGCGCACGATGCGGTGGCCAGATCGCGCCGGCACGTCTCGAAGTCGTCCCTCACGCTTCCGCCTGTATCGATTGTCAGAACCATGCCGAAGCCGCGTAGTTGTAAACCGATCGAGATCCCCTCGGTCCACCCGGACCCCAGAGGAATCCGAGTAGTCGTCATTCATCAACGAACCCTCGGCGCGACCTCACATTCGGAGCAAGAGGATGCGCGATTCCGAAACAACAAGCCGCCCGGCGGGCCGCTGAGCCTCCCTAGGGATGAGGTCCACGCGATCGCAGCCTGAGCGCGTAAGGGTATGCGCGAGCGGCGCAGGACGCGCGCAGACAAGAATAGATGGGAATCACATGTCAATCGCACACCGGTGGAGTGCGACCGCGGTCGTTGGTGTTGTCGCGGTCGTGATGATGCTCTCGGGGTGCACCGGGGTGCCCGCGGACGTGGACGGCACGCTCCGCGATGTACAGGGCGGCGACCTGAGGGTAGGCATCACTCACAACCCGCCGTGGACGGACACCACTGACCCGGACAAGCCATCCGGGCAGGAGGTTCGCCTCGATCCGGAATGTGATCGAGCGCCGATACTTCAAGTAGTGGCGATCCCGCCACTCGCTACCACAGCACGCCGTGATCTACCGTTCCGCCGTCGTGTTGAACGACGTCATGCCTGAACCAAGGCATCGTCAGACACGCCCTAGTTCGCCGGAGGGTCGGGCCGCAGCGTAACGCTGGTCGAACGCGAGGAGGGGATCAGCGTTTGCGTTTGCGTTCGCGATTCACGCGGAACTTGGTTCGTGGTGTTGACAAGTAAGGCTCCTACTAGAAAACTGGGTCCGGCCAAGCGGCTACCCGTAGTGCAACTCGATGAGGAGTTTCAGTGAGTGCTGAAAGAATAAGATTGTCGCCCGAGGCGCGAGTCGCGAGACCCGCCCTGATGCTCCGTTCGCGGTCAGCTGTTGCACTCGCAACAGCAAGTCTGCTCGTCGGGGCCTTCCTGTCAGCCACCACCGGCGCCGATTCCGCAGCAGCCGCAACTACGACCTATTACGTTTCCGAGTCGGGCAACGATGCAGCGTCCGGTACTTCAAGCACGACACCGTGGCGCTCGCTTACGAAGGTTAACGCCGCCGTTCTCAATCCCGGCGACGCCGTCCTCTTCGAGTCAGGCGACTCCTGGACTGGACAGCTGGCACCGACGTCGTCAGGATCCCAAGCAGCGCCCATCGTCTTCGGGGCGTACGGTACCGGCAACCCTCCCGCAATCAACGGCGCTGGCGCGCAACCTGGCACCATCGTGATAACCCGCAACTCGAACCTGAGCTTTCGAAATCTCGATATCTCCAACCGCTCGGCTACTGCCGCTCTTCGTAGCGGGATTGTCATCGATAACGCGCTCACCACGCCACTCACGGGCATCTCGCTTACAGACCTCACCATTCATGACATCAGCGGCGTTCCATACAACGGTGGCAACAATGGCTGGGTGGAGCCCGGTGACGGTGGCATCATCGTGACTGGTCGCGCGGACAGTGCAACGTCGCGGGTCGACAACCTCCTGATTCAGGATGTGGACATCAAGACCGTCGACGACGCGGGGATCCGGATCAACACGCGAAACAACGACGCGCGCGCTATCAACGTGCGCGTGAACCGTGTCACTGTCGACAACGCAGGCGGCAACGGCATCATGATGGCGAACACGACTGACGGCGTCGTCGAGCACAGCAAAGTTACCAACAGCGGAACCCGCTCGACCGCCGACGCGGGCATTTGGGGTGCTTTGAGCGTCCGTCCCGTGTTCCAGTACAACGAAGTCTCGGGGCAGTCCACCCTCGGGGGTGATGGATTCGCCTACGACTTCGACTGGGGCATCACTGACGGCGTGTTCCAGTACAACTACTCGCATGACAACCCGGTCGGTTTCATGCAGTTCTTTCTACAGTCGAATGGCATTGTCCGGTACAACGTTAGCCAAAACGATGGCGGTGCGGCCTTTGCGTTCTACAACGCTGTCGACAATATGAAGATCTATAACAACACGGTCTTCATCTCTCCCGGCTCTTCGACGAAACCTGTTGAAAAGGTCCAAGCGGGCGCCCCCACGAACACTACTTTCACGAACAACTTGTTCGTGAACTGGGGAACAGGCTCCTTCGACCCGATCGCCTCGTACAGCAACAATCTGATCTTCGGCAATCACACTGGCGCCGACCCGTCTGACTCCAACCTCATCACCGCCGATCCGCTACTCGTTGCGCCCGGCACCGCGACCACGATTAACGCACCTGAATACAAACTGCGCCCGTCCTCCCCCGCGCTCGGAACCGGAGTTTTGGTTCCGGGAGCGCCGGCCACGGACTACTTCGGCAACACCATCAGCACGACGGAACCGCCGAATATTGGCGCGTACGCTGGTGCGGGTGTCTCCGCCCCGCAGCACGCAATGACCGGCCTCGCAGTTGACGACTCAGTCACCGGTACGGCCAACCGTCAGTGGAACTATCAGGGGAACTGGGGACACTGCAACCCGTGCGCTGGTGACTCCTCAGTCAAGTCGCAGTTCAATCAGAGCAACAGCTACTCCCAGACTACGGGTTCAACCGCATCGATGACCTTTGTCGGCACACGAATCACGCTTCGTGCGGTCATCGCGCCGGATGCGGGAATCGCTGCCGTTTCCATCGACGGAGGCCCCGCGCAGAACATCGACCTCTACGGCTACTCCCGGCTGGGCGACAGACCAGTCTTTACCTCGAATGAACTCGCGCCCGGCTCCCACACGGTAACCGTCCAGGTCACAGGGACCCATGGCGCCGCATCCACCGGCAACTGGGTACTGCTCGACCGTGCTGAGGTCACGCGGGTACCCGTCACCGTAGACGACACGTTCACTGCAAGCGGAGCTAACAGCCTCACCTATTCGAGCGGATGGAGCAGCTGCAAACCATGCAGCGGCGCCCAGGGCAATCCTCCCCAGTACCTCAACTCAAACCACTGGTCTGCGACCGTCGGCGCGACCGCAACGCTAACATTCTCGGGCACACAGGCCGCGTTCTTCGCGGTCAAGGACGCGAATGAAGGGCGAGTCGGCGTTTCAGTCGACGGCGGACCTGAAGTCATCATCGATCTCTACTCTGCTTCTCGTATCGGTGCGGTGTCCGTCTTCACGACGCCGATCCTGGCGTCAGGAACACACACCCTGAAGGTTAGGGCACTGGGCACCAAGAACGGCTCGGCCTCTGGGACGTATGTGGTTATCGATCGCTTCGATATCTATTCCTAACCCGTTAGCGCAATCGCGAGTTCCGCTACCCCGCACCCGGACTGTCGTGGTGCGGGGTAGCGTGCGATCGATGACAGCAGGTCAGGGAACGATAAAAGGTTGAGCCGAGTTTGAACGTCGCTGTCGCAAGACTTCTCCACCTCCCCAGATCGCATCACGAGCCAGCTTGCGTCCGAGTTCAATACCGCCTTCGAGCTCGGCATGCTCCTGGTATGCACCCGGTCTCACGGTGGCGCTCAGCGGCGAGATCTCTGTAAATCTGTCTTGCACCCGCTGCGCGAGCTCGGCTCCTCCCGCCATCGCAGTCGACCCCTGAAGAACAAAGACACCGGGATCGACGACCGATGCCATGGACGCGCACGCGATCGCGATCCTGCGCGCGACTTCATTGAAGTAGACCTGAAAGAGATGGTCAGCTGGCCCAGCTCCTTGCCGCAGCAATGTGGGCACGCTCTGGCTCGGTAGCCCAACTTTCTTTGCAAGCGCACGGAGCCCCTGCCCGCCGATTAATGCTTGGAGATCCCCCTGGAACCCGCCGGTACGAGGCCGAACCTGGGGCATCGGCGCCTCCGGGACCGGCGTATACCCGATCTGACCGGCGGCGCCAGACGCCCCCCTGAGCGGTGTCCCATTTACCATCAGACATGAGCCGACGCCGGTGCCGATCCAAAGGAGGGCGAAGATCGACCGCTGTTGCAGATCTGCTCGTGTACCTTCGGCGACCGCCGCCAGGTCTACGCCGTTTACTAGCTGGACAGGCGAGCTGACAACCGCTTGCAACGAGGACAACAGGCTCCCACTCAGATTACGCAAATCCCACGAGAAGCCGAGATCGCCCGTGGCGAGATTTACGACGCCCGGTACGCCGACAATTGTTTGGACCACCCGTTCCCATCCAAGCCCCACGCTCAAGAGCAAGGCCTCGACGGCGGCGTGTATCTGCCGCGCGAGCGGGCGATCGTCGATCCGGCGATCTGCTGACGCGACTGAGGGTCCGCCCGTGATGTCCGCGATTAGTACACCGATGAAACGGTCGCGAACGTTCACTGCCGCAATGAAGTGCTCTCCAGACGCCAGGCCAAACACGGCAGTCTTCGGACCGCGTCGTGACTGAACCTCCTGCTTAAGCTTCGTCAACATGCCCGCCTCGGTGAGGCGTCGAACGAGGTCAATTGCTGTCGGCTGGGTAACACCCATCATGTCCCGCAATTGTGTGCGACTCAGGCTGCCATGTTGGGCGAAAAGCTCGAGCGCAATCCGATCATTCAGCAGACGGGCACTCCCGGGCATTCCGTGAAAACTCTTCCCCGACGTTCCTGGCTGACGGTCCATCGAGCTCTCTACGTTCGCCTCTCGAGTCCTGCGTGTTCTCGGTTCAGGGTAACGCACGTTCGCTGAAGGATCGAGCGTGCTGTCAGCTGCTGCGATGTCATCGCTCGGTCCCGGAGTGGTGTCGTTCAAGGAACCGCCGAGGACGCGCACCCGAACATGGCGGCCTTCGCGCAGTTCGCCGAGATCTTGTGTTGGCGTAGCGTGCGATGGTCTGATTCGTCGGTTGTAACGATGGCTGCTCCGATCCTGGCGATCCCGGCGGCCTGTTTGGTGAAGTCATATCTGATGTGTCACCGGATCTGATGCGCAGCTTGGGCGCTGATGATCAACGCGCTGTTCGCGGGGACGGACGCCGAAGCCCTCAACCTTGACCGAATCGCTGGGCAATCATACGAACTGCAGCACCCTGAAGGACGGCCTGTTTCAATGAGCTGCATTGAACGACGGGATTGGGTTGGCAATCAGCCAGAGTCAACAGCGTCGAGGCGATTGCATCGCTTAGGTCGCGCCGAAGCATGCTGGCGGGTCCGCTAAGAACAATTTTCGGCGATCCGAGCGTCGACGAGAGGACTGCCAGTGGAACTCCCAGATGCGCACCGGCCTCGCGCAGAACTCGGCCATGATCGCTGACAGGCCGCGCGAGCAGTCGCCTCGAGACGGTAGGGGCGGATGACCAATGGTGGACGCAACCCGAGCGCGCGCAATCGCATGTTGCATCACTGCTTCTCCCGGTCACAATATGCGGGAGTTCACGTGCGGGCCCGAGCGCGAAACAGCTTACTGGGTCTCCGATGTGAACGCGGACCGCGGTTCGGACTCGCGCTCCCAGCCGAACGAGGAGAAACGGTGCTGCAGCGGCGCCGAACACCATCTCGGCGTCCGCTGCAAGATCGGCGTCGTCTCCGACGAATACGTCTATACCGAGCCTCTCTGCAAGCCGCTCACCGAGGCCACCGTAACGGGAGTGCCCACCGGGCGCGCCGATTCCCACACCGAGGGCGCGACCATCGACTTGGCGCAGTAGCATCGCTGCAACCTCGACTATCACGGCCTCAAGATCGTCATCCCTCCCGTTTGGATGATCCTTGAACACGGCACTTCGGAGCCGCCCATCCGGGAGCGCGAGAGCCCCAGATAGGCGCGTAGTGTCGCTGAGATCGAAGGCGATGACCTGTGTCACGTTCAAGTCGAAATCGAGGAGAGTGCCAGGCTTGCCCGGACCAATAGGCTGCGTTCGCGCACCTTCCCTGACGGCACCCTCGGTGATCAGTTCCTTGACAAGCTCTGACACGGTGGGCCGAGAAAAACCTGTCTGCCTCGCAAGGTCCGCGCGGCTGAGGGGTGCGTCGGTCATCATGGCTCGTAGAATGGCCTCACGGCTGGCTGCGCGGCTCACCTGCTGTTCTCCGTGACGGCTACGAGATCAATACCGTCACTCATGAAACGTCTCTTGCTGACCGTTGACGGACATCGTTCGAACAGGTCGGCACAGACTCAGATGTCCGTGTGCGGCATTGTTTCTGAGATCTCTCTGCTCCTTCGCATACGGGCTGTGATCCTACCCACTGGTCGAGAACTCTAGGGTGACGCCGAGTCGACGCGGCCTCAGTTGATACTCCGGACGCACATCGGGCCCGCATGACCGCGAACCGAGGCCATGCATCGCCAGATCGAGGATGAGATGGGCGCTGCGTGGCGGAGGCAGCTCATATGGATGTTTAGCAGCGGTGATCTCCATGGGGCTCCACGAGCGGAGACTGAAGCCGAGTTCTCCTGCGACACGTCGAATCCGCACGCGCTCAGACATCTCAGGGGCCGACAACACGATCTCTCCGATATCAGAGCGGTGACCCGCTTCCTGGGGATGTACCTGAGGAGGCGTTAGTTCCGCGATCGGCAGGCGATGCCTGCCTACGTATGTCGACTCCCGCATGTCCGGATAGCTCTCGTGAGGGCCAAGGCCAAACCATTCCGCATCCCAACGGTGCTTCGGCAGTTGGAGATGAACGCCGATCCGCGGCCAAAATACGTTCCAAGCACCAATCGGTCGGACCTCAAGCTGTAGCGTAGCGACGCCCTCGCGCACAGTCGTCCATCGACGAACACATTCGATCGCGGTGTTTGTGCCCGCGGCCGCCCAGAGTGTTCGGGTGGTGGCGGCTACGCCATCGTCCGTGGCGGCGACCGTGGACGGCACAAGACGATTGAGGCCTGCCTCCAACCATCTGTCAGCCGATGAGGGCCCCCTTTGTCCGGCGCCAGCGCCGAGCGTTTCCTGAGGAGCATGATCGAGATAGTCAATGGCACCATGGCCACGGTCGTTATCGGTAGGAGCACGCCAGACGGTTAGGCCAGCGTCGGAAACGTTCAATGCACCGATCCGGAGTATCGAACCTGTCCTGCGATCAATTTGCACGGTTCCGAAGACTGCTGTCTCGAGCCCGCCCGGGTGTCTCTGCAGACATGATTGCTCGTTCAATGCGAGCTGGGGTTTGGTCCCTTCTCGATCAGCCCGAGGCTGCGCGGGATAGTCCAATCTCTCTTGTGTGCGATGTATCACCGCGCCACGAAGCCATTTCGGAGCTTCCCCGCTGTGACGAACCTCCCAAGTCATCCATGCTTCCTGCGCGTGCAATGTCGCTGCCCGCGATAGAGCAGTGACGAGGTCAGGCTTAACCGGGACGGGGGTCACGGTGTCCGGGGCGACCTGCAACGAACGGACGGAACCAGAATCGATAACGTGGCCGTCGGCCTCGATCCGCCAAAGCACGTCCACGACTGCTGCTCCGTGCTGAAGTGTCGACCCCACGCGAGCGCGCCCCTCGCCCGATTCAACTCGGATGGGAGCGACGCACTGGGCCCATTCGAGGAGTCCTGATGAGGGTACTCCCTCGGCGGAGATCAGGCCATCCGCGATGAATGTCCCGTCGTGCAGCTCCTCGCCGAAATCACCGCCGTACGCTAAATAACTCTCACCGTCTGCGGTGTGAGCGCTCAGCGCGTGGTCGCGCCACTCCCAAACGAAGCCGCCCGCGATCCGGGGCTCGGCGGAGATCAGCCGGTGATAGTCGGCAATGCCGCCCGGCCCCGTGCCCATGGCGTGCAGATATTCTACGAGGATGTAGGGCAGGCGACGCGCTCGGGCGGCTTCTTCCGCATCCACGCAGGCGGATGGGTGATGAGCCGCGGCGATCGGTCCTGAGTCGGACAGAAAAGCTTGAACCTCCTCGAGCGCCGGGTACATACGGGAGTACAGCTGCGTGTATGCGGCACGGTGGTCGCCCTCATAGTGGACGAGTCGACTGGGGTCGCGCTCTGCGGCCCATTCGGCGATCATCGCGAGGTTACGTCCTTCCCCGCTCTCGTTTCCGAGCGACCAGGAGAATACGCATGGGTGATTCTTGTCGCGTTCTACGGTGCGCACAATGCGGTCCATAAAGTGGGCTGACCACGCCGGATCATCCGAGGGGTTGCCCTGCCAGTCGACCAACTCGAAGCCGTGCGTCTCGAGATCGCATTCGAGCATCACCCACAGCCCGTACTCGTCGGCCAGATCCAGCAGCCGCGGGTGCGGGGGGTAGTGGGCCGTGCGGATGGCATTGACGTTGTGCCGCTTCATCAGCTCGAGGTCGGCACGCGCGTCCGCCTCATCGAACACCCGGCCGCGCTCGGCGTGGATCTCATGGCGATTGACCCCGCGCAGCTTCAGCGGGCGACCGTTCGCCAGCAGCACCCCGTCTCGGACCTGCACCGAGCGGAAACCGGTCGACAGGCGCACTTCCTCACCCGACGAGGAGATGATCACCTCATACCGCGCTGGATCTTCGTCGGACCACGGCCGCACCGCCGGAACACGGATCTCGCGGACCTCTGCGGCATCGCCGTACTCGACGTCGATCTCCAATGACGGAACCCGCAGGCGGATCGGCCAGCTCTCGACCGCCGCACGGAACTCCGGGCGAATCCACCCCTCCTTCAGGCCGGCGTCGTAGGAGGCATCGATCCAGACATCGTCGAGACAGCCGCGTGGACGATGGCGAAGGGTGACGTCCCGGAAGATGCCCGGCAGCCACCACTGATCCTGATCTTCGAGGTAGGTGCCGACCGACCACTGCCGGACGACGATGCGCACCTCGTTCTCCCCCGCCGTCATCAGATCCGTGACGTCAAGTTCATGCACCAGTCGCGACCCGAGGCGGGATCCCGCCGCGACGCCGTTGATGAAGAACTCGGCGGAGGACTCGACGCCGTCCGTGCGCAGAAGCATCCGTCCTGAGCCGGTCCACTCCGCGGGGACTTCCACGACTCGTACGTACTCGGCGGTCGGATTGTCATCGGGCACGTGAGGCGGCGCGACGGGGATCGGATAGACGAGGTTCGTGTAGATCGGATTGCCCCGGCCCGCATTCGCCGGCAGCACCCAATGCGACGGAACCCGTATGGTGCCGACTGTCTCCGGTCTCCCGATCAGTCGAAAACCCCACTCCCCGTCGAGGGTGAGCTCCGGTGCATCGGTCGATACCCGCGCCGACGGTGTCACCACGCGTGTCGGATCGGGCGCGGGAATGGTGAACTCAGCCAACCGCCGACTCACTCCCCCCGCTTTCGAGCACGATCACGACCACCGAAGCGTCGGTCGCAGGAACACGCACGACGGCGCCACGACCGGTGTCGTCGACCGGGAGAGCACCGTCGCCCAGCCGCCGGGCGCCGATGAAGCCCTCAGGCAGAGTGATGGTCTGCTCCGGCGTCGACGCGCCCTGCCGGGCGATCCCGAACGCATAGGTGAGGCCACCGCTGCTCGTGGTCGCCCAGGCGAGGTCTGTTGACTCGATCGCCAGCGTCGACGGTCGAGTGCCGTACACTGCGTCACCGTTGACCTCGAGCCACTCGCCGAGCTGGGCGAGGCGTTCGGCGACGGAGCGTGACAGGCGACCGGTCGCATCCGGGCCGACACCGATGAGGTAGTTGCCACCACGAGTGACAACCTGAGCGAGCTCCCGCAGGATGTCGGCGAACGGTCGGGCCTCCTCATCGAGCACTACGGAGCACCAGTGATCCGTCATCGGGATGCACGACTCCCAGGGGGTGTCCATTTTGCGCGGCGGGATTACCTCCTCCGGCGTGCGGTACATCTCGTGTGGACCGTGCACGGTGCGATCGACGATGAGAAGATCCGGCTGCGCCGCGAGGGAAGCTTCTGCGATCGCTGCCATCCCGATCGGTTCGACGGGTTCGCGCACCCATCCGGCGTCCAGCCAGAGCGCGTTGACACGTCCGTACCTCGTCATCAGCTCGTCGATCTGCGCCTGCGTGAAGTCGACGAACGACTGCCACTGGCCCGGGCGTTCACTGCGGTCGTAGTTGTGGAAGCGATCTGTGATCGGGAGCGCGCGGTCCCAGTACCCGGGATGGTTCCAGTCCGCCTTCGAGAAGTAGACCCCCACCTCCATCTCTTTGGCACGGAACGCATCGAACGTCTCGCGCAGAACGTCGCGTCCGAGTCCACTCTCCTCCGACGTCGCCTTGAAGTTCGAGAAGCGGGTGTCGTACATCGCGAACCCGTCGTGGTGCTTCGCGGTGAAGATCATGTACCGCGCCCCGCTGCCTGCACAGGCAGCCGCCCATTCCACCGCGTGGTAGTCCTGCCCGCGGAACGAACGTGCCTGATCGCGATACCAGTCGTGGTACTCCGCGTCCGAACCCACCCAGTCCGCGGGCGGGTCGGTGAAGTCGCCGAGGTGGTCCCGGTGCAATGACCAGGATCCGGCCTGCCCCACGTGTGAGTAAATGCCCCAATGCATGAGCACACCCACCTTCAGGTCCTGCCAGTGCTCGAGGGCAGCGCGCGTGCGTTCGTTCGCGGGCCAGACGTAGTCGACCACTTCGATGCCCAGGTCGATCTCGACGCCCTCGATGCGGGGCGCCTCCGGAGTAGCGTTCTCAGCCATCAGAACTTCAGTCCTCCCTCTTCAATTCCGCGAAAGAAATGTTTCTGCGCGAAGAAGAACACCAACGCGATCGGGACGAGTGCGGTGATCGCTCCGGCGAGCACGACCCGATAGTCCGTTCCGAAGGATGACTGCAGCTGCGCGATCGCGAGCATCATGGTCGTGTTCTCGGCGGACTGGGTGATGAGCAGCGGCCAGAGGTAGTCCTGCCATGCCGCGATGAACGCTGTCAGCGCGACGATCGTCAAAGAGCCCTTCACCTGCGGCAGGAAGACGCGCCAGAATCGCTGCCATTCGCCGGCGCCGTCGAGGAAGGCGGCGTCCTCGACCTCGTCGGGAATCCCGAGGAACGCAGCGCGCATCAGCAGCAGATGGAACGCCCCGAGCATCATCGGCAGCCAGATTCCGGGCAGGGTGTCGTAGAGGCCGAGCCCACGCACCTGGGCGTACAGCGATAGCATGATCGACTCGAATGGGAAGATCATCGTCGCCAGCACCACCACGAGGGCGATCCCGCGGCCGGCCCATCCGCGTCGAGACAGCATGTATCCGCCAACCGTGGCCAACAGGAGGGAGGACACGACGGTCAGCAGACAGACGATGAGCGAGTTGCCGATGGAGCGGAGGATCTGAGTGCGCGTGAACAGGTCGACGAATGCCGCGAACGACCACTCCTGAGGGAACAGCGTCGCTCCTTGCCCGAAGACCGGCTCCCCCGGTGCCTTGAAGGCGGCGAGCAGAGGCAGGAACAGCGGACCGAGCAGCAGGAGTCCGACGACGACGAGCATGATGTACCGGCGCACGAGCGCGTTTCCGGTGACGGTCCCGAACGACGTCGAACGGCGGCGACGAGGTGGACGGATCGCGGTGGACATCACTGCTCCTCCGCCTTTCGATTGAGACGCTGGCTCATCAGGAGCAGGCCCAGCGTGAGGAGGAAGAGGAAGACGGAACCGGCCGCACCCTGGCCGAGCGAACCGTAGGTGGGGTCGAGGCCCACTGCGCGGATGTACATCGTGAGCGTCTCGGACTGCCCGCCGATGCCGCCGGACCCGTTGGAGAGCAGATACACCTCGGTGAAGATCTTGATCGAACCGATCATCGACAGGATCCCCACGAGCGAGAGCATGACGCGCACGCCGGGAACCGTCACGGTGAAGAAGCGACGCACTGGCCCCGCGCCGTCCATCGCGGCCGCCTCGTACAGCGACCGGTCGACGTTCGACAGGGCGGCCAGGTACAGGATCATGTAGTACGGCAGCCCCTGCCAGATGGTGACGGCCATCGCGGAGAAGAGTAGGAACCAGCGCCCCGTGAGGAACGGCAGCGGATCGTCGATGAGGTTCAGGTCGATCATGAGGTTGTTGATCGCGCCGTCATCCTTGAGTAACGCCGTCCATGCCAGTGAGACGACGACGAGCGAACTGATCGCCGGAATGTAGAACAGCGCGCGGAAGACGCCGATGCCGGGGACCTTGTCCTTCAGCAGCAGGGCGAGTAGCAAGGGCAGGATCACCATCAATGGAACGACGCAGATCGCATACACGAGGGAGTTGCCGACCGCATTCCAGAATCCGGGATCGTTCACCAGGAAGACGTAGTTCTCTAGGCCGACGAAGGCGCCCCGACCCGACAGCGGGCTCGCGTCGGTGAACGACAGGAACAGGATGTTCGCGAACGGGTAGAGGTAGAAAGCCGTGATGACTCCGATCGGGGCGATCAACCACAGCCACGGCACCCAGGCCGGGCGGAACCGGGCAGCGCCGTTCAGGTCGCGACCGTTGCGGGCGGATGCCGCGCCCTGACGCGGCCGAGGGGTGCGCTCGCGCGCCGGAGCCGGTTGTTCGGCTTCGTGGAGGAGAGACATGCGGGCCTACTTTTCTCGTGCGCATCACGGGGTGGGCGACCGAGACGGCGCCCACCCCGTGAGATCAGTCGGCGAGGAGACGTGTCAGCAGAGAGTTCATCTCTGCCTCTGCGGCTACAAGCGCTTCTTCGGGATCAGCCTGGCCGGCGATCGCCAGGTTGATGTTGTCGACGAGCGCACGCTGCACGGCACCCGTGACATAGAAGTCCGGGGCGTACGCCGTAGATTTCTGTGCCTCTTCTGCCGCGACCGCACGCGCCTGGTCCATCGGGTCGGTGCTGGTGTCGTCCGCCGCTTGCAGCTGATCGAGCGCATCGGTGGCGACGGGGAAGATGACGGTGGTCTCGGTCTCGATGCCGTAGTTCACCCACGCGAGCTCCTGCTCGGCGGAGGTGATGTGCTCGGCCCACGCCACGGCGAGAGGGGAATTCTCCGTCGTCACTGACACTCCGATGTACTGACCGGAGAATAGGAAGTCCTCTCCGGTGGGCACGGTGTCGGGTCCGACGCCCGTCACGCTGTACACCTCGGCATTGTTCTCCTTCACACTGCGCAGGAACGAGGCGTTCGGAGTGCCGAAGGCAAGGTTGCCGGCGTTGTAGGCCTTGGACTGATCAAGATCTCCGATGATGGAGTCCTTCGGGATCCCGCCCTTCTCGTAGAGATCAGCCATCTGCGTGACCCATTCGAGAGCGCGGTCGTCGTCGGCGAACGTGAACTCGGTGGCGTCTTCGTTCATCATCTCGACGCCCATGTTGCGCCACTGGTTGAGCAGGTACCAGTCGGTGTTGCCGTAGATCGCGTAGTCCCCGTTGTCAGCATCCGCGATCGCGTGGGCGTACTCGAAATACTCACCCATGTCAGCGGGAGGGGTCTCGGGGTCCAGACCGGCACGCTCGAATACCGCCTTGTTGTAGGTCGTGATGAAGGGGCCCCAGTACCATGGAAGCGCGGTATGTGCGCCATCGTGACCGAGCCCGATCGAGTCCCACACCGTCGGGACGAACTTGTCTCCGATGCCCGGAGCCTTGGTGTCGTAGTCCAGAAGCAGGTTCGCCTGTGACAGGGCGAGAATCGTGGAGGACGGCACGTTGATCACATCCGCCATCGAGCAGTTGGCCGCCTGCGTCACCATCTTGGTGTCGAAGTCGGCATCCCCACCCATGTCGGTCCATGTGATCGTGGTGCCGGGATTCGCGGCTTCGAACTCCTCGATCTGCGCCGTGAAAAAATCATCGAAAGAGCCTTTGAGGCCCTGTGTCATGAAGGTGATCTCACCCTCGATCTCATCGGTGTCGACCGTCGAATCATCGAGGTTGACAGCAGGAACCTCACAGTTCACATCGGGAGCGGGGATCTGATCCCCGTCCGCAGTGTTTCCGGTAGCTCCAGTACATCCGACCAGTACTAGGCCAGCAACGGCGATCAATGCCGTGCCGCTGGCGACAGCGGGGATTCTCTTCATGGCTCTCCTTCAGGCGCGTGTGGCGCGGGGATTCATCGGTTGACCGTCATGGAGGATGACGTCCTTGTCACTTCAGGCGGCCCGATTCGGCTCGGGATCGCAGGAACAGATTATTTGTTTAGACGGCTGCGTTTCAACAGACATCCGATCTTTTTATATCACGATTAGGTAACCTAGTGACTTGATACCAGGTCCCTCACCTGCTGAATCTCGCCTGTGGAGCGGACTTCTAGCTCTAACCAGTAGATTCGTAACTAAAAAACTACTAGTTGAACCAGCGTTCGATCGGATCTTCCCGCCTCACGCCCGCCAGCCAACCTCAATGGATTCGGCGCGTTAGGATCCTGTACAAACGTCCTTCGCGGAACGAGCATCAATGTCGTCACAGTCCACGTCCGCTGAAAGCGGCTCACGAAGCACCGCTACCCCGCCGCGCCAGATCAAAGAGCGAAAGGTTCTCGACCTGATCGCCGCACACGGCGCGATGAGTCGCCCTCAGGTTCGTGATGCACTGGGCATCGCACAACCTACGGCGATCGATGTCTTTAAGAGGCTCGAGGATGCCGGACATATTCAGGTCGTTGGCGAGACCCGGCAGACGCGGCCCGGCCCGCGCGCGATCTTGTACGGACTTGTTGCCGGCCGCAGCTTTGTCGCCGGCGCAAACGTTCGCGATCGCCGGATCACCGCTGCCCTCGGTGATATCGCCGGGGGACCGGCGGTTGAGACAATATCCCGCCGCGTCGATCGCCGTCCGCTCGCGGATCAGATCGCCGATGCGATCGAAGTGTCACGGCTTCAGGCGGGAGTGCCCCTGGATCGTATGGCACGAACAGTGATCGGTGTCCCCGGTATTGTGAACCCTTCATCGGGAGACCTGGGGTTTTCTTGGGACCTCCCCCGCCTGGAGGGCAAACTGCTCGCACCTCTGACAGCCCAGGTCCCAACTCCCGTCGAGATGCTCAACGGCGTCCAACTGGCAGCACTCGCCGAAGGTCAGTTCGAGCCCCTGCGGAACCGGCGAACGTTCGCCCTGCTCTGGATTGGAGCCGGGGTCGGAGCTTGCCTCATGATCGATGGATCTCCGATTCCCGGGGCTTCAGGAGCCGCAGGGCAGATCGGCTATACACCCGTGCCTGGCGCACCCATGCTCCCGGTTAGCCCACGTGCGGGTGGATTCGACGGCGATCTGCAGGGACTTATTGGGGCCGCCGGGCTTCGCACGCTCGCGACAGATCTAGGCCTCCCCGCAGGAGCCCCTGGGACTCTCTTGCGCAAAGCTGTTCAGTCGATCAATGAGCAGTCACAGGCATACCTCACCGAGGTCGCCCGCCGCATCGCCGTGGCCTGCGCCTCGATCGCCTCGGTCGTCGACCCGGGGCTATTCGTCCTACAGGGCGCCACCGCCATCGCCGGAGGCGCAGAACTCGCGCAACGTGTGGAGAAGGAGTTCACCAAGATGTCACCGCTGCAGGCGAGCGTGTGCATCGGCCGGATATCTGAAGATCCAGAGCTCCACGGAGCACTGGAGCTCGGCCGCTCGAAAGCCCGAGACAACAGGTGGGGTGGCAGAGTTCGAGCTGATTAGACCCGTTCTCAACGTTGTGCCCCTACCGGTACAGAATTCATGGTCTCGATAGTCTGCTCCCTTCTCGATGGGCTTCCACTACCCCGTACAAGGGCGTGGCGGTTCCGGAGACGCGCCGCGGGTCGAGGGTTCACGGTCTGCTAGCACTCGCCACTGTGGACTGATGTCCGAGATGCGGTTGGCCCTATGGTCGGACGACACGCGCAGCAGGGCTACTTACCGATCACGAGCGCCGAGACCCTGACCAACACAGTGCGGAACTATCAAAAGTTTCTTTCCGAACGGTTCCCGCTAGTACATCCCTCGCCGCTCAACTTTCGCTGGCATGCCAGGAACCCCTGGTTCGTCACGGACGTCGTAAAAGATCTGCGTCAACACATCGACACTGCCCTGCGGTGAGACCCCCCTGTGGGTTCCGGCTCAACGGTGTCGCTGGGCCTAGCTGATCGAGCAACCTCCCGCCCTATTGCATCGACGGGTTCGAAGCACAAGGAGAGACGAGAATAGCAGAGGGCCAAGCTGACATCGTGGTGCGGTCCAGTTGGCTTCGGAGGGCCTGATCGACGCAAAAGAAAGCACTCGAGTTGGAGTGGTCGCATCTGTGACCGCATCCGTGCTCTTTGGCGTCCTGTTCTACCTTCCGCCACTGGTGACTCCGCTGGGGGCGGACAGCATCTTTGCTTGGCGCGTCTTCATCACTATTCCACTGGTGGTCCTGGCTTTCCTCGTCTCGCGAAAGTCGCAGGATCTCCTCAGAATCCTCGGACGAGTTCGTCGCCGCCCCGCGCTGCTGCTGGTCATCCTCTGCAACGGGCTGTTGCTGGGGGTGCAGCTCTGGATCTTCGGATGGGCGCCGATCTCCGGACACGGATTAGAGGTGGCGCTCGGCTACCTGCTTCTTCCGCTGATGATGGTCGTCACCGGACGTGTGATCCATGGTGAATCATTGCGCCCTCTGCGGCTTGCTTCCGTCGTGGTCGCAGCCGCAGGGGTAGCAAGCGCGATTGTGCTGGCTGGAGGAATCTCGCCGGCAACGATGGTCGTCGCGCTCGGCTATCCCGTGTACTTCGAACTCCGTGCCCGCTTTGATCTGAGCAGTCCAGGAGCCCTGGGGCTGGAACTGGCAGTTCTGCTCCCTATCGCCGTGTGCTTGAGCATCTGGCACACATGGCCGACCACCGATGGTCCGAGGATCATCGTGGGGCTGCTTGTAATCGGGCTGGTCAGTGCCTTTGCTTTGCTCCTCTACCTCCGCGCGAGTGAGTTGCTTCCTTTCGGGCTTTTCGGTCTCCTGACCTATGTTGAGCCTCTGCTACTCGTGGCGGTGTCGATCGTGCTTCTCGGGGAACCTCTGTCGGTTGTCGACCTTCTCGTCTACGGACCGATCGCCGTTGCGTTGTGCCTGCTGGGCATCGAGACCGCGAGGGCGTCGCGAAACAAGCGCTTCCCCTCGACGGGGCCTAGCAGCGACATCGGACAGTCCGAGTCGCAGTGATAGAGCGAACGAAGCCGCGGCGCGGTCGGTGCCCACATTCGCTCATCCCCGGGAGCGGTGGCTTAAGGTGGAGTCACGATGCCAGTTCCTCCCGTGTTCCCGTTCCGTCGCACGGGCAGGGTAATTTACAGCTCCCGCGGACTTTACGGCGGAGCCGTCGCCATCCTGGTGCTCGTCGCGCTGATCGGCACCGTGGTCGTCGTGTATGCGGAGAAGAACTCCCCGGCAACCATCGTTCTGGCGTGGTGTTTTTTGGGTGTGCTGTTGGCCATGGCGGGCTGGTGCATCTACTGCGGACGCCGCGTGCGACTGTGGGAGCGCGAGTACGAGCGTGTGACGGGTCACCGTTTCAGCGGAAGCCCCTGAAGCGTCCGGGTGGTTGATGATGGGCGTGATGGCGCTGACCATCCCGCTTCCGATCTACTTCGGTCGAGTCAAGATGCGGCTGGCGAAAGACCTCCACAACAAGGTCCTCTACGCCGACGCCGACATGAACAAAGCCGACTGGATGACCGCGGCCGGCTCCATCGTCGGCGTCGGAGGCATCGGCCTAGGGTACTGGTGGGCAGACTCGGCCGCAGCGACGTTCATCGCCGGCAGCATCCTCTGGGACGGACTGCGCAACACCCGCGCTGCGATCACCGACCTCATGGACACCCGCGCCACCACGTTCGATGATCACAAACCGCACCCCGCAGCCGACGCCGTCCTCGACTATCTCGTCACACTGCCGTGGGTCCGCGACGTGGCGGTTCGAGTGCGCGACCAGGGCCAGTTCTTCCACCTCGAAGCGTTCATTGTCCCCGTCGACTGCGCAATGCCCGCCCTTGCGGAGCTGCGCGCGGCGCAGCAGCGATGCCAAGAGCTGGACTGGAAACTCATCGACGTCGTCCTTGTCCTCACCGCAAAGCTGCCGGATCACCTCAAGAGTTCCACGATCGGCACCGGTGAGGAGCAGGCTGGTTCAGGTGTCATTTCGGGCGACACGGCTCGAACGTCCCGCGGAGTGCTTAAGGGTGCTGCAGCGCGATGGATCGCGCTCGGATAGACGGGATCGCTGTCTTGCCGACCGTCACCGTCACCAGAATTCCTTTTAATCTCGCGGAGGACTCGGCTGCGGTGCGGGAGCTGACATCGAGTAACAGCAGTGTCTGCCCCGGGGTGGCGGCAATCTCTATATCGTCGAACGTGATCTCTACGGTTGGCTGATCGTGTACCGGTTGGCGCTGATCGATCCGTTGAAGGAGATGAGGCGTCCGAAGACGGTCGCTGTGTTGGCCGTGATCGCACCGTCCGCGAGCAGCGTGCCACGCAGCGTGCTGGTATTCAGCGTCGCACCGCCGCGAATGCGCCAGTACACGTTGGTGGCCGTGGCGCCGTTCGCGAGGACGACGTTCGTGTTGTTTGCGACGGTCAGGCTGTTGGCGATAAAGACGAATCGTGCGCTCGGGTCTCGCCCGGCGTCGAGGGTGATGGTGCCGGAGGTGCTGAGCGCGTTCCACGAGTAAGTGCCGGGGGTCACGCGTCCGGTGAGGATTCCGGTGCGCGGTGTCGCGGGTCGCGCTTCCAGCGCGGTGGCGAGCGTGCGCGCATCGGCCATGGCCACGCGTGCGGCGCTCGTGTTGCGCTCGAGTGATCCGTACCGGTCCAGCACGCTGAAGTTGGAGATCGTGGTGCCGGGGGCCGTGCCGATGCTGCCGCTGATGTCGGTGAAGGTGAACAGACCGTCCGAGACCGACGTGGCGGCCAGGAGCGAGAAAGGCTCGGCGCGTCCGACGGCGATGGGCGGGAGCGCGGCCGCGCCCCAGGTCGCCGAGGTTGTGGTGCGCGCGCTGAACGCGGCATAGGCGTGCGCGGACGGGGATGCCGCTCCGGCGACGATCGCGGCAGCAGCGAGGGCGGCGATCACGACCTGCTCGGAGCGCCGTGCGCGTGAGGGCGTCGGCAGTGCGAGTCCGATGGCCACGAGGGTGCCGAGTATCCATGCCGCCAGAGCGAGCGGGTCGCGTCCCATCCAGTAGACGGGCAGTCCGATGAAGGGGACGAGCAGCCGGCCGGCGCCCTGGATCTCGCTTTCAGTGAGAGTGCCCGAGTCGCGATCTGCGTTGGCGTCGCCCTGTGTGACGAACCCGTCTTCGCGGGTCTCGACGATGCGGTGCATCTTGATGATGGGCTTGTCGTCGACGGTGACGGTCTCGAACGCGACCACCATCCCGTCGCCGTAGGTCTGTCCGGTCGGGACGTCGGAGATGAGGACGACGTCTCCCACCGAGATCGTCGGCTCCATGGAGCCGCTGAGGATGATCATGGGACGCCAGCCGAGCAGGATCGGCAGCAAGGCGATAATGGCGAGTGTCGCCATGACGGTGAGGTATCCGCGGGAGACGAGCAGTAGTGCGAACCTGGCCCAGCCGTCCCTCCCGAAGGGCCCGGACGACGGTTCAGGAGTCGGGTGCTCCGGAACAGACGCGTCGGCGTCCTTCGGGGGGAGGGTGGTGGTCATGGTTCGCCTCGCGGCCCGGCTCCTGTGAAGTGGGCGATCAGTTATCGGTGGTCTGGAGCTCCCAGACCACGTCGAGTCCCACCCGCGCGCCCTGCAGGGCGTCGATCTCGGCCTGCGTCATGCCGGTGGTGTCGAACGACCAGGTCGCGCGGTACGTCTTGGACTCGCCGGCCGTGCCGGTCGTCGTCCAGCCGTTGGCGCCCGTCGCCCAGTCGGTGTCGGCGGCGGCGAGCTGCGCGAGTGTGCCGGTGAGGGGAGCTGCACCCGAGTCGGGGGTGAAACCGGTGCAGTCGTTGAAGGACCCGCCGGTGCCCTTCTCCATCGAGATGAGGATGTGGTTTTCGAGGCCGCGGTCCTTGAGGAGGTCCTCGACGTAGGTGCGTACCTCGCCGGGGACGTTCGAGTTCGTGGTGACGACGACGCACTTCTCGCCGCGGTCGCCCGGGACCATGTTCTCGACCGTGAGGGCTGCTGCGCCCCGGTCGTCATCGGTCAGGGTCACGCGACCGGTGCTCCAGGAGTTGCCCGAGTTCTCGGTGCGAGCGGAGAAGGCGGCGTACGAGCTCTGCCAGACGAGCCCGCCGGCGAGGAGGACGGAGACGGGGATGACGAGAGCGGCGATGGCACGGTTGCGGCGGGAGGAAGACGGCATGGGAGAACCCTTCGAAGGAAGTGGGGCTGGGGAGAAGGAGAAGCGACGCGAACGTGCCGCCGGAGCGCGGCGGACCGCAATGCTCGATGATTCACGGTAGAACGGCTACCGGTGGAGCAGTAGGGACTAAAGTCCCATGGGTTCAGCCCGGTGGCAGAAGCAGCACGGGCGCGGTGGCGTTCAGGAGCACGGTGTGCGTGACGGCGCCGATCGGGGTCCCGGATGCGCTCCGGGATCCCCGGCCGAGGACGAGGAGCTCCTTGTCGAGCGAGGCGTCGAGCAGAGCGTCGGCGGCCGGCGTCGACAGGATGCGTCGTCGGATATTGATGGTCGGGTCGATCGCCAGGAGCGCTCGCTCGGCGGCATCGAGCCCGTCGGTGCAGTGCTCGCGGCAGCCTCCATGGATCAGCGTGAGGGGCGCGCCGCGGTCACGCGCTTCGACATATGCGGCCTCGGCCACCCGGCGAGCGGTGTTGGCAGCGCCGATTCCGGCGACGACGCCCCGACGGAAGCTCAGATCTATGTCGGGAATCGCCGCGACGGCGCACTGTGCCGTGATGGCCAGCTGAACACTCAACGCACCGCTCACCCGGCTGCGCCCGAGGCCTTTAGTGTCGGTGCCGATCACGATCACGTCATCGGGCTCCGCGATCTCGCTGAGCGCCTTCCAGACGGGGCCTTCAAGATGCAGCGGCTCGGCCGCGAGGCCGGCATGCTCGGCGTCGATGATCGCCCGCGCGTCTTCCAGGACGGATACGTCCGACTTGCCCAGAGAGGGACCGACGTGTGCGAGAAGGAGTGGCGCGCCGTCGTCCGTGCTGCGGCGTGCAGCCCACCGCAGCGCGGTCTCGGCCGTGGCGGTCCCATCGACCCCCACGATTCGGCGGGCCCGGGACTTCGCTCTGCTCATGATCTCTTCACTCTCGCGTTCAGGTGCCGTTGTCAACAGGGTCGAAGGTCCCACCGTCCCTCCGGTATGGTCCTGCTACACGAGGGGGTGAGGAACAGTGTCGGAGATTCGTCTGCAAAGACTGCTCGAGGCACATCGCGCCGTCATGGAGTCGTTGGACGTCGATGTTGTTCTGCGACGAACGGTCGACGCCGCGGTGTCCCTTCTCGACGCTCTCGACGGTGCAATCGTCCTGTTCGATCGTCGGGGACTCGCGGACCGCGTCATACACGTCGCCGGCTCCGCCTCACGCGGCCCGCTGGCTGACTTGGACAGTTCCGATCTGACGCCGCTCACGGGGGTCGAACGGGAGCCTCGACGCGCCGGCATCTCCATGGACGACGGTCCCGAGTTCCTCGCCGTTCCCCTTCGCTCCCACGGTGACGCGTACGGGGCGCTCTACCTGACGGGGAGCCCTGGGGGACCCTTCACGCCCGACGACGAGGAGATGATCGTCGCGCTGGCGGGAACGGCCGCGGTGGCGCTGGAGAACGGTCAGCTCTACGACGAGCTCCAGCGTCAGCTCCGCTGGAGCACGGCGCTGACCGAGGTGTCATCGGCACTGTTGTCTGAGGATGTCTCCGACGCCGTCGGCGTGGTCCTCGCTCGTGTGGGCACTGTGGTCGCCGCTGCCGTCATCAGCGTCGTGGTTCCCGACCCGGACTCTGACTTGCTGCTCATCCACACCGCACGCGGCAGCGGTGCGGAGCGATTCGAGGGACGTCGGTACGAGCGTCGCGGCAGTCTCGTCGACCGCGCGCTGCGCAGCGGACGCGTGGTTCTGTCAACCGCGGGCACGGCTTTGATCTCTCTGGAAGCCGAGATGGGGCCCAGCATGGTGCTGCCCGTCGTGGTCGCCGGCGAGTCGATCTGCGCGCTCGCGCTCTCGCGATCCCGCGGGACCGCTCCGTTCACGGCCGACGACGTCGACATGGCCGCCGAGTTCGCCACCCAGGTCGGGCTGGCGATCGAAATCATCCGAGCCCGCGGCGACCGGCACCGAGTGGAGCTGGCCGAGGAGCGCAGTCGGATCGCTCGCGATCTGCACGACCACGTCATTCAGCGCCTCTTCGGCACCGGGCTGTCGCTGCAGGCGGTAGCCGCCCGCTTTCCGCAGGCGGAAGGCGCCCTCATCGAACAGGTCGACGCCATCGACGAGGCGATCGACGAAATCCGCACCGCGGTGTTCGCGCTGACCTCCCGCCGGCGCGCATCCACCGGGTCGGTGCGGCACCGCATCCTCGACGTCGTGAGCGAGATGAGCGATTCGCTGCGCGTGAGCCCGCAGCTCACCTTCCGCGGCCCGGTCGACCTGATGCTGACCGGCACAGTGGGAGACGACGTCATCGCCGTCGTCCGGGAATGCCTCGCAAACGTCGCCCGGCACGCCTGTTCCGACGTGACGACGGTGATGGTCAGCGTCGATCAGGGCTCGGTGGAAGTGGTGGTGACCGACGACGGCGTCGGGGTGTCGCCGGATGCCGTGCGCCGCAGTGGCACAGGCAATCTCGCAGACCGTGCTCGACGGCGCGGAGGCGACTTCACCATCTTCTCCGCGGCAGAAGAAGGAACGCGGGTCGTCTGGTGGGCACGCCTCGTAGCGGAGAGGAGCAGGGTATGACTCGCGTGTTCCTCGTCGACGACCACGAGATCGTTCGGCACGGCGTCGCGGCTCTCATCGACGTGCAGCCCGACCTCAGCGTCGTCGGCGAAGCGGGCACCGTCCGAGAAGCGCTCGCGCGCATCCCCGCGACATCGCCCGACGTCGTGGTTTTGGATCTGCGTCTTCCGGACGGCGACGGAGTCCAGCTCTGCCGCGCCATCCGTTCGGCCCAGCCCCGGATCCGCTGCCTCATGCTCACCGCCCACGACGACGACGACGCCAGTGTGGCCGCAGTGTTGGCTGGTGCGTCCGGGTACGAACTCAAGAACATCCGCGGGCACAACCTCGCGGATGCGATCCGGCGCACCGCCCGAGGCGAATCACTGGTATCCCGCCACGTCGCCGACCGCGTCGTACAGGCGATGACCGCGGCGCCCGCGCAGCCGAACGCTGACAACAGGTTCCCCGCAACGGACCTCACTCTGCGTGAACGGCAGGTACTAACATGCATCGGCGACGGCCTGACCAACCGCCAGATCGGTGATCGCCTCGGTCTCGCCGAGAAAACGGTGAAGAACTACGTCTCCAGCCTCCTCGCCAAGCTGGGCATGGAACGCCGCACTCAGGCCGCGGTCTACGCCACATCACCCCTCAAGCCCTGACTCTTCGTTCACATTGCTCTGTCAAGACAGCGTTCATCCCACACCTGGCCCGCGGTGTCCGAAGTTCTTTGGACACGTAGCGCATCATGAGGCCGATGAATGCAGCAGGGCCAACTCGGGATCCGCACCAGGCCCGCGGCGGGCGCACTGTTTTCGACAGGTCGCCAGCCACGCTGGCAGGGCATCCGCCCGACCGGGCCTCGGCGACACGAGGGGCCGAGACTCGGCGCACACCCCGCGGCGGTTGTCGCTCAGAGGTACTGCTCCATCCGTGAACTCAGGTCCGTACGGTGATCGTCGAGCCGGCGGCTGGTTTCGAGCGTGCTGAGGCCGTCACGTCCGGGGGCGAGGAGATCGAGATCGTCGCGCGCGAAAAGGACCTCGTAGAACGGCGCAAGCTCCTCGTCGGAGTACTTCAGCGCCACCGCGAGCGTCTGCAGCGGCGTGCCCCACCGCGCAGCATTGGCGTTCACGTCCGCCCCGCCCTCCAGGAGACGCTCCACAAGCGGCACCTCGGCAACGAAATCATGAGAGGTCTGAGAGAAAAGGATGTGCAGCGTCGAGTAACCCTCCGGAGCGACGACTGCTCCCGCATCCGCCCCATCGTCGAGCAGCCGACTCGAGATCGCCAGTCGGGCGTCGAGGTGGCGGTTTCCGAGCGCACGATGCAGAAGGGTCAGGCCCGAAGAGCTGACAACGTGAGCGTCCCCGTCGTAGAGAGCGACAAAGTCCTCGTAGGAACCCATCTTCGCCAATCCGTGAGCGCTGGGCATGACTTGTCTCCTATCTGGCTCGCAACTCCGTCGCACCGCCCTCAGCGCGAAAATTGAGGGCGGTGGTCTACTCGCCCGGAGTCTCGAGTACCTCGTCGGTGAGACTAATGCCCCCGGTAGAGCTCGCAGAGTGCATGAGCTGCTCGATCCACTGCGCATTGAGCTGAGGTGCTTCCGCGTCGTCGAATGTGAACCGCAGCGGAATAGACGGATGCAGCCAGATCGTCGAGCGGCCTTCCGGGTCACCCTCGGGGTGACGCCACGACAGGGTGAAACTCTCGTTGCGCCGCAGCTTCGTAGCTATGACGACCTTGAGATGAGCGAGCGCGCGATCCTCGATGTGGATCTCGTTTCCACCGCCGTATTGGATGTATCCCATGCATTGAACCCTATCCGGGAGAGCACGCAGCTCAACGGCTGAAGACTCCGGCGGATATTCACGGTCACACGCAAGATCATGATTGATGGACGCATGTCAGAATTGGGTCAACCACGATGCGGACATCGTCAGCCGCGCCTCGTTCGAGGATCTCGTGGCAGAGCAGAAAGCACCCGATGGGCAAGTTCATCTACGAGAACGGCGTCAAGACCGAGATCGAAGACCGTGCGCTGACGCATCTCCAACTGGTCATCACCGCGAAGCTGCGCCGCGGTGAGCCGTTCCCCTTCACCTGGCGCGAAGACACCAGCGTCGGCGGTGGCCGAGTGACCGTGTGGGTGCACGGGGGCAGCTCCCTCGTGTTCAAGTACTTCGGCAGCCGCCAGCCCGCGATCAACCGCGAATGGGTCGACGCTCTCGCCTTCACGGCGAACTCACCGAGCGGTCTCTACCTCGTTCCCGAACCGGCCGAGAACACGTCCACTGATCGCATAGCGGTTCCCGCTCAAGCCTGATCGGCCCACAGAGGGTGCCACAGCGACTGCCTCAGTCGGTCGATCGTTACAACTCGTCGTCGTCGGATGCAAGCCCCTACGCATGAGCCGCCGGGCTGGAGCTACCCTCGCGGGATGACCGAGACGCGAGTGGAGACGAAGACACAGGTCACGATCGACGGATGGTCGTTCCGGTTGCAACCGGAACACGATCTCGCCGACCTCATCGGCCGTATAGAAGCTGCCGCCACCACCGGTCCGTCCTTCGTTCAACTGCAGGACGGCGAAAGCATGGTGAGCGTTCTGGTAAGCCCTCAATCCAAGGTCCTCATCATCGTGTCGCCGCGCGAAACGAACGGCACCGGAGACACTCCAGCGTTCGAGCCCACGCTCTCCACGGACATGACCGACTGGGAGCTGTGATCGCCCCACCCGCCGAACGGGACGAATCAGTCCTCGAGGCGAACCGGTCTCAGCTGCCGTCCGGATCGGAGGGCCGCGGCCCCGGACGTGACCGAGATCGCCTCACCAGCCACACGGCCAGCCCCACACCAACGACCACCAGCACGGCCAAGACGATTCCGCCTATCAGCAGCAGGTCCGGGATAGACGGCAACAAAGGATTCCGTTCCATGCGCCGATCATAAGAGCACGGAGACCCTCACGTCCGGCGCACTCAGTGAGGCAAGAGCAGCACGAGCGCGATGATCGCCACTACTGCCGCGCACAGAGTGACCCATCCCAGAATCACGCGACGACGCGGCGGCTCCGGTGGATGGCGGGTCGGCTCGCCGAGTCGAGCGCGGATCACGTCAGCTTTGCGCTCGAGCTCATTGGCCCGCTCCGCGAGCTCGCCGTTCCCCACACTCACCATGCCGATCGTCGACGAGAGAAGCGCAGCGTGCTCTTCCTCGATCCGGAGCAACTGGCCTCTCAGCTCGTCTTCACTCTGAGCATCGCCATCATTGGGAGGCATCGGCGCTCCCGTCGTCAGCGGCATTGAGATGTCGGTTCGGCCCTGTGCCCCACTCGCGACCACCGCCACGTCGCCGAGCCTGCCCGACCTGAAACCTGAGCAGCGCTGCAGAGCCGAAGACGAGCAACCCATAAACAATCCATTGGAGTGGGGAGTTGTCGGTGCCGAGTTGGACGGTCCATGTGAGGAGCCCGATCATATATCCGAACAGGACGGCGCTGATGCCGAGCATCGCGCGATGGAACCGAAGGCTCCGCTGATCGATCGATCCCACCATGCGTCGAGGGTACGACGAACAGCCACTGTCGCACCAGGCGCGCAACCCAAAGCCGGCCCGGTGCGGGACGCCTCGCGCGAGGGAGGAAGCGCTGATGCGAGGCGTCCCAAGTGACGCCGATGCCCGCCAGAGCCACTCCGGCCAGATGATCGCCCCCCGGCGCCATCTGGCAGGTTCAGGATCGTCGATCGGATCTTTTTCCGCAAGAGGGCTACGACTCCAGCGACGCGGTGACCTCAGCGGCGACGTCGAGAGCGCGTCGGTCTCCACGAGTGTTCGGCGTGCTGATCACGAGGAACCGCGTCTCCGTGTCTCCAGGGTTGAAGAATCGGTGCGCAAGCCCGGGCGGGAGCTCCACGCCCTGTCTGGCCGCGAGGTCGACAGTACCGTCGACGGTCTGCATCTGAGCTGTGCCCTCGAGCACGTAGAAGAACTGCGTCGCCGTGTCGTGCACGTGCCACTCTTCACCGGCGCCGGCCGGCACTCGCTCCTCGATCACTGACAGTCCTGGGTTGTCGAGCAGTCGCCACCCATCGGAGACCTCGCCCCACACGTAGTGATCAGCGGTGGTGACCTCGACTGGTTCGGGCATTCTTCGATCCTCCCAGACGCATCTACTTTGCAGACGCTCGCACCCTCGCGATCCCACTCCACCACTGCTCAAACGTCGCTCACCTACTCAGCCTCATCTCACTTCAACGTCTGGCCCATTGGCCACGATAAGACCACTTATCCCGACTATCGGCGCGAACGCCTTCAACTCAGGGGTCTATGATCGCTAGTCCTCAGGCACCCTGAGCAGTGCGGCGCAGTTGCGATCCTGACCGAAGCGGCTGCGGCACACCCCGCTCAAGGGGGAAGCACTGAAGCGAAGCACCCCGGAGTGACCCCAATGCACGCCGGAGCCGCTCTGAGTCAGACGAACACGCCCCGGCGTCATCTGACAGCTTCAAGATGCTTGGTCGGGTCTACTTCCACAATCCGCCGAACGGTTATCGTCACGTGTTCGCTCGTCGAAGTCATCATAGGCAGCTCGGGCGCAACCGACTGAGCGGTCTACTCGGCAGGCGTCTCGAGCATGTCATCGACCAGCTAAACGATCCACTTCTCGTTCGGCCGCGGTGCCTCGGTTTCCGGTCCGAGATCTGCGAGTCAATGTCGCTGTGTTCGTTGAGAGACGCGAGGTACTCCACGTGGCCGCGCATCGCCGGCTTGTACCGCTCGAGTTCCTCAACGTGCACATGATCCGCACGGTCCGGCCACCATCGTCACCGGCATCCTTTCGGAAGTGCTGGGCGCCGGCGGCGGCGGCGTGGTCCCGGCAGTTATGTTCTTCTTCGGCGCCAACGACCTGATCGCAAAAGGGGACCTCGTCTTCATGATGATCCCGGGGTCGCTCTCGGCCACGCTGGGCACATGCGCCGCAAGAACGTCGACCTGCGCGGCGGACTGTTCGTGGAAGTCGCCGCGTGCCTCGCATCGCCGCTCGGCCTATTCACCACGACGGCGATCACACCGCTCTGGTCGAACATCGCGTTCTCGGTGCTAATCGCCGAGATAGCGGTGCAGCTGATCCGGCGAAATCTGCGGCGTCGCTGACACGCATGATCTTCACCAACACCGTCTGTTGAATAGCCCGAATGGCGCGAGGCGAACGCGACGGCGCGTTAGAGCCCCGGTGTTGCGCGAGCGTCGGGGCGGGCAGAAGCGATCAGCATGCGCAGGCCCATCTCAAAGGCCCGCGTGGCGACGGGATCACCGGGATCCTCGCGCTCCAGCGTAGCGAAGGCAGCCGCAAAGCGCGGGAACTCCTCCTCCTGTCCGGTCGGATCGAAGACCACCGGGGGTCCCGACATGTCGAGGACGCTGCCGAGGATGAAGGACTCGAAGGCGGTGAGCAGCGGGAGCACATCTCCGCTCCCCCAGCCCGCCCGCTCGGCGGCCGCCACGAAGTCCTCGTATTCCGCCAACAGGACCGGGGCCGAAGCCTTCGTCGTCATGAGCAGTGGGATCGTCCGTGAGTGATGCGCGAACGCGCGCCGGTACGAGTTCGCCCAGGCCCAGAGGCCCTGCTCCCAGGGGCTTTCCCTAAGCGGCCGGGAGTCGATCAGCGCTGAGACGAGAGCTCGCACGTCTTCGATCATGGCTGCCCGATCGGGTACGTGGTTGTACAACGAGGCGGGATTGACGCCCAACTTGGCCGCCACCCGACGGATGCTCGCACCCTTTACACCCTCCTGATCGATGAGCTCGAGGGCGGTGCGAGCGATGAGGTCGCGGTTCAACAGTGGCTTCGACGGTCGTGCGATGAGAGTCTCCTTCGGCCGCCCCAGCCTACGCCGTGAAAAGTCTGGTGCTTAAGAAACAAACGCTGTATGTTTTATCTCGCCACGCCTGTCCGGCGGTGCAGAGAGCGCTCACGGCGCCAGCGGAGAGAGAATCATGGACCACTCGACATTCACTGTCGTCGAAGCCGACATCGCGCAGCTGCACGCCGCCCTCGAGACCGGGATCGTATCGAGCGTCGAGCTCGTTGCCCGCTACCTCAACCGCATCGCCTTCTACGACCGCTCGGGCATCCGTCTGAATTCGGTTCCTGTCCTGAACCCCGCCGCGTTCGACGAAGCTCGGGAGTCCGACATTCGGCGGGCCCGGGGCGAGTCCCGGGGCGTGCTCGACGGGATCCCGTTCACTGCGAAGGACAGCTTTGCCGTCTCGGGGCTCACCGTCGCCTCCGGATCCCCCGCCTTCGCCGACCTCGTCGCCTCGGAGGACGCCTTCGCCGTCGCCCGCCTGCGCGTGGCCGGGGCGGTTTTACTCGGCCTGACGAACATGCCTCCGATGGCGGCGGGCGGGATGCAGCGCGGGGTCTACGGTCGGGCGGAGTCCCCGTACAACGGCGACTACCTCACTTCGGCGTTCGGGTCCGGGTCCTCCAACGGCTCGGGCACGGCGACCGCGGCGAGCCTCGCGGCCTTCGGTCTCGGCGAGGAGACGTGGTCGTCGGGCCGAGCGCCCGCGTCGAACAACGCCCTCGTCGCCTACACCCCGTCGCGTGGTGTGATCTCGGTGCGCGGCAACTGGCCGCTCGTCCCCACGATGGACGTCGTCGTGCCGCACACCCGCACGGTGGCCGACATGAAGATCGTGTTGGACGCGGTCGTCGCCGATGACGCCGACGCGCACGGCGACCTCTGGCGCACGCAGCCGTGGATCCCCCTTCCCCAGCCGTCCGCGCTGCGTCCCGAGTCCTTCGCCGAACTCGACGACCTTTCCCTCGCCGGCCTCCGCTTCGCAGTTCCTCGGATCTACATCAACGGCGACGGCGCCTCGTCTTTTCCCATCGAGACTCGCGAGAGCGTGATGGCCCTGTGGGCTCACCTGCGAGACGATCTCGAATCCGCCGGCGCCGAGGTCGTCGAGACGGCGTTTCCCGCGGTCGACAATTACGAGAAGCTGCACGCACAGGACCGCGACCTCGTCGAGCGCGGGTTCGTCACCCCCCAGTTCCTGCAGGACGAGGTCGGGGCGCTCGCGATCTGGGCGATGGACACTTTCCTGCGCCAGAACGGCGACCCCGCCCTGGAGCGGCTCGCTGACGCACAGGCCTCTCAGATCTTCCCCCACCCGCGCGAAGCCCTGCAGGACCGCTACGGCATCCTTCCCTTCGACATCGCCTACGACATCGGCGACTATGTGGCGGTGGCCGCGGAGCGCGAGCCCGACTGGAGGCGAATCCCGGGCCTGGAGGCCGGGCTGCGCGGCCTGGAGCACGCCCGCCGTGTGGACCTCGAGGAGTGGATGGATGCCGAGAACCTCGACGCGGTGATCTTCCCCACCGCGGCCGATGTCGGCCCCGCTGATGCCGATGTGAATCCGCGTTCCGCGGACATCGCCTGGCGTAACGGTGTCTGGGTGTCGAACGGCAATCTGGTGCCGCGCCATCTGGGGATCCCGACCTTCACGGTGCCCATGGGCATCATGTCCGACACTCGGATGCCGGTGGGGGCGACAATCGCCGGCCGCGGTCATGATGACGTGCGACTGCTGCAGATCGCCTCGGCGGTCGAGGCGCTGCGCGTGCGCCGAGCGGCGCCGGTGCGCACACCGGCACTGGCCAACGAGGCCCTGTTCCGCACCGCGGTCCCGACGGCCGACGGCTCGATAGCGGTGCAGATCGACACCGTGACCCTCGACGCGACTCCGGGCGGAGACGGGCTCGTCCGCTTCACGGCGACCGTCACCGGCGGGACCCTCGACGAGTGCGCCGCCTCGGTCGACGGCATCCCGGTGCCGACGACGACGGACGGCGAACGGATCACAGGCGAGCTGTTCGTGCCCGCAGACGCCTACGAACCGCGGCACAGCGAGTGGCGTCCCGGGTACGGCCCGCTCGTCGTCGTCATCGTCCGTAACGCCGACGGCGCCACGGCAGGCCACACCGCCACGACGACCGCCACCCCGTTCTGACACCTGACATAGCCGACGTCGCGGGCGCCCGACCCGGCCGTCGCAGAGAAGCGAGAAGAGAGACCATGTCGCACGAGTTCTTCGACTATTTCGAGCACGTCGAACTGCCCTCGCCGACCCTCGACGACGCCGAGGTCCGGCGTCTCTTCGCCGGCACCTTCGGCATCGAGGTGGATCTGACATCGCTCGGCAGCCAGCAGGACCAGAACTTCCGTGTCTTCCCGCGCGACTCGTCCGTGCCTCTCGGCGTCCTCAAGCTGAGCAACCCGGTCTTCAGCGAGCCCGAGATCGAGATGCAGGACGCGGCGGCCGCGACCGTCGGCGACCGTGACCCCGGACTCCGCGTGCCTCGCGTGGTCCTGGGGCCCCGAGGCCCCCTGTCGTCCTGGTGGAACACATCGCAGGGGCGGATCCACGCCCGGGTGATCGAGAATCTGTCTGGTCGCACGCTGATGGGGTCGCGCCACCTCTCCCCCGCCGTGGTCCACCGCATGGGCGAGCTGTCGGCGCGGGTCAGTCTCGCACTGGCCGACTTCGAACATGTCGCGAGCGGGCGGGTGCTGCAGTGGGATCTCCGCCACGCCGGTCGCGTCATCGACACGCTCCTCCCTCTTGAACCGGACACCGCCGTGCGGGAATTCGTCCGCGCCGCTGCGGATGACGCGCTGCGCACGCTCCGACCGGTGGAACAGTCGCTACCGACGCAGGCCGGGCACTTCGACATCACCGACGACAATGTGCTGCACCGGATGGAGGATCCGCTGCCGGATGCCGTGATCGACTTCGGCGACGTGGTCAGCTCTTGGCGCGTAGGCGAGATCGCGACGACCGTGTCGTCGCTGCTGCACCACGACGGTGCGACCCTCGCCACGACCCTCCCCGCGATCCGGGCGTTCCATGAGCTCCGCCCGCTCGACGCGAACGAGCTCACCGCGCTGTGGCCTCTTGTCGTGCTGCGAGGCGCCGTGCTCGCCCTCAGCGGTCGTCAGCAGGTGCGCCTCGACGACGCGAACTCCTATGCGGGCGATGCGCTGGAGCGCGAGATGCTCATTCTCGAGGTCGCGGCATCGGTGCCGTCACGAGTGATGAACGCCGTGATCCGGGATTCGCTGGGCCGCCGGGATGCGCCCGACGAGGTCTGGACCGGCGCCCCGCTCGCCACGTTCGATCGGGTGACCGCGCTCGACGCCGGGACGACCTCGCCCCTGAACGACGAGGGACGCTGGTCGGCGCAGGGCGCTCTCGACGACGCGGCGCTCGCATCACTGGACGACGGGGCCGACGCGGTGTTCCTTCCGGCGTGGCGGCCCGTGCTCACCGAGGCGCCCGCGCGCACCCCGGAAGCGCCGGCGACGATCCCCACCGGCGTCACCGTCTGGCTCGCGCAGCCGACGCCGATCTCCCGGATCGACGACACGACGACGATCCGACCGGGCACGATCGCCGTGTCCGACGGCGGCGAGACCCTCACGATCTCCGGACTTCCCTCCTCCGGCGACGACCGGGTCCTTCCCGCTCGCACGCGCCTCTTCGTGCAGCGGCAGGGGGCCGATGTCGTGGCGGCACCGGAGCGCGTCACTGCCGAGATGGCGGCGGGGTGGAGAACCGTACTCGGCGACCCTGCCGCGGCGTTCGGCCTCACTCCCCCGGCCGCAGCCGACGCGGACGGCGAGGACATGCTCGGCCGCCGCGAGGCCGTGCTCGCCGAGGTCCAGGAGCACTACTACACGCACCCGCCCCAGATCGAGCGGGGATGGCGCGAGTACCTCATCGACATCGACGGCCGCGTGTACCTCGACATGGTCAACAACATCGCGTCGGTGGGCCACGCCCACCCCCGCATCGCCGAGGCCGCGCACCGGCAGCTGCGTCTGCTCAACACCAACTCCCGATTCCACTACCGGGCGATCACCGAGTACGCCGAACGGATCGCCGCGACCCTGCCGGATGAGCTCGACACCGTGTTCTTCGTGAACTCGGGCTCCGAAGCGGTCGACCTCGCCATCCGCCTCGCCCAGGCCTCGACCGGCCGACAGGATATGGTCGCCATGCGCGAGGCGTACCACGGGTGGACCTTCGCCAGCGATGCGGTCTCCACCTCGGTGGCCGACAACCCCGCAGCCGTCGGCTCGCGCCCGGAATGGGTGCACACCGTCGCGGCTGCCAACCCGTATCGCGGCACACACCGCGGCGCCGACGCGGTGAACTACGCCCCCGAGGCGGTGCAGGTCATCGAAGGGCTCGCAGATTCCGGGATGCCCGCCGCCGGTTTCATCTGCGAGTCGTACTTCGGCAACGCCGGAGGCGTAGCTCTGCCCGACGGCTATCTGCGCGACGTGTACGCCGCGGTCCGCCGTCAGGGCGGGATTGCCATCGCCGACGAGGTGCAGGTGGGTTTCGGGCGACTCGGAGAGTGGTTCTGGGGCTTCCAGCAGCAGGACGCCGTTCCCGACATCGTCGCTGTCGCGAAGTCCATCGGCGCCGGTCAGCCCCTCGGCGCAGTCATCACCCGTCGAGAGATCGCCGACCGCTATCGCACACAGGGCTACTTCTTCTCCTCCACCGGCGGCTCTCCGTTGTCGTCCGTGGTAGGCCTGACAGTGCTCGACATCATCCGCGACGAGAACCTGCAGGAGAACGCACGACAGGTCGGCGCTCACCTGCGCTCGCGCCTCGAGGCGCTCGCCTCCGAGCACCCGATCATCGGCGCCGTCCACGGATCGGGACTCTACCTGGGACTCGAATTCGTCCTCGACCGCGAGACCCTCGAGCCGGCGACCCGCGACACGGCCGCGATCTGCGACCGACTGCGGGAACGAGGGGTGATCATGCAGCCGACCGGCGATCATCTCAATGTCTTCAAGATCAAGCCGCCGCTGTGCGTCACCCGCGAGTCGGTCGACTACTTCGCCGATGCCGTCGCGCACGTCCTCGCGACCGGCTGGTGACCTCCCCTCGCTTCGCACTCCCGACAGACATCCCCCGAGATAGGAACGACCATGTGGCGCATGCCGGCAGAGACCGCAGAACACACCCGCACCTGGATGGCCTTCCCTCGCCAGGGCTTCACGCTCGGCGACACCGCCGCGGCGCGCGAAGAGGGCTACGCGGCCTGGACGGCCGTCGCCCACGCCATCATCGAGTTCGAGCCCGTGACGATGGTGGTCGATCCCACCGAGATCGCCCGTGCACGGCGCATGCTCGATTCCTCGATCGAGATCCTCGAGGCACCGGTCGACGAGTTCTGGATGCGCGACATGGGCCCCACCTTCGTCGTCGACGACGACCGGCCCGACGTGCTCGGGGCGGTCGACTGGATCTTCAACGGCTGGGGAGCCCCGGCGTGGGCCGAGTGGCAGAAGTCCGCGCAGATCGCCCGCACCGTCAGCGAGGCGATCGGCGCGGAGGTCATCTCGTCCCTCCTGGTCGCCGAGGGTGGCGGACTGCACGTCGATGGCGCCGGGATCGTGCTTCTGACGGAGACGGTCCAGCTCGACCCCCGCCGCAATCCGCTCGCCGACCGCGCGCGCGTCGAGGCAGAGATGGCGCGCACGATCGGCGCCGACCAGGCGATCTGGCTCTCGCAGGGGCTGACGCGCGACTATGACGACCTCGGCACGAACGGGCATGTCGACATCGTGGCCACGTTCACCGCTCCGGATCGGGTGCTGCTGCACGACCAGCTCGACGCCGCGCATCCGGACGCGCAGGTGATGAAGGTTCTGCGCGGCGAGTTGGAGTCGCAGTTCTCGGCACTCGGACGCACGGTCGAGATAACGGCACTGCCGGCACCGTCGACGCTGCGCGATGACCACGGATTCGTCGACTGGAGTTACGTGAACCACCTCGTCGTCAACGGCGGCGTGATCGCGTGCGGCTTCGGCGACGACGTGTCCGACGCCCGCGCCCGCGCCATCCTGAGCGAGTCCTACCCAGGCCGCGCGGTCACCACGGTCGATGCCCGTCCGCTCTTCGACCGTGGCGGCGGCATCCACTGCATCACCCAGCAGCAGCCCACTCTGCCCGCCGCGGACTGAGCATCGCGTCCCCTCGCAATCAACCCGGCGATGATGCCGGGCCGCACTGGCGGCCGTCCTGTTCGCCGTAGCCGCGGTCAACCCGCTGGGAAGTGCGGAATATACGGTTTCTGGCATCCTGCTGCCTGCTCGTGCCTTCTGCGTGCCACTCGCGGTTCTCTTCCGCTCTGGCCGCAGTCGCGGACCAGGATCACACACCGAGTTAACTTGTCGCAGCCCGAAGCGCGTTTACCTAGACTTGAGGGACGGTCGCGGCGGGTGGACGAAACTGTGCGCGTCTTTGATCGACACGACGGCGTCGGAGGCGAAGAACGAGAGCGCCGCGCGCGATGCCGCGGGGTCGGTCGACGTAGTCGCGACGGCCCCGGCGAAGACCGTGTCGATGGCACAGTCCGGCGGGAGCGCCCCCAGTATCCGGATGCCCTCCTGTCCGACCATCTCGCTGAGCTGCTGGAAGCCGACGTCGACCTCGCCGTCGGCCACGAGACGGGCGACCGGCATCCCGGGCCGGGCCTGCACGAGTCGACCACGCAGTTCCCCGGCCATGCCCCAGTCGTCGATCTGCCGCAGTATCGCCGTGCCGCTTGGCCCGGTGGAGTAGCCGATGCGCCCGGCATTCCGCAGGGCGGCACGCACGCCCGCCGCATCATCGAAGGCGTGGACGGCGGGTGCGCTGGCCTCGCGGCTTCCCTCGGAACGGACTGCGATCGCGGTGCGCGACAGCACGAGCGGCGTCACCGAAGACGCGGCGACGTGTCCGTGGTCGGCGAGTTCCTGCAGCGCTCCGGATGCCAGGAAGACGAGGTCCAGCTGCTCGCCCGCCGCCACCCGGCGTGCCGCGTCGACCCCACCCACCGACTCGATCTCGGCGCACGGCAGGCCGGCCTCGGCCGCGGCCGTGGCGAGGTCGGCGAGCAATGCTCTGGTGGCCATCGACGAGAGGGCCTTCATGCGACACTCTCGAACGACTCCGCGTCGACCTCGGTCGCCTGCGCCGCGCTGTATCGGGGGCCGGAGACGGATGCCGTGTCGATCAGCTCGCCCGCCCGCCGCAGCAGCCCGGCGTCGACGGCGAGTTCCGCCGCCGCGAGATCGTCCCGCAGGTGCGCGGTGCTCGTCGTCCCGGGAATGGGCACGACGTGCGAACCGCGCGCGAGCACCCACGCCAGCGCGAGCTGAGCCGGCGTGCAACCGGCCTCTGCCGCGAGGGCGCGCCACGACGGGAGCAGCGCGGCGTTGGCAGTCCAGTGCTCGCCCTGGAACCTCGGCAGCGTGCGACGGATGTCACGGGGAGCGAGCCGGTCGGGATCCTGTATCGAGTCGCCGAGGAAACCGCGCGCCAGCGGCGAGAACGCCACGAGCGCGATGCCCAGCACCGCCGTCGCCTGCAGCATCCCCAGCTCGGGGTTGCGGCTCCACAGCGAATACTCATTCTGAACGGCCGCGATGGGCGTGACGTCCTGCGCCTCGCGGAGCCGTGCCACCGAGACCTCGGACAGGCCGATGGCCCCGACCTTCCCGGCATCCGCCATCTCGGCCAGCGCGCCGACACTGTCGCCGATGGGCACCGTCTTGTCCCACCGGTGCAAGTAGTAGAGGTCGATGTGATCGGTGCCGAGACGCTTCAGCGAGGCGTCGACCTGTGATCGCAGAGTCGCCGGGCGCCCATCGATCCTCTTGACACCGTCGACGAGGGACATCCCGCCTTTGCTGGCGAGGACGACCTCGTCGCGGCGCCCGGTGATCGCGCGACCGACGAGCTCCTCGTTGCGACCGCCGCCGTAGAGCGTGGCGGTGTCCAGCATCCGCACGCCCTCGTCGAGCGCGGTCCGCAGCAGACGCAGGCCGTCCTCCTCAGAGGGCGGCACACCGTACGCGTGGCTCAGCGACATGCAGCCGAGTCCGATGCGCGGCAGCGTCACGAGAGCTGCTCCTCCAGCCGGCCGAGCACGCGATAGCAGTCGATGACCTGCCGGATCGACGAGTTCGGCTCGCGACCGTCGCGGATCGCGCTGATGAACTCGCGGTCCTGCAACTCGATGCCGTTCATGCTCACGGCGACCTGCGACACGTCGATCTGCTCCTCCTTGCCGTCGAAGAGGTCGTCGTACCGCGCGACGTACGTGCCGGTGTCGCCGATGTAGCGGAAGAAGGTGCCGAACGGGCCCTCGTTGTTGAACGAGAGCGACAGCGTGCAGATGGCGCCGCTCTCGCTCTTCAGCTGGATCGACATGTCCATCGCGATGCCGAGCTCAGGGTGGATCGGCCCCTGGATCGCATTCGCCTGCACGATCCTGCCCGCCTGGTAGGCGAACAGATCGACGGTGTGGGCGGCGTGATGCCACAGCAGGTGGTCGGTCCACGACCTCGCCTCGCCCTTGGCGTTCGTGTTCGACCGGCGGAAGAAGTAGGTCTGGACATCCATCTGCTGCACGGCGAACTCCCCGGCCGTGATCCGCTCGTGCACCAGCTGATGCGAGGGATTGAATCGCCGGGTGTGTCCGACCATCGCGATGCGGTCGGATGCCTCGGCGGCCGCCAGTGTCGCCTCGGCATCCGCCACCGAGTCGGCGAGCGGGATCTCGACCTGCACATGCTTCCCCGCGGCGAGGACCGCCTGGGTCTGCCCCGCGTGCAGTCCGGTGGGGGTAGCGAGGATCACCGCGTCGACGTCGTCCCGTTCGAGCACCGCCTCGAACCCGACGAGGGCGTTCGCCACGCCGTACTGAGCGGCCACGGCATCGGCCTTCTCCTGCGAGGTGGCACTGACCACGGTCACCTCCGCGTCCTCGATGTGCGCCAGACCGTCGAGGTGCTTCATCCCGAAGGCGCCGGCGGCGCCGACGACGGCGACACGGGTGCGATCGCTCATGCCGTCGCCTCTTCGAGTTCCTGATCCGCCGATGCGTTCGCCGGTGCGGATGCCGCGAGGTGCGGCGCGACCTCGTTGCTGACCACCAGGTGGCCGACCGCGGTGTTGGATGCCGGCACATGGTAGAACCGGTGGTCGACCTCGGGGGCTCCCCCGCCGAACTGGTCGTCCATGGCACCACGGGCGATCAGCCAGTCGACGAGCTCGATGCCCTCAGAGCCCGCCTCATCGACGTACTCCATGTGCTGCCATCCAGTGAGGCCCAGCGGGTCGGCGATCAGGTGATCGAGGAAGGCGTTGTCCCATTCCTTGTTGATGAGCCCGGCGCGCGGACCCTGCAGCTGATGGCTCATGCCGCCGGTGCCCCAGATCTGCACGTTCAGCTCAGGACCGTCCCACTTGTCGATCGCGCGGCGCAGCGCCTTGCCGAGCTCGTAGCAGCGGCGACCGGACGGCACCGGGTACTGCACGACGTTGACGGCGAGCGGGATGACCTTGACGGGCCACTTCTCGTCCGTGCCGAACTCGCCGTAGACGAGCGACAGCGGCACCGTGAGACCGTGGTCGACGACCATCTCGTTGACCAGGGTGAGGTCGAAGTCGTCCTGGATGATCGACTGCGCGAGGTGGGCCGCGAACTCGGGATAGCCCTTCACGTCCGGCACCGGGCGCGGACCGTATCCCTCATCGGCGACCGGGTAGTGGGCTCCGGTGCCGAGCACGAACGTCGGGATGATCGAGGCATCGAACGCCGTCGCGTGGTCGTTGTACACGAGGATGACGACGTCCGGAGTGTTCTCCTTCGCCCAACGGCGGGTCCACTCGTACCCGTCGAACACCTTCTTCCAGTACGGCTCCTCGGTCTTGCCGAGATCCATCGCCGCGCCGATCGCCGGAACGTGCGAGGTGAACACGGCCGACGTGAACTTCGCCGGAGCATCCGGACGCATCGTCGTCGCCTTCTCGGTGCTCGGCGGCGTCCAGCCGTCGAGATCCTTGAGTCGTGCCCCCTGGGGGTTGCGACCGCCGCCGATCATCATGTCGCGATAGGCCGCCTCGGACATGCCGGTCATGGAGCCGGCCATCTGCTGGAAGCTCAGACCGTGCGTCGCCCCGATCTTGGCCAGGAAGTAAATGTTGCCGCCCTCGCCGATCATGGCGTTGAGGTCCATGTCGAGCACGGCCTGCCGCTGCACCGGATTCAGCGGCCATTCGTCGAGGTAGGCCGCCTCGTCGGCGAGGAAGCGCTCACGATTCTCGGGTGTCATCAGCGACATCGCGAACTGGTTGAGGTGGTACCCCTTGCGAGCCTGGTCGGCGTCGTAGATGGTGGTGCCGGGAATGTCTCTGTACGGCTTGTCGAGTGACATCGTCATTCTCCTTCGGTGGTGTCTGAGTCCGCCCAGTAGAGGCGGCGCGGATTGTCGACGAGCAGCTTCTGCTGCAGGGCCGGCGTCGTCGCGATCTGCGGGATGTAGTCGACCAGCAGCCCGTCGTCGGGCATGTGGTCCTTGAGGTTGGGATGGGGCCAGTCCGTGCCCCACAGCACGCGGTCGGGGAACTCCTCGACCACACGGCGGGCGAACGGCACGACGTCGGTGTAGGCGTGCTGCTCGCCGTCGAGCGCGCGCGGGCCGGTCGCGCTGAGCCGCTCGGGGCAGGAGACCTTGGTCCACACGTTCGGGTTCTCCCGCAGGAATCGCAGGAAGAGACCGAACTCCGGGCCCTCCGGATCCTTCGCCACGTCGGGTCGGCCCATGTGGTCGACGACGACGCCGGTCGGGATGCGGGAGAAGAAGTCGTAGAGCTCCGGAAGGTCGTCGGCCTCGAAATAGATCACGACGTGCCATCCGAGCGGCGCGATCCTGGCGACGATGTCGTCGAGCGAATCGGTGGGCACCCGGTCGACCAGCCGCTTCACGAAGTTGAAGCGCACACCGCGCACGCCCGCGGCGTGCAGCTCGGAGAGTTCCTCGTCGGTGACATCTCTGCGGACGGTCGCGACGCCCCTTGCGCGACCTTCGCTGCGGCGGAGCGCGTCGACGAGCGCGCTGTTGTCGGCACCATGGCACGTCGCCTGCACGATCACGTTGCGGTCGAAGCCGAGGTGGTCGCGCAGGGCGAAAAGCTGATCCGCCGATGCATCGCAGGGCGTGTACTTGCGCTCAGGCGCGTAGGGGAACTCGGCACCGGGTCCGAAGACGTGGCAGTGCGCGTCGACCGCGCCCGTCGGCAGCCGGAAGGTCGGCGTGGTCGGGCCGTCGTACCAGTCCAGCCAGCCGTCGGTCTTGGTGAATCCACCGGTGGTGTCGCCGTGCGCCATCGTCAGTCCTCCACGTATTCCAGGCCGGCCGCGGCGAGCGGCTCGCGCATGCCGTAGAGATCGAGGCCCAGCACGCCCTCGCGGAACTTCTGCCGCTTCGACTCCTCGGCGTCCTCGCGCGTGCGGCTGGCATCCGCCACGGCGCCGACGAGTTCGCGCGGCACGACGACGACTCCGTCGACGTCGGCGACGACGACATCTCCCGGGTTGACGAGCGCGTTCGCGGCGACGACCGGTACGTTCACCGAGCCGAGCGTGGCCTTCACGGTCCCCTTGGAGCTGATGGCGCGGGAGAAGACCGGGAAGCCCATCCTCTCGAGGTCGGCCACGTCACGGACACCGCCGTCGATCACGAGTCCCTTGCAGCCGCGCGCGGTGAGAGAGGTGGCGAGCAGTTCTCCGAAGAAGCCGTCCTCGCTCTCGGTCGTGCAGCCGGCGACGATCACATCGCCGGCCTGGACCTGCTCGGCCGCGACGTGGAACATCCAGTTGTCGCCGGGCTGCAGCAGCACCGTCACCGCCGGGCCGCACAGTCGCGCCCCGGTGTAAGCGGGACGGATGTAGGGACGCATGAGGCCGACGCGCCCCATAGCCTCGTGGATCGTGGCGACCCCGAACTGCGACAGGCGGGCCACGTCGTCCGGGTCGGGACGCTGGATGTTCGTGCGGACGATGCCAAGATCGTTCAGTCGCATGGTGTGATCCTTCTCAGAGCCCGCGGGCGGTCAGGGCGCGGTCGAGCCGCGGGTAGACGCGACGGGCGTTGCCCTCGAACACCTGGGCGCGCGCGGCATCCGACAGATGCCGAGTGGCGTCGACATAGCGTTTCGTGTCGTCGAAATGGTGACCCGTGCGCGGGTCGATGTCGCGGACTGCGCCGATCATCTCGCTGGCGAACAGGATGTTGTCGGTCGGGATGACGTCGGTCAGCAGGTCGATGCCCGGCTGATGATAGACGCACGTGTCGAAGAAGACGTTGCGCAGCAAGTGCTCCTCGAGCTCAGGCTTGCCGAGCGCCATCGCGAGACCGCGGAACCGACCCCAGTGGTACGGCACAGCGCCGCCTCCGTGCGGGATGACGAGTTTCAGGTCGGGGAAGTCGGCGAACAGGTCGCCCTTCAGCAGCTGCATGAACGCCGTAGTGTCTGCACCCAGATAGTGGTCGCCCGTGGTGTGGAATACGTCGGGGCGGCAGGTCGTGCTCACGTGCACCATCGCCGGGATCTCGTACTCGACGAGCTTCTCGTAGATCGGGTACCAGGAGCGATCGGTCAGCGCGGGGGCGGACCAGCGGCCGCCCGACGGGTCAGGGTTGAGGTTTACTGTCACGGCGCCGAGCTCTTCCACCGCTCGGGTGAGTTCGGCCACCGTCGTCGACGGGTCGGCACCAGGCGTCTGCGGCAGCATGGCGCCGGTGAGAAAGCGGTCGGGGAACAGCTCGCCGACCCGCGCGACGAGGTCGTTGCAGATGCGGGCCCAGGTCTCGCTGACGGCATAGTCGCCGATGTGGTGGGCCATGAAAGAGGCGCGGGGGCTGAAGACGGTGATGTCGCTGCCGCGCTCTTTCATCAACCGGAGCTGATTCGCCTCGATCGTCTCGCGGATGTCGTCGTCGCTGATGCGGAGAGACGCCGGATCCGGCGCGTCGCCGTTCCCCTCCGCGAAGGCGATCTGGAGATCACGCCAGGCACCCAGTTGCGCGGGCGCCGTGGTGTAGTGGCCATGGATGTCGATGATCAACGCGTGTCGTCCTTGTCACTCGGATGCTGTCGAGCACGACTCTAAGTCGGGGGCTGTATATAGTCCAATAGATGTATACGACGTAACCCATAGAGGGGATCGATGCATGACTCTCGCTGATCTGAACCAGTTGCGCACCTTCGTCGTGCTGTACGAACTCCGGAGCGTGACCGCGGCGGCGGAACGGCTGCATGTCACGCAGCCGACAGTCAGCTACACCTTGCGACGCCTGCGCGAGACCTTCGTTGACACGCTGTTCCGGCGCGAGGGCAACGACATGGTGCCGACCGCGAAGGCCACGCAGCTCTTCGGCCCACTGCATGAAGCCCTCGCGCAGATCGATCAGACGGTGAGCGAGCCCGACGCCTTCGATCCGGCGGGGTACAGCGGCGAGCTCTCGCTCGGTCTCACCTCGATCGGCGAGCAGACGTTTCTTCCGCCGATCATGGCCGCGCTCGCCCGCGCAGGTGCGAGTCCGCATCTGCAGGTGGCTCGGCTGGACTCCGATCAGGTCGAAGACGGATTGATCAGGGGGACGATCGACCTCGCGATGACCGTGTCGATGATCGGCAGCCCTCGACTGTGGCGAACGCACGTGCGCGCAGTCGAGTACGTGGCACTCTCCTCGGGACAGCATCCGCTTCCCCCAACGGGGCCGGAGATGTTCGACGACCGCCGCTTCGTGCGCGTCTCGGCGCGCGGCGGGCATGTGTTCCCTCTGCAGGCCCTGACCGAGCATGGCCTGATGCCGCAGGTCGCCCTGACGGTCGAGGAGTATGCGACCGTTCCGGCCGTGCTGGAGGCGACCGACCTGGTCGTGCTGCTCCCCCGCCACGTCGCCGAGGTCTTCAGCGGGTGGTTCCCGGGTCTCCGGATCGCCGATCTGCCATGGCCGGGGCAGAGCACGCCGGTGTCGGTGTACACCCGCCGCGAAGCGAACCTGTCGGCTGCCCAGAAGTGGTTCCGCTCCGTCGTGCTCGATGCCGTCACCGCGGGCGAGTACCGGACGGCTCGCGCGGACTAGCTCTTCTTGCGATTCCAGCTGGCCTTACCCGGGGCGAAGGGACTCCGGACATGGATCGACCAGCTCGAATGCGGATGGATCGACAAGATCGCGCGCTCGTACCACGCACGGGCCTCATCGGAGAGCTCGGCGACCACCGCATCCTTGTCGACGTCGTCCTCCGTCCGCGGCCGCAACGCCTTCCAGACCAGCTGCACCTCGGGGGCACCGGTCGGGATGCCGTCGATGTCGAGCACTGCCCGATCCCAGGGAAGCTGAAGACGCGGGTCGCGCTTGTAGACCCAGACGCGCGGCGCATCGTCCTCGACATTCACCTGGAGCACCCAGACGCTCCGTGCGTCGTCGTGGATGAGGACCGGCTGCAGGTCGGCATCCGAGGGTGCATCGACGAACGGAGTGGCGATGCCGTCTCCGTCCGGCGGCATCCAGGCGGTCAGCCCCGCGGGTAGCGCCTCCACGAGCGCTGCGAGGTCAGCGGCGGTCACACTCACGTCGATGTTCGCACGCGGACGGATCGCCCGACCGAGCCAGCGGTCGAGAGCCACACCGCCCGAGAGCCACCAGCGGACGGATGCCGGCGCGAGGAGCCGTGCGACCGCCTCCGCGTCCAACGGCGCCCAGGGTGTCGCGGAGGTGGGAGCGGTGGGGGGCATGGGACGAGGCTACCGCTCCGTGGAACTGGGTGATCGCCGTCGCGATCATCATAAAACTTGATGATTGAAAAGTTCAGCTAAACACTGCAGACGGATGCTCCGGTCATCCACCCGGGAAGGCCACCCGCCGGAGCAACCGCGTTAATTGCGCGTGCTCGCTATCATCGAGTGAGGAGTGGGCCGACCGCTCGGAGTCCCGCGCCGCCGCCTGAGCCGCCGCGAACACGGTACGGCCCGCGTCGGTCACCATCACCACGTTCGCCCGGCGATCCGCGGGGTCAGGGCGCCTCTCTACCAGCCCCCTCCGCTCGAGGTCGTCGACCAGCGGAACCACCTGGCTGGGGTCGAGCCGCAGGAACTCGGCGAGCTCGCGCTGCGTCGGCTGCGCTCCCTCGGCGGATGCCAGCGCGAGGACCGAATACGACCGGACGCGGAGTCCGTGCGGGGCGAGAGCGGCATTGCCCGCGGCCAGCGAGAGCGCATTGGCGCGGGCGAGCAGAAAGCTGAGATCGTCGCCGAGGGCGGATGCGGCCAACCGCCCGTGCAAACCCACCGCGTCTGTCATGAGCCGATGGTAGCAAATCGTGCCAGAAGCAATCATTGACATTCTCAATCATTGTGTGATCTGATCATGCTGAACGTCAGACGGTGCGGAACGAAGGAGTCACCATGTCACTCGAAGGCAAAGTCGCCGTGGTCACGGGATCCGGGCGCGGTCTCGGCCTCGCATACGCGCAGGAGCTCGCTCGCCAGGGAGCATCCGTCGTCGTGAACGACGTCGACGCCGACACCGCGGCCGCCGCCGTCGCGACGATCGTCGATGCCGGAGGTCGAGCAGTCTCCGTCGTCGCTCCCGTCGGACCCACCGCGACCGCCGACATGCTGGTCAGCACCGCGGTCGAGGCCTTCGGGCGCCTCGACATCCTCGTCACGAACGCCGGCGTCCTGCGCGACACGGTGCTCTGGAAGATGAGCGACGACGATTTCGACACGGTGATCAACGTGCACCTGCGCGGCACCTTCACGACCGTGCGCGCCGCAGCCGTCCACATGCGCGAAGCGGGCGAGGGCGGACGCATCATCTGCATCGGCTCCCCGACCGGTCAGCGCGGCAACTTCGGCCAGACGAACTACGCCGCGGCCAAGGCGGGCATCGTCGGCATGGTGCGCACCTGGGCCCTCGAGCTGAAGCGCGCGGGGATCACCGCGAACGCCGTCATCCCCGTCGCCGCGACCGCCATGACCGCGACCGTGCCCTACTTCGCCGCGGCGGTCGAAGCCGACACCGCGGGACGGCCCATGCCCGACTTCTTCCGGCACGACCTCGGCTTCGGCACGGCGGACGATGTCGCAGGACTCATCGCCTACCTCGGATCCGATGCCGCCTCCGATGTCACCGGGCAGGCGCTCGGCGTCGGCGGGGACCGCCTGCAGGTGTGGTCGCATCCCGAAGCGGTCGTCACCGCCTACCGGACCGGCGGCTGGACGTACGACGCCCTCCAGGAATCGTTCGCCAGCGAGTTCGGCTCCGCGCTCCAGACCGTCGGCGAGAGCTTCCCTCCTCTGCCGGAAGAGCTGCAGCGCCCTGCGGCGTCCTGAGCAGATGACCCGCTACGAAGCCGCCATCGACGTCGAGGCGCTGACCGCGATCGACGTCCACGTGCACATCGAGGTCGACGGCCACGGGCATGCCTCGCTGCCCGGAGACCTGGCGGAGGCGGCCGCGAAGTACTTCAGCGCCGATTCGCCGCGTCCCGACCTCGACAGCATCGCGGATCACTACCGCGAGCGGAGGATGGCGGCCGTGGTCTTCACGGTCGACGCGACGACGCAACTCGGACATCCCGCGATCTCCAGCGCCGAGATCGCCGAGGGTGCGGCGCGCAACAACGACGTGCTGATTCCGTTCGGGTCGGTCGATCCGCGGCAGGGTGCGGCAGCCGTGGACGGCGCACGTCGACTGATCGACGAGAGCGGGGTCCGCGGATTCAAGTTCCATCCGACCGTGCAGGGCTTCGGCCCCAGTGACGAGGCGCACTACCCCCTCTACGCGGCGCTGGAGGAGGCGGGCGTCGTCGCCCTCTTCCACACCGGGCAGACCGGGATCGGGGCGGGCATGCGCGGCGGACGCGGGTTCCGCCTGGCGCTGTCGAACCCGATGCTGCTCGACGGCGTCGCCGCGGACTTCCCCGACCTGCAGATCATCATGGCGCACCCTTCGGTGCCCTGGCAGGACGAGGCGATCTCGGTGGCGACGCACAAGCACAACACCTGGATCGACCTCTCCGGCTGGAGCCCGAAGTACTTCCCGCCGCAGCTCGTGCGCAACGCGAACTCCCTGCTGAAGCGACGGGTGCTCTTCGGCTCGGACTTCCCGCTGCTGACCCCGGACCGGTGGCTGCGCGATGCCGAGCTCACCGATCTGAAGCCCGAGGTCATGCCCGGCATCCTCAAGGACAACGCCGTCCGCCTGCTGGGCCTCCGCTGATGATCGAGCCCGACCGCACCCTGCCCGCCCTCTGACAAGGAGAACACTCATGACCACGACCGCCGCCTATGCAGACGCCCCCGGCCTCGCCGGCACCGACCTCGGATTCACCGACTGGATCGAGGTCACCCAGGATCGGGTGAACCTGTTCGCCGATGCCACGGACGACCACCAGTGGATCCATGTCGACCCGGAGCGCGCCGCCGAAGGGCCTTTCGGAGCACCCATCGCGCATGGATTCCTCTCGCTGTCCCTCGCGGTGAAGTTCTGGTCCGAGCTGTTCGAGCTCGAAGGCGTGACCACCAAAGTCAACTACGGACTCGACAAGGTGCGGTTCGTCTCCCCCGTCAAGGTCGGCTCCCGCGTGCGGATGAACGCCGTCATCGCCGAGGTGACCGAGGTCCCCGGCGGATACCAGTTCGCCGTCGACCAGACGATCGAGATCCAGGACGCACCGAAGCCGGCACTCGTGGCACGAGGGATCTACCGCTTCTACGCGTAGACCCATCGGCTGCGGACGCACTCAAGGGAGAGCGCTCATGCACAATCGCGGACTGGGTGGATGGATGGTCAAGCGACGGATGAAGTCGCCGGACAAGACCGCCCTAATCTTCGACGACACGTCGATCAGCTACCGCTCGCTGGCCGACGACGCCGACCGCATGGCGGCCGTGCTCTTCGAACGCGGCGTGCAGAAGGGCGACCGCGTCGCGTTCCTCGGTGACAACTGCCCGGAGTTCCTCGTGACCCTGTTCGGCGCCGCCACGCTCGGAGCCGTGTTCGTCCCGGTGAACACCCGGCTCGCGCCGCCCGAGATCACGCACGTGCTGGAGGACTCGGGGGCGCGCGTGATCGTGCACGATCCGGCAGCGACCGCGACCGTCGCGTCGCTCGACCTCGAGATCGATCACGTGCTGGAGACCGGTGCCGACGGGCTCGAGGCGATCCTGGCGGAGACGCGCGCGGGACATGTCGACGTCGCGGTGTCGCTCGAGGACCCCGCCGTGATCATGTACACCTCTGGCACCACCGGTCGCGCGAAGGGTGCGGTGCTCACGCACGGCAATCTCACCTGGATGGCGATCAACTGCGTGATCGACTACGACATCGTCTCGACCGATGTCGCGCTCATGATCTCTCCCCTCTTCCACGCCGCGTCCCTGGGCATGGGGGCTCTCCCCTGTGTGCTAAAGGGCGCGACCCTCGTGCTCGAGAAGGGCTTCGACCCGGAGCGCGCACTGCGCCTGATCCCGGGGTACGGCGTGACCATGCTCAGCGGCGTGCCGACCACGTATCAGCTGCTCGCGGATCACGAGCTGTGGCCGGGCACCGATCTCTCGTCCCTGAGGAAGCTCACGTGCGGCGGGTCCCCCGTGCCGACGCGCATCATGAACGCCTACGAGGAGCGCGGGCTGTCGTTCTCGCAGGGCTATGGGATGACGGAGTCGTCTCCCGGCGCGACCTCGCTCGCCCCCGCGATGTCCCGCGCCAAGCAGGGCAGCGTCGGCCTCGGGCACTTCTTCACGGATGTGCGCGTCGTCGATGTGAACGGCGCGGTCGCCGCGCGCGGCACCGTGGGCGAGATCGAGATCATGGGCCCGAACGTCTTCGCCGGCTACCACAACCTGCCGGAGGCCACAGCGGCGGCCTTCTCGGACGACTGCTGGCTGCGGTCCGGCGACATGGGATACCTGGATGCCGACGGCTACCTGTTCATCTCGGACCGCCTCAAGGACATGATCATCTCGGGCGGCGAGAACATCTACCCGGCGGAGCCGGAGAACCTCATCAACGACATCGAGGGGGTCACCGGGGTCGCCGTCATCGGCGTTCCGGATGATCGATGGGGCGAGGTGCCGTGGGCCGTCCTGACGGTGCGCGACGGAGCTGCCGTGACTCTCGAGGACGTCCGGTCCCACCTCTCCGGCCGGATCGCCAAGTACAAGATCCCGAAGAACGTGATCGTGGTCGAGGCACTGCCGCGCACGGCATCCGGCAAGATCCGCAAGGCTGAGCTGCGGCTGCGCTATGCGCGGTCACGCGCGTAGCGTTAGCTGAGCTCGAGCGTGATCTCCCGCGCGCCTCCCGCCGGTGCGCAGACCCGTGAGACGCAGACGCAGATGCGCGAGCTCGCGTCCCGCTGTCGTTCGCTGTAGAAGACGTCGCGGTGGTCGATAACCCCTTCGAGGTCGATGACCCTCGCCTCGCACAGGCCGCACTCGCCCTTGCGGCAATCGAACAGCGCATCGGCCCCGGCCGACTCGAGGGCTTCCAGCAGCGTCGATGACGTGGGCACCACGGTCTCCAGCCCGAGTGCGGGCACGCGCACCGTGAAGGCTTCCGGTGCGAACCAGCCGCTGTTGCCGAAGGTCTCGAACCGCAGACGCGACGGAGCGTGCCCGCGTGCGATCCACGCGCGCCGCACGGCATCCATCAGGCGGATGGGCCCGCACATGTACAGCTCGTCCTCCGGCGCGATGCTCTCGACCAGAGCGATGACGTCCAGCGACGTGCCCTCCTCCCGCACATGCACCTGCAGCCGGTCGCCGTGGTCCGCCTCGAGGTCGCCGAGATAGGCCATCTGCCGACGCTCGCGTCCGCAGTAGACGATCCGGTATTCGGCGCCGGCCGCTGCGAGCGCCGAGGCCATCCCCGTGATCGCCGTGATCCCGACGCCGCCGGCGAGAAGCGTGTATGTCGGGGCGCCGAGCCGCAGCGGGAAGTCCTGGAGTGGCTGCGTGACCTCGATGACGTCGCCCTCCCGCAGGGCGTGCATCACCGCGGCCCCTCCGCGCGAGGCTTCCGAGTCGAAGACGCTGATGGCGAGCGCGGCTCCGGCGGATTCGCTGTCCACGATCGAGTACGACCGCGTGACGGTCTCGGTCCCGATGCGCATGCGCACGTCCAGGTGCGAGCCCGGAGGGGCGGGGACCGGATGCTGCGGCCGCATCACGATCCGTCTGATGGCCGGCGTCAGTTCGGCACTGCCGATCACCGTCGCCCGCTGCCAGACGATGGAGTGCGCGCTCGCCACGGTCAGCTTCCGACCGCGGCGGGCACGGCCATGCGGCCCTCGGCCTCCAGCATCCGTTCGAGGAGGCGCCGCACCCACATGCCTCCCGCGTCGATGTTGAGGCTGTAGAACTCGTAATCCGGGTTCGCGTCGATGGCGGCCTGCTGCGCCTGGAGCATCACCTCATCCTCGCTGAAGACGCCGTGCACGCCGTTGCGCAACTGGGTTGTGATGAGCTGACTGTCGAGCCGGTAGTTGCGCTGGAACGACCAGAAGTAGTGACTGGTCCGGTCGGTCTCCGGCGTGATGGTGTTCATCACGTAGCCGTTGACGCCTGCGCTGCGGTCCCCCTCGGGTGCTCCGGTGCCGGTGGCCGCCACTCCGACGTCCAGGCAGATCGTCGACGGCGCCTCGAAGTGGATGATCTGCCAGCGGTCGACTCGGCCGGAGAAGCCGGGGAACTTGTCGCGCATGTTCTTCAGCCAGAACGGCGGCGCCTCGATGTCGATCATCCATCGCTCGACCGTCACCGTGGTGTCGGTGTGGCTGGTGACGAACTCCGACTCGCTGAGCGCGTCCTGGCCGATGCTCGAGGTGTGGACGAACTCCTCGTGCGTGAGATCCATGAGGTTGTCCACGACCAACTGGTAGTTGCACTCGGCGTGGATGAGTTCTCCGTCGCCGGTCCACTCGGGCGATGTCATCTGGTGCATGTCGGGGATCGTGGATGGATTGGCGAGCGCCGCATCTCCGACCCAGACCCACACGTACCGGTACCGGTCGACGATCGGGAAGGAGGGGACCATCGCGCTGGGGTTGATCGTCTCCTGGGCGGGCATGGCGGTGCACCGGCCGGTGCGGTCGTAGCGGATGCCGTGGTACGGGCACTGCAGCTCGTCGCCGATGACCTTTCCCATCGAGAGCGGAGCGAGGCGGTGCCAGCACGCGTCCGCGAGCGCCACCGGTGCGCCGTCCTCCGTCCGGAAGAGGGCCAGCGGCCGCCCCGCTATCGTGCGCGCGAGCGGCTTCCTGGTGACTTCGTGATCCCAGGCCGCGACGTACCAGGCGTTTCGCGGATATTCGAAGATCTTCGCCGTCGTCGTCTCTGCCATCGCCACTCCTTCGTGTCGGGAATTTACCTATCTCGATAGGTATTTGCAGCTTACGAGCGAACGGTCCTCCCGCGCAAGGGATCGGCGCCTCCTGATACGTTCCTGGAGACGACGAGAGAGGTTCGATGTCACTGAGATATGCGCTGCTCGCCCTGTTGCGAGTGGGCCCGCTGTCGGGGTACGAGCTGCAGAAGCTGTTCTCGGAATCCGTCGGTCACGTGTGGCATGCGCCCGACTCGCAGATCTACCCCGAGCTCCGGCGCATGGAGGCCGACGGGTTGCTTCTGGCCGAGGAGCAGACGCGAGGCGTGCACGGACGCCGCCGCATGTACCACGTGACCGAAGAGGGCGCGCGGGCGTTCTCCGACTGGTTCGACGAACCGCTGGAGTATTCGCGCGTTCGCGACCCCGCGCACCTCCGCGCCGCGTACCTCGAATCGGCCGAACCCCGAGCCGCCCGCGAATTCCTCGACGCCCATGTGCGCCAGCACACGGAGCTGCGGAACAGGTGGCAGAGCGAGATCGACCGCATCCGGTCGGGCGCCCATCCGATGGTCGAACGGCGCCTCGCCGCGATCCCCGAAGCCGAGCGGGAGCGCGCGGTCGCCTTCAAGGTGTTCGCGTACGAGGGCCTGATGGAGCGCGCGACGGCGGAGATCCGCTGGGCCGAGCGCGGCCTCCGGCTTCTCGACGACCTCGGGTGACAGCCGCCATGCCGATACCCGATCAATGGGAATCGCGCTTCACCGTGTCAGACTCACCACATGGCGAACTCCTCCACCGGCGACTCGGTCACCGAACGGTTGATCCGCGTGCTCGAGACGTTCACACCCGCCCGGACGGTGCAGACTGCGGCCGAGATCGGGCGCCGGGCCGGACTCCCCGCCTCGACCGCGCACCGCATCGTCGGCGAACTGGTGGATGGCGGGATGCTGGAGCGCGACGATGACAGGCGCATCCGCATCGGCATGCGCCTGTGGGAGCTCGCGACACGCTCGTCCCACGCGCTGCGGCTGCGGCAGGTGGCACTGCCGTTCATGGAGCGCGTGCAGGCGCGGGTGCGCGAGCACACGCAGCTCGCGATCCTCGAGCAGGATGAGGCGCTCTTCCTCGAGCGGCTGAGCGGACCGGATTCCGGCGCGAACGTGACCAGGGTTGCCGGGCGCCTCCCGCTGCACGCGTCGTCATCCGGTCTCGTGCTGCTCGCCTACGCCGATCGGGCACTGCAGGAGCGCATCCTCGCGGGACCGCTTCCCGCCGTCTCGGTCGAGACGATCACGGACCCGGCGGCCCTGCGGCGAAAGCTCGCGGAGGTGCGCGCACTGGGGTACGCGAGCGCGCCGGGGTACATCGAAGCGGTGTCGACGGGTGTGGCGGTGCCCGTGCGCGACGAGGCGGGAGACGTGACTGCCGCACTCTCCGTGGTGCTCCGTCGTGACGACGCGGTCGAGCCGGCTGTGCGCGAACTGCTCGCCGCCGCACAGGACATCGAGCGCTCTCTCGGCGGACGACGCTGAGGTTCAGCAGACTACAGTCCCGTTCAACGGGAACCCCGACGCGCCCTCCGCGAGATGCAAGCAGACTGGCTGCGACCCACTCGTCGAAGGAGACGCCATGCCCCGCACCGTCCGCACCAGGGTCGTCATCGTCGGCGCCGGTCCCGCAGGCCTGCTGCTCTCGCATCTGCTGGCCGACGCCGGTGTCGAATCGGTCGTGCTCGACCGTCGCAGCCGCTCGGATATCGAGTCGACCATCCGTGCCGGCATCCTCGAGCAGGAGACCGTACGCGTGCTCCACGAGTCCGGAGCGAGCGAGCGGGTGCTGACCACCGGCAACCGTCACGACGGCATCGAATTGCGGTTCGACGGCGAGGGTCACCGTATCGATTTCCCGTCTCTCGTCGGTCGCAGCGTCTGGCTGTATCCGCAGCACGAGGTACTCAAGGACCTCATCGCCGCGCGTCTGGCCGCAGGCCAGGACCTCCGGTTCGAGACCGAGGTCAACAGCGTGGGCGACGTCGAGACCGAGCACCCCTGGGTGACCGCCACGACGGCCGACGGTGACGAACTGCGCATCGACGCGGACTTCGTGGTCGGCGCAGACGGCTCGCGGAGCGTCGTGCGCCCGACCGTCGCCGGTCCTTCGACGGGTAATTACTTCCGCGAGTACCCCTTCGCCTGGTTCGGCATCCTCTGCGAAGCGCCGCCCAGCTCGGAGGAGCTCATCTACAGCAACTCCCCCGACGGTTTCGCGTTGATTAGTCAGCGCAGCGCCACCGTGCAGCGGATGTACTTCCAGTGCGACCCGGCCGCCAACCCCGACGCGCTCTCCGAGGCGGAGATCTGGGACACGCTGCAGGCCCGAGTGCCTGGCACCTCTCTCGCCACCGGACAGATCGTGCAGCGTGACGTCCTCCGCTTCCGCAGTTTCGTCGCCCGCGAGCTGCGGCACGGGCGATCCGTGCTGGTCGGCGACGCCGCGCACACGGTTCCCCCGACCGGCGCCAAGGGCATGAACCTTGCGGTGGCCGATGTGGTCCTGCTCGACTGCGCCCTTCGCGCGCTGCTTCTGGAGAACGACGCGCGCCTCATCGACACGTTCGCCGAGACCGCCTTGAAGCGCATCTGGAAGGCGCAGCACTTCTCCTGGTGGATGACGAGCATGCTGCACACGGCGGTCGACGCCTCCCCGTTCGATCAGCGCCGACAGGTCGGGGAACTGCGATCCGTGGTCGAGTCGGAAGCCGGCCGCACGTTCCTCGCCGAGGCGTACACGGGGTGGCCCCACGAGGGATGAGGGGAATCGACTCGACCCTGACCTGGCCCGCGACGAGACTCAGCCGATCAAGCGGCGGCGAGGCCGCGATCGACTGCACGGCGCCAGGCCCGCCGTGCGACCGGTTTGTGGCTCGCCGTTCCTACGGTCCACAGCACCGCCACGAGGTCTTCGCGTGAAGTCCGGAGAAAGAACGCGCGCGGTGTAGGCGTCCTCGACAAGCTCCTAGCGACACGAGCCACCTAGTCCGCCGCGGCGAGCGGAACCGGTGCTTCACCCGTCGGAGGCGGTCGAAGCATCTTCCTCGTCGCCTACAACCTTTCCGAGAAGCCCCACGAGCAGGTGTTGCTCGGGCAGCGTCAGCGCATTGAGGGCTTCGGTAGCGTTCCGCATCGCACGTTCGTGGATCTCCAGGACGAGGTCGGCGCCTTGCGGTGTCAGCGACAGGAGAATGGATCGCTGATCGGTGGACGAGCCGACCGACGTCACCAGCTGGCGGGATTCGAGGGGCTTACGGGCAGCGGACACGGCCGCCCGGCTCATGGACGTGAGAGATGCAAGGCGGTGGGGCTCAAGTGGCCCGGCAACCCACAACGCGAAACAGACTCGGAAGCCTGCCCAAGTGAGGCCATCGGGTAACACCACGCTATCGCTGTCCGCCAACTGTCGCGTGACGCGACGCGTGAGCAGTGTCAATAGCACGGTGGGTCCGCTTCCGAGATGCCCGAGTTCGGCTGCGGTGCGATCACCAGCCAGCTTCACGAAGTCCAGAAACCGGTCTTCAGGAAGACTCGCTCTTGACTGTGTCATTGCCTTACCCCCTTGGTGATACCCGAGCTGATTCGGGTATCACCGTTCATGTCGTCCACTACGTCAAACGGTAGAAGCGGACCTTGATCGACTGAGAGAAACGAGCGCCCGTGCTCACGAATATGTTGTCGTTCATCCATCCGTATCGTCCTGCGGGGGCCGAGAACTCGGGAACGCATCGGAAGTAGTACTCGTCAGCGTCGACCTCCTCGCCTGCCGCAAGACGTTGCATCACCGCGGGGTCGCCATGACGAAGACCGCGGTTGCGACACCGCAAGTGCACACCGTCATCCGTTTCCAGAAGGTAGAGCGCATCGATGACGGTGACCCCATCCGGGCGCGTCAGCTGCCAATCATATCCACCGACCATCTTGCCCCGGATGTGCGGGCCCTCGAAAGGCCCGCCAGGGGGGATGGGAATCACCCGTTCCAGTCCATTCGGGGTGCTCCCGATGGTCACAGCAGCTGAGAGATCACCAGTCGCTTCGAAGAGAAGTTCCAGGCCTGGATCACGCATGCGGGTTCCTCATTCCTATTGGATCTGCGGTTGTGGAAGTCGCGAAGCAACTGCCTGCTCCGGATCTGACACGATCGAGCGCTCGCCTGCGGCGCTCAGAAGCGAGCATCGTGTGAGTAGACTTCTCGTCCGTCGACCCAGGTCGATACCACGCGGGCCTCCCCGATCTGCTCGGGAGGTGCGGTGAACGGGTCAGTGTCGAAGATGGCGAAGTCGGCGTCATAGCCCACGGAGATTCTGCCGGCTCGGTCCTCGAGGCCGTTCACATAGGCAGAACCCGCCGTGTACGCATCCCAGATCGACCTTAACTGCATGGCCTCTTCCGGCAGGAACGGGCCCGGGTTCGGCGCTCCCGTCGCGTTGCGATTCACGGCGACGTGCATCCCCGCGACCGGACTGATGTCAGAGACGGGCCAGTCACTCCCTGCTGCGATTCGGGCACCAGCCCGCTCCAGCGTCCCAAATGGGTACTGCAACTCGCGTAGCTGAGGATCGAGGAACGGAATGGTCAGGTCATCCATGTACGCATCGCTCTGCGCCCACAGCGGTTGGAGGTTCGCGATCGCACCGAGCATCGAGAAACGATCCGCGTCGTCCGGCTGCACGATCTGCAGGTGCGCAAGGTGGTGTCGCTGCAAGGAAGGGCGCGGCAGCGACGAGATCGCATCGAGCGCATCCCGAACCGCTTGATCGCCCAGCGCGTGGAAGTGCATCTGGAAGCCGGCTGCGTCCAGTTCCTTGGCGGCGGACCCGAGTTGCTCGAAAGGCACGAGTCTCATCCCATGGTTCTCGGTGGCATGACCGTGACCATCGTGGTACGGCTGGGTGAGGAGCGCGGTGAAGTTCGCGCAGGTCCCGTCCAGCATGATCTTGATTGAATCGGCGCGGAAACGCGGCGCCCAATCGCGCGCACGATTCCGGCGCTCGATCAATTCGCCGACCTGGTCCAGTCCGCGGTTCCTGTCCCACCACAAGGCGCCCCGGACTTTCGCCTGCAGGTCGCCGCGTTCCAGTGCCTGAAGGTATACGTCGAGCGCATCGATACCGTTGTCGTGCACACGCAGAATGGCGTCCTGCCACCCGGTGATTCCGTGTGAGAAGCAGTGATCCTGGGCGACGAGCAACCCGCGGTACATGGCACCGAAATCGGGTTCGGGTGCGACGGACTGCACGAGCATTATGGCTCCCTCGTGCAGGGTGCCGGATGGATATCCGTCTGCTTCTCTCTCGATGCGCCCATCGGATGGATCAGGCGAGGTCACTCCGATGCCCGCTGCGCGGAACGCCGCGGTATTAGCCCACGCACTGTGCCGCTCCCCGCTGCGCAGGATGGCCGGACGACCGCCTGTCGCCGCGTCGAGCTCCTGGCGCGTAGGAAGCCCATTCGGAAAAACGTCCTGCCTCCATCCCCCACCGGTCACCCACGCGTCCTCCGGCAACACCGCTGCGAACTCAGCGACGATTCGAAGAACCTCTTCGCGGGTCGCCGCTTGGTTGAGATCGCACTGACCACGTTCCGCCCCTCCCATGATCGGATGCAGGTGGGCGTCGATGAAACCCGGACTGAGCAGGCCGCCGGCAAGGTCGATCTCATCGGCCCGCCCGATTCGATCGCCCACCTCGCCTCTGGTCCCGATCGCAGCGATGACACCGTCTACGACGCCGACCGCAGCCGGCCGCGAACCGACCCCCGTCACGTAGATCGAACCGTTTACAAAGATCTTGGAAGCCATTTCTTGTTCCTCTCAGGACTCGTGCTCGGACACTCAGAAGTCGATGCCGTCGAGGGCATGGTGCAACGCGGCCGGCACGTGCTCAGGCAGATACCAACGCGCCTCGACGAGCTCCGCCAGCCGCCTTTCGACGCGTTCTCTGTAGACCTCGATTGAGCCGTAGAGGCCTCGCATCTCACCTGGGGAAAGGACCCGATGCTCCCAGTGCTTCATCGTCAAGGGGCCATCGACATCGGCAGCCATGAATGTGCGAGGCAGGTCGACGTCGAGATAACGGACCCCGCCTCGAGCGTGCCCTGAGGGGTCTTTCACCGAGCGCAGCGCTCCGTAGTCCACACCCGCCATGTCCCGGACGTACGACGCCGGAATATCCACGACGATCGGATCGGCGCGGGGCGGTGTCACACCCCTGGTCCAGAGGACGATGTTGTCGAGGGCCGCTGCGAGAAGGAAGATCGTCGATACATGTTCCGGCTCATCAGCCAGATCACCCTCTGGCACCGGACGCGCATCGACGGGCTTCTCGTAATGAACTCTGCGAACCCCACTGATGTGACCGCGACCGGGGATCTGATAGCACCTGTAGAGGTCACCTGGCGTGTCGCTGTCGCCCCGACTGTGCCATTGGTGCTGCATGACCTCATCTTCAGTCATGAACTCCATGACGGGAACCGATGCCCCGCGGACGACGCGCCGCGGGTCGTCGAGCTCAAGCTGATCGAATTCGCCGATCGGCCTCAAGTCTTCGTCGAAGTCCAGTTCGCCATCCCGGTTGATGTTCACATACCCCATCGGCCCGAACCCGCCGCTTGAGACTCCGATCACATAGCCGTCGATGATGTCGTGACCAGCCTCGAGACTGTGCAGTTCGTGGAGATGCTCCGAAAGGTAAGTACGGAGGAAGCTACCCGACTGCGACCATCCGTTCGCAATGATCCGCTCCGCCGGCTTGAGCCCGGGGAGCAGACCGCCGCCCTCGGATGCGCGGAGAGCGCGTCCGACAGCAGCGATCATGTCCCAGAGCAGCCCGTCGTGCCCTATCGACAAGTGCGCGTACCTCGTAGAGGAGCCTGCCTTCAGCGCCTCAACGATCACGTTCTTGCACGTGAGTCCCACGTAAGCATCACCACGCTGGAGGATGTATCCCGCCGCATCAGGCCAGAACATCGATGACTCCATCCCGCCCGAAGGGTTCAGGAGCTCGAAGTGCACGTTCCCGCTAAACTTCTCCGGACTGAGAGGGAAGACGCTGACGACACGACTCGTGAACTCGGAAGTGGCGGTCACCGAATGGGGAAGAGCGCCGTTGCCATCGGCGAAAACGCGCGCCGGAGCCGAGATCGTGTATTCCCGGACGTCGTAGCCTGCGTCACGAATGGTCGCGAGGTTCTGCGAGATCTGCTCGGGGAGGTACGACGGAGATTCTGTCGCACCGGGAATCTCGTTGATCATGCCGGATGCCTTTCTCTAACTGCCTGGTCATTGGTTGAGTAGTGGACGATCACTCATCCCCATCGTCGCCAGTGGGTGTTCCGCAGCGGCAACGGAGTGGCGAGTGCAGCGCCCGTCGGACACGGTTCAACTGGGAAGAACGCGGGGAGGGATCGGCGTGTGGCCGAACGCTGAGAGCAGAGTGCGCGTGTAGGCATGTTGCGGCGCGTTCATGATCTGGTCGGTCGCGCCGCTTTCGACGATCACACCGCCCTTGAGGACCGCCATATCGTCCGTCAAATGATTGATCACCGAGATGTCGTGGCTGATAAACAGGATCGTCAACCCCAGCTCCCGCTGCAGCCCCATCAAGAGATTCAGAATCTGTGCCTGCACGGATACATCGAGTGCGGAAGTTGCTTCATCCGCTACCAGCACCCGAGGTCGACATGCCAACGCGCGGGCGATCACGACGCGCTGTCGTTGACCACCGCTGAGGGAACTGGGAGCCCTCTCTACAAGGGCACCGCTGAGACCGACCTGCGCGAGCAGTTCGATCGCCCGGTCGCGCGCCCTGGCGCGCCCCTGCCGATCTGCGACAGCAACCGCCTCGGTCACAGCGGCGAGCGGTGACAAGTACGGGTTCAGCGCCGCGAACGGATCCTGAAACACCATCTGCACGGATCGGCGCATACCGTTCCTGCGCGAACTGCGATCCCAGCGCCTGCCTTCGATGAGAATATCGCCGTCCGTCGGTCGGCGCTCGTCGACGACGAGTCTGCCCAGGGTGGACTTCCCCGATCCGCTCTCCCCGACGAGCCCTGTGATCGTACCCGCCGGAACCGCGAGGCTGATGCCTTTCAAGACCTCTGGACCGTTTCCGGTGTACCGATAACGCACGTCACGTAGCTCGATCGCTGGGGTGTCGCTCATGCCGCCACGACCTTCTCTGCATGGTGGCACGCGGCCGCGTCGCCCGCGCGCACGTTCCTGAGTTCAGGCACCGACTGGGCGCACACTTCGGTCGAGAACGGGCACCGTTCGCGGTAGACACAACCACCGTCCCGCCAATCGACAGGTGGTCGCGGGGCGCCCGGTATCGCACCCAGAACCGTCTTTCGCGCTGCGAGCGTAGGATCTGCCTGGAGTAGAGCTCTCGTGTACGGGTGGGACGGTGCGGACAAGACAGTCGATGTCGGGCCGAGTTCGACGATTCGACCTCCGTACATCACGGCAACTTGATCGCAGACTCGGCGGATCACACGCATGTCATGCGACACGATGACCATTGCCATGTTTCGTTCCTTCTGCACCTGCTGGATCAAACCGAGCACCTCGTTCTGGACTGTCGCGTCCAGGGCTGTCGTCGGTTCGTCAGCAACGAGGATGTCGGGGTCGCCCGCGAGCGCGAAGGCCAGCATCACGCGCTGCCGCATCCCGCCGGAAAGCTCGTGGGGATAACTGCGAAGCACCCGGTCAGGGTCGCGCATCTGCACTTGTTGCATCAGCACGCGTGATTTGTCGCGCTTCACTATCCGGGTGCCGACGAGGATGTCGTTGAGCTGACTGCCCACCCTGCGCACGGGATTGAGGCCGGCCATGGAGGCTTGCGGCATATACCCGACGCGTCGACGCCGCAGTTGAGCCCAGCGGCGGGTATCGGCTCGCGCGAACTCTTCGCCCTGGAACTCGATCGAGCCCGCGTCGATGGTTCCGCCGGAGAGGCTCAACATTCCCACCAGGGCACGGCAGAGCAGGGACTTTCCAGAACCTGTCTCCCCGACCACGCCGAGGGTCGTTCCGGGAGCAGCTTCCAGCGTGATCGGACCAAGCCTGACGCTGTCTCCCACTGAGAACTCGAGGTCTCGGACTCGCAGGCTGAGCTGCGCTTCCGGCGCCGTGTCCAGAGTCATTCCTGTCTCCTCAGTTTGCGCGAAGTGCGATCGAGCAGTCCGTCGGCGATGACCGACGCTGCGACCGCCGAGATGGTCAACGCGAGCGCAGGGAAGATGACCTGCCACCAGGCGAAGACGATTGAGGAGCGCCCCTCGTACATCATCGATCCCCATTCCGGAGTGGGCGGCGGTACACCAGCTCCCAGGAACGGGAGGCTGGCGACGAATCCGACGATGATCACGGCGTCGGCGACCGCATAGGTCCCGGTCACGGCAATCACAGCAGGCATGATGTGGCGGAACGTGATCCGACCTTTCCCATATCCCATCAACTCGGCGGCGACGATGTAGTCGCGTGATCGGAGGCCAGCGGCCTCGGCACGCGCGAGACGCGCATAGATCGACCAGCCGACGACCACGATCCCGACGAGGATCTGAAACACTCCCGGCGGCGTGCCCAGCACACTGACCTGATTGCCGACGGTGAGCAGAATCAGAAGGATCAGCAGCGGAAAGGGGACGGCGATGAGTGCGTCTGTCACCCTCATCAGGACCGTACCCCAGGTGCGCCGCCTCGCCATGCCGGCCAGAGTGCCGAGGAGTGTCCCGATCGCCAGAGACACGAACGCCCCTACCAGTGCCACGAGGTAGTCGACGTGGACGGCGACGAAAGTCCGGACGAAAACGTCGCGCCCGAGCACATCGGTCCCGAATGGGTGCTCGGGGGACGGTGGCGCCAGAGGCGGCCCGCCCAGCTCGTTAGGGCCGTAGCCGATGAGGACGGGAGCGAGAAAGCTCATGATTACGAAGAGCAGGAGCACTACCGCGCCGGCGATGATCTCGGTGAGACCACGTTCGGCACGGCGTCGTTTCGCCGCGAGAGGAATAGCGGTTGTCCGCGGAATGGTAGTCACTGAACACGCACCCTTGGGTCGGCGATCGTGTAGATCATGTCGGTGATGAGGCTGATCACGACCGTGAAGATGCCTGTGAACACGGTCACCCCGACGATCACGGGATAGTCGCGTTGTCCGACGGCCGTCACGACCACCGAGCCGATTCCCGGAATCCCGTAGAGCGCCTCGATCACCACCGCGCCGCCGATGAGCACCGCCATGCTGAATCCCACAAGGGTGATGATCGGGAGAAGCACGTTGGGCAGGACGTGGCGGACGACGAGCGAGAGCCGCGAGACGCCACGGCTGATCGCGGCCTCCACGAACTCCTCGCCCATCAATCTCGTCGACTCACGCTCGATTGATCGGACGAAGATCGGCGTCATGAATAGCGCCAGGGCCAAGCTGGGAAGCCAGACGTATCGCAGCGTGCTCGGCCATTCCCTCGACCAACCCCCCGCAGGCGCCCAGTGAAGCTGAACGCTGAACAGGATGAGCAGGTAGATACCGATTAGGAAGGACGGGATGGCGATGAGGACGACCATCGACATCCGGAGGACGCGAACGCCTCGAGAGCCTACCCCAAAGGCGGGGAGGAGACCAAGCGGAACAGCGATGACGAGTGTGAAGAGGATCCCCGTCACAACCAAGGAAAGCGTGACGGGGAGGGCTTCACCGACGATGAAGAAGACCGGCTGGTCCGAAGTCATCGACGTTCCGAAGTCGCCGATCAGGAGCCCCGCGAGCTGATTCAGGACCTGAGAGAAGAGCGGTTGGTCCAGACCGAGCTGATCACGCAACGCCTCGAGCGTCTCGGGCGTCGCCTGCATACCCAGAATGGCCTGCGCCGGATCGCCGGGTACGAGCCGGACGAGCACCGCCGTCCCGACCACGATCAGCGCCACCACAATGACGAGCTGCAGGATGCTCTGCCCGACTCTCCGCACCAACCGTGACCATCCGCGTCGTCCCCGGGCAGGGGAGGAGCCTGCCGCGATGGCCTCCGTCGTGGCACTCATGATCTCTCACCCTGAGATGAGATAGAGGCGACTACGAACCCGTCCATGTCTTTTCCTTGCGCGTGAATCGAGAGGCTCGGGCGACGGGCGAGGGCGCGCGGCCTACTGGCCGGCAATCCACAACTCCGAGTTCGGCTGCAGACCGATCACGTCGACGAGGTTGGATCGAACGCCGTAACTGCCCGTCACGCCGGAGACGGGAATGATCGGCGTCCACTCTTCGAACACCTGCAACACCTGGGCAGATGCCGCTTCCTGGTCCTGTGGCGTCTGAGCTCCGAACAGATCATTGAACGCGGGCGCGATCTGTTCGTTCTCGCAACCGGCGAAGATGCACATCGTGGCAGCCGGGTCGAAGTTGCCCTTCGCAGAACTCGGAGCATTGAACTTGCTGAACGTGACGATGTTGAGGTCGAACGCGCCGTCCACCGAGTTCTGAATGAACTGCTGGTCCTCGACGGGCTGGATGTTCATGTTCAGCCCCAGCGGCTCGAGCTGCTGCTGAAGCACAGCGGCCACTCGACCCGCCTCGTCTGAGGCGCTCGCGAAGTAGCTGACGGTGAACGAGCAACCGTTCTCGCAGGCGGTGCCTTGGAGCAGCTTCTCCGCCTGGGCGATGTCCTGCTTTGCATAGACCTTCACCGGTACCGGGTAGTCCGCCACGGCAGGGTACGGCCCACTTTGAAGTATGACGTCCGGCCCGAACGCGGACGTCGCCAGGGCCTCGCGATCGATAGCCCACGCGATCGCCTGGCGGATGCGCACGTCTTCGAACAGTCCACCCGGCCGATTGTTCGGAACGATGAAAAGGCTCGCGAGACCGTCGACCTGCTGAGCCGTCACGTCTCCCGAGAGCTGTGCCGACACTTCGTGCGGCAGCGCAGGAATGAAGTCCACATCTCCGCTCTGGAGGCGCTTGACGCTGGTGGGAGTGTCTGCCACCACACTGAACTCGAGCTTTTCGACCGCGGGGTGGGTTCCTGCGAACGTCTCGTTTCGGACGAGCGAGAACGAGCTCCCCTTGACGTTGCCTTCCGGAACGTAAGGACCGGAGAAGACGGGCTCACCTTGGAAGTAGTCCTCGTCCGTCGCAGCGGCGGCGGGAAGGATACCCATGGCCGGCACGGCCAGCATCTGATCGAAATTCGCAAACGGCATGCTCAGTCCGATGGTCACCGTCCTGCTGTCGGGCGCCGCCAATTCGACGATCATCTCTGCGTAGCTCTGGTTAGGCCCCGGGGTGTCCCGCAACCTGGTGAGGGACGCCACGACGTCTTCACTCGTCAACGGCGAACCGTCGGAGAACGTCAGATCAGGCTTCAAGACCACTGTGTAGATCGTGGCATCGCTTGAGGCGGTCACGCTCTCGGCGAGCACGGGCTCCGTTTTAGTTGCACTGCCCCGAACGAATTGCACGAGTCGCCCACTGGTCAGCGCGACGATCACGGAGTCAGACAGGTAGGGACCCATGGCCGGATCGATAGACGTCACGGACGTGGTGAGATCGACGTGAACTTCGGTCAGGTCAGCCGGCGCCTGGCTTGCACCCCCGTCTCCGGAACATGCGGCGAGGGCCAGCGACGCAGCTGCAAGAACCGACGCCCCCCATAAGACGGTGCTTCTGGACTTCCGACTGTTGACCATCTCTACTCCTCTGTGGTGCGACGGGTGGGTCTCGCTCTGTGTCATGGCTAGGGAACTCGCGCCTTTTCTGTTCGACTCGAAGTGCTTTCGCTGGCCTTCACGACCAGAGTTCCCGCGTTGAGAACAGGCTACCCAGCCATAGTCATATCGTCAACTAGTGAATTAGCTTGAGCTTCCAGAAGATGCCAAATCGGCCGTATTCACAGGCATCGAGGCGCAATCAGGGCAAATGTAGACCGTGGGCAGATTCAGAAGTTAACTTCTCGGCCTGTCGGATCAAGAGCGTCTGACTGTGGTCACTGGGAGAGAACGGCTGATGCCGCTGGCCACGAAGACGAAGATCGACCTGTCACTTTCACTGAATCTTGACCTCGTCAATGTCGCCGTGACAGTGGATACCGAGATCCTGCCGTTGAGGGCGCTCGACATGGCGGCGTCGGGATCCGCGAGGCCCTCGCCAGTCATACGCATCACTCACACGACGGCTCGGGACATGGCGAGAATCTGCACCGGCCGGGAGGTGATTCACAACGCGCCGCCGCCCAGCCTGATGAGTTCCTTCGCGGCGTCCGTGACGAACGAAACCTGAGTGCGCACGAGTTCACTCGCGGTTTCGGCATCGCGACTCTCGATGGCCAGGGCCAGTCTGTGGATCAACGGGTGACCGGACTGGTCGCGCCATAGAGGAGACTGATAGGTCTCGCGCCAGACAGTGGCGAGACTCAATTGCCGAAACTGGAGCTCGAGCTGCCGAGATCCGGCAAGGCTGACAATCGCAGCATGGAAGTCGAGATTGTCACGCAGGAACGCGTCGAGTGCATCGGGAGTGCCGGTTTCGCTCTTGGCCAGGGCATGCCCACGCCGGACAATGTCGAGCACTCGGTGATCTGGGGCGTCGTGCAGGTACGCGTCGAGCACACCGACCTCGATCGTCTGGCGCGCTCCATAGAAGTCATCGACGAACTCCTCAGTAATCGGCGTCGGCGTGAACACGCCTTCCTCCGAACGCAACACGAGTCCCTCAGCGAGAAGCCGTACCAGTGAGTTGTACACCAGTGCAGATTCCGTCTGGAGTTCCCCGGCGAAATCGTCGATATGAATTTCCTCGCCGACGGCTGTGCGTCGCCGCAAGACGAGCTCGCGAACCGATTCGTAGCTGCTGGCTTCGAGTATCCGCTCAAGCGATCCGAATTTTCCTCGAAAGTATGCGAGAGGCTCCCCAGGCCGAGACCGCGCGTCGAGAACCTCTCCGATGAAGACGGTATGAGTTCCGCCGGGAGCCGTGTCTGCCACGCGACATTCGATGCTTGCGAGCGCACCCTCAATGAGCGGCAGTCCTCGCTCGCTTTGAGCGTATGGGACATCGCGGAACTTGTCGGCGCCTTTCGTAGCGAACCGAGTCGCGAAGTCGCGCTGTTCGAGCGCCAAGATGTTGACCGCGAATCGTCCCCGCTCACGAATGGCGTCATGAGTGGAACTCGATTTGTTCAAGCACACCAGCATCATCGGCGGATCCATCGACAACGATGCCACCGCGGAAGCTGTCGTCCCGAAGAGGCGGCTATCGGACTCGGTCGTGATGATGGTCACCCCCGACGCGAAGTGCCCCGCGACGTTCCGAAAGACTCCTTGATCGAGCGCGCCGACGGCGGCGGCGGGATCTGTTGACTGCGACATGACTACTCCTCATTCAAGAATGATCGGGTTCCAGTGCGTGGATGCGCTTCTCAACGAGACCGGCTCGCAACGGCAGAGCGCACTCCCAAGCTGTGTGTGTATGCGTTCAATCCGATTCGACGACCGGCAGGCGAAGAACGCTTTCATGGGCGCCCCCCGTGCAGATACTCCACGTGCCGACGGTCCGCGACTCCTCGTGGAGGATCTGAAGCGGTGGCACGCCACCCGACAACGGTCGCTTCATCCAATCTCGCCCTTGAATGGTCAGCACGAGGCTTTCGCCGGCATGAAAAGTTGTGCCGGATGCCCAGACCTCGATATTCAGGCAGACGGGCACTCCTGGCGTGAGGGGCTGCTCCGCATCATGCGGATGATAAGGGACCAAAGCGGTGGAGCGCGTGAGGTCAAGCGCTCTGTGGCTGGCTCGCAACCATCCGAGCGCGACGGGCCCGTCCGCGAAAAGCGAATTGATGGGAAAGAGCACCTCGGTTCCGTCGGCGCGCAGTTTTCGTACCACGATGAACACGTCTGCGTCCGTGCTTTCGTCCGCGCTCAACCAGATCGACAGCGAGACAGGTCCGATGACGTCCCGGTCTTGTGTGAACAGGTACGCAGCATCAAACGACTCGGTCTGCGGATCGAAAGTCGCAGTGGCTCTGGTCTCGGGCGGGGCGCCCGACAACGACCTGGTCGCGGCGTCCAGATGGAGCGTCTCGAAACGCTCCGCGACGGGCCAGTCAGGCAGTTCCACCCATCGGGATTCGGCGGAGTCGCCCGTGTCACGCAGCTCGGCTCGGACACGAGGCCAGTCGTGGATCCCGGATTCTCGTTGTTTGAGAAAGGTGTCGAAGAACACGCGCTGCCGTTCGACGCTCGCCGGCTCATAGAAGTACTGCCACTTCTTCTGCCCATGCACCTCCAGCCACTTGTTCGGCGAAACCATCGCTGCGAACGCATTGAGCGTGCCGCGGGTGTGCAGCCCATGGTCGCTCCACGATGCGACGACGTATGCCGGCACATCTATAGTGGCGAGATCTCCGTACTTGTCGGCGTAGTACCAGTCATCGAGGGGATGCGCCTCGAGATTGGCCGCAGTGTCTTCGGTGCGGGAAAGGCCATATGACACGTTCGTCGAGACTCGGGGCCGGAATCCGGTTTCGGGGATCCCCCCATGCGTTGCGAACTCCCGATACCAGTCGGCGAAGCACTCCCAAGGGCTGATGGCCTTGAGCGACGGAGGCTTCACCGACGCCGCCTGGTACTGGCTCCCCGCCAAGTACGAAACTCCCAGCATCCCGACCCGGCCGTTCGACCACGTACTGGCTCCCAGCCACTCGATCGTGTCGTAGAGATCGTCGCGCTCTTGTGGGCCATTATGGGAGAAGTCGCCTTCCGAATGCCAGAGTCCCCGGGGGTCGGCATAGGCGACGGCATAACCATGTCGCGTCCAGTAGACCGGGTCCGGCGCCTCGAAGCCGGTATGTGGCGAGATCCACTCCGGATCGACTCCCGACCCGGGGAACGTGGCCTTCGTGACCCAGTGCTTCCCGTACGGGCCCCACGCGAGCAGGACCGGAAGGTCTGTCGCCTCAGAAGTGGGCCGGTAGATATCGAGGTAGATCGTAGTTCCATCGCGAAGTCGGACTGCGGCATCCTTTTCGACGATAAGCCCACCGAGATCGACGGTCTCGTGAAGCAACGGCGGGGGCGCCGGCTTTCCGACCACGCTGGCGGGATCCGCACCCGGGCGATCGATAATCGCATGAGGGTCCAACGGCGATGACATCATGAGTGCTCCCACATCAAAACTGGAGACCGGGTCGCGCAAGTCCGAGATGGTCTCTCAGCTGTGTGCCCTCGTACTCCGTCCGAAACAGACCCCGGTTCTGCAGTTCAGGGACGAGCATGGAACAGATCCGCTCGAACCCCTCGGGGTTATAGGGAGAATTGAGATTGAACCCGTCACATGCGGGGGTTTCGAACCACTTCTGCATCCGGTCCGCGATCGTTGCCGGCGTGCCGGCAATCCACTGATGCCCTGTCGACCGCGCTCGATCGTGAATGAGATCGCGCAAAGACAGTTCCTGCTCGACCGACTTGCGACGATAGATCTCCTGGCGACTGGATCGCTGCGGAATCTGATCAAACCGCTCAGCCGGGACCGGTTCATCGAGGTCGAGGTCAGATAGATCCACCTTGAGGTCGCCTGCAATCTGGAGTCGCCCCTGCTCGACATCGAGGAAGGAGCTCAGCTCGGCCGCAATCTCGTCAGCCTCACGCTGTGTAGATGCGACCACGGGCACGATCCCCGGGATGATCTTCACGGCGTCGGGGTCGCGCCCATTCGCAGCGATCATGGACTTGCTTGAGGCATAGAACGAGACCGCTTGGTCGAAGTCCGGCTGGGCGGTGTAGATGGCATCTGCCACCGACGTCCCCAATGCCATGCCGGGACCGGAGGAACCGGCTTGCACAAGCACCGGGTGACCCTGCGGCGGCCGGGGCATATTCAGCGGCCCCTCCACCGTGAAGTAGTCGCCCGCGAAGTCGATCTTGCGCAGTTTTGCGGGATCGAGCCACCGACGCTCGGAGCGATCCACGACCACTGCGTCATCGGACCAGCTGTCCCATAGTTGCTTGACGACCTCGACGAACTCCTGTGCCCGACGATACCTCTGTGCTGGGTCAGGGACCTCTGCGAAGCCGAAGTTCTGATAGCCATCGCCAGAAGTCACGATGTTCCAACCTGCGCGCCCCGCCGAGAGGTGGTCCAGCGACGCAAGCATCCTCGCAACGTTGTACGGATCCATGAGGGACGTAGACAGCGTCCCGATGAGGCCGATATGGCGAGTTCGCGCCGCCAATGCTGAAAGCGTCGTCATCGGCTCATAGAAGCCGTTCATCATCGTGTCGCCACGCAACGTAGGTGTCGCGTGAACTACGTCACCGAAGAACAGCGCGTCGAGCTTGGCGTTCTCGGCTGTTCGCGCGATATCGGTGAGCAGGTCGAGTCCCGGCACCTCCTCTGCGCGGCTCCCCTGACGACACCAGCTGTTGCGGTGGTAGCCAAGCGGCATCACGAACGTCGTAAGAACCATCATGCGTGTCATGTCTTCAATCCGATCTTTCTGGAAGGGCGGGAGAACACTGAAAAAGTGGCAGAAGTCGTCGCGGGTTCGCGCCCGCTGAACGGCAAGTACTGAGCTTCAACGCCGTCGCAGACCGCCCCCGATGACGCCACCAGCAGCACCGACCTCGACCATCTCCTCGTCATGATCGGGCGCGTGAACGCGGAACCAGAGCTTGGAGATCTTCCATTCCCCGTTCTCCCGGACGTACTCAGTCTCGTAACGGCCTTCCGACCACGGCCCCCAGACGCGAAGCATGCCGAGCGAAGTCTTGAAGTCCGCCTGCAGTCGATGCCACGTCCACGTGCCGCGCGCTGCATCTCCATCGACCACGATGTCCGGCGACGACAGAATGTACCCATCGTTGCTCTGCACGACAGGAACCAAGTCCCTCGTGAACATGGCATCGATGGCCTCACGACCTCGGTGCACTCCGTGATGACGGATGTCGCAGAGCGCGTCCTCGGTGTAGGCGGAAGACACCGCTCGCCAATCGCGCGCCGCCAGGTCACGAATGTACTTGTGATGAAGCGCGGCTATGGCCTGAGTCGACTCGAGATCCTCGACCCTTCGCTCCAGTGCGATCAGATGCCGCGTCAGATCCTCGTGATTCACCGTCTGCCACTCCTTCGTTGCCGACTATTTGGTCACTCGAACGACCAACCAACTCGCCGTCCTGCCTTGACCAGCGTCAATGTCAGACTACGGAACGCGGCGTAGTTCGTCAACTACTGAATTACTTTCGTGCGGTTTCCACCATATTCTCAATACTTTGCCTCCCATGCAATTCACTCGTTCATGATTCGTCAGTCCGCACACCGCACGAAGAGCGAGTCCCACTCACCCTCTCCGCGGAGACCTGAACACCGACTGGCCGTGATTCTGGAGAACTTCCCGACACGCCTCGCTCGTCCGCTGCGGGGAGACCGAACTCGATGGGGTCCCGGGCCGGGTGCCTCTCCCCCTGGCCCTCGGCGTGGAGTCGCGACGAGATCACGGCGATCAGTGGTAGTGCTGGGTCGAGGGTGGACACGCGGGCGTGAGCAGCCTCAACCGGCTCGCGACCGCGGTCGCGATCTCCACCGGAGTGGTCTGGCTCCGCCGGCGCCGTGTTCTCGGCACGATCGCCGTCCTCTCGCCCCGTCCGCCTCTGCCGGCGACTGGTTCCAGGTCGCCGGATGGCACCCTAGTGGCTCTCGATGGCGTCACCCGCGCCGGGTCGTCGTCGGCTCCGACGCCCGTCACTCTCCCCGAGAAGGAAAGGAGTGGCCATAGAGGGTTTTTCTCACCGCGAGATAACCTTCGGGGCCGCGACGGCTTTGAGCCCCGCTACCCCGAACTCCTGGCCGTATCCGGACTGTTTGGTGCCGCCAAACGGAACCTGTGGATTGAGCGCGCCGTGCTGATTGATCCACACAGTCCCAGCCTGCAGACGAGCGGCTACGTCGAGGGCAGCATCGATGTCAGCCGACCAGACGGATGCCCCGAGCCCCTGCGACGAGCTGTTCGCCCGTGCGACAGCGTCGTCGATGTCGAAGTACCGCAGCACGGGAATGACCGGGCCGAACTGCTCCTCGACGACGAGAGAAGCGTCGTCTGCGATGTCGACGACGACTGTGGGCTGGTAGAAGAGCGGACCGAGGCCTTCGGCGGGTGCACCACCGGTGACGACTTTGGCTCCTCCGGACCGCGCCTCGTCGATGAGGCGGCTAACGATGTCGAATTGCCTCTGATTCTGAAGAGGTCCGAGGACATTTCCCTCTTCGAGTCCTGGTCCCATCGGCATCGTCGAGGCGAGCCGAGAGAGGGCATCCACGACCGAGTCGACCTGGATGACCCCCTTGCTCACCACCGTGCGCCAACCGCTGGAACAGCTCGCACAGCTCGCCGTCCAGGCACTCGTCCGGCGAGACCACGGCGACTTCATCGACTCGGACCGGATCGAGCTCTCGACCGAGCTGGTGATCCGTGAAAGCACTGCTCCACCGCGGTGGAAGGCAGCGATCGAGGCGGGTCCGCGGTGACCCCTGGCGCGAAGGCCGTCGCTGTCACGATCGCTGTCGCTGTCGCCGAGGTCGGCGGCGCTGACGCCGACAAGATCAGTGACCCGCGTGGTAATTCTAGGCACATGATCGTTGCTGGGTGCGGTCTTCTCGCGACGTCATCCCGCGCCCGCTGTAGTTCGTCTTCTGGTCCGGAGGCCAGCCAGTATTTGGGTCGGTGCGCCCCGCGCTCCGGCGTCGCGACGTCACCAAGAACGCGGTGGTCCCCCTCGCCAGCGGGCTGCTCGCCCGGCGCGACGACTACTTCACCGCGCTCGGCTCGTACCGGCTCGGCGACCCCGCGCCGCTCATCTTTCTGTTCGCCAAGTCAGCCCGCTTCGTAGCCACCGCGTCCCGCGACTCGATCGCACGGCTCAAAGTCGTGCCCGACGAGTGGCGCGCAGAGCTCAAGCCCCACGCTGGCTCCTCAGCCGAGACCGTCGCGTTCTATGACCACCCCGTCATGTCTATGCACGAGATCGGCGCCGCCACCTCAGGCACCACCACCCGCCAAACGTACAGTGTGATCGATCAACTCGTCGGCGCCGGCTTCCTCGAGGAGATCACCGGACGGAAGAAGGACCGGGTGTGGGCTGCATCCGAAGTCCTTGCCGAGCTTGACGATCTCGACCGCCGCATCCAGGAAGCCATGAAGGCGGAGCAGCGACGGGATTGGGAGTCCTCGAACTCGCAGTCGGCGAAGTGGTCGACCTGAGTTATTCTCGCGTTACCGCTGCGTTACTGCACTACAGCCTCGACACATGACGAAGGCCCCGCATCCCAGTGTTTCCAGGGGATTCGGGGCCTTCGTGGTGGCGGTGACGGTGGGATTTGAACCCACGGTAGGGATTAACCTACACAACATTTCGAGTGTTGCACCTTCGGCCGCTCGGACACGTCACCGCGGACTAGCTTACGACAACCCGCGCCACGGCGCGAATCGAGCAGTCAGGCGAGTACCGGCGCGGGCTTTTGTCCGGTTGCGCTCCCCGTCGGCCATCGAGCCGCCTGGTTAGGATGGCCTAAGGCACCGGGCACGGAGGGGACGCAATGGGCTTCATCACATCAGAGGCGCTGGCTGAGACCGGCTACGTGGTGCTCGACGACCACGACCAGGCGTCCGACCCTGCCGAGTGGCTTGATCTCGAGTACATCGGCTGGCGCTCATCCGGCGTCACCCGCTTCGCGCCGCTCGCGAGCTATGCCGGCGCGATCGAGTGCAACGGCTTCTGGAACCACACCCCGCCCCGCACCGACAAGGACGGCGTCTGGATCGAATCGCAGGTCGCGATCGCCCCGACCCTGCAGCGGCGCGCCCTCGAACCAGGTGCCGGAGTGGGCCGATGCCGCGTCATCGAGCTGCAGCCCAACGAGTACGCGGATGCCGTCTACAACCTGCACCAGGACGACAACAACCGCCTCAACGAAGACGGCACCGGCTGGGTCGTGCGCGGCTACTACAACCTCTCCGACGACACCGACTCGCTGCTCCTGCTGCGCTCCGACCGGTTCGACCCCGCGACCGAGATCCGCCTGCCGCTGCGCGAGGGCTCCCGCATCATCGTCGACACCCAGCGCTTCTGGCACGCGGTCTGGCACCGGGGCACCGCCCCGCGCTACGCCCTCATCACGTCGTGGACCTCGGGCCCCGAGCTCGACGCCTACATCGAGGCCAACCACGGCGACCCGCGCCCGGCCACCGTCGCGCTCGAGCCGCAGCTCGTCGACGACGCGCAGATCGAACTGCACCGACGCATCGAGGAGCGCCGCCGCGTCTTCGAGGCCCAGGGCATCGTGATGGAGCCGCGCGCAGACCTCAACGTCTGATTCGCGATCCCGGAGCGCCCCGCCCCGGTAGCGTCCGCCCACTCCGTCGACTGACCGTCTGCAGGGCCGAAGCACGTCTGCAGGACCAGAGCCCGGTTCTCGACCCGGCATCCATGCCCAGGTCCAGCAAACGGACGCTATGCACGGAGAACTTCGCCGCCGCAGCGAGCACACCTTCGGACCCCGAGACCGACACACCGGACGGGACGACGGATGCCACGGCGCGGCGCCCCCATCATCCGAACTTGTGCCAGCACGCCAGACCCACGGACGGGGACGACGGCCCCCTGACTCACCCCGAAACCGCGCGCCCGTCTTCCAACCTGACGACCCGGTCAACGGTTCCCGCAGGTGGAGCGACATGCGAGATCAGCAGTACCGACTGCTCCCCCGCCGCCTGCAGCAGATCACGCAGCAGAGCATCGGATGCGTCCGGGTCGACTCCCGCCGTCGGCTCGTCGAGCACGAGCACCGGGAAGCCGCGCAGCAGAGCTCGAGCCAGGGCGATGCGCTGCGCCTGACCGCCCGACACGAGGCCACCACGGTCGCCGACTCGCGCATCCAGTCCCCCACGCTCGCGCACCCACGAGCCGAGTCCGACTCTGTCGAGCACGGCGAGCAGCTCGTCGTCGGTCGCCGAGTCACGGGCGAACAGCAGATTCTGCCGGATGTCCTCGTCGAACAGCTGCGGACTCTGCTCGCACAGCCCGATCGTGCGGCGTAGCGCAGGACCCGAGAGCGCCGATGCATCCATGCCGCCGACGGAATACTCACCCTCGACCCGCAGGAATCCGACGAGCGCTGCGGCCAGCGAGCTCTTCCCCGCACCGCTCGGTCCCGACACGAGCACACGCTCGCCCGGATGCAGATCGAGATCGACTCCGCGCAGCGCGGGCGCCCCGCCCGGCCACCACGCCCGTACGCCTCGCAGCCGCAGCGCGGGAACGCCGTCGATCTCGGCATCGTCACCATCGTCGGACCGCAACTCGGAGGGCACCTCGGAAGGAAGCACGTCGTCGATGCGCTCGGCGCTCGACCGCACACTGCGCCAGGATGCCGCGGCGATCGGCACGGCGCCGAACACCTCGAACACGACCATGGGCACCAGCACGGCGACGGCCAGCCACGGGCCGTCGATCGCGCCGGTCTGCAGGCCCGGCGCCGCGACAGCCAGCGCCCAGACCGATGCGGCGCCCGCCACCGCAGAGACGGCCCCCGCCGCGATCGCCTGTGCCAGCGACGCTGTGCCGACGGCGCGGCGGAGCTCGGCATCCGCCTGCCGCACCCGCTCGCGGGCCTGCGGCTCTGCTCCGTAGGTGAGCAGCACGTCGAGCGAGCCGAAGTAGTCGGTGAGCGCCGCCGACAGGTCGCCTCGACGACGCGAGACAGCGGCCTCGGCGCGCGACCCGAACAGCCACCCGAGTCCGATCGCCGCGGCTGCGGCGATCACCAGACAGGCGGCCAGGGTCAGGGCAGCCGGTAGCGACACGAACGCGAGGAACCCCACTGCACCGAGCGCCACGAGCCCCGCCACCGCGAGCGGCTGAACCACGCGCAGCGGCAGGTTCTGCAGATTCTCGACGTCGTCGACCAGAGCCGACAGCACCCGCCCGCGGTCGGTGCGTCCGAGTCCGGCAGGCGACAGCGGAGTCAGCCGCCGCACCATGTCGGCGCGGGTCGACGCGAGCTGCCGCAGCGCCGCGTCGTGTCCGCTCAGCCGCTCGAGATACCGGGTGACGGCGCGCGAGACCGCGAAGAACCGCACGCCCACCACGGCGATCGACAGCGGCACGAGCGAGTCGACGATCGAGGCGCTGACGATGAGCCAGCCGCTCACTGCGAGCAGGCTCACCGCGGCCCCCGCCGACAGGAAGCCCCAGATCGCGCCCGGGAGGAAGCGACGAAGCGGCGGTTGCGCGAGACGCAGGATGCCGCGCACACGCGCGGCGGAGCTGGCGCCGCTCACACGCCCACCCCCAGTTCGACGACCTGATCGGCCACGTCCCGTGCCGACCGGCGGTGCGAGACGAGCAGCACCGTCGCCCCGGCATCCGCCCTCGCACGCAGTGAGTTCCACAGACGCTGCTCGGTCTCCGGGTCCAAGGCACTGGACGGTTCATCGAGCGCCAGCACGGCGTCGGGGCGCTGCGCCTGGCGATACAGCGCCCGCGCGACCGCGACCCGCTGCGCCTGTCCGCCCGAGAGCCCGCTGCCCTGCACACCCAGCTCGAGCGCAGGGTCGAGGTCGTTCGCGCACGCCTCATCCAGGGCACGGCGGATGCCGTCGGCATCCGGTGCCGGATCCCCCAGCGCCACATTCGCGGCGATCGTGCCGCGACTCAGCTGAGGGCGCTGTCCGCTCCAGGCCAGCCACTCCGACGGCGCGCGACCTCGCACATCGACTCCGGCGACCGCAGCCGAGCCTTCGAACTCGACGGCACCGCGCAGAGCCGCGAGCAGACTCGACTTGCCTGCGCCGCTCGGCCCCTCGATCAGCGTGATGGTTCCCGGCTCGGCTGTGAACGAGACCGGCGGCAGATCGCGCACGCGCAGACCGGAGACGACGAGGTCTCGCGCGTCGCCCGTTCGCAATTCAGCATGAACACGGCCAAAATCAGCGCGCAGCTCTTCTCCCGACACCGTGCCACGGTTCCGTGCTGAATTGTGAACGCCGACCTCCCGAGCCCCGGCCGCGTCGAGCACCTCGAACACATCCTCGGTCGCCGCAACCCCCTCGGCTGCCGCATGGAACTGCACTCCGACCTGGCGGATCGGCAGGAACGCCTCGGGCGCGAGCAGCAGCACGAACAGTCCGACCTCGAGCGACAGGTCACCCGACAGCAGCCGGAAGCCCACCGCCACGGCGATGAGCGCCACCGCGAGCGAGGCCAGCAGCTCCATCGCGAAGCCCGACAGGAACGAGAACCGCAGCACCTTCATGGTCTCGCGGCGGTAGTCCTCGGCCGTCTGCTCGATCTGCGCAGCGGCGCGGCGCTCACGTCCGAAGAGGCGCAGCGTCGAGAGGCCCTGCACGGTGTCGGCGAACCGCGCGGCGAGCCGCTGCAGCGTCTGCCACTGCTTGCGCTGCACCGTGCGGGTGGCGATGCCGATGAGGATCAGGAACAGCGGGATGAGCGGCAGCGTGATGACCGCGGTCAGCCCGCTCGGCCAGTCCTGCCACCACATCACGGCCACCAGAACCGGCGTCGCGATGACCGTCAGCACCAGCTGCGGGATGTACCGGGCGAAGTACGAGTCGAGAGCTTCGAGCCCGTGTCCCGCGGTGACGGCGAGCTCCGCCTGATTGCGCTGCGCGAGCCAGCTCGGCCCGAGGCGACCGACGGCGCCGATCAACGCGGCGCGCAACTGCATCCCCGTCTTCGCCGCGGCGCGGGTCCCGGCGGCATCCGAGGCCGCGATCAGCACCCCACGCAGTGCCGCGAGCCCGAGCAGCCACAGCAGCGATGCCGTGACGTCGCGGCCGGCGAGCGCGCCGGTGACGGCATCCGTCAGCATCCAGGCGAACGCGATCGTCACCGCCGTCTGAGCGACACCGATCAGGGCCGAAGCCAGCAGGAATCCGCGCGCCGCGGCGGCATACCGCAGCAGTCGAGGGTCGACGGGCTTCATCGCGCCATCTCCGCAGCGAGGGCCCGACAGGTCGCTCCGGTCGCAGTTCGTGCCGCTCCCCGATCAGAGAGGCGGCACGAACTGCGACCGGAGCAGAAGTCGTGTCTCACGCGTGCGCCGGAGCCCCCTCGATCGAGCTGCGGGTGACGCGCTTGCGGAAGATCCAGTACGTCCAGGTCTGGTACGCGAGCACCAGCGGCAGGGCGATCAGGGCGGTCCAGCTCATGATCGTCAGCGTATACGGCGTGCTCGAGGCGTTCTCGATCGTGAGGCTGAAGGCCGGGTCGATCGTCGACGGCATCACGTAGGGGAACAGCGCCGCGAACAGCATCACGACAGCGGATGCCACGGTGACGGCGCCCGCCGTGAAGGCCCGTCCGTCACGTCCGCGCATCGAGAAGAGCACCGACGCGATCAGGGCGAGCGCGGCGACGAGACCGCATCCGATGACCATCAGCATGAGCGGAGACTCACGATCCCAGGCGATGCCGATCGTCCAGAGCACGGTGCCAGCGGCGGCGAGCACCGTCGGCCCGGCGGCGAGCTTGACCAGACGACGAGCGTCCGCGTGCACCTGGCCGTCGGTCTTGAGCGAGACGAACAGCACGCCGTGCAGGAAGAACAGCAGCAGCGTCGTGATGCCGACGAGCAGCGAATACGGGTTCAGCAGTGCGAAGAACCCGCCCACGTAGATGTGGTTCTCGTCGATCGCCACGCCCTGCACGATGTTGCCGAACGCGACACCCCACAGCAGCGCGGGCACGGCCGAGCCGATCACGATCATCCGGTCGAAGCCGCGCTTCCACTGAGCGCCCTCACGCTGGTGCCGGTACTCGAACGACACCCCGCGCAGGATCAGCGCGAGCAGGATCAGCAGCAGCGGCAGGTAGAACCCGCTGAACAGCGTCGCGTACCACTCGGGGAACGACGCGAACAGGCAGGCGCCGGCGACGATCACCCAGGTCTCGTTGAGATCCCAGATGGGGCCGATCGTGTTGATGACCTGGCGACGCGAGACGTCGTTCTTACCGAGGAACGGCAGCGACATGCCCACGCCGAAGTCGAACCCGTCGAGCACGAAGTAGCCGACGAAGAGGAAGGCGACGATCCAGAACCACATGTATTCCATGACTGATCCCTTTCTCAGTACACGACGGACGGCAGCTGGGCCGTCTCCTCGTGGGGCTGCTCTTCGGTGTCCGGACCCTTCTGGGCCGCACGGATGATGAGGCGGATCTCGACCACGGCGAGCGCGGCGTAGATCGCGGTGAAGGCGATCAGCGAGATCAGCACCTCGACGCCGCTGACGCCCGGCGAGACGCCGTCCTGCGTGGTCATGAGTCCGAAGACGATCCAGGGCTGCCTGCCCATCTCGGTGAAGACCCAGCCCATGATGTTGGCGACGAGCGCGAGCGGGAACGACCAGATCGCGAGCTTCCACATCCACGGCGCCGGCGGGTTCTTTGCGCCCTTGCGGGTGACCCAGAGGCCGACCACGGCGACGAGGGCGGCGGCCATGCCGAGGCCGATCATCCAGCGGAACGCCCAGTACGTGACCCAGAGGATCGGAGCGAACTCGGTGAGTCCGGTGTCGGCGAAGGTGGTGGCGTACTCGGCGTTGAGGTCGTTGATGCCGTGCACGCACGCGTCGAACGTGTGGGTCGACAGCAGCGACAGCAGGTACGGCACGCGGATCGAGAACAGCTCGGAGCTGCCGTCGGGGGTGCCCAGCGTGAAGAGGCTGAAAGAGGCATCCGGGCCGCACACCGTGTTGAAGGTCGCCTCGGCGGCCGCCATCTTCATCGGCTGAGCCGCATACATCGCGAGGCCCAGCTGATCACCCGTGAGCACGACCCCGGCGGTCGAGAAGATCATCGCCCACAGGCCGAACTTCAGCGAGATGCGCATGGTGTCGAAGTGCTGTCCGCGTGCCAGGTGCCAGGCCGAGACCGAGATCACGACGCCGGCGGCGAACATCAGCGCGCCGAAGATGGTGTGCGGGAAGGCGGCGAGCGCGACCGGGTTGGTCAGCAGCGCCCAGAAGTCGGTGAGCTCGGCGCGGTTGGTCTCGGGGTTGAAGACGTACCCGACCGGGTTCTGCATGAAGGCGTTCGCGGCGATGATGAAGTACGCCGAGAGGATGCTGCCGATCGAGACGCACCAGATCGTGGCGAGGTGCAGCTTCTGCGGCAGCTTGTCCCATCCGAAGATCCAGAGGCCGATGAACGTGGCCTCGAAGAAGAAGGCGAGCAGCCCCTCGAACGCGAGCGGGGCGCCGAAGACGTCGCCGACGAAGCGCGAGTAGTCCGACCAGTTCATGCCGAACTGGAACTCCTGCACGATGCCCGTCACGACGCCCATGGCGAAGTTGATGAGGAAGATCTTGCCGAAGAACCGGGTGAGGTGCAGGTACTGCACCTTGCCGGTGCGCACCCACGCGGTCTGGAAGATCGCGGCGACGAGCGCCATGCCGATCGTCAGCGGCACGAACAGGTAGTGATAGACGGTCGTGAGACCGAACTGCCATCGAGACAGGACCAGCGGGTCCAACCATTCCATGAGCCACTCCTTCTTCCGTGCCCTGGGTGCCACGCTAACGACGGGCCTGCCGCCCCCGATGGGCCGCCGACCGTGAATAAGGCAGATGCGCGCCTAGGCGGCGGACATCTCCGTCAGACGCAGCTGCACGGTGCAGTCCGCCGGCAGGGCGGAGGTGCGAACGGCCTCGGCGGCGAGCGGCCCACCGGCTTCGGTGAGCACCCCCTGCATGAGGCCGAGGTGCACGGAGCACAGCATCGGACGGTCTTCGGCGCGACCCGCGGCATGCGGGCACGGGCTGAGATCGACGGTGAGCTGCTCGTCATCGACGACGGGCTCGAAGCCGCTCTCCTCCAAGTGTTCGATCAGGGCGTCCAGCTGGTAGGTCGCATCGCGACCGAGAGAGGATGCCGACGCAGGCAGGACCCGACGCAGCAGATCGCCGCGGACGGCGGCCGCCTTCGCCTTGTTGCGGGCGATGGGACTCGAGGCATCCGCTGCACCGGTCACTGCGCTGTACAGCGTGCGCGGACGGCCGCGAGTGGTGCGGCGCTCACTGGCCTGGATGACGTAGCCGCCTTCGATGAGGCGCTGCAGGTGCTCGCGAACAGTGTTGGGATGCAGGCCGGTGGCCTCGCACAGCTCGCCGATCGTGCGCTCCCCGCGGGTCCGCACGGGTCCGCCGTCGTGCTCGGCGTCGCCATCGATGCGGGGGCCGCCTTCGAACAGCGCGTGCAGGATCTGCACTCGCGAGAAGGTCGAGATCGGCCCGCAGACGGGCCCGCCGTTGGCCATGGATCCAGTATCCCGCGGGGGCTCGGCGCCATGGGGTGGTTCGGCCGTGAATAATGCCCCAGGCGATAGGGATGTCTGATCTCGGCGATAGCCTGGCTGCATGGCCACCCGAAAACCCGCTGCTCCTGCGTACATCTGCACCGAATGCGGGTGGACGACCGCCAAGTGGGTGGGTCGCTGCGCCGAGTGCCAGCAGTGGGGAACCGTGCAGGAGCAGGGCACCCAGACGGGCATCCTGAGCCGGATCACGCCGCTCGCGCCGACCGCGGCGAAGGCCGCGCGACCCATCACGCAGATCACCACCGAAGACGCTCCACGTCGCACGAGCGGGGTCGGCGAGTTCGACCGCGTGCTCGGCGGGGGCATCGTTCCCGGCGCGGCGATTTTGCTCAGCGGAGAGCCGGGTGTGGGCAAGTCGACGCTGCTGCTCGAGGTCGCCGCTCAAGCCGCCCGCTCCGGCCGTCGGGTGCTCTATGCGAGCGCCGAGGAGTCTCCGGCACAGGTGCGCCTGCGCGCCGAGCGCACAGGCGCGCTGCACGACGAGCTCTACCTGGCGAGCGAGACCGACCTCGCGACGATCCTCGGCCACATCGACGAGGTCGCCCCGCAGCTCGTGATCGTCGACTCGGTGCAGACCGTGTCGTCGTCGCTCATCGACGGCGCGGCCGGTCAGCCGAGCCAGGTCCGAGAAGTGGCGGCCACGCTGATCCGCGTCGCGAAGGACCGCGGGCTGCCCGTCATCCTCGTCGGGCACGTGACGAAAGACGGCACCGTCGCCGGGCCGCGCGTGCTCGAGCATCTCGTCGACGTCGTCTGCCACTTCGAGGGCGACCGTCAGACGTCGCTGCGTTTCATCCGCGCGCTGAAGAATCGCTTCGGTCCGACCGACGAGGTCGGCTGCTTCGAGATGACGGGTGCGGGCATCTCCGAGGTGCCCGACCCGTCCGGTCTCTTCCTCTCACAGGGTGCCACCGAGCCGGGAACCTGCGTCGCGATCTCGCTCGAGGGCCGCAGGGCGCTGCCGGTCGAGGTGCAGGCGCTGACGATCACCACCACCGCGCCGAATCCCCGTCGGGTGGTGCACGGACTCGACTCGTCGCGTGTGGCGATGGTGCTCGCGATCCTCGAACGCCGCGCCGGCATCAAGACGAGCAACCTCGACGTCTACGTCTCGACCGTCGGCGGGGTGCGTTTCACCGAGCCTGCGGCCGACCTCGCGATCGCGATCGCTGTGGCGGGGTCGATCCAGCAGATCTCGGTGCCTCGCACGGTCGCCGCCGTCGGAGAGCTCAGCCTCGCCGGCGAGATCCGCCCCGTCACCCAGTCGGCGCAGCGTCGGTCCGAGGCGTCGCGGCTGGGCTACGACCAGGTGGTCGACGACCGCTCGAAGACGCTGCGTGCGGCGCTCAACGACGTGCGTGCGCGGAACACGAGCAGGCGCAGCGAAGCCGACATCCCGCCGTTCTGAGCTCGCGGCGATGAGCGCCTGTCCCGCGCTCAGCCGGGTCGAACACCGTCAAGCGGGCCACTTCCGCACCGCACCGCACGCGGGGCCACTTCCGCACCGCACCGCAGCGCCATGCGGGGCCACTTCCGCACCGCACCGCAGCGCCATGCGGGGCCACTTCCGCACCGCACCGTCAAGCGGGGCCACTTCCACACCCCAAACGGGCGATCGGGATGCGAAACTGACCCCGCACAGACCATCCGGTGCGAAAGTGACCCGGCACGGGCCGCGGGGCCTGCGCCGGTCGCCTGGGCGAGCGAGCTCGCGCCGCTACTCAGGCGTCGAGGGCCTTGAGCAGCTCTTCGGGCGAGGCTTGCATCGGGTGCGGTCCCGCGATGTCGAGGAATACCGTGGTGATCGGGTGCGCGCCGAGGAACTTCCGCAGCCACTCAGCGCTGTAGATGCCGACCCCTGGCGGGAGGTTCGCCGGCTTGTTCTTGGCATCGCTGAACAGCAGCAGCGCCAGATCGCCCGAGTTGGGGTCGCGATAGGTCCAGACCTCGCCACTGTCGAGAGGGTTGTCGCGGGCGCCGGGCTTCACGAGCGGCACGACCGTGGTGCCGTGGCGCAGTGCGAGAGCGACCGCGGCGATGTCCTGCTTCTCCAACGCCTGGGCGAGGGCATCCGACCGGAAATCCTCAGGTGCGGGCTTGCTCTTCGCGGATTTCGACTTCTTCGCTGCCATGCATCCAGCATATTCAGCGGATGCCGCAGCGCGGTCCGAAACCGAGCCGGGAGAAGAAAGGGGCCCTCTCGAGTCATCCATTGGGGACTGGGGTACTCGAGAGGGCCCACGGACCCTCGGGCGGCATGTCGAAGCGCTGGGGACGCTCTGCTCGACGCCACTGGGGATGGCATGCGCCGCAAGTCTGCGAGGGTCACTCCAATGGTATCCCAAAGAAACAGCAGTGTCACCCGAAACTGAGTGCAGGACTGTATTCAAGACCTTTGGCTAGTTTTTGCCTCAATACAGGAGGATCTGCTTCGTCGTCGTGCCCTTGAAGCCGCCGATCTCGACAGCGACGTGATACGACGCTCCGCCGCCGGGAGCTCGCGGCCGATTCTCGTCCGCGCAGGTCTCGACGCTCGACCGCGTGCGGTCCCAGGTGACCGGCACCTTGCTCGTCACGGTCGCGCCGGCGGTGAGCGTGGCGACCATGCTGCTCGGGTTCTCCTGGCAGTCGGTCGACGTCCACCAGACATCGGTGCCGCTCGACACCGTCATCCGCTGAGTCGTCGACCCCACGTCGATCGCGCAGTCGGTCGACCCGCGGTTCGTCAGCGAGATCGACAGCTGCGGCAGCACGCCGGGATCGTACGAATCGGCATCCGTCACGGCAGCCACCTCGACGTCCTTGGCCTCGCACGCGACGATCCCGGGCGTCTCATCGGCCGACGGCTCAGGCGACGGCGACTCGGCTGCGGGTGGCTCGGAGGTCGTGGCATCCGGCGACGGGGATCCCGGGGCCGAGGCGCTCGGCGAGGGCGTCGCCTCGGCGGCGCTGGCCCACGGGCGTGCCAGGAGCAGCCACACCGCGGCGCCGATGACGGCGACGAGCAGGATCGCCGCGACGAGGGTCACCAATCGTCGGCGACGATAGACGGCGGCGGAGTGGCGAGGCATTGATTCAGGTTAGTTGAGGCTCTTCAGCATCCTGGTGTTGCCGAGCGTGTTCGGCTTGACATGCGCGAGATCGAGGAACTCCTCGACACCCGCGTCGCCGCTGCGCAGCAGCTGAGAGTAGACGTCGGGGTCGACGACCTGTTCGCCGATGATCGAGTATCCGCGGCGACCGAAGAAGTCGACCTCGAAGGTCAGGCAGAACAGTCGGCTGAGCCCGAGCTCGCGAGCCTGCTCCTCGAGCGCGCCGACGATCGCGCCGCCGACGCCGTGGTGCAGCCAGTCCCCGCGGACCATGAGGGTGCGCACCTCGCCGAGGTCCTCCCAGAAGACGTGCAGCGCACCGCATCCGATCAGCTCGCCGTCGGCTTCGGCCACGACGAACTCCTGCACGGCGCCGTAGAGCACAGCGAGATCCTTGCCGAGCAGGATGCGCTGCTCGACCATCGGCTGCAGGAGGTTCCGGATGCCGATGATGTCGGCGCTGCGCGCAGGCCGGACGATGTACTCGCTCACACCGTCAAGCCTAGAACCCGTCACCTCCCCAGACCCTGAGCGAGCCCGGAATGCCGGAGTGCTGGAGTCCCCCGGACATGCAGAAGGGGCGGATGCCACAGCATCCGCCCCTTCTGTGATCAGGTCACTCCCCGCTGGCGACCGCCAGGTCGGGGGTGCCGGAGATCGCTCCACCGGTGTTGACGCCGACCGCGACCTTCTCGCCACGGGGACCGTGCTCGAAGAGGAACTCGCCGTCCTTCGCGTCGACCTTCACGTGGTCGCCGGGGTTCAGCTCGCCGTGCAGGATCTTCTCGGACAGACGGTCCTCGACCTCGTGCTGCATCGCGCGACGCAGCGGACGGGCACCGAGCGCCGGGTCGAACCCGATCTCGATGAGACGCTCCTTGGCGGCCTGCGAGAGCTCGATCGTCATGTCGCGGTCGAGCAGACGCTCGCCGAGGCGCTTCGTGAACAGATCGACGATCTGCACCAGCTCTTCCTTCGACAGCTGCGGGAACACGATGATGTCGTCGACACGGTTGAGGAACTCGGGCTTGAAGTTGCGCTTGAGCTCTTCGTTGACCTTGCCCTTCATCCGCTCGTAGTTCGTCGAGTTGACGCCCTCGATCTGGAATCCGACCGGACCACCGGCGATGTCACGCGCACCGAGGTTGGTGGTCATGATGATGACGGTGTTCTTGAAGTCGATCACGCGGCCCTGACCATCGGTCAGGCGACCCTCTTCGAGGATCTGCAGCAGCGAGTTGAAGATGTCCGGGTGGGCCTTCTCGATCTCGTCGAACAGCACCACGCTGAACGGCTTGCGGCGCACCTTCTCGGTGAGCTGGCCGCCCTCTTCGAATCCGACGAATCCGGGAGGGGCACCGAACAGACGCGAGACGGTGTGCTTCTCACCGAACTCGCTCATGTCGAGCGAGATAAGAGCCGCTTCGTCGTCGAACAGGAACTCGGCGAGCGCCTTGGCGAGCTCGGTCTTTCCGACACCCGTGGGGCCGGCGAAGATGAACGAGCCCGAGGGACGCTTCGGGTCCTTGAGGCCGGCGCGCTGACGGCGGATCGTCTTGGAGAGCGCCGCGATGGCCTCTTCCTGACCGATGACGCGCTGGTGCAGCGCCTTCTCCATGAAGACGAGTCGCGAGGACTCCTCTTCCGTCAGCTTGAAGACCGGGATGCCGGTGGCCTGTGCGAGCACCTCGGCGATCAGGCCCTCGTCGACGACCGCAGCGGTCGCGACGTCACCCGAACGCCACTGCTTCTCGAGGCGCAGGCGCTCGGCGAGGAGGCTCTTCTCCTCGTCGCGCAGCGATGCGGCCTTCTCGAAGTCCTGGTCCTCGGACGCGACTTCCTTCTGCTCGCGGACCTTGGCGATCTTCTCGTCGAATTCGCGCAGCTCGGGCGGGCTCGACAGGATGCTGAGGCGCAGGCGTGCGCCGGCCTCGTCGATCAGGTCGATGGCCTTGTCGGGCAGGAAGCGGTCCGACACGTAGCGGTCGGCGAGGTTCGATGCCGCGACGATCGCGCCGTCGGTGATCTGCACCTTGTGGTGCGCCTCGTACCGGTCGCGCAACCCCTTGAGGATGTTGATCGTGTGAGGGAGGCTCGGCTCGTTCACCTGGATCGACTGGAAGCGGCGCTCGAGAGCGGCATCCTTCTCGAAGTGCTTGCGGTACTCGTCGAGGGTGGTGGCGCCGATGGTCTGGAGCTCGCCACGTGCGAGGAGCGGCTTGAGGATGCTGGCCGCGTCGATCGCGCCCTCGGCGGCACCCGCACCCACGAGGGTGTGGATCTCGTCGATGAAGACGATGATGTCGCCGCGCGTGCGGATCTCCTTGGTGACCTTCTTGAGACGCTCTTCGAAGTCACCGCGGTAGCGGGAACCGGCGATGAGCGAGCCGAGGTCGAGCGAGTAGAGCTGCTTGTCCTTCAGCGTCTCGGGCACATCGCCCTTGACGATCGCCTGGGCGAGGCCCTCGACGACGGCGGTCTTGCCGACGCCGGGCTCGCCGATCAGGACGGGGTTGTTCTTGGAGCGGCGAGACAGGATCTGCATGACCCGCTCGATCTCCTTCTCGCGCCCGATGACCGGGTCGAGCTTGTTGTCGCGCGCGGCCTGCGTGAGGTTGCGGCCGAACTGGTCGAGCACCTGCGAGCCGCCCTGGGCGCTCGGGGTGTCGTTCGACTGCGCGCCGACGGCTGCCGGCTCGCGTCCGGGGGCACCCGAGAGCAGCTGGATGACCTGCTGGCGGACCTTGTTCAGGTCGGCGCCGAGCTTGACGAGGACCTGGGCTGCGACACCCTCGCCCTCGCGGATGAGGCCGAGCAGGATGTGCTCGGTTCCGATGTAGTTGTGACCGAGCTGCAGGGCCTCGCGGAGGCTGAGCTCGAGCACCTTCTTGGCGCGCGGCGTGAACGGGATGTGACCGGTGGGCTGCTGCTGGCCCTGACCGATGATGTCCTGCACCTGCTCGCGGACGGCGTCAAGGGAGATGCCGAGGCTTTCGAGCGCCTTGGCTGCGACACCCTCACCCTCGTGGATGAGGCCGAGCAGGATGTGCTCAGTGCCGATGTAGTTGTGGTTGAGCATCTTCGCCTCTTCTTGGGCGAGGACGACCACTCGACGGGCTCGGTCCGTGAATCTCTCGAACATGCTGTGACTCCTTATTCGCACGTGTTGTTCGACACTGGCGAAGACGCGTGAAGCGCTTGTACATCGAGAGTAACCACCGTGCGCAGGCAGTATGCCCGTGTTCGCCGTCGGCATAGTGCCGTGACCGCCGGTGACGCGTCTCCTGGACCACCGGGGTTGACGGACTTATCGACAGTCGTTATGTTAACGATTATCGGTAATAACGACTCTCGATAAGGAGTGGACGATGACCTCGACGAAGGACCGCACGATCTCTCGCGGCGATTCCGGAGCCCTGATCGGCTTCTGCATCGCAGGAGCACTGATCGCCGCCTACATCACGGTGTTCTCGATCATCCGCATCATCGAACTGGCTCGCGGGGTCGACGTGCCCGTGCTGGTCGAGTTCGTCGGCTCGACGGCGCCTGTCGAGCTGCCCCTCAGCACCGGCGACTCCATCACGGTCGGTCTCGACAGTGCGATCATCACCGCCCCGCAGCTTCCGGCGATCGCCGCCGTGCCCGGCATCATCGGGCAGGTCGCGCAGATCCTCACGATCGTCCTCGTCATCGGATGCCTGATCCTGCTGGCGCGGAGCGTGCTGACCGGCCGCGTCTTCAGCCGCCGCAACACCGCTCTCGTCGCGACCGCCGGGATCGCCGGCCTGGTCGGGTTCGCCACCGTGCGCTTCTTCGACAACATGCTGGCCAACGCGACGGTCGCCAGGATCACCGACAACGGGGTGGACAACGCCGTGATCAGCGTCGAGCCGTTCACGTTCGTCCTCGGGGCCTTCGTCCTCGCCCTCATCAGCACGGTCTTCGTGATCGGCGACCGGCTGCAGCGCGACACGGACGGGCTCGTCTGATGATGAGCACAACCACCGCGACACGTTCGCAGACCGCGGATGCGATCACCGTGATCCTCTTCGGCGCAGCCGCTCTGGTCGTGACCGCGATCAGCACCGTCCTCCGCGTGCTTGGAACCTTCCGAGATCAAGGTATCGCGTGGTCCATTCCGATCGACGAGCAGCCGATCGACGCGACCGTCGGCTCAGGATCCGCGTCGGTCGAGGGGATCGCTCGGGAGGCGATGGTGTTCGCCACCGGGGTGGACGCCGCTTCGACCGCAGCGATCATCGGCTCTCTCGTCCTCTGGGCGCTCGCCCCGCTGATCGTCATCGTCGGCGTGATGCTCGTCGCCTGGAACTTCCTCCGCGGACGCTTCTTCGTGCGGAGCAACGCACGGGCCTTCGACGCGATCGGCTGGACCCTCGTGCTCGCTCCGATGTTCGGAGTGCTGCTCGAGAAACTGGGGCTGAAGGGGGTGTCCGCTGCGGTGGGCATCGGCACGGGCGAGCCGGTGCATCCGATCGACTTCTGGTCCATCGTCCCGATCTTCGCGACCGGCGTCGCGGTGGGCCTCATCGCAGCAGCGTTCCGTCAGGGCATCCGCCTGCAGCGCACGAACGCGGCCCTCGAGGATGAGACTCGGGGTCTCGTATGAGCCCGGCGGAGAACGACGACGAGCTCACCGGCATCCACTGCCGACTCGACGAGCTGCTCGCCGAGCGAGGGATGACGCTGACCGAGCTGAGCGCACGCGTCGGGGTGAGCATCGTCAACCTGTCGGTGCTCAAGAACGACCGCGCGCGGGCGATCCGGTACTCGACCCTGCGCGCGATCTGCGACGCGCTCGACTGCGAGGTCGGCGACCTGCTGGTGCTCGCGTAGGGGGGACCGCGATGGGGGCTCCTGTTTCGATGACCGCCCTCGGGTGACGGCCGCGGGACAGCATCACGGACGGCATGCTCAGCGCAACCCCTTCTATGAATCTCCTGTGGGTCGATAGCGTTGACCGCATGAAGCTCAACGACCGGAACCTGCGCACACCCTCCCGCATCCTCATGGCTCTGCCCATCGCCGCACTCGCCTTCTCGCTGGCCGCCTGCGGGGGAACGTCCCGCCCCGCGGTCGACGACGTCGCCGACGGCATCCAGAAGGTCTACGAAGAGCAGGGACTCGGTGATGTCGTGACGGACGACGTCGCGACCTGCTTCGCCGACGCCCTCGTCGACTCCGACCTGAGCAACGAGACCCTCACCTACATCGCCAACGGCGAGGACAAGCAGTCCAGCGAAGAGGACAAGGCACTCACCACGCAGATCCTCACCGACAACCTGGAGAAGTGCGCGGGCTGACCCCCGGGCCGACCACGAAGGATGACGGATGCTGCGGCATCCGTCATCCTTCGTCATCTCCGCCTCCGGTCGCGGGCGCGGCTCCTAGCGTGGACGGATAGCGCGCACACGGCGCGCACCGATTCTGGAGTCCCCGATCCAATGAGCACCACCGTCCGCGCCACGAAGGCGCCAGACACCCGCGGTCCAGTCCGGAAGCTGCTGACGTCGTTCGGCTTCCAGATCCTCGCCGCACTCGTCCTCGGCATCGCCGCCGGCCTGATCGCCCGTCAGCTCGGAGCGACCGGCGACGAGCCGAACGGCCTCTCGGCCACCCTCGACACGATCGGCAGTTCGTACGTCACGCTGCTGCGCACGGCCGTCGTGCCGCTGATCTTCACCGCGATCGTGGCGAGCATCTCGAACCTGCGGCGCGTGCAGAACGCCGCACGCCTGGCCGGTCAGACGCTGCTGTGGTTCGCGATCACCGCGTTCATCGCCGTGAGCATCGGCATCGTGCTCGGACTCGTGATCCAGCCCGGGTCGCGCGCCGGCGACGACCTCGCCCCGAGCGCGCCCTACACCGTGGGCACCTGGTGGAACTTCCTGCTCGGTCTGATCCCGCAGAACTTCCTCGGCCTCAGCGTCAGCACCAACCCCGGCGCGACCGAGGGCACGTTCTCCTCGAGCGTCAACTTCAACATCCTGCAGGTCATCGTGATCGCGGTCGCCGTCGGCATCGCGGCGCTCAAGGCCGGCAAGAAGGCCGAGCCCTTCCTCGAGTTCACGGAGTCGCTGCTCAAGGTCATTCAGCGCGTGCTGTGGTGGATCATCCGCATCGCCCCCATCGGCACCTTCGGCCTGATCGGCGCCGCAGTCGTCGAGTACGGCTGGGAGAAGCTCGCCTCGCTCGGCTGGTTCGCGATCGCCGTGTACATCGGTCTCGCTCTGGTGCTCTTCGTCGTCTACCCGGTGCTCGTGAAGACCAACGGCCTGTCGATCAGGCAGTACTTCTCGGGCGTCTGGCCCGCCGTGCAGCTGGCGTTCGTCAGCCGCTCGTCGATCGGCACCCTGCCCCTCACCGAGCGCGTGACCGAGCGCAACCTCGGCGTTCCCCGCTCGTACGCCTCCTTCGCCGTGCCGTTCGGCGCGACCACCAAGATGGACGGCTGCGCCGCCATCTATCCGGCCATCGCCGCGATCTTCGTCGCGCAGTTCTTCGGCATCGAACTCACCCTCGTGCAGTACCTGCTGATCGTGCTCGTCTCAGTCGTCGGCTCGGCAGCCACCGCGGGCACCACGGGCGCGACCGTGATGCTCACCCTGACGCTGTCGACGCTCGGCCTGCCGCTCGAGGGCGTCGGCCTGCTGCTCGCGATCGACCCGATCCTCGACATGGGCCGCACCGCGGTCAACGTCGCGGGCCAGGCGCTCGTGCCCACCATCGTCGCCAAGCGCGAGGGGATCCTCGACGAGGAGCTCTACAACGCGCCCCGCGAGGGCCTGCCGTTCGCCGACGACTCGGCCGACGACGACGCACCCGAGGCGGATGCCGCGGCATCCGAGACCGAGCCGGCCAGCACCCGCTGACCTCTCTGCGTCACCGCCCGAGCGCCTCGTCCCTTCCGGGGCGGGGCGCTCGTCCGTCTCCCGCTATGCGCGACCCTGCTGGCGGGTGGCACCGCGGGTGTCGAGCGCGAGCTCCTCGGCATCCATCGCCGTCATCAGCTCGCGCATGAGCTCTTCATCGAGGTTGCCCGCGTCCCTCTCCGCGAGAAGGATGTCGCGGCGCACCTGCAGCCATCCCCGGCTCAGGGCAGCCAGGTCGTCGAAGGACGGGCGAGCTGCGGCATCCTCGACCTGCTGCGCGTCGTCGGTGTCCTTCTCGACGCGGGTCATGCGCTTCGTGAACGCATCGAACACTCCCAGGTCGACCTCGCCGTACTTGGCCTCCCACTCGACGCGCTTCTCGGCCAGGAACGCCTTGCCGGCCTCTCGGCTCTTCTCCCGCACCGCGGCGAGCGCACGCTGATCGTCGTCGTGATCGACGTCTCCCTCGATCCCGAGGCGGCGGATCAGCATCGGCAGCGTGAGCCCCTGCAGCAGCAGCGTGCCCACGGTCACCACGAACGCCACCACGACGATCGCGTGCGAGGCCTCTTCGTCGAGCGTCGCGAGATCGGCGGCCGCGAGAGCGATCGCGAGCGTCACGACGCCGCGCATACCGGCCCATGAGATCACCGCGCTGTCCTTCCAGGTCAGCTGCAGCCCGGCCATCTGGTCGCGCACGATGTGCGTGCGCAGCTCGTCGGCCGTGAACTGCCCCCACCGCCGGGACTTCTCGTGACGTTTCTCGAACTCCCCGTTCTCGACGCCGCGATCCCAGCGCTGAAGGCGCTTGCGGTCCTGGAAGTTCGCCCACGCGCTCGTCGGATAGATGTACAGCGGACGCACCACGAGCACGACCAGCAGCACGATGCCCGACAGCACGAGGATCTGCTCGACGGACTCACCGCCGAGGTCGCGGAGCACCCGGGGGAACTGCAGACCGATGTACGCGAACACGAAGCTCTCGAGCAGCAGATCGGCCGACAGCCAGAGCGGCTTCTCCTGCTGGCGGGTCGTGTAGTCGGTGCGAGGCGAGTTGTATCCGACGTACAGGCCCATCGCGACGACCGCGAGCACTCCGGAACCCAGCAGGTGCTCGGCGATCGCATAGGCGCCGAACGGTGCGAGCAGGCCGAAGGTCCCGATCACGACCGCATCGTTGATCCGCATGCGGAGCTGATGCAGCAGGATGCCGAAGACGAGTCCGATCGCGACACCCACGGCGACGGCCAGCAGGAACTGTCCCACGCCGCCCCACACCGACACGGTCGCGCCCGCGAGGATCGCCGCGAACACGCGGTACAGCGTCAGCGAGGTCGCATCGTTGATCAGACTCTCGCCCGAGAGCACGGTCATGATGCGGCGCGGCAGACCGAGCTTGCGGCCGATCGCAGCGGCCGACACCGCATCCGGCGGCGCCACGATCGCGCCGAGCAGCAGGGCGCCCGGCAGGGTCAGCGACGGCATGATCCACCAGGCCACGAACCCCACCGCGAGCGCCGTGAGCAGCACGAGCCAGATGCCTAGCCGGCGGATCTGCGGGAGGCTGCGCTTGAAGCCGACGAACGAGACGTCCAGGGCCGCCGAATAGAGCAGCGGCGGCAGCACGAGGTTCAGCAGCAGATGGCCGTCGATCTCGACATCCGGCACGAAGGGCAGGAAGGATGCCGCGAGCGCCACGACAGTGACGAGGAGCGGCGCCGGCCAGCCGCGCCATCGGGCGATCGCGGCCACCACGACAGCACCGACGAGCACGTAGAAGATCTCGGCATCCATGCCCCTAAAGTACTGCCCTCCCGCGTCGGTCGCGGGGCGCAGCCGCGTCGGTCACGGGGCGCAGCGGGCCGCGGATCAGGGGCGATCGTCGGCGAGCTCGTCGCGGAGGCCGGCGTTCTCATCCTCCAGATCGAGCACGCGACGGATGCCGACGATGTTGATGCCCTCGACGCGGAGCCCGGTCACCCGGCGGATGCGCTCGAGGTCGTCATCGCTGTAGCGGCGCGTGCCGCCCTCGCTGCGCGCGGGCGTGACCAGCCCCTTCGCCTCGAAGAGTCGGAGGCTGGCCTCGGGGACCCCGCTGAGCTGCGCGGCGACGGCGATGCCGTAGACCGGCATGCTCGGATCACGATCACCCATGGGCACCTCCCTCTCGACGCACTTGCATTCTATCTCGCGTTGTTCTATAAAAAATCTATAGCAACGGTTGCAGATAATCTGCACCGGAGAACGCCCGCTCGGGCCACACGAAAGGAGACACTCATGGCCATGTCCTTCGATCCGTTCAGTCAGCTCGACCGCTTCGCTGCGAGCGTGCTGGACTCCGTCCGCGCACCGCGTCTCATGCCGGTGGACCTCTACCGCGACGGCGACAGGTACATCCTGCACGCCGACCTCCCCGGCATCGATCCGGGCTCGATCGACGTCGACCTCGACGGCGGACAGCTCACGATCCGCGCGCAGCGCACGGCCGACGGTCGCGAAGGCGTCCGCTGGCTCGCACGCGAACGCGGGGCGGGCTCGTTCCTCCGCCAGTTCTCGCTCGGGGACGGCGTCGACCTCGACGCGATCAGCGCCTCGTACGAGAGCGGCGTGCTCTCGGTGATCATCCCCGTCAGCGAGCGCGCGAAGCCCCGCAAGATCGAGGTCGAGTCGAGCGACAACCGACAGTCGATCACCGCCTGACCCTTCGGTGGGCCGGGGGCGCACACCCCGGCCCACCCCGCTCTCCCTTCGGAAAGGACGATCCCATGCGCCCCTCTTCTACTCTCGACCGGTTCCTCCGCAGCATGGAGTACCCGGCGACACGAGACGACCTGCTCCGCGAAGCAGCCCGCGACGGCCTCGGCCCCGATGACCGAACGGCCCTCGCCCAGCTTCCCGAGCAGAGCTTCAGCGCCGCCTGGCACATCCGCTATCACCTCACGCGACGCGCGCTCACCGAGGAGTTCACGCCCTCGGCATCCGCAGGTCTCGTCGCTGTCTGAGACGCACCGGCGACGATGGGGCGGACGGGAATGCCCCGCCCGCCCCCGCCGTTGCATTCGGGGATGACTTCCACCGCGCTCTCCGTCCTCGACCTCGTACCGGTTCGCACCGGCCAGACCAGTGCCGAGGCGATCTCCTCCTCCCTCGATCTCGCCGCGACCGCCGACCGGCTCGGCTACCGCCGCTACTGGTTCGCCGAGCACCACAACATGCCGGCCGTGGCATCCACCACTCCTCCGGTGCTGATCGCCGCCGCCGCGATGCGCACGACGCAGATCCGTCTCGGATCCGGCGGAGTGATGCTCCCCAACCATGCACCGCTCATCGTCGCCGAGCAGTTCGCCGCCCTCGAGGCCATCGCGCCCGGACGCATCGACCTCGGCCTCGGTCGCGCCCCCGGCAGCGACCCCGTCATCACCCAGCTGCTGCGTGGATCGGGCACGACCAGCGACGTCGAGCAGTTCCCGCGCAACGTGCAGGACATCGCCGCACTCATCTCGGGCGAGGGCGCCACCGTGCGCTTCACCTCGGGTGGCGAGTACACGGTGCACGCGACCCCGGCCGCCACCGGAAGCCCCGAGGTGTGGCTGCTCGGATCGAGCGACTACTCGGCGCAGCTCGCGGCATCCCACGGCCTGCCCTACGTCTTCGCCAACCACTTCTCGGGACAGGGCCTCGAGCGCGCGCTCGACCTCTACCGCACCGGCTACCAGCCGAGCGAAGAGCACCCCGAGCCGCGGACGTTCCTCACGGTCAACGTCGTCGCCGCGCCGACGCAGGAAGAGGCCGAGGCGCGCGCCCTTCCGCAGCTGCGCATGATGTCGCGCCTGCGCCTCAACAAGCCGCTCATCGCACTCGAGACCGTCGAAGAGGCCCTCGCCGCAGAATCGGATGCCGCGACCGACCAGGTCGTCGAAGCCGCCCGCTCGCGCTGGTTCGTCGGCACCGGCGAGTCGGTCGCCGCCGAGGTGCGCGCGTTCGCCGAGAAGTACGGCGTCGACGAGGTCATGCTGTCGCCCGTCGCCGGTGCATACGAGTCCGAGCCTCGTGACGCCGCCGCTGGCCGCGCCCAGACGCTCGAGCTCATCGCCGCCGCCCTGTAGGCGCCGCGGGCGCCGCTCGCGCTGGTCGCCGCGCGCTGGTCACCGCGCGCGCGCGCGAGCGCCGCATCCGGCGTCCCGGCGGGGCCATGTGGCGAATGCCGCCAAGACTCCGCGTCAGGGGCTGGTATTCCGGTGCGCCGGGGCGTAGGGTCACCCGCAACGGAAGGGGTTCGATGATGAGCACTACCAAGACCCTGGCCCTCTGGGTGGCGTACGGCACGAACGGCGTCGTCGGCAGCATCCGACATGACGACGAGGGATACACCGTCGTCATGGCCGGATCCGATGCGGCGACAGGCACGTACCCGACCTTGGAATCGGCGAAGGGCGCGTTGCATTCGCACATGCTGCCGGGCAGCGGTTGGCCGATGTTCCGCGAGCACTGACTTTCGAACGGGGAAACAAGGGGCAGAGGGGCGGCGCGGTCGCGGGGCATCCCCGCGACCGTCGTACGCTGACTGCATGCGAATCACCACTCCCCTCGCTCCTCCGGCATGCTGACGGTCGAGGAGCAGCGGGCGAAGGTGATCGCCGCCACCCGACCGCTGGATGCCGAATCGGTGCCGCTCGCGCAGGCGGCGGGCCGCATCCTCGCCGCGACCGTGCACGCTCGGGTCGATGTGCCGCTGTTCGACAACTCGGCGATGGACGGATACGCGGTCCTGTTCACCGACGTCGAGTCGGCCACGGCCGAGCACCCCGTCGAGCTCGCGGTGGTCGCCGACCTCCCGGCGGGGTCGGCCGACGAACCCGAGCTGCGTGAGGGACGAGCCGCACGCATCATGACCGGCGCGCCTGTGCCACAGACGGCGACCGTCGTCGTGCCCTTCGAGCACACCCGCGACGGCCTGCAGGCGTGGGACGCTCCTGCGATCGTGGTCACCGCGCCGACTCGCGCGGGTGCCAACATCCGCCGCCGCGGCGAGGAGCTGCGCGCCGGAGCTGTCGTCGCGACAGCCGGCACCACCCTCGGCCCGCTCCAGCTCACGGCCATCGCGGCCACCGGCATCGACACTGTGCCGGTGCATCGTCGTCCTCGCGTCGCGGTCATTTCGACCGGCAGCGAGCTCGCCGACCCCGGCGCCGACCTCGCCCGCGGGCAGATCCCCGAGTCGAACTCGGTGCTGCTCGCTGCGCTGTGCGCGGAGACGGGCGCTGACGTCGTCTCGGTCGACACGGTGACAGACGAGGATGCCGCCTTCACCGCACTCCTCGATCGCGCGCTCGTCGATGCGCGCGTCGATGTCGTGGTCACGTCCGGCGGAGTCAGCGCCGGAGCCCACGAGGTCGTGAAGAACGTGCTGCGCGATCGCATCGAGTTCGTGGCGGTCGCCATGCAGCCGGGCAGACCTCAGGCCTTCGGGCGCCTTGGCGACGCGCTGGTGTTCGGACTGCCCGGCAATCCGGCGAGCGTCGCCGCGTCGTTCGAGGCCTTCGTGCGGCCGGCGCTGCTCGCTCTCCAGGGTCGCGCAGGCCTGCAGCGCCCGATGCTCCGCCTCGCCAGCACCGCAGCGTGGCGCAGCCCGGTGGGACGACAGCAGTACGTGCCCGTCGCCCTCGACCGATCCGACCCGGCCGCCTGGTCGGTGCGCCCGGCGGCCGCCGACGGGTCGTCGGGCGCGCATCTGGCGGCAGGACTCGCCAGAGCGGATGCCTATGCCGTCGTGCCCGCCGACGTATCAGCCGTCGCAGCAGGCGACCTGGTCGATGTGATGCTGCTCTCGTGACCGGGACGCGAACGACCGAGACACCGGACGCCGCGACACCGGCGTCCGGGCCGACTGCCGCGATCATCCTCGCCGGCGGGCGGGCCTCACGACTCGACGGGACTGCCAAGCCGTTGCTCGAGGTCGGCGGCCGCACCCTGCTCGACCGCGCCATCGCCGCCGTCGACGGCTGCGACCCCATCGTGGTCGTTGGTCCGCCGGCGCCGACCCGTGTTCGCGTCGTATGGACCCGGGAGACGCCGGAGTTCGGCGGACCGGTCGCCGGCATCGCCGCCGGCCTCGCTCTCGTCGACACCGCCGACATCGTGCTACTGGCGGCCGACCTGCCGAACGCCGAAGGCGCCGTGGCGCTGCTGCACCGGCATCCGCCCCTCTCCGCCGACGCCGACGGCAAAATCGGCAAGGCCGACGCCGACGGCAAGGACGGCAAGGCCGACGCCCCCAGCACGAATGGTGCGCACGGCATCGACGGCGTCTGCCTGATCGACGCGTCGGGACGGATGCAGTGGCTCGTCGGCCGCTACCGCACCGATGCCCTGCGATCCGCCGCCGCGGCTCTCCCCGACGGCGGCCGCGACGCGTCGTTGCGATCGCTGCTGGCGCGCCTGCGCATCAGCGCGATTCCGGCGGGAGACCTGGCGACGGATGTCGACACGTGGGACGATCTCGAACGGGCCCGCGCCGCGGCACCGATGCCCCCGCGCGACGGAGCACCAGACGAGGAGACGACATGACCGACAAGCCGCAACACCTTCCGGTCGAAGCCCTGGACGACTGGACCACGGCGGTCTGCAGCGCGCTCGGGATCGATCGCGAGTCCGTCGATGTCGCCCTGCTCCTGGATCTCGCCCGGGATGTCGCGCACGGCGTCGCGCGCCCGGCCGCACCGCTCAGCGCCTACCTCGCCGGCCTCGCCGCAGGTCGCGCCGGCGGCAGCCGCGAGGACACCGCTGCGGCGGTCGCCACCATCACCGAGCTGGCCGGGGAATGGCGCGCCGACGACCAGGATTCCTGAAGTTCTCTCATCGCCCACCTCCTCGATGTGATCGAGAAGTAATCGTCCGGTAATCGCACTCGTGCGGCCCTGCAACATCCGCCGCCTACGTTCAGAGCATTCACCTCTCGAACGCAGGAGCCGCGATGTCCCAGATCACCGGAAGAAGCAGCCTCGACACCCCCGCCGTGACCCTCACGCGCCGCCCCGGCCGGTGGATCGACGGCTGGAACCCCGAGGATTCGGCCTTCTGGGCCACCGAGGGCAAGGCGATCGCCCGCCGCAACCTCGGCTGGTCGATCTTCGCCGAGTTCCTCGGGTTCATCATCTGGCAGCTCTGGAGCATCGTCGTCGTGCTGCTCCCCGCCGCCGGGTTCACCCTGAGCACCACCGAGTCGTTCTGGCTGATCTCGCTGCCGAGCCTCGTCGGCGCGACGCTGCGGTTTCCGTACACGTTCCTCGTCGCCCGCTTCGGCGGACGCAACTGGACCATCGTCTCGGCGCTGCTGCTGCTGATCCCCGCCATCCTGCTCGGCATCGTCGTGCAGGATCCCGCGACCCCGTTCGGCGTGCTGCTCGCCGTCGCGGCTCTCGCCGGTTTCGGCGGCGGCAACTTCGCCAGCTCCATGGCGAACATCACCTACTTCTTTCCGCAGAAGGAGAAGGGCTGGGCGCTCGGACTCAACGCCGCCGGCGGCAACCTCGGCACCTCGGTCGCCCAGCTCGCCGTGCCGATCGTCGTGTCGATCACCGCCGCGTCGACCTTCAGCCTGTCGTTCGCCGGCTGGATGTGGGTGCCGCTGATCCTCGTGGCCGTGTGGGGCGCATGGCGCCACATGGACAACCTGTCGTCGGCCAAGGCGGACTTCGCCGGGGCCGCCGCCGCACTGCGCGAACCGCACCTGTGGGTGCTGTCGCTGCTGTACATCGGCACGTTCGGATCGTTCATCGGCTTCTCGAGCGTCTTCCCGAAGCTCATCGCCGACACCTTCCCCGAGTTCTCGACGTTCCAGATCGGCAGCGCCTCGCTGTCGCTGGCCTTCCTCGGAGCCCTCGTCGGCTCGCTCGCCCGCCCCTACGGAGGAAAGCTCGCCGACCGCTTCGGCGGAGCACGGATGACGATCGCCGCGTTCTCGCTCATGATCGTCGGCGCCCTGTCGCTGCTCGTCACTCTCGAGGCGAACAGCTTCGCGCTCTTCCTCGGATGCTTCCTGCTGCTGTTCGTCGCGGCGGGCGTCGGCAACGGCGCGACCTACCGGATGATCCCCAACGTCTTCGCCGCACGCGGTGCCGCGACCGCGGGCGACGCGCTCGCTGTCAGCACCCAGCGCAAGGGTGCGGCCGCCCTGGGGCTGATCTCGGCCATCGGCGCCTACGGCGGATTCGTGATCCCGCAGGTTCTCGCGGCGGCGAAGAGCGGCACAGGTTCGTACGCTCCGGCATTCGGCGGATTCGTCGCCGCCTACATCGTGCTGCTCCTCATCACGGTCTTCGTCTATCTGATGCCTCGGCCCTCGCTCGCCGGACACCGGATCTGACCATGACCGAGCGCATCGTCGTCATCGGCGCGGGGCCTGTCGGCATCCGCTTCGCCGAAGAGCTCCTGCCGCTCGTGGCAGGGGGTCGGGCGACGGTCACCGTGCTGGGCGCCGAGACGGCGGATCCGTACAACCGGGTGCTGCTCGCGGAATACGCCGTGGGCGAGGCCTCGTCCGACGAGCTCACTCTCGCCACTGCCGCGAGCCTCACCGGTGTGGATCTGCGGCTGGGGGCGCGAGCGGTGCGGATCGATCGGGAGGCGCGGGTCGTCGAGCTGGTCGACGGATCGACCGTCGGGTACGACCGCCTGGTGCTCGCGACCGGCGCGCGATCGATCGTCCCGTCGCTCGAAGGCCTCGAGACGCTCGGTCCGGACACCACCGGCCTCGACAGCAGTCTGACCACAGGGGTCTGCGTGCTCCGCGATCTGTCGGATGCCGAGCAGGTGCGCGCCGTGGTCGCACGCGGCGGCCGGGTCGTGGTGCTCGGAGCCGGCGTGCTGGGGATCGAGCTCGCCATGCTGCTCGCTGACGCCGGCGCCGTGCCCTCCGTGGCCCACTTCGGTCCGATGCCGATGCCCCGCCAACTCGACCGGGGATCGGCGAGCATCCTCTCGACCGCTCTCGCCTCGGCCGGCGTCACGCTGGTGCCGCACACCCGTGCCGAGGGCGTGATCGGGGTCGAGGGCGACGACGGCATCCGCCGGTTCCGTGCACTCGCGAGCTCCGACGGCAAGCGCATCGAGGGCGATCTGCTCGTGCTGTCGTGCGGCGTCAGGGCGCGCACCGAGCTCGCCGAGGCCGCGGGACTCCGCGTCGGCAACGGCGTGCTCGTCGACGGCGCACTGCGTTCGTGGTCGGATCCGCGCATCCATGCGATCGGGGACTGCGCCCACATCGCCGACCCCGCCGAGTTCCTGCACGACCGCCAGGTGCCGGGCGGACCGCACGGCCTCGTCGGCCCCGGCTGGCGTCAGGCGAGCTGGCTCGCCGCGGCCATCGCCGCCGAGCTCGACAGTGCCGACGACCACCCGGGCGAGTTCGCCGACGAGCACCCCGGCGTCGTCGTGCTCAAGGGCGAGCTGGTCGACATCGCATCCGCGGGCGACGTCTCGGCCGACCCCTTCGCCCCTGTCCCGGCCGGTGAGGATGCCCCCGGCATCGCCGTCTGGGCCGACCCCGAGCACGGCACCTACGTGAAGATGGCGACGCGCGACGGCATCCTCACCGGATTCGTGGCGGTCGGGATGCCGCGGGCCGCGGCCGAACTGAGCGTGCTGTACCTGCGCGGCGGCGAGCTGCCCGCCGACCGCTCGCTGCTGCTGCGTCTCGATGATCCTGACGCTGATGCGATCGCACCGGCCGGTCGTGACGCGACCCTCTGCATCTGCAACGCCGTCACCGTCGGCCAGATCGAGGACGCGATCGACGACGGCTGCTCGTCGGTGGCTGCGGTCGGTGAGTGCACCCGCGCCGGCACCGGATGCGGAGGATGCCGCGCCCGCATCACCGAGATGCTGCACGCCCACGCGGGGGCCGTCGCATGACCGACACCCACTGCCCCTACTGCGCGCTGCAGTGCGCGATGACGCTGACCCCGACCGTGGGCGCACCGCTGCCGGTCGCCGTCGCCGGACGCGACTTCCCGACGAACCGCGGCGGGCTGTGCAAGAAGGGGTGGACCTCGGCCGAGCTGCTCGCCGACGCCGGTCGCCTCACCACTCCCCTGGTGCGCGGGACCGACGGCGAACTGCACCCGGCGGACTGGGACGTGACTCTCGATCTGATCGCCGCGCGGCTGCGTCTGATCGCCGAGGAGGACGGCCCCGATGCGGTCGGCGTCTTCGGCGGCGGCGGGCTCACGAACGAGAAGGCGTACCAGTTGGGCAAGTTCGCCCGCATCGCGCTGCGCACGTCGCGCATCGACTACAACGGCCGCTTCTGCATGTCATCCGCTGCGGCCGCCGCCAACCGCTCCTTCGGAATCGACCGCGGCCTGCCGTTCCCGCTGACCGACCTCGACACCGCCGAGACGGTGCTGCTGCTGGGATCGAACGTCGGCGACACCATGCCGCCGTTCGTCTCGCATCTGCAGGGCGCCAGGGCCCGCGGCGGTCTCATCGTCGTCGATCCTCGCCGCAGCTCGACGGCACGATTGAGCGCCGACGGCGCCGGGATCCACGTGCAGCCGGTGCCCGGCACCGATCTCGCGCTGCTGCTCGCAGTGATCCATGTCGTGATCGCCGAGGAGCTCTACGACGACGGCTATGTGCGCCAGCGCACATCGGGCTTCGACGCCCTCCGCCAGTCGGTGTCGGCGTGGTGGCCCGAGCGTGCCGAGACCGTCACCGGGGTGGCGGCGCGCAGCATCCGCGATCTGGCACGCAGACTGGCGGACTCCGACTCGACCTACATCCTCACCGGCCGCGGCGTCGAGCAGCATGTCGACGGCACCGACACCGCGACGGCCGCCATCAACCTCGCACTGCTCCTGGGTCTTCCGGGGACACCGGGGTGCGGCTACGGCACGCTGACCGGGCAGGGCAACGGCCAGGGCGGACGCGAGCACGGACAGAAAGCCGACCAGCTTCCGGGGTACCAGTCGATCAGCGACCCGGCCGCCCGCGCCTCGGTCGCGGCCGTGTGGGGCGTCGATCCCGACGACCTTCCCGGGCCCGGCATCCCCGCGGTCGAGCTGCTGCAGAGCGCCGGACTCCCGGGCGGCGTGCGAGCGCTGCTCGTGCACGGCTCGAACGTGTTCGTGTCGGCGCCGAACGTGTCGACCGTGCGCGAGGCCCTGGGCCGGCTCGATCTGCTCGTCGTCTCGGACTTCTTCCTCTCGGAGACCGCGAAGGCCGCCGACATCGTGCTCCCCGTGCTGCAGTGGGCCGAGGAGGAGGGCACGATGACCAACCTCGAGGGCCGCGTGCTGCGTCGCCGCCGAGCGGTCGACGCCCCCGCCGGCGCCCGCAGCGAGCTGTGGATCATGGCCGAGCTCGCCCGTCGCCTCGACGCCCCCGGCACCTGGAGCCTCGTGCCGTCGGAGGTGTTCGGCGAGCTGGCCCGCGCCTCCGCCGGCGGCCGCGCCGATTACTCCGGCCTCAGCCACGAACTGCTCGACCTCGGCATCGAGGCGCACTGGCCCTTCCCGATCGGGAGCCTCGGCACCCCTCGACTGTTCGCCGACCGCTTCGCGCACGCAGACGGGCGCGCGAAGCTCGTCGCCGTGCGGGCTCGGGAGCATCGGACGGCGAGCGCCGACCGGCTCACCCTGATCACCGGGCGCCTGCTCGAGCAGTACCAGAGCGGAGCGCAGACCCGCCGCATCCCCGAGCTCACCGAGAAGCGGCCCGATCTCGTCGCGCAGCTGCACCCTGCGACCGCGCGTCGTCATGGGATCGGCGAGGGCGACGGCATCCGTCTCTCGAACTCCCGCGGCACCCTGCGGGCGCGGGCCGAGCTGACGCACGACATCAGGCCCGACACGGTGTTCCTGCCGTTCCACTACGCGGATGCCGAGAGCGCCAATCTGCTCACCGACGACCGGGTCGATCCGCACTCGGCGATGCCCGAGTTCAAACGGGCTCTGGTCGAGCTCCGCGCCGTGGAGGCGGCGCTCAGTCGTCCGGCTCGCCGCTGAGGATGCCGCGCAGCCAGTCGCGCGCCTCGACGAAGATGTCGTCGGAGTAGCGCTCGGGATACTGCACGATCTGCCGGTCGGCTCGCGGATACGACCCGAGGAACACCACGCGCGGGCTGAAACGGCGGATGCCGAGCAGGGCGTCGGCCATGCGCTCGTGCTCGATGTGGCCGTCGGCGTCGATCACGAACCGGTAGCGGCCGAGCTCGTCGCCGATCGGACGCGACTGGATCAGCGAGAGGTTGATGCCGCGGGTCGAGAACTGCTCGAGCATCTCGAGGAGGGATCCGGGGTGATCGTTCGGCAGCTCGACGATCAGCGAGGTCTTGTCGGCCCCGGTCGGCGCCGGCGCCGGCGTGGTGCGGGTCACGAGCACGAAGCGGGTGACGGCCTGGGCGTTGTCGCCGATGTCCTCGGCCAGCACGTCGACGTCGAGGTGCTTCACGACGCCCGGGGCGGCGATGGCCGCCTGGGCGGGAAGGCCGCCGTCGAGCATGCCGATCGCCGACGCGACGTTGCTCGCCGCAGGCACATGCGAGTGCCGGGGCAGGTGCTCCCCGAGCCAGCCGTGGCACTGGGCGTAGGCGACCGGGTGCGCGGCGATCACGCTGATGTCCGCCAGGGTCGTGCCCCGAGGCGCCACGAGCACGAAGTTCACCGGCACGAGGTACTCGCCGATGATCCGCAGGCCCGGCAGAGTGGCCAGCGCATCCTGCGTGGTCGAGACGCCGCCCTCGATCGAGTTCTCGATCGCGATCATCGCGGCGTCGCTGCGCCCCTCGAGCACATCCGCGAGGGCTTCTCCGACGTTGTGCACGGCACGCCAGTCCTGACCCCGTGCTTCAGCGACCTGTTCGAGCGCCGCTTCGGTGAATGTTCCGGCGGGGCCGAGATAGCTGTAGGTGCGGCGTTCAGTCACGCGTTTCACCTTAGGGCACCGGCACACGCCCAGAAGATGCGCGGATGCCGAGATGGGGGCAGACTGTCTGCATGACGAGCCGCGCCGGCCTCCCTGCCGAGGAATCTGATCTGATCGATGTCGACGAGCTGATCGCCGCTTACTACGACCGCGTGCCCGACCCCGGGGTCGCCGCCGAGCGGGTCGCGTTCGGCACCAGCGGTCACCGCGGGTCGTCGCTGACCAAGAGCTTCAACGAGAACCACATCCTGGCGACCACCCAGGCGATCGTCGACTACCGCGCGAGCCAGGGGATCACCGGTCCCCTGTTCCTCGGCCGCGACACCCACGCGCTCTCGCTGCCCGCCGAGCGCAGCGCCATCGAGGTGCTCGTGGCCAACGGCGTCGACGTCCGCGTCGACTCGCGCGACGCCTGGGTGCCGACGCCCGCGCTCAGCCACGCGATCCTCACCTTCAACCGCGACCTCGCGTCGGATGCCGCCGGCCGCGCCGACGGCATCGTCGTCACCCCGTCGCACAACCCGCCCCGCGACGGCGGCTTCAAGTACAACCCGCCGCACGGCGGACCGGCCGACACCGACGCGACCGGCTGGATCGCCGACCGCGCCAACGAGCTGATCGCCGGCGGTCTCGTCGACGTCAAGCGCGAGCGGTTCGCCGACATCGACTGGGACGCGCTTCCGGGGTACGACTTCCGTGACGCCTACGTGCGCGACCTGGCGACGATCATCGACATCGACGCCATCCGCACCGCCGGCGTGCGCATCGGCGCCGACCCGCTCGGTGGCGCATCCGTCGAGTACTGGGCGCTCATCAAGGAGGTCTACGACCTCGACCTGACCGTCGTGAACCCCGAGGTCGACCCGACCTGGCGCTTCATGACACTCGACTGGGACGAGAAGATCCGCATGGATCCGTCCTCCCCGTCGGCCATGGCCTCGCTCGTCGCCAAGAAGGGCGACTACGACGTGCTGACGGGCAACGACGCGGATGCCGACCGCCACGGCATCGTCACCCCCGACGCCGGGCTCATGAACCCGAACCACTACCTCGCGGTCGCGATCGACTACCTGTTCTCGCACCGCTCCGAGTGGCCGCGCGACGCCGCGATCGGCAAGACCCTCGTGTCGTCGATGATCATCGACAGGGTGGCCGAATCGCTCGGACGCCGCCTCCTCGAGGTGCCGGTGGGCTTCAAGTGGTTCGTGCCCGGTCTGCTCGACGGCTCGGTCGCGTTCGGCGGCGAGGAGTCGGCCGGAGCATCGTTCCTCCGCAAGGACGGCACGGTCTGGTCGACCGACAAGGACGGCATCCTGCTGTGCCTGCTCGCGGCCGAGATCATCGCGGTCACCGGCAAGACGCCGTCGGAGCGGTATGCCGAGCTGGAGCAGGCCTTCGGCTCGTCGGCCTACCAGCGCGTCGACGCGCCGGCGACGCCCGCGCAGAAGGCGACGCTGGGCAAGCTCGCTCCGGATGCCGTCTCGGCGACGACCCTCGCGGGTGAGGAGATCACCGCCAAGCTGTCGCACGCCCCCGGCAACGGTGCGGCGATCGGCGGCCTCAAGGTGCAGACCGAGCACGCCTGGTTCGCCGCCCGCCCCTCGGGCACGGAAGACGTCTACAAGCTGTATGCCGAGAGCCTGCGCGGCCCGGAGCACCTCGCCGAGGTGCAGGCCGAGGCGCGAGCCGTGGTGTCCGCCGCCCTCGGGGGCTGATCCCCGCGTCCTTCGGGCTGTTCTTCTGCCCCCGCACGTCGCCCGTGTGGGGGCAGAAGTGCATCCGGGCGGAACGCTTTCGTGGCGGAACGCCCGCGTGGCGGATCCGGGGGCGGACTGCCCCACGGCATCCCCTCCGTGTGCGTGCGGGGTCAATTACGCACCCGAAACGGCTGATCCCGATGCGAAAGTGGCCCCGGCTGGCGTCCGCGATGCGAAACTGACCCCGACTGGCGGGCGAAAATGCCCTCGCGTCCCCTATCTCGCCGCCCCTGCGTGTGCGGGGTCAATTACGCATCCGAAACGGCCATCCCCGGTGCGAAAGTGGCCCCGGCTGGCGAGCCGGCTGCGAAAGTGGTCCCGACTGGCTGGCGGGCGGATGCTGCGGGGGGCGGGGGCAACCGGGCGGAAGGATGCGGACGGATGCGGACGGATGCTGCGCAACAGCGAACCCCACCGCGGGCCGACGCGCGCGGAGGCGATGCGTCAGACTGAGCGGGCGAGCAGGGCTCCGGCCTCGCGCAACCAGCGGGCGGGGTCGGCGAGCGCGGCATCCGACGATCCGGCGATCTCGGTGAGCGACGCGGATGCCGTGAACAGCGCGGTGTCGGAGTCGGCCGTGATGCGTCCGGCGGCGAGCAGGGCGGTCGCACCGGTCGTCGACGCGAGGCCGGCGATGAACGAGGGCACCTTGCCGTCTCCGGACTGACCGTCGTACGACCCCTCCCCTGTGATGACATGGTCGGCGTCGGCGATCGCGTCGGCGAGGCCGATCAGGTCCGCCACCTCGGCGGCGCCCGGGGCGAGCGTCGCACCCCAGGCGACCAGCGCACCGCCCGTGCCACCGGCGGCTCCGGTGCCCGGCAGTGCGGAGTCGAGGCCGAGCAGTTCGGCGAGGCCCGCGAGTCCGGCATCCACTTCGGCGAGCTCCGGGCCGACGAGACCCTTCTGCGGTCCGAACACGGCTGCGGCGCCCCGCGGGCCGACGAGGGGATTCGTGACGTCGGTGAGCACGCGCACCCGCGGCGCCGTGCGCAGGCCGCTCAGGTCGACGGAGGCGATGTCGGCGAGACCGCGGGCCCCTCGTGCGACCGGCTCACCGGCGGCATCGAGGAATCGCGCGCCGAGGGCGGTCAGCATCCCGGTGCCGCCGTCGGTCGACGCGCTCGACCCGATGCCGACGACCAGTCGCGTGACGCCGTGGTCGAGGGCGGCGGCGATCGCCTGGCCGAATCCGGTGGTGTCGGCATCCCACGGACGCAGTTCGTCGAGCAGTTCGATGCCCGAGGTCGACGCGAGGTCGACGACGGCGGTCCCCCCGGGAGAATCCCCCGAGACGGGAAGCAGCAGCCAGCTAGTCTCCAGCGCCAGCCCCGCGGGTCCGTCGACGACGACCGGCATGCGTCGCGCTCCCGGCACGGCCGCCTCGAACGCGGCGACGGTGCCCTCGCCGCCGTCAGCCATGGGGCGGTGCACGAACGTCGCGGTCGGCTCGACCGATGACCAGCCTTCGGCGAGGGATGCCGCCGCATCCGCCGCGGTGATCGTGCCCTTGAAGCTGTCCGGCGCCAGCACCACGCGGGTCATCGGGTGAGTCCGGGGGTGCTCGCCCGCACGATGACCTCGAGCGGAAGCGAAGCCTGCTGCCAGTCGGCGTCGACCGTCGCACGGAAGGCCTGATATCCGACCTCGCTGAGCGGCACGCGCACGGTGGTGAGCGCCGGGGTGACATCGCTGCTCGAGGGCACGTCATCGAAGCCGCAGACCGCGATGTCGGCACCGACCTCACGACCGGCCTCGCGGATCGCCGCCATCGCTCCGATCGCGACCACGTCGCTCATGCCGAACACGAGGGTGCCGGGTTCGACGCCGTCGGAGAGGGCCGCCGTCATCGCCTGCGCACCCGATTCGCGGCGGAAGTCGCCGCGGATCACCCGCTCGATCACCCCGCCGTCGGTCTCGAAGCCGGCGCGGAATCCGGCGAGACGCTCGTCCGACGTCAGCACTCCCTCGGCCGCTCCGATCGCGATGGCGGAGCGGTATCCGAGAGACGCCATGCGGCGACCGAGCGCTTCGGCGCCGGCGCGGTTGTCGATCTCGACGTGGCGGTTGTCTGCGCTGCCGGCGCCGAACGTGACCACGCGTCCACCGAAGCGGGCGTACTCCGCGAGCTCGCGTGAGGTGTCGGAGTCCGTCGGCTCGTTCGTGCGCGATGCGGCGAGGATCAGGCCCTGGGGTCGCTGCCCACGGAGGGCCCGCACGATGCGCGCCTCGCGTGCCGGATCTCGTTCGGTGATCGCGATCGTCACGACCAGACCCTGTTCGTCGGCTCCGCGGGCGACACCGGCTGCAATGAGTCCGAAGTAGGGGTCGGCGATGTCGGCGACCAGGAGTGCGATCACGGGCGAGGTTCCTCGGGCGGTCGCCTGCGCCGATGCGTTCGCCGTGTAGCCCAGTTCGGCGGCCGCCTGCTCGACGCGCTCGCGGAAAGACTCGGCCACCTTGCGCTCGGATCCATTGAGAACACGGGATGCCGTGGCGAGCGAGACCCCGGCCTCACGGGCGACGTCATGCAGGGTCGGGGCCGCGCCCCGCGAATGCCGCGGCTGACGCACGCGGGAAGGGCTTTCCTGCTGACTCATGCCCTGAGCATACTGCGCGGTGAGGGCGATGCCGGGGAGGGTCCGGCGACCGGGCTGCGGGGGCGCATGGCTCAGAGGGAGAGGTAGGCGCGCAGCGTCGCCGCCTCGCCACCCAGTAGCGCCGGATCATCGCCGGGTACGAACTCGAGCAGCGCATCTCGGGGCGGAGTCGTCGCGGACAGCGCATCCGCGAAGAAGCGGGTCCACAGGGCATCCCTCGCCCGCAACGGAAGCCTCTCGTGATCCGGCCACCACGAGAACACGTGCGCGGCGCTGACCCGGTCGGCGATCGCGCGGTACTCGTCGAGCACCGCATCGACCGTGGCACCGACCGTCGGCTGCCAGTACGAGCTGAGCGTCGGCCGAGCCACCTCGTCGAGCACCCGCAGCGTCGTCGGGGCGGTGTCGGCGAGCGTTCCGGAGTGGAACTCGAGCGCGAGCGAGATTCTCCGGGCGGCGGCCTCATCGACAGCATCCTGCAGTCGGGCGATCGTCGACGCCCAGTCCTGCGGCGACGCCTCGTCGGACCCGATCGGCCCTGCCCAGACGCGCACTCGATCGACACCGAGCGCCTCGGCGGTGTCGAGCACGGGGGTGATCGGCTCGTCGGCACCGGCACGGAAGTACGAGCCGTAGGAGCACGCGACGAGCCCGGCATCCGTCGTGAGCGTCGCCACCCTCGCGGCCTGCTCGACGTCGCCGGGCAGCACGTGCGAATCGGCTCCCCACTCGATGACCTCGAGTCGAGCGTCGGCAGCGAGGTCGACCACCTGTTCGGCGCTCAGCGACCGGAAGGTCACCGAGCAGAGTCCTGGGCGGATCTTCGTCATGACGTCATCCTCTCAATCGTTCGGCGGGGTGTCTCGGGGCTTGCGCCGTGCGCGACCGCCGCGTACAGGTGGGCGGTTCCCGGGTGGGGATCCGGTCTTCGGCGGCGTCCGGACCGGTTCGGTCTTGTCCGGTCCGGTCCGGTCCCGTCGGACGAGAAGACCGCCGTCCCCCGTCCCATCTGCAGGTCCCAGGCACGGATGCAGGACAGAAACCGTGTTACGGCCCTGCATCCGTGCTCGGGTCCTGCACGTGCTCCGGCGAACGGTCCGGTCCGGTTCCGGCGAACGGTCCGGTCCGGTTCCGGTTCCCTCGGCCGGTCCGGTTCGGTCTTGTCCGGTCCGGTCCGGTCCGACGAGAAGACCGCCGCACCGCGTCCCGTCTGCAGGACCCAGGCACGGATGCAGGACGGAAACGGTGTCATGGCCCTGCATCCGTGCTCGAGTCCTGCAGACGGTGGAAGCGTGGCCCACTCGCGGACGTTCGCGGCCGGTGCCCGACCGGATCCCGGTGCCCGACCCGGTTCGCCGGCCCCGACCGAAACCCGACCCCGACCGGATCCCGGCGGCCGTCAGCGCAGATGCGGCGAGATCGCGGTGCCGAAGGTCTCGGCCGTGCGACGGACGACGTGCTCGGGAGCGTCCGCCCAGATGTCGGCGTTGAAGATCTCGACCTCGATGTCACGGTCGTATCCGGTGTCGATCACGGCCCGCGTGAGCGAGCCGAAGTCGATCACGCCGTCACCCGTGTACTGCCGCGACAGCAGCACATCGGCGGCGAGCGGGGTCTTCCAGTCGCACACCTGGTACGTCGCGATGCGCCCTTCGCGGCCGGCGCGCGTGATCTGCTCGAGCACCTGCGGATCCCACCAGATGTGGAACGTGTCCACCGCCGCGCCCACGACGTCGGCATCGAAATCGGCCGCGATGTCGAGCGCCTGCCCGAGCGTCGAGACGACCGCGCGGTCGGAGGCGTACATCGGATGCAGGGGCTCGATCGCGAGCGTCACGCCCGCCGCCTTCGCGTCGGACGCGAGCACGCCGATCGCGTCGCGCACACGCTCGCGCGCGCCGATCAGATCGCGCGATCCCACCGGGATGCCGCCGGCCACGAGCACGAGCACGGCCGTCGATCCGTCGGCGCCCGCGGCGGCGAGGGTCGCGGTCTCCTCGATCGCTCGGCGGTTGTCGTCGAGCGCAGCGATGCGATCCGGCCCCTCCGGAAGGGTGAAGAAACCACCGCGGCAGTGGGTCGTGACGCGCAGCCCCGAATCGGCGAGCATCTGCGCGGCGACGTCGAGCCCGACCTCGTTCACGGGCTCGCGCCACAGGCCGATCGCCTGGATGCCGGCATCCGCCGTCACCCGCAGCGCCGTCGCGAGGTCTGCGTGCTTGATCGTGGCCTGGTTGATCGACAGGCGCGGGTCGACGGTCACAGGTCCACTCCGTTCAGGCGGAGCATCCCGTGCCAGCGCTCGCGTGCGAGTTCGGGATTCTCGAGGGCGAGCGACGCGTTCGCCAGCTCGACGATGCGGCTGAGGTGCGGAAGGCTGCGCGCCGAGTGCAGTCCGCCGACCATCTGGAACGCGGGCTGGTGCCCGTTGAGCCAGGCGAGGAAGGCGACACCGGTCTTGTAATAGAAGGTCGGCGCGGCGAACACCTGGCGGCTGAGCTCTTCGGTCGGGCCGAGGATCTCGAGGTAGAGCTCGGGGTCCCCGGCATCGAGCGCCTGGATCGCCGCGGAGGCGACCGGAGTGATGGCCGCGAACGCGCCGAGCAGCGCGTCGGAGTGCCCGTCACCCTGCCCCACGGTGTCTCCGCCGATGAGGCCGACGTAGTTGAAGTCGTCGCCGGTGAACATGCGCACACCCTGCGGCAGTCGCTCGCGCACCGAGATCTCCGACTCGGCGTTCAGGAGGCTCATCTTCACGCCGGCGACCTTGTCGGGGTTCTCGGCGATCACGTCGAGCAGCACAGCGGATGCCGTCTGCCAGTCGTCCGCTCCGAAGTACCCGGCGAGCTCGGGGTCGAAAGCCGTGCCGAGCCAGTGCAGCACGACCGGGACGGTGGCCGCCGAGAGCACCTCGCGATAGACGCGACGGTAGTCGTCGGCGTTCTCAGCGACACGGGCGAGGTGGCGAGAGGCCATGAGCACCGGGCCCGCCCCCTGCTCCTCGGTGAAGTGCAGCTGCTCCTTGTAGGCGTCGATCACCTGGTCGAGCGAGATGTGCGACTCGGCGACGTGATCGGTGTTGACGCCGACCACGACCGAGCCGCCCTCCTCGCGGGCGACCTCGGCGCTGCGCGCGATGAGCTCGCGCGTCGCCGCGGCATCCAGCCCCATGTTCCGCTGAGCGGTGTCCATGGCGTCGGCGACGCCCAGACCCCACGAGTACACGTTGCGGCGGAACGCCAGAGTCGAGTCCCAGTCGATGTCGGCGGGCTGCCCCGGGGTGTTGTCGGCGTGCACCTTCGGCACGACGTGGGCTGCGGCGTACGCGACGCGGCTCTGCAGCGGAGAGGCCGGACGCGTATACCCGCCGCCCTCGCGCAGCTCGGCATCCGTCACCGCGCCCGCGGCGTCGAGAAGTCGGAGAGTGGTCATGCTCAGCCCAGCGTCAGCGGGGTGAGTGCGACCTTGCGGCCTTCGGCGCTGGAGGTCAGCCCCGCCTCGGCGAACTGCACGCCGCGGGCGCCCGAGAGCAGGTCGAACGGGTACTTCGTGCCCTCGACGAACGAGACCAGGTATTCCTCCCACTGCTGACGGAAGCCGTTGAGGAACACATCGTTGGTCGGGACGTTCTGCCAGTCGGCGTCGTAGTCGTGGCTGTCTTCGAGGTCGGGGTTCCAGACCGGCTTCGGAGTCGCGTTGCGGGGCTGGATCTTCGCGCCGAAGAGTCCGACGACCGCGGATCCGTGGGTGCCGTCGACCTGGAACTCGACGAGCTCGTCGCGGTTGACGCGCACCGTCCAGCTGGAGTTGATCTCGGCGACGATGCCGCCCTCGATCTCGAAGATGCCGTACGCGGCGTCCTCGGCGGTGGCGGTGTAGTGCTCGCCGTTCTCGTCCCAGCGGTCCGCGATGTGCACGGCGGCCTGCGCGTAGACGCTCTTGACCTCGCCGAACAGGTTCTCGAGCACGTAGTTCCAGTGCGGGAACATGTCGACGATGATGCCGCCGCCGTCTTCGGTGCGGTAGTTCCAGCTGGGGCGCTGCGCGGGCTGCCAGTCACCCTCGAAGACCCAGTAGCCGAACTCGCCGCGCACCGAGAGGATGCGGCCGAAGAAACCGGAGTCGATGAGGCGCTTGAGCTTCTGCAGACCCGGCAGGTAGAGCTTGTCGTGTACGACGCCGGTCTTGACGCCGGCCTCGTCCGCGAGACGCGCGAGCTCGAGAGCCTCGTCGAGCGACTCGGCGGTCGGCTTCTCGGTGTAGATCGCCTTGCCGGCCGCGATCGCCTTGCGAAGGGCCGAGGCGCGGGCCTTGGTCACGAGGAAATCGGCGTAGATCTCCCACTTCGGGTCGGCCAGAGCCGCGTCGAGGTCGGTCGTGTAGTCGTCGATGCCGTGCTTCGCGGCGAGCTCGGCGAGCTTGGCCTCGTTGCGGCCGACAAGCAGCGGCTTGACCGTGATGCGGGATCCGTCGGGCAGCTCGATGCCGCCCTGGTCGCGGATCGCGAGGATCGACCGCACGAGGTGCTGCCGGTAGCCCATGCGCCCGGAGACGCCGTTCATGATGATCCCGATCTCGCGGGTTGTCGTCTGCGACATTGCTGGTCCGTTCTGTGGGAAGCCGGTGCGCCGGTCGCCCGATATGGGTAAGCGCTTTCCGTCAGCATGCCACGACTCCGTCGGGCGCGCAAGCGGCGGGTGGAAACCGCTATCCGGGTTCGCGGGGCGGTGGCGTGGCCGCCCCTGCCGCGTGCGTGGTCACAAACGCATCCGAAAGGCGCGATTCAGGTGCGTTTCTGGCCACGCACCGTAGGGGGCGGGGCCGGGGTGCGGGGGCAGAGGGTGCGGGCGGCGCGGCTCAGCGCGTGCTGGAGCGTTCGACCAGAAGCGTCGGCACGACGACAGCGGATGCCGCACCGTCCGCGGCACCCTCGATGTCGGCGACGAGCAGGTCGACGGCGCGGTGTGCCAAGGCGGCGAAGTCCTGACGGATCGTCGTCAGCGGTGGGCGGTAGTTGGCGGCATCCGGCACGTCGTCGAAGCCGATGACGCTGACGTCCTCGGGAACCCGCCGCCCCGACTCGGCGAGCGCACGGAGGAGCCCGAGCGCCATCTGGTCGTTGGCGCAGAAGACGGCGGATGCTGCTCGCAGCGCCTCGCCCGCGGCGAACCCTGCCTCGGCGGTCCAGTCGCCGCGGACGACCTCGGTCGCCACGACCCCGGCATCCGCGAGTGCCTTCCGCCATCCGCGCTCGCGCTCGGCGGCCGCGAACGAGTCGGCAGGCCCGGCGAGGTGGTGCACCGTCTCGTGGCCGAGGCCCAGCAGGTGAGCGGTCGCCGCAGCGGCGCCTCCGACATGGTCGCTGTGCACGACAGCGAGATCCGCAGACCCCGGGGCGTCGACGACCACGAGGCGCAGTCCCGCCGGCCGATCGGCTGCGGGTACCAGCGCCGACGCCTCGTTCAGCACGATCGCGCCGTCGACCTCCTGCTCGGCCAGGCGCTCGAAGGCGTCGGCCACGCTGTCGCCCGCGGTGACGAGGGTGAGGGCGTAGCCGCGTTCGGCCGCGGCCTCGGCGGTGGCCTGCAGCATCCGCGAGTTGCCGACGGTCGCGAGAGTGGTGACGACGAGTCCGATGGTCTGCGAGCGTCCGGTGCGCAGAGCGCGGGCTGCGCGGTGGGGGCGGTAGCCGAGCTCGGCCATCGCGGCTTCGACGCGCCGGCGGGTAGCGGGGTCGACGCGAGGGCTGTCGTTGACGACGCGCGACACGGTCTGACCCGAGACGCCGGCACGGGAGGCGACCATCGCCATCGAGACACGACCGGACGGGGCCTGGCGGCGGCGCGGGCGCGCGGCGCCGCGACGCAGATCATCGTCGCGCAGCAGCTCGTCGTCCACGGGCACCCTCTCTACGCGCTCACAACTCCGGAATGTTGACGTTACCACGGCGCTGTGCGTACCATGTTTACGTGAACACGCCCGAATCTCCTGAGTTGCGAACCGAGACCCTCTCCGCCGGCATCGTCAAGCGCGCGACGACGCTCGCCGACGGCCGCGAACTGATCTACTTCGACGATCCCGACACGACGCTCGGCGCCGACCGCGCCGTCGACAGCCGCACGCTCGACGCCCGCGGCGAGACCGCCACGATGCGCCTCGATGTACTCACCGGCGACTGGATCACGGTCGCCGCCAACCGGCAGAACCGCGTGATGATGCCGAGCGCCGACGCCGATCCTCTCGCTCCGCAGTCGCCGACCAACCCCTCGGAGGTGCCGTCGCTCTACGACGTCGCCGTGTTCGAGAACCGCTCGCCCGCCTTCGGCCCCGCCCTCGCCGAGGCGACCGGCACCGCTCCTGAGGCGAGCAACCCTCCCCGCGGGCTCGACGATCTCGCCGCCCTCGGACTCGGCCGCACCCGCACCTCGGTCGGACGCTGCGAGGTCGTGTGCTTCAGCCCCGAGCACACCGGCTCGTTCGGCACCCAGTCGGTGACGCGCGCCCGCACGGTGATCGAGGCCTGGGCCGACCGCACCGCCGCCCTGTCGAAGCTGCCGGGCATTCAGCAGATCTTCCCGTTCGAGAACCGCGGCGAGGCCATCGGCGTCACGCTCCCCCACCCCCACGGCCAGATCTACGCCTACCCCTACGTGACGCCGCGCACCACGCGCCTGCTCGACTCGATCGACCGCACCGCGCCCGACCTGTTCCAGCACATCCTCGAGTCCGAGCAGGCGTCCGAGAGGGTCGTCTTCCGCGGGGAGCACTGGACGGCGTTCGTGCCCTTCGCCGCCCGCTGGCCGCTGGAGGTGCACCTCATGCCGCACCGCCACGTTCCGGACTTCGCCGAGACGACGGATGCCGAACGCGACGAGCTCGCGCCCCTCTACCTGCGACTTCTCCGCGGTGTCGACGCGCTCTACGACACCCCGACGCCCTACATCGCCGCCTGGCACCAGGCCCCGGTGAACGTCGGCCGAGACAGCGTGCGCCTGCACCTGCAGCTGACCAGCCCCCGCCGGGCGGCCGACAAGCTCAAGTTCCTCGCGGGATCCGAGGCCGCGATGTGGGCCTGGGCCGCCGAGGTCACCCCCGAGCAGGGTGCGGCCCGCATCCGCGAGGCCATCGCGAAGGCCGACGCCGCACACACCGCATCCGCAGACGAGAACGCAGACGAGGCATCCGCATGACCACCACCCAGGACGCCGCGCGCGCACTCTTCACCGACCTCACCGGTCGCACCCCCGAAGGCGTCTGGTCGGCGCCGGGGCGCGTGAACCTGATCGGCGAGCACACCGACTACAACGACGGATTCGTGCTGCCCTTCGCCATCCCGCATCGCACAGTCGCCGCCGTGGGAATCCGTGACGACCGCCGCATCCGCGTCGCCTCGACCTTCGCCGACGAGCCGGTCGAGGTCTCCCTCGACGACCTCGACGAGCTGTTCCCGACCCCGACCGGCACCGCGCCGCGCGTGCCCGAGTGGGCCGCCTACCCCCTCGGTGTCGCCTGGGCGCTGCGCCAGGCCGACGGTGTCGCTCCGTCCGCGGCCACCGGTTCAGGGCTCGACATCGCCATCGCGTCCGACGTGCCCGTGGGCGCGGGGCTCTCGTCGTCGGCGTCGATCGAGGGTGCCACGGCATCCGCGCTCAACGACCTCTGGGCCGCCGGGCTCGACCGCGTCGCCCTCGCCCGCGTCGGTCGGAAGGCCGAGAACGAGGCGGTCGGCGCCCCGACCGGCATCATGGACCAGATGGCGTCGATGCTCGGCGAGCCGGATGCCGCGATCTTCCTCGACTGCCGCTCGCTCGATGCGAACCTCGTGCAGGTCGGCATCGCCGAGGCCGGCCTCGCGATCCTCGTGATGGACACCCGGGTCAAGCACGCGCACTCCACGGGCGGATACGGCGAGCGCCGTGCGGCCTGCGAGCGCGGTGCCGCGATCATGGGCGTGCCGAGCCTGCGCGACGTCTCGGTCGACGACCTGCCCCGCGCCGAGGAGCTCATGGACGACGTGACGTTCCGCCGCGTGCGGCACGTGGTCACCGAGAACCAGCGCGTGCTCGACACCGTCGTGGTGCTGCGCGAAGACGGTGCCCGTGCGATCGGCGACCTGCTCGTGGCCTCGCACGCCTCGATGCGCGACGACTTCGAGATCTCGGTCCCCGAGCTCGACACGGCGGTCGAGACGGCCCTCGCGGCCGGCGCACTCGGTGCTCGCATGACCGGCGGAGGCTTCGGCGGTGCGGCGATCGCGCTGATCGAGCAGGACTCGGTGCAGCAGGTGACGGATGCGGTGTCGGCGGCGTTCGCCGCATCCGGTTTCACTTCCCCCGTGATCTTCACCGTCACGCCGTCGGCCGGAGCGCATCGCGACGCGTGACCGCTGCCCGCTCGACCACGCGTGAACTCGCGGCTTCAGAGTCCGCCGATCGCGACCTGAGATACTGAACACTTCCCCACCCTGAGGAGCACAATGTCCTGGATCGTGACCGGCGGCGCCGGCTACATCGGCTCGCACGTCGTTCGCGCACTGGCGGATGCCGGGCTCACGCCCGTCGTCCTCGACGACCTCTCGAGCGGCGTCGCATCGTTCGTGCCCGAAGGCGTGGCTTTCGTGCAGGGCAGCATCCTCGACCGTGAACTGGTCGAGAAGGCGCTGCGCGATCACGACGCCGAGGGTGTCATCCACGTCGCCGGATACAAGTACGCCGGCGTCTCGGTGCAGCGTCCGCTGCACACCTACGCGCAGAACGTCGAGGGCACTCGGGTGATCCTCGAGGCGATGGATGCCGCGGGCGTCACCAACATCGTGTTCTCGTCGTCGGCGGCCGTGTTCGGCACTCCCGATGTGGCGCTCGTCGTCGAGGAGACCGCCAAGAAGCCGGCGAGCCCCTACGGCGAGTCCAAGCTCATCGGCGAGTGGCTGCTCCGTGACCAGGCGATCGCGACCGCCGACTCCGACAAGCCGCTGCGTCACACCTCGCTGCGCTACTTCAACGTGGTCGGCTCGGCCGACCCGTCGGTCTATGACGTGAGCCCGCACAACCTCTTCCCGATCGTGTTCGAGAAGCTCATCGCCGGCGAGACCCCCCGCATCAACGGCGACGACTACGACACCGAGGACGGCACCAACGTGCGCGACTACGTGCACGTCGGCGACATCGCCGCCGCCCACGTCGCGGCAGCGAAGCGTCTCGCCGGTGGCGAGCCGATCGAGGCCGCATACAACCTCGGCTCGGGCGACGGCCTCAGCGTGAAGCAGATCATGGACGCGGTCGCACGCGTCACGGGCATCGACTTCACCCCTGAGATCGGCCCTCGGCGTCCGGGAGACCCCGACCGCATCGTCGCGACCGGCGAGCTCGCCGCGCGTGACCTCGACTGGAAGATGCGATACACGGTCGACGAGATGGTCCGCACGGGCTGGGAGGCCCGTCAGGCCGCGTCCTGACGTCGGTCAGAGATCGCGCGTGCGGATCGGGTAGAGCCAGAAGCACAGCCACGCGAGGGCGGCGAAGACGAGCGGGACCACCGCGACCATGACGCGGATCCCGCCGTCGACGGCCTCCGGCTGCGCTTCGCCGAGTGAGGCGTCGAAGCCGGATGCCGTGAGCACCACCGCCGCCACGACGGCCTGCAGCACGACCGAGCCGCGCACGACGAAGCCGTTCACCCCGAAGTACGCGCCCTCGCGTCGATGACCGGTGCGCGTGGCGTCCTCGTCGATGATCTGAGCGAGCACGACCTCGAGCAGCTGCAGCAGACCGCCGACGCCGACGCCCACCGCGACGCCGATGAGCGCCGCGGCGAGCACGGTCGACGGCAGCAGGTAGCCGAGCACGGAGATCCCGAACACGGCGACGCTCCACAGCAGCGCGGCGCGGGGTGAGGTGCGGCGCACGATCGCGCTCCACAGCACGATCGACGGGATGGCTGTGACGAAGATCGCCCCCAGCAGCAGGCTCGCCTCTCCCTCGGCGGCGCCCAGCGAGTAGCGCACGTAGAACGGCAGCGCCGCGAGGATGACGGCGATCGAGGTCTGGATGAACAGCGAGCCGAGCACGTAGGGCACGAACGCCCGGTTCGCGAACGTGTACTTCAGCTGGTCGCCCCAGCGCATCGCCTCGGATGCGGCCTCGGGCACTCGACGCTCGATCATGCCGCCGAAGAACGACCAGACGAGCAGCGCGAGGCAGACCGCCGAGAGCACGAGGGCCATTCCCGGCCAGCCGATCGAGTCGTACAACGCAGGGGCACCCGCGGTGCCGAGCACCATGCCGAGGATCGCGAAGATCTGCCGGGGCACGTTGCCACGCGCCCGCTCATCGGTGGTGCGGAAGATCTCGGGGAACAGCGCCGAGATGTTCAGCACGACCACGACGAAGGCGATGTCGTACACCGCCACCACGATCAGGAACCAGACGATCAGCCCGGCGGTCGGCAGCTCCGGCGGCATCCACACCAGCGCGAAGGCGACCACGAGCGGCACGATGCCGAGACCGATCCACGGGATGCGGCGGCCCCACGGCGTGCGGATGCGGTCGGACAGCGCCCCGACGACCGGGTTGAGCACCGCGTTCAGCACGCCGTGCGCGATCATCGCCGCGGCCACCCATGCTGGCGCGACACCGAGGTGGGTGACGTAGAAGTAGACGACGAAAGCCGAGAACGTCTGCGCCATGAGCTGGGTCGGGAACCCCGATGCTCCGAACGCGATGGCCTGAGCCCTCGTGGGGGCGGCGTCGAGTCTTCGGTCGCGCAGCCGCGTCGTCAACGACGTCATGCGCGTCGGCTCCGCTGCAGATCGCGCAGATCGCGCCATCCGAGCCGCACCAGTCCCTCGTCGGCGAACACCTGCAGCACCTCGGGGTCGGAGAGCAGGCGAAGCTCGTGCCCGCGTTTGGCCGCACCGAAGTCGACGGCCGCGCGCAGCTCGTCGTCGTCGACCATCGGATGCAGGTAGATCTCGGTCACTCCGGCCGGAACCGCGCGCAGCAGCGCGATGAACCCGTCGCGCACCTGTTCGTACGACTCGTCCGGCGCCTCTTCGAACGGGTGGCTCCACAGCCGATCGATGATCTCGACGCCGAGCGCATCGGCGGCGGCCGAGGCCTCGGCGAGCTTCGCCTGCAGGGCGGCGTCGTCGCCGGTCCCGTCCATGCTGCGCGGCAGCCGGAACGGCAGGCCGTTGCGGGCGGCGAGCTCGAACACCGGGCCGAGGAAGTCCCGCCCGGTCAGCAGACCGTAGACAGACCCCATGTGGTTGTCGAGATGCGTCACGTCGACCCCGGCATCCAACGCCGTCTGCAGCTGTGCGGCGATCTCGGCGGTGACGTCGTCGACCGACGCGAGCTCTTCGATCGCGAGGACGCCGGCGGGAAAGTACCCCGCGTCGTCGACGAGGGTGGTGTCGGTGCCGGTGAGGGGCCGCCAGCGGTAGTCGGTCCACTCGCTCGTGAGCACGAGGTGCACGCCGACGTCGAGGTCGGCGCGCGAGGCCGCGAAAGCGAGCGCCTCGGGTGCCCACGCGCACGGCACCATGAGCGTCGTCGAGTCGATGTGCCCCGCATCGAGCAGCTGCATGATCGCCGTGTTGGCCGCGTGGCACATGCCGAAGTCGTCGGCGTTGATGATCACGCCCCTGGCTCCCGGCGCGAGGCCGAGGCGATCCGCGAGGTCCGAGGTCATCGCCGACTCCTGTCCGATGCGGGAAGCAACCGCGAGAAGACGGTCGCGCGAAGAGCGGATGCCGCCTCACCGACTGCGCCGACCAGCGGCGCCTCCGGGCCGAACGACGAGACGAGGAGGGTGAGCGGGAGCTGCGGGGCGAGCTCTTCGGCGAAGGCGACCGCCGCTCGGGCCAGCGCCGGGTGGGCGGCCGTGCCGCTGAGGAGGAACGCCTCGGGGTCGAGCACGAGCGCGATGCTGCCCGCGATCAGGGTGAGCCTGCGTCCCATCTCGGCGGCCATGGCGAGTGCGGCCGGATCGCCGGCGGAGGCGGCGTCGAGATGCCGGTCGATCGTCTCGTCCGGGTCACGCCCGTTCGCCACGGCGAGGTCGCGCACGACGGCGTCACCGAGCACGGGAGCGCCGATCGGCAGCGGACTCTGCGGCAGATACATGACCTCGCCGGCCACGCCCGAGAAGCCCCGGTGCAGGGAGCCGTCGATCACGATGCCGGCGCCGAGTCCGTCGTCGAGGAGCAGCAGCGCGAAGCTGCTGAGCGCCGCGCCGGCGCCCTCGGAGAGCTCGGCGAGCGCCGCGAGATTGACGTCGTTCTCCACCCGCACCGGGCAGCCGAGGCGCGTCGACAGGGCGTTCTTGAACGCGCCGCCGTCGGGGCCCTGATCGTCGCGGATGCCTCCGTCGGCGGTGACGATGCCCGGGATGCCGACGACCGCGAGCAGCAGCGGACCGGCCACCGCCCTCTGACAGGCGTCGATGAGCCCGGCGATGTGCTGCACGCGGTCCCCGCGCACGGGGAAGGCGGCGTGGCTCTCGGCCCGCACGGCTCCGGTGGGGTCGACCAGCGCGACGTGGGCGGCGTGGGCGTCGACGTGCACTGCGGCGGCGAGTCCGAGATGAGGATGCAGCGAGACGCGCCCTGCTGCCGGTCCCCGCGTGTCACGGTCGACGCCCGCAGCGGCGACCGCCGACGATGATTCGAGCATCCGCAGCACCTGCGTCACCGCAGTGCGGGAGAGACCGGTCTCGGCGACCAGTTCGGCGCGGGTGAGCGGGCCTCGGCGCGCGAGCGTCTCGAGGATCGCGCGGCCGTTGAGTGTTCGGAGCAGGGTCTGGGGCCCCGCAAGTGGTCGTGCCAAATTGATCCCCCCGGATTCGACGTCCGCCCCAGCTTGACACATCGCGTCATACGTGTCGAGAGATCCGGACCCTGATCCGCGTCATGATCCACGGCCGTGCGCGTCTTGCTTCAGGGAGCCACCGCGGCCCCGTACGACCACAGGGAGGAGGCATCCGATGCGACCGACCATCCCGCACCGGCTCGACCGACGTCCGTCGTCGCGCAGCGACACTCCGACCCCGGCCGTGTACCCCTATGAGGTGACGGCCCTGCTGGAGCGCGGGTGGTGGGTGCTGCACGTCGCCGACCTCGACGTGCGCGGCGTCGCCGCGACGCTCGCCGAGGTCAGATCGGCCGCAGAGCTGCTGCTCGCGCGAGCGCTCGATGCCCCCGTCGGCAGTGTGCCGATGACGATCTCGGTGGTGCGGTTCACGCGAGGGTCGCTCATCCGCTCGCGCTGGTAGCCCGAGACCCGCCGTCAGTCCAGCGCGGACATCACGTGCTTGATGCGCGTGTAGTCGTCGAAGCCGTACTGCGAGAGGTCTTTGCCGTAGCCCGAGTGCTTGAAGCCGCCGTGAGGCATGTCCGAGACGAACGGGATGTGGGTGTTGATCCACACGCAGCCGAAGTCGAGGTCGCGCGAGAAGCGCATCGCGCGGGCATGATCGGCGGTCCACACCGACGATGCGAGGGCGTAGGGCACGTCGTTCGCCATCTCGAGCGCCTGCTCCTCGGTCTCGAACGACTGCACGGTCAGCACCGGGCCGAAGATCTCGCCCTGCACGGCCTCGTCGTCCTGATGCAGACCCGACACGATGGTCGCCTCGAAGAAGTAGCCCTTCTCACCCTGACGCGCACCGCCGGTCTCGATCGTGGCGTGTGCAGGCAGGCGGTCGACGAAGCCCTGCACCTGAGCGAGCTGGGCAGCGCTGCTGAGGGGACCGTAGAGCACGCCCTCCTCGTGCGGGGCGCCCGTGCGGGCATCCGTCTTCGCCTTCTCGACGAGCGCGGCGACGAACTCGTCGTGCACAGACGAGTGCACGAGCACGCGGGTGGCCGCGGTGCAGTCCTGTCCGGCGTTGAAGAACGCGCCGGTGACAATGCCGGATGCCGCCTTGTCGAGGTTCGCATCGGGGAAGACGATCGCGGGCGCCTTGCCGCCGAGCTCGAGGTGCACCCGTTTGACGTCGTTCGCCGCCGATCGTGCGACGGCCATCCCGGCGCGCACGGATCCGGTGATGGCGACCATCTGCGGCGTCGGATGCTCGACCAGTGCCACGCCGGTGTCGCGGTCGCCGAGCACGACGTTGAGCGTGCCGGCGGGCGTGTGCAGCGCGACGATCTCGGCGAGCAGCAGGGTGGTCAGGGGCGTCGACTCGGCGGGCTTCAGCACCACCGTGTTGCCTGCGGCGAGCGCCGGGGCGATCTTCCACACGGCCATGTTCAGCGGATAGTTCCAGGGGGTGACCTGCCCGATCACGCCGATCGGCTCGCGGCGCACGAACGAGGTGTGGCCGGCGAGGTACTCCCCCGCCGCGCGTCCTTCGAGACTGCGGGCGGCTCCGGCGAAGAAGCGCAGCTGGTCGATCGACTGCAGGATCTCGTCGGTCACGAGGCTGGCACGCGGCTTGCCGGTGTCCTTCGACTCGAGGTCGGCGAACTCCTCGGCGCGGGTCTGCATCTCATCGGCGATGCGGAACAGCGCGAGCTGGCGATCGGCGGGAGTGGTGTCGCGCCAGATCGGGAACGCGGCGGATGCGGCGGCGTAAGCGGCGTCCACGTCGGAGGCGTCCGAGACCGGCAGCTCGCCGTAGGCCTCCTCGGTCACCGGGTCGATCAGCGGCATCCGCTTCTGTCCGCTCACGGGAACGTACTGCCCGCCGATGAAGTTCTGTAGGAGTTCTGTGGCCATGCTCGCCATGCTAGCGATCGGATCACGAATACAGAAGAGTGAAGTGATCTTAACGATGGAATCAGTTGCCAGGGAGCGCCGATCCTGTCAATATCGACACATGAGCACCACGCCGAAGCAGCCCGTGTTGGACGACATCTCGAAGCGGATCGTTGAGCTGCTGCAGGAGGACGGTCGACGGCCCTATGCCGAGATCGGTCGAGAGGTGGGGCTCAGCGAGGCGGCAGCGCGTCAGCGCGTGCAGCGGATGACCGAGGCGGGCATCATCCAGATCGTCGCGGTGACCGACCCGATGCAGCTCGGCTTCAACCGCATGTCCATGATCGGCATCCGCGTCACGGGCGACCCGCGACTGATCGCCGAGGAGCTGACGAAGATCACCGAACTCGCGTACGTCGTCGTCACGCTCGGCACGTTCGACATCCTCGTCGAGGCGGTGTGCGAGAGCGACAGCCACCTGCTCGATCTGATCGCGACCCGCATCCGTACGATCCCCGGCATCACGCACACCGAGAGCCTGCTCTACGCAGGGCTCTACAAAGACCTCTACAACTGGGGCACGCGCTGAGGCGCGGGTCCGGAACCAGGAGAACACCATGGGAACCACGGTCTTCGAACGTCGCCGCCCCGCGGATGCCGTGATCGATGCCTCGCTGCGCGACACCGCGTTCAGCGTGTTCTGGCTCGATGACGTCGAGCGTGTCTCGCACCCCGCACTCACCGAGAGCATCACGGCCGACCTCGCCATCGTCGGCGGCGGCTACGCCGGTCTCTGGACCGCCGTGCGCGCGAAGGAGCGCGATCCTCAGCGCAAGGTCGTGCTGCTCGAGGCGTCGCGCATCGCGTGGGCGGCGTCGGGCCGCAACGGAGGGTTCTGCGAGGCGAGCCTCACGCACGGGCACGAGAACGGCCTCACGCGCTGGCCCGACGAGATCGACCGCCTGGAAGAGCTGGGGATCGAGAACCTCGACGGCATCGAAGAGACCGTGAAGCGGTACGGCATGGATGTCGACTTCGAGCGCACCGGCCAGCTGGCCGTCGCCGTCGAGCCGCACCAGGTCGAGTGGCTGCGCGAGGAGGAGGGATTCCTCGACCGCGAGGCCGTGCAGGCCGAGGTGCATTCCGACACGTTCCTCGCCGGCGCCTGGGAGCGCGATGCCTGTGCGCTCGTGCACCCCGCCAAGCTCGGTCTCGAGCTGGCGCGCGTCGCGGTCGAACTCGGGGTCGAGATCTACGAGCAGTCGCTCGTGCGCGAGGTCATCGGCGACGGATCGAGCGCGATCACGCTCGTCACACGTGACGGCGGGCAGGTGCGAGCGGATGCCGTGGCTCTCGCCACGAACGTCTTCCCCTCGCTGCTCAAGCGCAACCGCCTGATGACCGTTCCCGTCTACGACTACGTGCTCATGACCGAGCCGCTGACCGACGAGCAACTGGCGTCGATCGGGTGGTCGAACCGCCAGGGCCTGGCCGACAGCGCCAACCAGTTCCACTACTACCGCCTCACCGCCGACAATCGCATCCTGTTCGGCGGATACGACGCGGTCTACCATTTCGGCGGCAAGGTGCGACCCGAGTACGAGGACCGCGCCGAGAGCCACCGCAAGCTCGCCTCGCACTTCTTCACGACGTTCCCCCAGCTCGAGGGGCTGCGCTTCACGCATCGGTGGGCGGGGGCGATCGACTCGTCGAGTCGCTTCTGCGCGTTCTTCGGCACCGCCCGCAAAGGACGCGTCACCTACGCGACCGGGTTCACCGGGCTCGGCGTCGGCGCCGCGCGCTTCGCCGCCGACGTCATGCTCGACAAGCTGTCGGGCGAGCCGACCGAGCGCACCGAGCTCGCGATGGTGCGCGAGAAGCCGATCCCGTTCCCGCCCGAGCCCGTCGCCTCGATCGGCGTCAACCTCGTGCGAGCCGCGATGAACCGGGCCGATCACAACGAGGGCAAGCGCAACCAGTTCCTCAAGACGCTGGATGCCGTCGGCATGGGCTTCGACTCGTGAGCGAGCTCGCGCCGGGCGAGCTCGCGCCGGGAACCGGAGTGGATGCCGCGGCGCTGCCGCTGATGCACGAACCGCTGCCCGTGGAGGACGTGCTCATCGGTCGCCCGACGACGGCGGCGCAGGCGTTGGGGACTCTGGGTGAGGTCGAGATCGGCATCTGGGAGATGACGCCGGGCACGGCATCGGACATCGAGGTCGACGAGGTGTTCGTCGTGCTGACCGGTCAGGCGCGGATCGAGTTCGTCGACCCCCCGCTGCCCGCCGTCGAGGTCGGCCCCGGGTCGGTCGTGCGCCTCGCCGCGGGGCAGCGCACCGCGTGGACGGTCACCGAGACGCTGCGGAAGATCTATATCGCCTGACGTGCGGCATCGACGGCGACCGCCTGGATGCCGCGCATGAGTGTGTGCCTTCCGTCGGCGAGCTCGTTCCGATCACCGATTCCTCGGTGGATGTTCGGCGCGGCCGTCGATAGTGTCATGGGCAAAGCACAAAGGGGGGCATCGTGTCTCAGACCGCGAGGCGGGACGCGCCGACGACAGAGTCCGCAGTGCCGGGCATGGAGATCATCGCTCGCGTTCGGCGCCTGGTCGTGGTCGCCCTGGTCGCCGCTCTGGGCTACTCGACGTTCATGACGAGCGGAAAGGGATACTGCCCAGGAGGCGTCGCAGCGGACGGCGGTTTCATCGATGCAGCCGGCAAGGCGACCGAGACCGCGCCGACGTGCGTGTATCTCGCTCTGCAGCCCAGCCCGTTGATCCTCTTCGCGTTCGCCGCGATCGCATTGGCGGCGATCACCGCGGTGCTGCGCCGCGCGCAAGACATCCCCTCAGCAATCCGATACCTCGATCGGGCCGCTGCTGCCGTTGCGATCCTCGCCGTCGTCTCGGTCGCGATCAGCCAGATCTGGTTCGCGATGATCCCGATCACCGAGTGGGACGGAACAGGGACGTTCTTCTACCCTTTCCCCTTCGGATCCGTAGAACTCACGACCGAACCGATGTCCTCTGGTCAGGCAATGCTCGTCGAGCTGGCGACGGAGCATGCTCAGAACGCTCACCTATGATCTCTGCATGCGTCGACCTTGGCTGTTCGGTGGTTCTCTGGTGGCGGCCCTGTTGGTGATGACCGGCTGCGGCCTCGTGCCGCCGGCGAGCGGTCCCGATCGCTCCGAAACCGTGCCTGTGCCGGGTGGCACGTGCGAGATCGAATGGTGGCTCAGCCCCGCGGTCGACGATCCGCCCGCCGAGGCCAGCAGCATCGCCGCCAAAGCTCTCGATGAGGCGGCGGTCAGCGAGTCTCAGTGGTCGGAGTGGTATTCGCTACTCGACGATGATCCTGACCTCGACTCCGTTCCCGAGATCAGGCTCCGAGGGTCCGCCTACTTGGAATCCGTGCGGGAGGACGTGCGGGCCGCTCTGGAAGAAGCGGGCTACCCCGATATCGAGCGAGTCATCGAGGTGTATTCGCACCTGTCCTGCTCGTGATGCGTTCGTGAAAGAGAGCGGCGATGAGTGAGCGCACCCTCACGGCATCCGAGCGCCCGCGGATGCTGCAGATTGCGGCGACAGTGGCAGTGGCCGCAGCGACGATCGCGGTGATCGGCGTGGCCGTGGTCGATTCCGCATCCGGTGGCGATGCTCAGCTGCTGCTCGGCACCTTGCCGTCACGACACATCATCGGAGCATCCACGATCCTCGCGTTCATCGCGATCAGCTACATGCTCTGCACCGTCTCGGCGCCTTCCGGCTGGCTCGGACCGATCGTGATCGGGCGACTGCTGTCGATCGGCGGAAACGTGGTGGCAGTGTTCTGGGGGTTTCTGATCATGCCGTGGCTCGTCACCCCCCTACTGGTTGACGGGTGCGAATCGAGATACGTCGTCGAAGAGAGGTCCTTCCTCTTCCTGTCATCGATAGACGTGCTCGAGCAGGATGGGCTGCTCGCCACCCCTGTCCTGCACACGAGCGCGGACGACGGCCATCAGCCGTTCACCGCCGGCGACTACGGCACGCGGGTCGCCGACGGGCAGATCGCCGGATGGTTCGCCCTCGAGCCCGGATCGGCCGCGAGGCTGACCAGGTTCGAGCTTCCGCTGCTCCAGTCGCCGAACTGCCAGTAGCTGTCGCTGCCGACGCCCGTGACTGCGCTCGCGCCCGCCACGTGCCACTATGGGGCCGTGCGGATCGTCGGCAGTGCCTCCCTGACCATCGCCGCGACGCTCATCGGACTTTTCGGGGCTCTCATGCTCGGCTTAGCCGGCCTCAGCTTGGCGGGCCCCGGCCTCAGCTGGGGAGGCCCCGGCGTCACGGTCATCGAGTACGCCGAATCGGACGATACCGAGCGGGCGATCGGTATCGGGATGGGCATCATCGCGCTTGTGGTCTGGCTCGTGCTGCTGCTGTCGGCCGTGCTGGTGGGGCTAGGCGGCGTGCATCCGAAGCGCGAGCGACGTGCCACGGTATGGAGCATCGTGGGGCTCAGCACGGTCCTCGTGATGGGGGCGCTGATCGCCGTGCTGGCTACGCCGCCTCCCCTGTACCACTAACCCGCTACCGACGGGTCCGCTTCGTCAGCGTTCCTCGTGAGGCTCTTCATCGACGCGAATCGCTACCGATGAGTGCCGGGTCACGATCGTCCCGGCAGGGGGCGTCTGATGCAAGACGAGGTAGTTCCGCCCCCATGCCAGTGCGCCGATCGGCGGACCGTCAGGGTCTGGATTGGCGAGGGTCACACCCGCGGCCGAGGCAATCTCTTGGGCGGCCCGGAATGACATGCCCTCGACCAGTGGAACCGTGACCGCTTCTCCCACGCTCTCCCACATGAGATGGACACTACGCCGCCGAAGGCCCACTCGTGTCCGACATCTACCGTGTACGTCAGCAACGACTGATACCGTTTCGCGCTACTGGTTGAGAAGATTCGTTTCGGCGATGAGGTCGAGACGGGACAACAGCAGGTCTCCGGTCGACGCAACGATCGCGAACGCGTTGATGGTGATAGCGACCGCGATGGCGGCGAGAACCGCTATTTGCGTGAGACGGTATCGGCGCTTCCACGCAATTCCGACCACCAAGAATCCGGTCAGAACGGCGATAACCTGGCCGGCGACAGTAGCAAACGCCATGCGCATAGCGCTGTCTTCGGTGAGTGCGCCCCAGCTGTTGAATGCCGTCGCAAAGGCGAGCGGGACGACGACAACGCCGAGTGCAAGGATCGCGATGGGCCGGAGTTGCGGCCGACGATGCGGAGCCGCCGTTGAACCCTGCTCGGCGATCTGGGCTGTCATGAGCCCGACGGTATCAGGGGCAGACGCGTACCCGCCAGAGCACTTCTGGTCAGGGGCCCACAGGCTCTTTGCTGGCAGGTCGCCTGCCGCAGTCGATCGTTTCCGGCGGAGATCGCGGTCAATCTAGGAACGGTTGCCGCAAAGGTGCGTCAGAACCGTAAAGCGGCAGAGGTTTCCGGCGATGGACGGAATTCGTCCGCGACGATCTCTGCTTTGAAGCCTGCGGAGTTCTCAAGCCAGCCCGCGTAGTGTTTTGCTCCACCCGCGTGCGGGTATCGATCGTGATACAGCGGCTGCCACCCATGTGCCACGGCGGTTGCCATGATCGCATCCACGGCGGCGGCGGTACTGGCTTTGAATGCGAGATGATTCACGCCAGGAGTTCTGCGGTCGTGCGTCGATCCGCTCAGGTTTGGTGACGTCGTCAACGTGACGTAAGCGCCGCCCGCTGCCCAGGACTCGCCGTCAGCCCACCTACTCTCACGTTCGAAGTTCAGCTCGCGGAGCAACCAGCCCCATTCGGCGAGCACTGGGGCATCGGCAACCCAGATCTCCACATGGTGTATTCCCGGCACATCGCCAGTCTCTCAGTTCGGTCGTCGCGCTAACCGTGAGTACATGTACATATCGCGCGGTTGGCCGCCCACCCGTTTCCAATTGCGGAGTAGGCCCTCACGCTCGTAGCCCGCCTGTTCGGCTACCCGCCAGGAGCCTTCGTTCCAAGGCTCCACGTACAGCTCGACTCGATCGAGTTCCTCGAGTCTGACGGCCCACGATGTAAGGGTGGTCAAGGCGTCGTGCGCGAATCCCTGGCGTCGACGTGAACTGGCAACCCAATAGCCAGCGCTGGCTCGGGCGGATGCGCCCGGGGTGAAGAAGAGCCCGATGTGGCCGACTGCCTTATCGTCGTGATCAGCGATCGCGAACGCGTAGCCGGCTCCGTCCCGCAGACGTGCATGTTGCCGCTCAATGAAAGCCAAAGCCGCCCTCTCATCCGGAGTCGTCGGCACGCTGGTCAGTTGAGGGATCAAGGGGTCCTGAGAGGCCTCCATGACAATCGCAGTATCCGAGTGGCGCCATGCCCGAAGTGTGACCGTCTCGCCGGTGAGCGTCGGCAGGAACAATGGGATGGAAGTCATCCCTCATGGTGACACGTGAGGGATGACAGCAGGAGGACCGCACAGCAGACGTCCGCCAGAAATGATCGTTTAGGGCGCAGTCGCGTGGAGCGCCGTGGACGCCTTGCCGCAAACGGTGTTCAAAACGTGGTTCTGACAGACGTTTCCGGAGGTTGAGTTTGTCAAGTAGTTCGCATCACAGTACGAGCGGGAACCAGTGTCGATCGCGCAGTTGGGAGTCATCGCCGATGCTCACCCAGGTGCCTTCAGCAATCGGGGCGATCTTTGAGGTCCACACCCCGAAGTGTGCGTGCGGCGTCGGCCAGGCATAGCCATCTTGCGGTGAGTCGACGACATTTCGCACAGCTCCCGCAAACTTGAGTTGAGTACGGTAGCCGGTTATCTGCTCGGCGAGGCTGGTGATTCCGAACGCGCCACTCGGATCGTTGGGTCCGACTAGCCGCATTGGTAGGTCGAGTCGCCCGGTTTCCGGCCGGGGCAAGCAGAAGACCCGGTCTTCCTGCCGGAGCAGAAGCCGGACGACGCACATGGGTGTAGGCGGAGTGCTTCGGCGGATCACTTCGGCACGCCCTCGGGAAGGAAGCCACCCGGCGTCCGGTGTTATGTGAAGGACAATCTCATCTTCAGCAACCACCCCGCGAGCGTAGCTGAGTCAGCGGTGCGCACGCCCACTCGCGCCGACAACGATCGTTTTTCGCAGCAGCAGTTAGTCGGCGCTTGAGGCGTGCCGCTATGGTTCGCCGAAACCTCGTATCGGCAGACAGTTTCGGCGTGTAGCGGGACAGGTGAGCGTCTTTCGCTGGAGATATCGTCCTCTCGTTTACTTGGCTATTGCCGCCAGGCCGCTGTCATCGAAGACCAAGATGTCACCGTCGTTCGTGGTCGCGAGCGCTTGCGCGGAGCCATGAGTGACGCCGGCTGGAACCCACTCGGCTTTGGATCCTGTGCTGGCCCAGATCTGTCCGCCGCGACCGACACCGACAAGCCGTTTGCCGTCAGGTGACACGGCGAGTAGATAGAGCGCAGGCGCCTCGTTCAGAGGTGTAAAAGTGGTGCCCTCATCAGTGCTGATTTGCACCCCGTCTGGGGTGGCGGCGATCAGTTGCCCTTCACTGTCGATGACGAGGCTGAACGCCAGAATTTCTCCGACCGCCGACCAGGTCTCACCGAGGTCGTCAGTGCGGAGGAGCTCCGCAGAGTCCGAGGCGATCCCGTAGAGGGTGTCGTTCTTCCCGACGGCAAGCACGTGGAAGTCTTTCTCGTCGGTGAATGAGACAGGCGTCCAAGATCTGGCGCTGTCGTCGCTCCGGATGATTCCGAGGTTGGGGGAGCCGAGTTCTGGGGCCGTGGTCGGTCCGGGATGCCCGGACGCGAGGAGAGCATCACCGACAGTGATGAGGCCCATTGCGTCGAAGTCGGTCGTCTCGATACGCGAGCCGACCTCCCCATCCGGTGTGGCCGTGTAGATCCCGTCATGGGCACCCAGGAGGTATCCGTCCTCGGAGGGGTTAGGCACGATCGCGTGGACGTGGCTGATGGACGCGGCGTGGTCGTGCCCGGTGGTGGGCTCGGCGGGTGCCGCGCAGCCGGCCAGCACAATGCTGGCCGCGATCGTTGTGGAGAGCGTGAGTGCCGCTCGGTGTCGCTGTCGAAAAGTGGGCAACGTGAGCTTCTTGAGGGTTCGCATGATGGTGTGCGCAACAGATCACGAGGTGGGGTGCGGGAGCCCCGCACCCCACCCAGGGATCACAGAGTTGCGAGGATCTCCTTCATGGTGGCGATCTCGTCGGTTTGCGTGTCGATGATCGTCTCAGCGAGTGCGATGGCGTCGCTGTTTTGACCGTTGTCGACTTCTTCTTGTGCCATGTCGACAGCGCCCTCGTGGTGCTGGATCATCTGCTCGAGGAACAGACGCCCTGCATCGGGACCGGTGGCATCTTCGAGGGCCTGCATGTCTTCTTCGGACATCATGCCGTCGCCATGGTCCATGCCACCCATGTTGCCCATGTCCGCGTCCCAGTCTTCGAGCCACTGATCCATCTTCTGGATCTCGGGCTCCTGAGCGGCCTTGATCTCTTCCGCGAGGGCGACGACGCGCTCATCGACACCGTCCTTGCTGAGCAGGAGATCGGACATCTCGATGGCCTGCTCGTGGTGCTCCTTCATCATGCGGGCGAACATGACGTCGTCGGTGTTCGCGTCGGCGGATGCGGAGGAGCCGCTGCCGTGGTCCATGCCGTCCATGCCGTTATCGGAGCCGGTCGTGACGACGCAGCCCGTGAGGGCGAGCAGGGCAGTGAGGGTGAGTGCGGCGATGGCCGCGGGTCGAATCTTCATGAGTGTTCTCCAAGGGTCGGTGATGAGGCCCGGCTATTGCCGGTGCCAGGGGTGCGTGCCCGCAGAGCGGGCTAGCGCGTTATCACGTGCGACTGATGCAGAGAACCGTGAGAGAGGGGGGTGGCGGAAGGGCGTGGGCACGGGCGGGCCAGCGCATGGTCGCGGCCGTAAGTATTGCGATCAGTGTCGCGTGCCGCCAGCCGAGCCCGATCCGCCCGAGCAGGATCGTGGCGACTAGGAGCGCGAGAACGCACGCCATCCACGTCATTGGGTCCCCGCCCCCGCACGTCGCGCATCCCGCATCCGCCGTCGGTGAGTCCGGCACGGCGGCGGCTGCGGACGTGTCGTGGTGATGGGCAGATACATCGGCCTGGGTGCTGACAGCGACGGTGTCGTGGTGGCCGGCAGTTGTCGCGTGCGAGTTGAAGGAGTGCATCGCCAGCAGACCCGCGATGACGCCCACCGCGACCGCGAGGACGGCCAAGACGGTATGGGTGAGCGTGCGCGGTCCCCGCACCTGTTGTGCGACGTTGATCAGCGACATACTCACCTCCCGTTCTCCTCAGCCTACGTCCGTCACCCTGACCGTTTCTTGCTACTTACCCGCTACTGCGTCCGGGCGGAGATCCAGCCGGCGCAGCAGCTGCGCGTTGAGCGCGACGACGATGGTCGACAGGGACATCAGCACGGCCCCCACGGACATCGGGAGCACGAACCCGATGGGGGCGAGCACGCCGGCCGCGAGCGGGACGGAGAGCAGGTTGTAGCCAGCGGCCCACCAGAGGTTCTGCTTCATCTTCCGGTAGCTGGCCCGTGACAGTTCGATCACCGACAGCACCGACCGAGGGTCGTCGCTGGCGAGGATGACCCCGGCCGAGGCGATCGCGACGTCCGTTCCCGCGCCGATCGCGATACCGACATCCGCCTGCGCGAGCGCGGGGGCGTCGTTCACGCCGTCTCCGACCATCGCGACCTTGCGGCCCTCGCCCTGCAGTTCTTTCACCTTCGAGGCCTTGTCCTCCGGCCGCACCCCGGCGAAGTACCGGTCGATACCCAGCTCGCCCGCCACGGAGGCGGCCACCGCGTCGGCATCACCGGTGATCATGACGACTTGCACACCCCGCTCGTGGAGGGCCTCGACGGCATGACGCGACTCTGAGCGGATCTCATCCGCCAATCGCAGTGCGCCCGCGACCTGACCGTCGACGAGGACGTGGAGGATGATCGCACCCTCATTGCGCCACTCATCGGCAACCGCCAGCTCCTGGGCGTTCTCCTGCTCGAGCATGTACGGCCCACCGACCTGCACGATGTGCCCATCGACACGCGCACGGACCCCGACCGCCGGCGAGGACTCGAAGTCGGACGAGGCAGGGACCGTGAGGTTCTTCTCCTTCGCCGCGTTGACGATCGCGCGAGCGAGCGGGTGCTCAGAGTCGGCTTCCGCGGCAGCGGCCCAGGCCAACAGCTGGTCAGAATCGGTGCCGGACACGGGGTCGATCGCGGTGACGGCGGGGGTGCCCTTGGTGAGAGTGCCGGTCTTGTCGAACAAGACGGTGTCGACGGTGCGCATACTCTCCAACGCGAGACGATCCTTGATCAGCACACCCCCACGAGCCGCCCGCTCCGTCGCGATCGACACAACGAGCGGGATCGCCAGGCCCAGAGCGTGCGGGCACGCGATCACCAGCACGGTGATCGTGCGGATCACCGCGGCGTCGGGCATGCCGACAACCGTCCAGACGATCGCGGTGATCGCGGCAGCGCCGAGCGCGAACCAGAACAACCACCCGGCAGCTTTGTCAGCGAGCCGTTGCGCCCGCGACGACGAGCTCTGCGCCTCGGTCACCAGCTTCTGGATACCTGCGAGAGCAGTGTCCTCGCCGATCGCGGTGATCTCCACCCGCACACCGGAGTCGGTCGCGACGGTGCCGGCGATGACCTGGTCGCCGTCGCTGCGGCGCACGGGCCGGGATTCTCCGGTGATCATCGACTCGTCCATGCTGGCCGAGCCCTGCACGATCCGCCCGTCTGCGGGGACCCGCCCGCCCGGGCGCACCACCACCACGTCACCCACCAGCAGATCAGACGGGGCAACCGTGACGGTTGTATCGCCCTCGATCTTTTCCGCCTCGTCAGGCAGCAACGCAGCCAAGGAATCCAACGCTGAGGTCGTCTGCGCGAGGGAACGCATCTCGATCCAGTGACCGAGCAGCATGATCACGATCAGCAGGGCCAGCTCCCACCAGAAGTCCAGTTCGTGGTGCAGCAGGCCCAGGCTCGCGCCCCATGATGCGAGGAACGCGACCGTGATCGCGAGAGCGATCAGCAGCATCATGCCGGGCTTGCGGGCCCGGAGTTCGCTCACCGCACCGGTGAGGAACGGCGCCCCGCCCCACACATACATGACCGTTCCGAGAACCGGGGACACCCAACCGACCCACGCAGCGTCCGGCAGCGGGTATCCGAGCAGCATCGAGAACATCATCGAAAACCCGACGACCGGAACCGCAAGGACCAGCATGATCCAGAACAACCGCCGGAACTGGCCCACATGATCACCGTGCCCACCATGTCCGCCATGTTCTGGCGAAGCGTCGTGATCGTGACTCATCGCAGCGTGGTCATGCTCCGTTGTCGGCGCCGCGCCGTGGTTCTCGTGTGCGGCGCGATGGCTGTGTTCGTCATGCTGGCTCATCGGAACTCCTTGCTCAGATGCGCCCGGTTGAGCCCGGGTGCAGACGGTTAGCGACTCAGGCCTGGCTGGTCGCGAGGGTATACCCGGCCTCTTCGACCGCAGCCCTCACAGCAGCAGGATCGACCGGTGCTGCGCTGTGGATAGTCACGCGGGAGGTGCCGCCGGCGTTCAGGTCGACGTCGACGGACTCGACACCGTCCACAGCCGCCAGTTCCTTACTGACGCTCGATACGCAATGCGAGCACGTCATCCCCGCAACCAAAACCTCTTCGGAGGCCGAAGATGAGGCCGCAGCAGGTGCGGACGCCTCGGTGTTCGATGGGACGGCGCAGCACGCGCAGCCTGCGTTCGCGTCCTTTAGGCCGAGTTCAATGCGATCAGTCATCGTGTGCTCCTTCAATAGACAGATGTGGCGGTCATGAACGGACCAGACGGGCAATGGCCTCGTTAGCCTCGCGGACCTTCTCTGCCGCAACCTCGCCACCCTCGGCGCTGGCCTCGGCCACGCAATGACTTAGATGATCGCTCAGCAGCGACAACGCCACCGTTTCGAGCGCTCTCGTCGCTGCAGATACCTGCGTGAGGATGTCGATGCAGTACTTGTCTTCGTCGACCATCCGTGCGATTCCTCGCACCTGACCTTCGACGCGACTCAACCGCTTAGCGAGATCTGCCTTGCCGTCGGTGTACCCGTTCATGGTTAAAAGATACCCCCTGGGGGTATCAAACTCAAGGTCGGTTCGCGCATTCCCGCGTGACTCGGTCCTTCTAGCGGTGCGAGCCCGACGAGAACTTGATGCGCCTGCCAAAAACGATCGTTTACGGCGTCTGCGCGGAAGTTGGCTTGGAAAGCCAGTCGCAACCCTGGCCCAAAACCATGATTCGGCAGACAGTTCCGGCGGAGCCGATGCATGTAGGGCGGCGTCTGTATTGTCACCCTGCCGCGGTCATGAGCCCGCCAGCGAGCCCGTTCACTCCAACCTCTTGCGAGCTTGCGACGTCGGCGCAGTGAGAACATGCAACGCGATCGCATCGCCCGGCATCGGTACTCGCCCAATTGAATCGAACTGCCAATTCTTGTACATCGACTGCACTGTGGTCGCGCGTTCGTAGACGCCGATGAACGTCTGTGTTTCGGGACGGCCTCGCAGGAGTTCATGCATGCATGCCCGAGCCACGCCGCGCCCGCGCTCGGACTCTCGAACCGCCAGCTCGTGCACGACGAGCGCGTTCTGCGGTGTCGCAAGCGCGGCCGCTGCCTGCTCGCTGTCCTCTAATTGCGACAGGATGCGCTGCCAGGGGGCGTCGTCGCCTAGTCCATGAGCCAGCGCGAATCCGACCAGTTCTCCGTCTGCTCTCGCCGTCACTAAGCGGCCGTCGCCGGCGAGCATTGACGGACCCCAGTCTGTGATGGTTCGCAGTTCGTTGGGGTCCTCGAAGTAGGGCGCGACGGAGAAGCTCGCGACGAACAGATCCGCGATGTCGTGCCAATCGGCCGTCGATGTCGACTGCGCGAATGTAGTCAACGAGATGGGCCGTGTCATGAGGGAATTTTATGAGCCGTCACTCCCCGCGCTGACATCAGGGAGTGACGACCCTCTGTGCTGCCGCAAACGATCGTTTGCGGCGCGACTGGTAGATCTGCCTCAGAACGGCCTCCACTAACGGCGTCCGTATCCAGGATTTGGCAGGGGATTTCGGCGGGCTGCAGGCCGTCGCCTACAGCTCGGCTATGACCGCTTCCCGAATGGCAGTCCAGGCGAGCGTTCCCAGCTGTGTGTCCGCGGCCTCCGAGCCGCCACGGGCCATCGACACGCCTCCCGTCACAAGCGGTTCCCCGGGGAGTATGGTTCGATGCCCGGCATCGGCGGTTGTCACGACGATCGTGTCGAGGCCGTGGCAGGAGCGGCGCGAGCTGATGCGGTCGGCGCTGTCAACGCTCGGCCAAACCTGGTCATCACCGCCCGCAACCACGACCAGCTTTGAAATGCGCTCGACGGGGATCGTGGCTTCCGCCGCTCGGGCAGCGTTCGTACGGAGCGACTTCTCGTAGAGAGGCCTGAAGCGCGCAGGTGTCTCCGCGACGTAACCGTCCCAATCGAAGGGCGTGTAGGGCAAAGGTCGTCCCTCAAAAGTCCAGTGCGAGGTTTCGCGCTGGTCATCGTAGCCAGCCCAGACCACGTCAGACGGAGCGAAGGCGACCACCCCATCGACTTGACTCGACAGAGCGCCACAGAGGAGGGCTGCTTCGGAACCGAAAGATGTTCCCATCATCCACACCCGATCGCACTCGCGGCTGAGGTCCTCGATGCGGTGCAAGAACGTTTCGAGTGGCACCTCCCATGGGCCGCTGGGCTGCCCATGGCCGCCGAACCATCTCACAGATTCCGCCACGGCGCCCGCCTCAGCGAGAACTCGCGCTCGCGCTTCATCGATTCGACCGCTCGAACCAGCGATAACCAGAACTCCCACGCCAGTTGGTCGTGGTGGAATCCATCGAACGCCCTCTGGGGAACCGATTTCATTTCGACGCATACGGCCAGTTTGCCTCGAAAGTCGGATGCGCCGGAAACGATCGTTTGCGGCGTTGCCGCACAGGGTTGGCGGAACGGGATGCCGCAAAGGTTCTCCAGAACCCGCTTTCGGCAACGGGTTTCGGTGCGCCCGAGCTACCGCTGCTGGCTGTCAGAGCAGCTTTCGTTCGAAGACCACATTGAGTGGGGTGAATCCCTCCGATTCGAAGAACGCGTGAGCGCTCGAATTGAAAGACCACGAGTCGAGCCTCATGGCGTCAACGTTCTCTGCTCGTCCGATAGCCACAGCAGCGTCCATCAGCTCCTGACCGATGCGCCGACGCTGCAAGGCAGGGTCAACCGCGATGTGGTGCACGTACAGGCTCTTGGACGCATGCCGGAATGGATTCGCGGGTCGCGCGCTGATCTCCGCGAGCAGGTAGCCCGCGGCCGCACCGTCAAGCTCGGAAATGAGGAGGATCGCCCCGTTGGCCAGTTGCTCAGCAAGGAACGCACGCAGCACCTCGCGATCAGGCGCTCTGAATAGGTCGGGCCTTCCTTCCGCGTGCAGCCGCTGGATTCCCTCGCTGAGGGAACCCAACCGATCAACGTCTGCCTCTAATGCTCTCCGTACCGACATGACCGAAGCCTATTGACTGCGGCCGCCTTCGGTCGGTCACGCGCAGATCAGCACCGCCGAAAACGATAGTTTTCGGCAGCATGGGCCCGGGTGACCGTCTCGCGAGCGACACACCATCAGGCGAGCCGCCGGAACTCCCCGCCGAAACTGATCCACCGAAACGTCGGCATCAGCGTTTTCGGCAGGACAGCGGCATCGCACCGGCGGCAGACGCGCAACAGCCGCCCGCCGCCCGATCTCAGAGTGCCGCGACCAGCACCTCGACGGCGCGGCGCACCCGCGCTGTCCGCACCTCGTCGGGGTCGAAGTCACCCATGAACACGTTGCCGAGCGCGGCTGAGAGTGTTCCATCGGCGACCAGCTCGCAGGTCGCCGCACCGGCGTTCGGGTACTCCGCTGCCGCGAGCGCGGCCAGGGTGGTGCGCGTGCTGCCGTACGCCTCCGTGAGCACCTCGGCGATCGCGGGGTTCGTACGGGAGAGCTCGACGAAACCGAGCACGACGGCGTTCTCGGCATCCGATCGGGTGAAGTCCTCGCCGAACAGGTAGTCGAGCGCCTCGGTGAACGACGTCAGGGTGGACGGGAGGATCGTCAGCCCGCCCTTCTCATCGGAGAAGACGTGCCGCGCGGTCTCCGCGAGCAGCTGATCGCGGTTCCCGACGAAGTGCCGCACATGTCCGCGCGACATCCCTGCCGCCTCGGCGATGCGGTCGAGTGAGGTTCCGGCGATGCCGTGCTGGGCCACGGTCTGCAAGGTGGCTTCGATGATCTGGTCGCGTCGTTCTGCGGCCACGGTCGGACGTGCCATCGTTCCCCCTTTTCCCTGCATCAGCAGGATACATAGATGTTACAAGTTTTTAGTCTAGTCAGACTTGACTATTAACTTCGACGGACTTACGTTGTGATTCATCGAGCACCGCGGTCTTCCCGGCGCAGAGGTTTCGAAGGAGAGCAATGACCCGCTACATCCGCATCCCCGCGGCACCCGAGAGCGACCTGGCGCGTCCCGCCCGCATCCGGATGCGCGACGGCGTGCTGCTCGCGGCGGACATCTACCTCCCCTCGGACGGCGGCGACCGCGCCGGCGACACCATCCTCATCCGCCTGCCGTACGACAAGAGCGGCACCTACACCTACATCCCGTTGATCGCCGAGTACCTGATGGCCCGCGGCTACCGCGTGGTCGCCCAGGACGTGCGGGGCAAGTTCCGCTCCGAGGGCGAGGCGCTGCTCTTCGTCAACGAGGTGCGGGACGGCGAGGACACGCTCGACTGGATCGTGCAGCAGCCGTGGTCGAACGGCCGGGTCGCGATGTGGGGCGACAGCTACTACGGCTACACCCAGTGGGCGGCAGCGGCCAGTGGCCACCCCGCGCTCAAGGCGATCGCGCCTCGCGTCACCGGCACCCGCCTCGGCGAACCCGTGCATCGCGCACCCGGCGAGCGCGTCTCGGACGTCGAGTGGGCGATCACCTACCTCTATCCGGTGAGCCATTTCCATGGCAACGACACCTACCTGTGGGAGCCGGACTGGACTCGGCGCGACTTCGCCGCCCAGGTCGAAGACTTTCTCGCCGAGGCCGGAGAGCGCTCGATCTCTTATGACCAGTGGTACCCGCGGCCTGTTCACCTGCCGCGCTTCCCGCTCGGCTCGCCCTTCGCCGGCCGTTCGGTTCCGGCGCTGCACACGATCGGCTGGTGGGACAACTGCTCGCCCCTGTCGTGGGCCGATGTCGACGACATCGCGAAGAGTCCGGCGTGGGCCGCTCACCATCACCTCCGCATCGAGTCGATCGACCACGAGGGCTACGAGCTGCTCAGCGACCCGGCCGACCGCGTGGCCGAGCGCACCGACGACCAGGTGCGTGCGCTCCTCCCCCGCACTCTCGACCCCGCGCTCGAGTTCTTCGAGGTCTACCTGCGCGGCCACGGCGCCCCCTCCGACATCCCCGCAGTGCGCTGGAACCTCGCCGGTACGACAGAGGAGCGGACGGATGCGGCGTGGCCGCCCGCCGGCATCCGCACCGTCACGCTGCAGGCGACCGCAGAGGGAGGGCTGCGCACGGATGCCGCAGAGCAGCCGACCGAGCTGACGTGGACGCACGACCCCGACGACCTCGTGCCGTCGAGCGCCGAGGACGCCTTCTCCTTCCTCCTCGAGATGCCGGACGACGCACCGATCGGCGCCCGCGGCGACGTGCTCGTCTTCACGTCGTCTCCGGTCGCCGCCGATGTCGACCTCGCCGGCCCCGTGAGCGCCACCGCGACGGTCCGCTCCGACGGCCCCGTGCTCGACCTGTTCGTCCGACTGCTCGACGTCTCACCCGACGGCACAGCACTGCGCATCGCCCGCGGGCAGCGTCAGATCGCCGAAGCCACGACGCCCGCGACCATCGACATCGGCCTGGGGCAGATCGGATACCGGCTCCAGGCCGGCCACTGCCTCCGCGTTCACGTGTCGAGCAGCGACTATCCCGAGTTCATCCCCCAGACCGGCACCGGCGCCGACCCGTGGGCCTGGGGGCCGACCGCGACCAATCAGCAGCACCTCACCGTCGGGGGCCCCGACGGGCTCACGATCCACCTCCCCGTCCTGGATGGAGAACTGTCATGACCACGAACACCCCTCAGCCCGAGCCGATCCTCGAGTACGCCTTCGAGATCCGGGTCGACGTCGACACCGACATCCACCTGGGCCGTGGACCGCACGAGGTGCTCGCCTTCACCCCCATCACCGGGGGCACGATCGATGGCCCCCTGCTGCAGGGCACGGTTATCGCCGGTGGAGGCGACTGGTCTGTCGAGCGCGACGGCACGTTCCAGCTCGAGGCGCGCTACCTGCTGCGCGCAGCCGACGGTGCGGCGATCGACATCCTCAACCGCGGCTACTACCGCGAAGAGGCCGACGGCTCGTCGTACTTCCGCACCGCCCCGGTCTTCCAGACCGACGCACCCGAACACAGCTGGCTGAGCCGCAACCAGTTCATCGGCCTCGCCCGCGACGAGGACGAGCAGATCTGCATCCGCGTCTACGTCGTCAGATGACCCGCACCGCCCGCACCACCACCCCCGGCGGGGTCGACGACGCTCCCGCTGCACGCACCTGAGAGGACCCGACATGACCCGCACCACCCGACGCCGGTTCACCGTCGCCGCCGCCCTGGCGACCGCGACCGTTCTCGCCGCCACCGCCTGTGCACCGCGCGCCGGCACGACAGACTCGTCCACTGACGAGATCGACGCCTCGTCGCTGGTCACCGCGCTGCCCGCGGCGACCACGCCCGTCGACGAAGTGACGTGGGCGGTCGTCGAGGGCGAACCTCAGACGCTCGACCCGTCGTCCTCTGCCAACATCATCATCCCGAACCTGTGCGACAGCCTGCTCACGGTCGAACCCGACTTCACCCTCGAAGCGGGCATCGCCGAGACGGCCGAGTGGGTCGATCCCGTGACCTTCGAGATCACGGTGCGCGATGGCGTCACCTTCTGGGACGGAACTCCGGTGACCGCCGCGGACGTCGCCTACAGCCTGGAGCGCAACCGCACCCCCGCGTCGCAGTGGTACGCGGCCTTCGCATTGGTCTCGAGCATCGAGACGCCCGACGACGACACCGTCATCGTGCACTTCGCAGCCCCGGACACGACATTCCGCGATGCCCTCGGCGGCGGAGGCGGAGCCGTCATGAGCTCCGCCTTCGGCGCCACCGCGGGTCAGGACCTCGGAACCTCCGGCGGCGGCCTGATGTGCGCGGGCCCCTACCAGCTCGACGAGTGGAAGCCGGGCTCCGAGATCTCGGTCACCGCGAACCCCGACTACTGGAACGGCGCTCCGCTGACCGACCGCATCCGTTTCGTGTTCGTCACCGACGGCCCCACGCTCACCTCCGCCCTGACGGCTGGCGAGATCGACGGTGCATTCACCGTGCCTCCCGGATCGCGGCAGAGCTTCGAGGCCGACGGCGGCGCCGGCCGCCTGATCGCGGGACCCTCCACGGCCTCGTACAGCTTCGGCCCCGCGTCGGCCGACAGCGCGGCCGCCGACCCGCGAGTGCGGCAGGCGCTGAGCCTCGCCATCGATCGCGACGTCTACATCGACACCGTCCTGCAGGGGCTCGGCGAGGTGCAGAAGACGATCGTGCCCCCGTTCGTGTGGAGCGGCATGGAGGCGAAGGACATCTACCAGGATGCCTACGACGCCCTCCCCGCACCCGAGGTCGACCTGGATGCGGCCAAGAAGCTGATCGCCGAGTCCGGCATCGACACCTCGGTGCCCCTTGTGCTCGCGGTGCCTGCCGGCGCGAAGGAGTTCTCGCAGACGGCATCCATCGTGCAGAGCGCGGCCAAGGACATCGGCCTCACCATCTCGATCGACGAACGCCAGCCCGCCGACTTCGGGGCACTGTTCTACACGCCCGAGCTGCGCGAGGGCATCGACTTCGTCGCGACGACCGGATACCTCGAGGTGCCCGGCGTGCTCGGCTACCCGCAGCTGTTCATGCTGCCGGCCGAGATCGGCGGCATCTTCAACTGGTCGGGCTATGCGAACGACGAGGTGACGGCCGACCTCCAGGCGGCGCGCACAGCGACGGATGCCACCACAGCGGCCGACGCGTTCGTGAGCGCACAGGAGATCTTCGCCGCCGACCAGCTGCAGGTCACCCTCGCCGGCGCCTACCAGCTCACCTACCTGTCCGACGACCTCACCGGGATCACCACCTCGGTCGCGATCTACAGCTCCCCCTGGGCGCTGCACCTCGGCGGCGAGTGAGTCGTCCAGGACGACAGAACGGATCCCCTCATGATCAGGATGGTGCTCGGAAAGCTGGGCGGACTCGCGCTCACGCTCTTCCTCGCCAGCGTCATCATCTTCTCGGCGCTGCTGCTGACGCCCGGGGACCCGGTGTCGGCGCTGGCGGGCGGTGCTCGTCCGACCCCGGAGCTCATCGCGGCCATCCGCGCCGAGTACCGACTCGACGACCCGGTCTGGTTGCAGTACCTGCACTGGCTCGGCGGCGTCGTCACCGGCGACTTCGGCCGGTCGTTCGTCTACAAGACCGACGTCTCCGTGCTCGTGGGGGCCCGCTTCGAGGTGACCTTCCAACTGGTGCTGCTCACGACGGCCCTGATCGCGGTGTTCGGCCTCGGCTCCGGCATCCTCGCCGCGGTGAGCGGCCGCCGTACCGACATGATCGTCTCGGTCTCGACGTCGCTCGGCATGGCTCTGCCTACGTTCATCGTCGCGATCCTGTTGATCTGGATCTTCGCCACCTCGCTCGGCTGGTTCCCGACCTTCGGGGCGGGTGACGAAGGACTCGATCGGCTCTGGCACCTCGTTCTGCCTGCGGCGTCGCTCGCGCTGATGTTCATCGCGTACATCAGCCGGGTGACGCGCAGCGCTCTCGTGGCGCAGCTGCACTCCGAGCATGTCGAGACGGCCCGGGTCCGCGGCATCCCGTGGCCGCGGGTGTTCCGTCGTCACGTCTTCCATAACGCGGCGCCGCAGATCCTGGCGATCTCGGGCACGACGATCGCCGGGCTCTTCGCGGCCTCGGCAATCGCCGAGCAGGCCTTCGGCCTCGGCGGCATCGGCTCCCTCCTCACCGAGGCTGCGGCCCGCAAAGACCTCCCGGTCGTGCAGGTCGTCTCGCTGCTGCTCGTCACGCTGTTCGTGGTACTGAACGCGATCGCCGACCTGCTGGCGGCGGCGATCGATCCCGACAGCGCGGGAACCAGGAGGAACGCATGAGCGTCGGTCAGCTCGCCGCGGGGCGCATCCCCGTCGCCGCACGTCGTCTCGCCCGACGGGACCCGCTCGTGGTCGTGGCCGTCGTCGTGCTCGCGGTCATCGCCGTGATCGCCGTCGCCGGCCCCTGGCTCGCCCCCTACTCACCCGACCAGCTCTACGTCGGGCCCACGAACGGCGTGGTCTCCCTCGACCATCCGTTCGGCACCGATGACCTCGGCAGGGACATCCTGTCGCGGGTTCTCGCCGGCGCCTCGGCCAGTGTCGCGGCCCCGGTCATCGTCGTCGTGCTCTCCACCACGCTCGGCATGGCGCTGGCCGTCACCTCCGCCTGGTTCGGCGGATTCGTCCGCGGCACGATCGCGCGCATCATCGACGTGATCTTCGCCATCCCGGGCCTGGTGCTCGCCGTCCTCGCCGTGGCCATGTTCGGCAAGGGACTCGTCGCCCCGGTCGTCGCACTGTCGATCGCGTACATCCCGGTCGTCGCGCGCCTCACCCAGACGGCGGCCTCGCGCGAACTGGGTCGTCCCTACGTCGCAGCGCTGCGGGTGCAGGGGGTGTCGAGCGCGGCGATCTGCTTCCGTCATCTGATCCCCGCACTCATCCCGGTCGTCGCCGCCCAGGCGACGGTCGGCTTCGGCTACGCGATGCTCGACCTCGCCGCGATCTCGTTCCTGGGTCTCGGCCAGCAGCCTCCCGCCGCCGACTGGGGATCCATGATCGCCGGAGGGCAGGCCGCCATACTCGCCGGGGCTCCCGAGCAGTCGCTCTTCCCGGCGGCGCTGATCGTCGTCACCGTGCTCGCGGTCGGCATCATCGGCGCACGCACCACCACCTGGGCAGAGGAGAAGGAACGATGACGGCACCGGTGCTCGAACTGCACGGCCTGGCGATCGGCATGCAGACTCCCGAGGGGCCTCGCATGCTGGTTCACGACTGCACGCTCGACGTCGACCTCGGCGAGTCCGTCGGCCTCGTCGGCGAGTCCGGCTCGGGGAAGACGCTGAGCGTGCGGGCGATCGCCGGCCTCCTGCCCGAGTCCTTCACGACGGCGGGAAGCATCCGCGTCGAAGGCCAGGACCTCGCGTCCCTCGACGACCGCGGGCGACGCGAGCTGCGGGCGCTGCGCATCGGCATGGCGTTCCAGACGCCCCGCGCGCACCTCAACCCGCTGCGGACGATCGGCGACTTCCTCACCGAGGCGCTGGTCACCGTGGCAGGCTTCACCGTCGACGCCGCCGAGCGTCGTGCGATCGAGCTGCTCGACGAGGTCGGAGTCCCCTCTCCCGCCCGTCGACTGCGCCAGCGACCGGCCGAACTGTCGGGCGGCCTGCTGCAGCGGGTCATGATCGCATCCACTCTGGCGATGGATCCCCGTTTGCTGCTCGCCGACGAGATCACCACCGCCCTCGATGTGACCACACAGGAGGAGGTCATGGCGGTGATCGGCGACCTGCGTCGCCACCGCGACCTGTCGCTGCTGTTCATCACCCACGACCTCGCTCTCGCCGGTGCCGTCTGTGATCGGGTCGTGGTGATGAAAGAGGGGCGCACGATCGAGACGCTGCGGGCGGGGAGCATGAGAGAGGATGCCGCGCAGGACTACACGCGCATCCTCATGTCGGCCTCGCTCGACGCCGTGCCGCTGACCGCGGGGCCGTCGAGTTCCGCCGAGACCGAGCCGCTCCTGCGAGTGGACGGTCTCAGCAAGCGATTCCGCGTGCGAGCGGCCCGTGGGCGCGGGCACGAGGTGCTCACCGCCGTCGACGACGTCTCGTTCACCCTCGCTGCCGGAGGATCTCTAGGCATCGTCGGGGAATCCGGGTCGGGTAAATCCACCACGGCCCGCATCATCTGCGGCCTGGAGCGCACGGATGCCGGCACCGTGCACGTCGGCGGCTCCGATTGGAGCACACCCGCCGCCTCGGGCACCGAGCGCCGCATCCGCGCGAAGACCGCGCAGATGGTCTTCCAGGATCCGTATCAGTCGCTCGACCGACGCCAGACCGTGCGACAGTGCCTCACCGAAGCGATCCGCGTGCACCGCCGCGACGACGACCGCGCCGCGCTCTCCGCGCGAGTGGGCGCACTGATGGACTCCGTGCGCCTCGACCCCGCCCTGCTCGACGCGCGTCCGCGCTCGCTCTCCGGAGGCCAGCGGCAGCGTGTGGCGATCGCGCGGGCACTGGCCGCCGAGCCGCGCATCCTCGTGCTCGACGAGGCCGTGTCGGCGCTCGACGTCACCACCCGAGTCGAGATCCTGACGCTGCTCGAACGCATCCGCCTCGAGACCGGCGTCGCGCTGCTGATGATCACACACGACCTCACCGTCATCCGCCGACTGTGCGACGACGTGGTGGTGATGCGCGAGGGCCGCATCGAGGAGCGCGGCGCTACCGGCACCGTGCTCGACGACCCTCAGGCTGAGTACACCCGCCTGCTTCTCGACTCGATCCCGAGCGAGGGCTGGGCGCCGCAGCGGCGCATTCCGGTGCGCACTACTCCGATCCCGACGATCGGACTCGACCGACCGACCACGAGGAGACGGCGATGACCGACACCGAGCTGATGACCCCCGCATTCGAGTTCTGCTTCGAGCTGCAGGTCGATGTGACCCCGCCTCAGCGCATCGGTCGGGGTGAGGGCGGCCATCTGCACTTCACTCCGATCATCGGCGGCCGCGTCACCGGGCCTCGCGCTGAAGGGCGTGTCGTTCCGGGCGGAGGCGACTGGTGGGTCGACCATGGCGTCACCACCCAGCTCGATGCGCGGTATCTGATCGAGATCGACGGCCATCTCGTCGATGTCGTCAACCGCGGCTATTGGCGGGCGAACGAGGCGGCGATCGCGCAGTTCGAGTCGGGCGGACAGCCGTCCGAGCACGATCTCTACTACCGCACGGCGTTCGTGTTCCAGACGGATGCGGAGCCCCTGCGTTGGCTCGCCGAGTCGCAGTTCGTCGGCTACGCGCGACCGGGAGACGACCAGGTCGTCATCCGCGTCTTCCGAGTGGTGTGACGAGATGATCGACGAGCACGACCAGAGCGGCGCAGCCGCCACGACGAGAGGCACGACCATGACCCGCACCCTCACCGCCGACCTGTGCATCGTCGACGGCCACGTGTTCGACGGCCGGGTGGGCACCGCCGACACCGCCGTCGCCATCCGCGGCGAGCGCATCATCGCGATCGGCTCCGACGACGAGATCCGTGCCCTGGCTGGCCCGGACACCCGGGTGATCGAGGCGGCCGGCGGCGGCATCCTTCCGGGTTTCGTCGACGCGCACATCCATGCCGCGTTCGCTGGTGTCGAGCGGCTCAGCTGCGATCTCACCGGCGCGAGCACGGTCGACGAGACGCTGTCGCTGATCGCGGCAGCGGCCGAGGCGACGGATGCCGAGTGGATCACCGGCGGCGGCTGGAGCCACGAGCTGTTCCCGCACCCGACCAGGCAGCTGCTCGACGCGATCGTGCCCGACCGCCCTGTGGCGCTCAGCGACGCCGGGCACCACACCCTCTGGGTCAACTCGCGCGCGCTGCAGCTCGCCGGAGTCGACCGCGACACCCCGGCGCCGCCGAACGGTCACATCCACCATGACGACGAGGGCGAACCGACCGGATACCTCAACGAGACGGCGGCCGAGCTCGTCGGTCGAGCGATCCCGGCGTCGACCGATGCCGATATATCGGCTGGCCTGCTCAACGCGCAGGACTTCCTCTGGACGCTCGGCATCACCGGCTGGCACGAGGCCATCCTCGGCGAGTACAACGGCAAGGCCGACTGCACTGCCGCGTATCTCGCGACCATCGCCGACGGCACTCTCCGCAGCCGCACGTCCGGCGCGCTCTGGGTTCCCCCCGGCACCACCGCCGCGCAGGTGCCCGAGCTGGTCGAGCGCTTCGTCGCTGTGCGAACAGCGAACGCGGCCGCCGGATTCGACACATCGACCGCCAAGGCGATGGTCGACGGCGTTCCCCACGGCGAGACCGCGGCGCTGCTCGAGCCGTACTGCAGCCACGCCGGCAGCGGGGAACTGCACATCGACGCCGAGGCACTGGAGGCACTCGTCGTCTCGCTCGACGCCGCGGGGTTCGCGATGCACCTGCACATCATGGGCGACCGCGGCGTGCGTGTCGCCCTGGCCGCGGTCGAGGCTGCCCGACGCGCCAACGGCACCGGTCAGCGCCATCACTTCGCGCACCTGTCGATGGTCCACCCCGACGATGCCCGCCGCTTCGGCCCTCTCGGCATCACCGCGAACATCCAGGGCCTCTGGGCATCCGTCGACCCGGCCGTCGTGCCGATGATCGGCGACGCGCGGATGCGCGCGGGCTACCCGTTCCGGGCGATCGCCGACAGCGGTGCCGCGATCGCCATGGGGTCGGACTGGCCCGTATCGCCGGCCGACCCGTGGCTCGCGATCCACGTCGCCGTCAACCGCACTCTCCCCGGCCCCGACGGGCAGCCGCGCGAACCCCTCGACGCCACCCAGCGTCTCACCCTCACCGAGGCGCTCGCCGCGTACACCAGCGGATCCGCCGAGCTCGTGCTGGGCGGAGGGGGGATGCTGCGCATCGGCGGCCGTGCCGACATCGCGGTGTCGACCGTCGATCCGTTCGCCATCCCGGCCGAGGCGCTGATCAGCGTGGGCACCGCCGTCACGATCGTGGGCGGAGCCGTCGTGCACACGCGCGAGTGAACCGACGCGGCGACGCACCGTCCCGTGCGTCGCCGCCTCGGTTCACGTGATCGGCACGGGCACCGAGTCGATCAGCAACCGGGTGTATTCGTGCTGGGGATCGCTCAGCAGACGCTCTGTCGCGCCCGCCTCCACGATCTCCCCGCGACGCATCACGATCGTCTCGGCGCAGACTCTTCGCACGACCGCCAGGTCATGACTGATGAAGAGCAGGGTCAGCCCCTGCTCCCGGCGGATCCGGGCGACGAGATCGAGCACCTGAGCCTGCACGGACACGTCGAGTGCGCTCGTCGCCTCATCCATCACCAGCAGCTCGGGTTCGACGGCGAGCGCCCTGGCGATCGCCACACGCTGACGTTGGCCGCCTGACAGCGTGCGCGGGCGGGCGGTGAGATGCTCTTCTCCCAGCCCCACGGCGGTGATCAGTTCGCGCACGCGCTCGGCCGCGTCGTTCCCCGTGCGGCCGCCGTGGAGTCTCAGCACATCCTCTATCGCTCGCCCCACGGGAATTCGCGGATCGAGCGAGAGGTACGGGTCTTGGAAGACCATCTGCACGCTCTTGGCACGCTCGAGCCGCTCGGCGCGCGATCGCGGGATGCCCGCCATGGATCGGCCGCCGATCGTGATCGCTCCGGCATCCGGCTCCTCGAGTCCGACGATCATCCGCGCCAGAGTCGACTTGCCCGACCCGGATTCGCCCACGACGGCGAGCGCACCGCCGCGGGGAACGACCAGACCCGCGTCGATCACGGCGGAGACCGGCTCCGCACCGCGCCGCCGATACGTCTTGCCCACCCCCGTCACGACGAGTTGCGCCTCGGCACCCGACACGGCCGTCGGCGGTGAGATCTCCCCCGAGATGCGGGGGGTCGCCGCGACCAGACGCCGGGTGTACTCGGCGGTCGGCGCCACCAGCACGTCCCGCGCCACCCCCTCCTCGACGATCGCGCCGTCCTTCATGACGACGAGCCGATCGCAGAGCGACCCCGCGAGGTTGAGGTCGTGGGTGATGAACAGCATCCCCATCCCGCTCTGCTCGCAGAGATCCCGCAGCACCTGGATGATCTCCGCCTGTGTCGTGACGTCGAGAGCGGTGGTCGGCTCATCGCAGACGAGCAGGCCGGGAGATGTGCTCAGGGCCCCGGCGATCATGACCCGCTGCAGCATGCCGCCCGACAGCTCGTGCGGATGCTGCGACAGATGTTCCGCCGGAGCGGGAAGCCTGACGGCGGAGAGGAGCTCGACGGCGCGGGTGCGAGCGGCCTCCTTCGCCCACCCCTCGCAGAGCCGCAGCCCTTCGGTGATGTGATCGCCGATCGTCCGCATCGGGTTGATGCCGGCGCGCGGATCCTGGAAGACCATCGCGGCCTCGTGCCGACGGATCTCCTGTCGCTCCGCCGCGCCCGCGAGCGGGGACCGTCCGTTCACAGCGACGGCTCCGCCGACGGTCGCACGATCGGGAAGAAGACCCAGCACCGCACGGGCCGTGAGCGACTTGCCCGAGCCGGACTCGCCGACGAGGCCGACGGTCTCGCCGGAGGCGATCCGCAGCGAGATGCCGTGCAGCAGTCTGGTGCCGTTCGGAAGATCGAGCGTCAGGTCGCGGATGTCGAGCAGAGCGTTCATGAGGGGTTCCCTCCGCCGATTCGGTCGGACAGTTCTTCGCCGATGATGTTCACGCACACGACGACGAGCACGACGGCTATGGCCGGGGCGATCGCCGGCAGGAACTGCCCTGCGGCGACTCCCGACTGCGCCTCGTTGATCATCGCGCCCCAGTCGGCGGTCGGCGCCTGCACGCCGAGCCCCAGGAACGACAGGCCGGCGAGCTCGGCGAGCACGTATCCGAAGTTGAGGGTCGACTGCGCGCCCACGATCGGCGTGACGTTCGGCAGCACTCGCCGCGAGGCGATCCAGCCTCCGCCGAATCCCTGCACCCGATAGGCCGAGACATACGGCCTCGAGCGCTCGGCCATGACCAGCGACCTCGTGAGCCGTGCCACGAACGGCGCGTACGCGATGCTCATGGCGATGACCGGGGCGACCAGCCCCTTGCCGAACAGCGCGACCGCCATGATCGCGATCAGCAGAGACGGGAAGGCGAACAGCACGTCGAACATCCGGCTGAGTGCGGCATCGATCCACCCTCCGCGCCACCCGGCCCACAGCCCCAGCAGGATGCCGAGGACGGTGGAGAACAGCACGACGAGCAGCGGGCCGATGAGCGCCGTGCGACCGCCGTAGATGAGGCGGCTCAGCAGGTCACGTCCGAGGGAGTCGGTGCCGAGCCAGTGGGCCGCGGACGGCGGCGCGAGGAACGACGTGAAGTCCACCGCATCCGGGTCGTAGGGTGCCACGAAGGGGGCGAAGATCGCCGCCAGCACGACCGCGCCGAGAACGACGACGCTGGCCAGGTAGAGGAATCGCGGGCGGCGCCCGCGAGGTGCGCGCAGCACCCGCATCGCGAGCGTCGGAGTCGAGGAGGTCATCGGGCACCAGCTCCTGCAGCGGATCGGGGGTCGATCCAGGGTTCGAGGACGTCGACGATCGCGTTCATGACGACGAACGCGCAGACGACGAAGAGGACGATGGCCTGCACCACGGGGAAGTCGAGCCGATCGACGGACTGCACGAGAAGCGACCCGATCCCCGACAGCCCGAACGCCGCCTCGACGATCGAGCTGGCGACGATGAGCCCCGCCACGAGCACGCCGCTCACGGTCAGGATCGGACCGAGGGCGTTGCGCAGCACGTGCCGCCGCACGACGATCGATCGACGCACGCCCCGACTCGTCGACACCTCGACGTGCTCACGGCTCAGCTGATCGACCATGGCCGACCTGGTGACCTTGCCGACCAGCACGATGAAGACGAGCGCCAGGGCGATCGACGGCAGGGTCAGGTGATAGACCATGTCGATGAAGCCCTGGCCCGACCCGAAGGAGGGGAACCAGCCGAGCTGCACGGAGAACACCGCGATGAGGACGATCGCCCCGACGAACGACGGGATCGCGCCGAGCACCGTGAGTCCGATCAGGACGAAGCGATCCAGCGCCCTCCCGCGGTTCAGCGCCGCGACAGCACCGAGCACGACGCCGGCGACCAGCACGATCGTCCCCGCCATCGTGACGAGCATGAGGGTCACGGGAAGCCGGTCGCCTATCACCTCGGTGACGTCCTGCCGGTACTGCAGCGAGCGCCCGAGATCGCCGTGGAGCAGACCGAGAACCCATCGCAGGTACTGCTCCCACGGCGGCAGGTCCAGTCCGTACTGGGCGGTCACCTGCGCCACCGCCTCTGCACTGGGCTTGCGCCCGCGCAACAGGAAGCTCACCGGGTCGCCGGGCACGAGGAAGCGCGAGAAGAAGACGAGCAGCGATGCCAGGAACAGGGTCAGCAGCAGCCCACCGAGCTTCCCGGCGACCCGGCGCGCGGCTGTCATCGGGCGCCGATCGTGGCCGCCCACGGGTAGTACATGAAGGCGATCGACGGCTGGACTCCGGTGATCCTCTCGCCCAGATAGAGCGATATCGGCGCCTGATACAGCGGGAGCCACGGCAGCTCCGCATTCGCGATCCGCTGGGCCTCGGCTGTGAGCTCGCTGCGCGCGGCCGGATCGTCGATCGTGACGGCCTCCTGCAGGATCGCGTCGAACTCCGGGTCGGACCACCCGCCGTAGTTGCTGAAGTCGCCTGTCCGAAGCACGGAGTACATCTCCAACGCATCCGGGCTCGAGAGATACCAGCTCGTGTAGAAGAGGTCGACGCCTTCGCGGGCGGTGGGGTCGGAGAACAGCGCGGTGTAGGCGTTCGGGGTGACGGTCTCGACGTTCACCGTCAGCCCGATCGACCGGGCAGCGGCGACGGTCGCCTGCGAGATGACGGCGAAGTCGTTGCTGATCGGCGCGGTGACGTAGGTCAGCTCGGCTCCTTCGGCGCCGGCTTCGGCGATGAGGCTCTTCGCCTGCTCGAGGTCCTGCTCGTAGGAGGTGACGTCGTCGAACGCAGCGGTGCGCGCGGCATCAGAGGCGTCCTGCCAGACCGACGGGGTGGTCATCACGTCGGTCGTCTCGCCGACGCCTCGGTACGCAGCCTGAAGGATGTCGTCACGGTCCATCGCGAGCAGCAGGGCCTTGCGCACGCGCACGTCGCCGAGGGGACCGTCGAGATCGCTGACCACGATGTTGCCCACCGCGGTGCTCATCCCGAAGAGCACGTCTCCCTTGCCCGCCGATCGGAGCGTGGAGACGGCCTCCATGGGAACCATCCACGATCCGTCGACGCTTCCGGACTTGAGTGCGTTGATGCGCGCGGTGGGGTCGGTCATGAAGACGAACTCGACCTCGCCGGACCGCGCCCGGAGTCCCTCATCCCAGTAGTCGTCGTAGCGGGTCATCGTGATCGACTCACCGGACTCCCACGAGGTCAGCTCGAAGGGACCGGTGCAGTTCACACCGCCCGTCGAGTTGCCGTAGTCGGCGCCCTTCTCGGCCAGGGTCGCGGCCGACTCGATCACGCCGGCGGACCCGCCCATGCCGAGATTGAACTGCGAGTCGGGCCCGGTCATCGTCACCGTCACCTCGCGCTCGCCGGTCTGCTCGATCGACTTCACGTTCTGGTAGACGGAGTACCAGAACGATCCGACGGCCGGGTCGAGGTGTCTGCTCATCGACGCGACCGCATCGGCCGCTGTGAGCGCAGTGCCGTCGTGGAAGGTGACGCCCTCTCGGATCGTGTACACCCAGGTGTCGGGCGTCGGATGCGCGAACGATTCCGCGAGGCCGGGGCTGAGGGAGTAGTCCGGGTTCAGCCGCAGCAGAGACTCGCAGGTGTTGGCGAGGATCGAGTTGTCGGCGTAGTCGAAGGCGTAGGCGTAGTCGAGCGAGTAGGGCTCGGCATAGGTCGCGAACGTGAACGAGTCGATGTCGCCGCTGGGCGCGGCCGTCGTCTCGGTCAGCTCCCAGTCGATCGGCTCGTCCGACCCGGAGCCGGTCGTGTCGGCCGGGCCGCAGCCGGCGAGCGCCGCGACGGCAAGGACGCCGACGAGCGCGGTCGCGCCTCCTCGGGCGAGGGAACGGGAGCGGAGCGTGCGGTTCATCGGGACTCCTTGCGGTCGGTGCCGGGCGAGGTGGAGGCGAGAGCGTCTGCCGTGTGGACGCGGCGCCCGTCTATCCAGGTGGACGTGACGCGCGCCCGGTGCAGTTCCGCCACCGGCAGTCGGAAGGGATTCGGTTCGATCACGACGAGATTGGCGAGGTATCCCTCGCGGATGCTGCCGGTATCGTCATCGCGTCGGTTCACGTACGCGGACCCCGAGGTGTACGCGGCGAATGCCGTCTCGAGGTCGAGTCGCTGATGCGCTCCCCCGAGCGGCGGCCGCTCGGACCCCGGATACGAGCGGTTCACGGCGACATGGATGGCCGCGATCGGATCTGCCGTGGAGACCGGCCAATCGCTGCCCGCCGCCAGTCGCGCACCCTGTCGCACGAGATCGCCGAACGGATACTGGCGGTCCACCTGTCCGTCCTGCAGGAACGGCAGCGTCAGGTCGTCGAGCTGGTCTTCGTGGGTCGCCCAGAGCGCCTGGATGTTGGCGATCGCGCCGAGCGGCGCGAAGCGGGTGGTGTCGTCCTCCGAGACGACCTGGAGGTGCGCGAGGTGGTGGCGTCCGTCGGTGTCGCCGTTGGCGTCACGGGCGACCTGCAGAGCATCGAGGGCCTCGCGCACGGCGCGGTCGCCGAGCGCGTGCATGTGCACCTGCTGACCGGAGGCGTCGAGGGCCGTCACGTATTCGCGCAGCCGGTCCGGGTCGATGAAGCTCAGCCCGTGATTGCACGTGTCGTGTCCGGACTCGTCCCGATAGGGGGTGAGCATCGCCGCGGTCTGGTTCTCTGCGACGCCGTCGACCATGATCTTCGTGGTTCCGAGGTCGATCCGACGATCGGGATGAGCGGCGGCGGCGCGCTCGCGGCGTTCGGTCATGCGGGCGACCTGGTCGACTCCGCCGTCTCGCAGCCACCATTGCGCCCCCACGACGTGCACGAGCAATCGCCCCTCGGCTGCGGCCCGCTCATACGCGGCGAGCGGATCCGAGATCCCGCCGGAGTCCGCACCGACCATGGCGTCCTGCCACCCGGTGATCCCGAGGGCGATGAGCTCTTCCTGTGCACGCAGAAGTCCCTGGTAGGCGAGATCGGCAGAGGTCGCGGGGCGCACCGCGGCGAAGAGGTCGCCGGCGCCCTCGTGGAACGTACCGGCGGGAGAGCCGTCGATATCGCGGACGATCCGGCCGTCCGCCGGGTCCTCCGTCTCGGCCGTGATCCCCGCCCGCTCGATGGCCGCCGTGCTCGCCCACGTGCTGTGGTGATCCCGGCTCTGCAGCAGCACGGGCCGACCGCCTGTCGCGTCGTCGAGCAGTTCACGCCGCGGGTTGCCCCCGGCGAAGTGGTCCATGCTCCAGCCTCCGCCGAGGATCCATTCCTCCTCCGGGTGCGCCTGTGAGTACGCGCGGATGATCGCGACGGTGTCGTCCGCATCGGCCGCGTCCGAGAGATTGCACTGCAGAAGCTCGATTCCGCCGCCCACCGGGTGGATGTGCGCGTCCTGGAAGCCGGGGCTGAGCAGCGCCCCGCCGAGGTCGATGCGGCACGAGTCGGGGAAGGTGTCGAGGTCCGCCTCGGATTCCGGGACGACCGCCGCGATGCGACCGTCGCGTACGACGACGGCATGATCCGCGAGCGGAGAACCGCTGCCGGTGAACACGAGACCTCCGTGGAAGACGAACTCGCTCGCCATAGTGGACCTTCCCTCATCGTCGATGCTGCTGGAACGCGACAAACGTATCCTCGGTCATCTATGGTGTCAACAGTGTTGTCAGAGGCGATGCGATTCCGTTGCCATCGGCTCGGGATCGCCGCATCGCATGGCACGATGGAGCAGAGAAGACCGGAGAGACGAATGGCGAACAAGGCATCCGCGCGCGTGCGGCTCGACAGGGCGACGATCATCGACGCCGGCATGGAGCTCGCCGAGACCGGAGCGGCATCCATCTCGGTGCGAGAGCTCGGTGCCCATCTCGGCGCCGACCCGACCGCCATCTACCGTCACTTCGCGAGCAAGGACGCCCTGATGGGCGCACTCCTCGACGAGCTCAACGGCCAGGCCGCAGCAAGCGTCGACCTTCCGGTCGACGACTGGGCGGGCCGCCTGCGCATGCTGAGCGAAGCGACCCTCGCCTCCTTCACCCGCTACCCGGCCATCGGCGCGGAGGCGACGAGCCTGACCACGCACGGCGCGGGCGAGCTCGCGGCGATCGAGCTGATGCTCGATGCCTTCCACCGCGCCGGGCTGCGAGGGCAGGAGCTGGTGCGGCACTACGCACTGCTCGCCTCGCACGTGCTTTCTGGCGCCGCGGGGATCGCTCGAGCGAGAGCGGACCGCAGCCACGACGGCGAGGACAGCCCCTGGATCGACTCGCCGCTGCTCGCCGATCCGCGACAGTTCCCCCTGATCGCCGAGAACAGCGCGCTGCTGTCGGATCTGCAGGACCGGGAGCTCTTCCTGCTGGGCGTCGACGTGATCATCGAGGCCGCACGCACGGCCGCCGCTCGCTGAGGAGCTAGGTCGATCCGCCTCTTGCGTCAGATATGGTTTTGTGACAAAACTATATCTGACGGCGGCTCGGATGAGCCGCGAACAGGAGCGATCAATGAAGATCATCATCATCGGGGCGGGGATCGGCGGACTCGCCACAGCGGTCAGCCTGCACGAGGCCGGGTTGCGCGACGTCGCCGTGTTCGAGCGGAGCACGGCGATCCGTGGGCTCGGCGTGGGCATCAACCTGCTGCCGCACGCACTGCGCGAGCTCACCGAACTCGGCATCGCCGACACCATCGCCGAGCTGGGGGTCGAACCGCAGACGCTGGCCTACTACAACCGCTTCGGGCAGCCGATCTGGAGCGAACCGCGCGGGCGCGAGGCCGGATACCGCTGGCCGCAGCTGTCGGTGCACCGCGGTCGTCTGCAACTCGCTCTGCGTGACCTCGCTGCAGCGCGACTCGCAGAGCCCATCCGCCTCGATCACCGCCTCATCGACGTCACCACGAACGATGACGGCACCGAGACCGCGCGCTTCGCCACCGCCGACGGCACGGTCGAGGAGACCGCCGACGTGATCATCGGCGCCGACGGCATCCACTCGGCACTGCGTGCTCTGCGCTACCCGAGTGAAGGAGCCCCGCCCTGGAGCGGCCTCACGCTGTGGCGCGGGGTCACGCGGATTCCGGCGTTCCTCGACGGCCGCACCATGATCATGGCGGGCGACGGCGAGCAGAAGTTCGTCGCGTATCCGCTCGCACCCGCAGACGCCGACGCCGACGCCGACGGACGGATGCTGGTGAACTTCATCGCCGAACGTCGCGTCGGCGGCACGGGAGACGCCGACTGGAACCGCCAGGTCGAGCCCGGACCGATCGCCGAGCTCTTCCGCGACTGGCGCTTCGACTGGCTCGATGTGCCGGCCGCGATAGCCGCCGCCGACGAGATCCTCGAGTACCCCATGGTCGACCGAGACGCACTGCCGCAGTGGACGTTCGGTCGCACCACGCTGCTGGGTGATGCCGCGCACGCGATGTACCCGAACGGATCGAACGGCGGATCCCAGGCGATCCTCGATGCGCGCACGCTGGCCTTCCACCTCGCGACAGCCCCGAGCATCGACGAGGGTCTCGCCGCATACGAGCAGGACCGCCGCCCCGCGATGACCGCTCTGCTCGCCGGCACTCGCGCCACGGGGCCGGAGCGCGTGATGCAGCTCGCTCGCGAGCGCGCGCCGCAGGGCTTCGCCGACATCGACGACGTGATCCCCTCTGACGAGCGCGAGCGGATCGCCGCCGACTACAAGAAGGCGGCCGGTTTCCTTCCCGAGATCCTCAACGAGCGCCCCTCGCTCACCCCGGCGTCGGCGGTGAGTCGATGAGCGGTTTCGATGCGGCTCGACTCGCCGGCGTCATCTCCCCCCTGCGGCGCGCGCTCCTCGCCGCGACGCGGGCGGAGGCTGGGCTTCCCGAGCTGTCGGATGCCCAGATCGACGTGATCCGGGCCCTGCCACGCGGCACCTCGAAGGGTCCGGCGGAGATCGCCGCGCGGCTGCGTCTCAGCCGATCGACCGTGAGCAATCTCCTCGGGGCGATGGAGGGCGAGGGCCTCATCGAACGACGCCCGGCGCCCTCCGACGGCCGTCGGGTCATGGTGCAGGCATCGGCGAAGGCGCTCGACCTGTTCGACCGGTTCGACGCCGCGAACTCCGCTCTCGTCGTACAGGCGACGAGTCGGCTCGACGATGAGGAGCGAACCGCGCTCGCGGCCGCGGTTCCCGTGCTGGAGAGACTCTGCGACCTGCTCGCCCCCGACCATGAGGAGACCCGATGACCTCGCACGATGAACTCCCCCGACCCGACCTCGAGTTCGCCTTCGACGTCACCGTCGACCTCGGCCCGCTCGAAGATCACCACGCCACGAGCGTCGGTCATCGCCGTGTCGTGCCGATCCTCGGCGGGCGCATCACGGGCGCCGTCGAGGCCGAGATCCTGGCCGGCGGAGCGGACTGGCAGATCGTGCGACCCGACGGGACGATCGAGATCGACGGCCGCTACTCGGCACGGACCGACGGAGGCGACCTGCTGCTGCTGCACGCGAAGGGACTCCGCACAGGGACTCCCGACGTGCTCGAGCAGCTGCGACGCGGTGAGGACGTCGACCCGGGCGCGTACTACTTCCGCACGACCGTGCAGATCGAGACGGCCGCGCCGGCACTGGCCCACCTGCAGCGAACCCTGTTCCTCTCGGCCGCTCAGAGGCAGGCGGATGCCGTGCGATACCGCGCCTACCGGGTGAGCTGAGCCCCGCAGCCGCGCACGGGCCCGGCTCGGGCCCGGCTCGGGCCCGTCGAGGCGTGTCAGACCAGCGCACGCACCGACGCGTACGCATCGGCGACGTCGCGGGTGGGCAGGTCGTACACCCGCACCATTCCGGCATCCCCCTGGTGCTCCGGCCAGCCGGGATCACCCGTGGTGAGGAACGCGACGGCGGCACCGTGCAGCTCGTCGGCGAGTTCCTGCGGCGGATTCGGTCCGGCGAGCGCCTCCATCGAGGGGCCGTCGAGGCAGTCGAAGAAGAACGGCACGTCGAGGCAGTGCTCCGCGAAGCCGAAATGCCCCGACGGCCACGAGAACCGGTAGAGCCAGGTGGGCGCGTCGCCCCGGGCGGCTGCGATGCGGGGAACTCCGCTGCGGAACATCCGATCGGTGAGGACGCGACCGGCGAGGCGGGCCTTGCCGAGACGGGCGACGTCGGCGTTCGCGGCGAGATAGTCCGCGCGGATCGTCTTGCGCAGGCCCAGCCGGGTCAAGAGGACGCCCTGCGGCACCCAGCGCAGCGCCCTCGCGGCGCTGCCCGTGAACGCCATGGTGAACTCGTCGTCGGCTGCGCCGATCACGAGCGGCTTGTCGGCACCGACGCCGGCACGCAGAGAGTCAGGGGTCGGACGTACGAGAAGGTCGCCGTCGATCGCGGGACCGAGCGGAAGCCCCTCATCGATCATGCTGGTCATCGACGACGGACCGAGCTGGGTGGCCTTCTTCTGCAGCGCGAGCAGACGCTCTTCCGCGACCGATGAGAATCCGGCCACGGTGGGGTCGACGCTCGCCGCCGCAGCGAGCGCCCGCCCGAATGCCTCGGCTCGCGGTGCCGCGACATCGCCGAGCGCTCCCGAGATCGCATAGACGCCGTGGAACAGGTGCTGCGCCTTCTCCATGCCGAGCAGGGTCAGCACGGCGCCGCCGCCCGCGGACTGCCCGGCGATCGTCACCCGCTCGGGGTCTCCGCCGAATGCGGCGATGTTCTGCCGCACCCATTCGAGAGCGAGCAGCCAGTCGCGCACGCCACGGTTCGACGGGGCGTCCTCGATCCAGCCGAATCCGTCGAAGCCGAGCCGATACGAGATCGACACGGTGACGACGCCGTCGCGGTTGAAGTTCCGGCCGTCGTACCAGGGGCTCGCCGGAGAGCCCGCGAAGTATCCGCCGCCGTGGATCCACACCAGCACGGGAAGACCCGCCGCCGTGGGGTCGGGCGTGAAGACATTGACGTTCAGCGTCGAGTCGCCCTCGACACTCGGCTCGGGGATCAGTGTCGCCCCGGGATCGCCGCGCTGGGCGGTCGCAGCGAACTCGAGGGCGTCGAGCATGCCGTCCCAGGGCGCCTTCGGCACCGGCGCCTGGAACCGCAGGTCACCGACCGGCGCCTCCGCGAACGGGATGCCGAGGAAGGCCGCCGACCGCGGTGCGCCCCTGCCTCCGGTGGTCGGGCGCCAGCGCCCGCGAACCCGCCCCGCGGCGGTCTGCACCTCGACGTACTCGGTCATGACTCTCACACTCTCACGCCGAGACTCTCTCCCGCCGAACGGCAGCCCGGGAGGTGTCCCGTCGGCCGATCCTCGTCCCGTATGGTCCCGCCACGGACCGCGCCCGTCGCCTAGTGTCGACGTCATGGTCTACCCCCGCGCCTACTTCTCCGCGATCACGAACGAGGCCGAGTTTCTCGCCGACTACGAGCCCTCGCTCGCACGATGGGCAGACGAGGACGGATCGACCCTGCTGATGCGAGCCCTCCGCAACGCCGATCCCGCCAGCCGGGTCGCGATCGCCACGCGACTGCTCGACGACGGTGCTGATGCCGCCGCAGCGACCGAGAGCCACGTGAACGCTCTGCACGTGTTGCTGAGCGCGACAGCACACGATTTCACCGCCGAAGCGCCTCTGCTCGCCCGCCTGATCGATGAAGGTGCGGATATCAATGCCGACAGCGGCAGTCGGTGGGGCACGCCGCTGCAGACGCTCAGTCGCACGCTCAAGTTCTCCGACGAGACTCTCGCTCCGTTCTACGACGTCCTGTTCGCCCGCGCCGGTCTCGATGTGACCACCCCGAGCAGCGTGGGTCGCAGCGTCACCGAGAGCGCACAAGCCGCCATCAGACGCCGCGCCGACCTGCTCGCGCGTTGCCACGCGCACACGAGAACCCACGCACCACGCTGACGCCTGTTGCGGCAGGCGAGCATCCTTGCTGAGAGTGCTCCGCGTGCGGGACTACTCCCCGATGCGGGTCACCACGGCGTCGGGCATCCGCTCCGTCATGACGCGCACGGCCTCGGGGTTGTCGTCCACGAGCACCGAGTCGCGCCCGAGAGCCGAGGCGACGGCCCCGGTGGTGCCGCTGCCGGCGAAGAGGTCGAGCACACGGTCGCCCGGACGGCTGGACGCCCGCACGATGCGCCGCAGGATGCCCTCGGGTTTTTGCGTCGGATATCCGGTCTTCTCGCGGCCGGTCGTCGGCACGATCGTGTGCCACCACACGTCGGTGGGCAGCTTGCCTCGGGCGGCCTTCTCGGCCGTGACGAGCCCGGGAGCCATGTACGGCTCGCGATCGATGTCGTCGGAGTTGAACACGTACTCGCGGGGGTTCTTCACGTAGACGAGGATCGTGTCGTGCTTGGTGGGCCACCGACGGCGGGACTTCGCACCGTAGTCATAGGCCCAGATGAGCTCGTTCAGGAAGCAGTCGCGGCCGAAGACCGCATCGAGCATCACCTTCGCGTAGTGCGCCTCGCGGTAGTCGAGGTGCAGGTAGAGGGTGCCGTCGTCGGCCAGCAGTCGCCACGCCTCCTCGAGTCGCGGCATCAGGAAGGCGCCGTAGTCGTCGAAGCGGTCGTCGTAGGTGCGGAGCATCCCGCGCACCCGCTCATAGGCGTGGCCGTGGAAACCGTGCCGCACCTCGGCCGGCGGCGCCGCCGGTTCAGAACTCAGCACGATCGGCGTGACCGCCGCATCCGACCCGCGGGATTCCGGGAGTCCGATTCCGGACGCACCCGGTTCTTGCTGAGTCGTGAACGTGCGACGGGCGGTGACCACCTGTCGCTCCTGCGTCCGGCCCGTGTTGAACGGCGGGTCGAGGTAGACGAGCGTGAACGACGCCGACGGCAGGGTCGCCGCGACGGCGAGGTTGTCGCCCTGGATGATCGAGACGTCACCGCGGACGACTGGAGCGGGATCCACCGCCCCGGGATCAGACGAGGGGTCAGGCGCGGGGTCGGTCACGGAACCCGGTGCAGCCACGTGTCGGTGGCGAACTTCGACTCCACCAGAGCCTCGGCATCCGCGTACTCGTCGGCGCTGATCGTGCCGTCCTCCGCCGAGGTGAGCGAGCGGAAGGTGTCCTTGAAGCGCTCGATGATCTCGGCCCGCGCGAGGCCGGTCTGGCTGCGCAGCGGATCCACCCGCTTCGCGGCCGACGTCGTCCCCTTGTCGCTGAGCTTCTCACGGCCGATGCGCAGCACCTCGGTCATGGTCTGGCCGTCGATGTCGTACGACAGGGTCGCGTGGTGCAGCACTCCCCCGTTGGCGAGGCGCTTCTGCGCGGCTCCGCCGATCTTGCCCGACGAGCTGGCGATGTCGTTGAGGGGCTGATAGATCGCGTCGATGCCGAGCGAGCGCAGGGCCTGCAGCACCCAGTCGTCGAGGAAGGCATAGGAGTCGGCGAAGGTCATGCCCTGCACGAGCGACGCCGGCACGTAGAGCGAATAGGTGATGATCTGCCCCGCCGCCATGAGCATCGCGCCACCGCCCGAGATGCGGCGCACGACGTCGAAGCCGTGGCGGGCAGCACCTTCGGGGTCGACCTCGTTGCGGTACGACTGGAATGAGCCGATGACGACGGCTGACTGGTCCCACTCCCAGATGCGCAGCGTCGGACGACGGCGCCCCTCACCGACCCGAGAGGTGAGCACCTCATCGAGCGCGAGGTTCATGCGCGGCGAGACCGCCTTCTCGTGCACGATCTCCCAGTCGAAGTCGTTCCATCCCGGTGCCGTGACGAGTGCTCGACGCACGGCCGTGCCGACCGCTTCGGGAGTGAACCCGAGCAGCTGTGCACCGTCGGGCAGAGCGCCGCGCACTGCAGCGGCGATGGCCGTGGCATCCGTCTCGACCGGCAGACCGGTGACCGCCCGGTCGATGTCATCGAGTGCGGTGTCGGGTTCGAGGAAGAAGTCGCCGGCGAGCCGGAAGCGGGCGATCCTGCCGTCTTCGACCTCGAGGTCGACGACGACGAGCTTTCCTCCTGGAACCTTGTATTCACCGTGCACGGTTACAGCTTAAGGCGAGCCCGTCGCTCAGGCGCGGTGCGCCGCGGATTCAGCGCCCCAGCACGACCGCCCTCTCGCCGGCGCGGATCGGAGCCGAGAAGCGGTTGCCCGCCGGCGGCAGAGGACAGACGAACTGGTCGGAGAAGGCGCACGGAGGCAGGTATGCCCGGTTGAAGTCGATGACCACCGAGCCGTCTGATGCCGGTTCCTCGACCGGCAGGAAGCGGAACCGATAGGTCTCGGTGCCGTTGGTCCCGTCGGCGAAGACGGCGCTCAGGCCGCCCTGCGGCGCACGCGTCGCGGCCAGCGCCACCGCGACACCGTCGAGCGTGAACCGCAGCCGTCCGGCGAGGTCGGTGTCGTGCGAGCGCCCGTCGATCGAGGTCACGGTGATCGTCTCGCCCGGCGTGGGCTCGAACACCGCCGGGATCCGCCATCCCTCCCGAGGCGGATACGCGTCGATCGCGCTGAACCGCTCGCGCTCGGGGCGTCGGGGGTTGAACACCCGCAGCGCGACCTCGCCGCGCCGGTCGAACACACGCAGCTCGCGGCGTCCGAGCCGCAGCGTCTCACGGCCCCTCAGCGTGACGACCGACCCGGCCGTGCCGAGATCGCTGCCGCGGATCCCTCCGTCTCCCGTGAGCGCCCAGAGACCCGGGACCCCCTCCACGGCGGCGGGTTCGGTGATGAGCCAGTTCGTCGACTCGAGCGCGGCCGGGCCGTATTCCGCGCCGGCATAGCGCTCTCGCGCGTCGTGCCATGCACGCCACTCGTCTTCGAATCCCACCCCGCACCTCCCTCTCGCCGCGAATCTATGCGGAGGAGAGGCCGATGTGCCGGGATGACGTCACGCGGATTCACCCGCTGTAACGTCCGTTCACGGGGCGTAACACGCCGACGCGCGAGCCGCCCGGATCATGGCACGGCTCGCCCGGATCGAGGCGACGGTCAGCGAGCGGGAATGCGGGTGTCGAGCCACGACAGGATGTCGGCGCGCACCTCGTCCTGCTGCAGCTCGTTGAAGATCTCGTGACGAGCGTCGGGATACACCAGCGTCGTGATGTCGGTGAGTCCCGATCGGGTGCGGTACTCGTCGGCGAGCTTGTGCACGCTGCGCGGACCGCCGACCGGATCGTCGCGACCGACGAGCAGCAACAGCGGGATGTCGCGGCCGAGGTCCTTGCGCGGACGGCCGTAGAGCTTGGCCGCCTCGACGGGGCCGAACAGCTTCAGCAGCGGCTGGTTCGTGGTGAGCGGATCCTCGTCGAACGCCGTCCACACCGCCGGATCGCGGCTCAGCCACTCGAGGCCCGTCGCGTCGTCGGCGGCCCAGCGGGCGTTGAGCGGTGCAGCGTTGAGCGATCCGGGCGTACGCAGAGCCGAGCCCGAGAGGATCACCGCATCCCATGCCTCGGGGTGGTCGTTCACGAGCATCTGCGCGAGGAATGATCCCCACGAGTGCCCCAGCAGCACGAGGGGCAGGTCGGGGTGCTCGTCCTTGATGATGCCGGTGAGCTGCCAGATCGCCGCCTCCGCCGCACGCAGACCGCCCTTGCCGAGTCGACCGAGCTTCTCGGGTCCGCCGTGCTGACGGATGCCGGTGCGCCCGTGCCCCCGATGATCGTCGGCGTAGACGATGAATCCGGCCTCCGTGAGCGCGGCGATCAGCGCGCCGTACCGACCGGCGTGCTCGCCCACCCCGTGCAGCAGCTGCACGACTCCCCGCGCATCACCGACCGCCGGGTGTACGTCGTAGACGATGGCGATGCCGTCGGCATCCGTGAATTCGCGCGTATCGGTCACGCCCCCACCCTACTGAGAGTGCGCGACATGCGTCAGGCCGACCGCGTCGGACGCGTCAGCTCGACAGCGCGGCGATGACGCCCTGGGCGATCTCGAGGTCGGTGACCTCGTATCCTCCGACGCCGTCGGCGGCGGAGCCCATGCGCACGCCGCCGTCTTCGCTCACCGTGCGCTTCGCGGAGAAGTGCAGGGCGTCGACACCGGCGGCGGCGAGGGCGGCGGCGCTGGCGGCATCCACTCCGCTGCCCGCCATGATCTCGATCTCGCCGGCGGCCTCGGCGACGAGCGCCCGGAGCGTGTCGATGCCGTCGATCGCGACCGAGGCGCCGCCCGAGGTCAGCACGCGGCGCAGGCCCAGCGAGCGAGCGGCGACGAGCGTGGCGACGGGGTCGGGGGTCACGTCGATCGCGCGATGCAGGGTGACGGATGCCGCCCCGGCGGCGTCGCGCAGACGCCGCATGGCGGGGATGTCGAGCAGCCCCTCGTCGTCGAGGGCGCCGATCACGACACCGTCGGCTCCCGCCTCGATCGCACGTCGGACATCGTTCTCGGCGATCGCGATCTCGTCGGCGGAGTAGCGGAAGCCGCCCGCGCGAGGCCGGACGAGCACGTGCACCTCGACGCCGACGGCATGCGCGGCGTCGATCGACAGGTCGAGGGTCGCCGGCGACGGAGTGAGGCCGCCGAGCGCGAGGGCCTGGGCCAGCTCGACGCGCGCGGCGCCGACGGCTCCGGCGATGCGCACTCCGGCGGGATCCTGGACGGCGATTTCGATCGCGGGGGTTCGGGTCACCCGTCCATTGTGACCCGTGCGGCGGGTGCGTCCTGCCACCGACTTCCGATCCGGGCGTAAATTACTTAGACTGTCTAAGTAATGTCTGCGCCTGATGATTCCCTCCACCTCACCGCGACAGACCTGCGCATGGCGACGTTCCGGCTCGCACGGCGCCTGCGATGCGCTCGCGCCGTCGACGCGATGAGCGACGCGCAGCTCGCGGTGCTCGCGACGCTGCGCATGCACGGCCGCCGCACCATCAGCTCCCTGGCCGAGCGCGAGCGGGTCACCGCGCCGTCGATGACGAACATGATCAACGGGCTCGAAGAGCAGGGATTCGTGCTCCGCACTCCGGATGCCGAAGATCGCCGCCGCGTGCAGGTCGACATCACCGAGGCAGGCACCGAGATCGTGGAGCAGACCATCCGACGAAGAGACGAGCTGCTCGCCGAGATGCTCGGCGAACTGGACTTCACGGAGGACGAATTGGCGACGCTGCGCGCAGCGAGCGCCCTGATGCGAAAGGTGGTCGACCGATGAGCGCGATGTTCCGTTCCTTCTCGAACATCAACTACCGCATCTGGTTCGCCGGCGCCCTCGTCTCGAACATCGGCGGGTGGATGCAGGCGACCGCCCAGGACTGGGTCGTGCTCACCGAGCTCACCGACAACGACGCCGCGGCCATGGGCGTCACGATGGCGCTGCAGTTCGGTCCGCCGCTCGTGCTCGTGAGCCTCACCGGATGGGTCGCCGATCGCTTCGAGCGCCGCCGCATCCTGCTCGCCACCCAGAGCGCCCTGCTGATGCTCGCGATCGCCGTCGGCGTGCTGCTGCTCAACGGGGTGATGACGCTGCCGATGATGTTCTGCTTCGCTGCGGCGTTCGGTGTCGTCAACGCCTTCGACGCCCCCGCGCGGCAGGCGTTCGTCTCCGACATGGTCTCCGCCGGCGACACGTCCAACGCGGTCGCCCTCAACTCGGCATCCTTCAACCTGGCCCGCATGATCGGCCCGGCCGTCGGCGGCCTGCTGATCGTCGCGATCGGCTCGGGCTGGGTGTTCATGGCGAACGCCGTGACGTTCCTGGCGATGCTCGTCGCGCTGCTGATGCTGCGCACCGGCCAGCTCGCACCGCGCCTGAAGAACCGCCGCCCCGGCGGACTCGCCGAGGGCTTCCGCTATGTGTGGGGGCGCAGCGATCTGCGCGTCGTGTTCGTGACGGTGTTCCTGATCGGCGCCTTCGGCATGAACTTCCCCATCTTCGCCTCGACCATGGCGATCGAGTTCGGGGCGGGCGCCGACGGGTACGGAGTGCTGAGCTCGGTGCTCGCGATCGGCTCGCTCGCCGGTGCGCTCCTGGCTGCCCGGCGTGACCGAGCCAGGGTGCGTGTCGTGATCTTGGCTGCCGGGGGATTCGGCGTCGCGGCGTTCGTCTCCGCATCCATGCCCACGTATCTGACGTACGCGATCACGCTGACGTTCACCGGGTTCATGATCGTGACTCTGCTGACGACCGCCAACGGCTACGTGCAGATGACCACGGCACCTGCCCTGCGCGGCCGCGTGCTCGCGCTGTACATGGCCGTGATCATGGGCTCGACGCCGGTCGGCGCCCCGATCGCCGGGTGGGTGGCCGACACCTTCGGGCCGCGCACGGCGATCATGCTCGGCGGCACCGCCGGTTTCGTCGCGTGCGCGATCGGCGCCATCTGGGTCTTCACCTCCGGACGACTGCACCGCTCCGAGGGCAGCCGATTCCTCATGACGCTCGACGAGACGCGACCGCTGAACATCGTCGACGAGGCCGAGATCCTCGAGAAGAAGGCCGAACCGGTCGAGTTCAGCGACGAGGCAGCCGTCACCACGCCGATCCGCACCTCGAAGAAGGACTGACCGCGTTCTGACCGGGCATCGCGGGCGGAACGCGTGAGACCGGTTTGTCAATGCCCTCCACGCGCAGGCGGGGTGGACGTACCGTCACGTCATGGACCAGAACACAGGACGCACCCCGCACCCCGAGCAGCCCGCAGAAGGCTCCCCCGACGTGATCCCCGAGCACAACACCGCTCCTGACGGCCAGTCGACGGCAGACGCCGGGCGTCAGCCCGACGAGCTCGACGGAAACGCCCAGGGCTCCACTCAGGGCGGCGCGATCCAGGGCGACAGCTCGCACGGCGACTCGCCGCGCGGTGCCATCCAGGGTGACGCCGACGAGGAGAACGCACAGGGCGCTGCCCAGGGCGGCGCCATCCAGGGCGACAGCTCGCACGGCGAATCACCCCGCGGCGCCATCCAGGGCGACGCCAGCCCCGACCGCGACGCGGCCATCGGCGGCGACGAGAACACCGAAGACCAGCTGACGGCCGACAACGAGGTCGAGCAGGACACCCTGCGCACGCTGGACCCGAACGACACCCCGGCCTGAACGCGCGGGAACGACGAAGGGGGCGGATGCCGCAGCATCCGCCCCCTTCGTGCGCCGTCTGACAGGGCGTTCAGCGAATCGTCCCGGCCCGCACGAGCAACCGCCGCACGCCGATCACGCCTGACGCCACCGCCAGTTCGCCGACGATGCGCGCGCCGAACGTCGCCGTCAGCACGCCAGGCACCAAGTGCTCGGGGGAGAACACCGGCAAGGCGACGAGGAACAGCACGACGCCGGCGACCGCAGCGGCAAGGAGGATGCGGCGTGCGCTCGCCCTCGTTCCCCGCTGGAGCGGCAGGACCAGATCGAGCGCGATGGCGGCGCAGACCATCGGCACCGCCGCGATCGGACCGATCGGGGAGATTCACCCCCTGTTTTCACCCCTTGCTCGGAACGGTGGGGCGTCATGGCGCACGGCACCAGTGACCAAACTGTTAGGGTTGCCTAACCAACATCGATCTGGTCGGTGTCGTTCCCCTCCCCGGTCCCGAAAGGTCATTCACCATGCCCTCCAGCCTCCGTCTTCGCGCCGTCACGGCCTTGGCCGCCTCAGGATGCGCACTGCTTCTGCTCGCCGGCTGCGCCGCTGAGCCGACCGCCGTCACCGATGCGGCGGGGGAATCCGCCGGCACCCACGACGTCGAGCATGCCCGCGGCACCACCGCGGTCCCCGACGAGCCGCAGCGCGTGGTGACCCTCGAACCGCTCGAGCTCGACACCGCCGTCGCGGTCGGCATCGAGCCGGTCGGCGCTGCGGTCGCGAGCAACGTCGCAGGAGCACCGGCATACCTCGGCGCCGACGACGTCGAGCCCGTGGGCACTGTTCCCGAACCCGACCTCGAGGCCATCGCCGCGCTCGAGCCCGATCTGATCCTCGGAACCGAGGCCCGGCACTCCGAGCTCTACGAGCAGCTCTCGGCGATCGCCCCGACCGTGTTCATCGAGACCCAGGCCGACCCGTGGCGAGACAACGCCATGCTCATCGGCGAAGCGCTGGGCCGCGAGGCCGAGGTCGCCGATCTGCTCTCGGCCGTCGACGACCGGTGCGAGTCGCTGGCCGGCGAGTATGCGATCGACGGCGAGAGCGTGCAGCTGATCCGCCCCCGCGACGAGACGACCCTGAGCCTCTACGGACCGGTGTCGTTCTCGGGCAGCCTCCTCGAGTGCGCCGGGTTCACGATCCCCGCGCAGGAGTGGGCCGATGGGCTGCAGGCAGACATCTCGCCCGAGAACATCGTCTCGGCGGCAGCGGACCATGTGTTCGTCACCGTGACCGACGTCGACGCGGCCTCGGAGATCCCCACCGCGATCACGCAGAACGCCGCAGACTTCCCCTCGGTCACCCCTGTCGACACGAGCTACTGGGTCTCAGGAGTCGGGCCGAAGGGCGCACAGGCCGTGCTCGATGACATCGAGGCGTACCTCGAAGAGAGCCGGTGACGACTCTCACCCCGGTCGAGACGTCGGGGGCTCCGCACGCGCGGATCCCCCGACGCGGCCGTCGTGCGGTCGTCGGTGCGATCGTCCTTCTTGCTGCGCTCGCGGCCGCCGTCGTCCTCTCCCTCGCGATCGGCGCGAATCCCCTCTCCCCCGAAGCGGTCTGGACGACCCTGCGGGGCGCGGGCACGACCGAGATGGATTACATCGTGCTCGAGTTGCGCATACCTCGCACCGTCACGGGGCTCGTCGCCGGTGCGGCGCTGGGCGTGGCCGGCGCTCTCATCCAGGCCTTCACCCGCAATCCGCTCGCCGACCCGGGCATCCTCGGCGTGAACGCCGGCGCCGCGCTCGCGGTCGCCCTCGGGGTGAGCCTGCTCGGCCTGCGCGACGTGTCGCAGTTCGTCTGGCTCGCCTTCCTCGGCGCCCTCATCGTCACGGTGGCCGTCTACCTGATCGGCTCGGCGGGACGCGGCTCCGCTGACCCGCTCCGCCTCACGCTCGCCGGGGTCGCACTCGGAGCCGTGCTCTCCGGCATCACGACGGGCATCTCCCTCAGCGATCCGGAAGCCTTCGACTCGATGCGCAGCTGGAACGCCGGAACGCTGCTCGGACGTGGTTTCGACGTCATCATTCCCGTCCTCCCGTTCGTCGCTGTCGGAGTCGCACTCGCAGTGCTGCTCGGTCCCGGCCTGAACGCCATCGGCCTCGGCGAAGACGTCGCTCGGGCACAGGGCGCGAATGTCGCAGGCATCCGCGTCGGGGTCATCATCGCCGTCACCCTTCTCGCGGGCGCGGCGACCGCCCTCGCCGGCCCGATCTCGTTCATCGGGCTGATGGTGCCGCACGTGATCCGCTGGACGTTCGGCGTCGACCAGCGAGTGATCCTGCCGCTCTCCGCCGTGCTGGCACCGGTGATCCTGCTTCTCGCCGACGTCCTCGGCCGGGTCATCATCGCCCCGGCGGAAGTGCCTGTCGGAATCGTCGCGGCATTCGTCGGAGCGCCGGTGCTGATCGTGCTGGCGCGACGACGCCAGGTGAGTGCCCTGTGAGCGCGTCGATCGCCTCGGCGCTCACGGACGCCACCCGCTCCAGGATGATCCTGCACCTGGGGCCGCTGCGGATGCCGGTTCGCCGGCGCAGCATCGTCGTCGGCGTCGCTGCAGCGGCCACTCTGATCGTTCTGGGCATCCTGGCGCTGGGGCTGGGGAGCTATCCCCTCACTCCCCAGGAGGTCGTGCAGACGCTGCTCGGCGGGGGCGACGCCCTGCACCGCACGGTCGTGATCGACTGGCGCCTGCCACGCGCGATCGCGGCGATCACCGTCGGTGCGCTCCTCGGCATCGCCGGCGCGCTCTTCCAGACCGTCACGAGGAATCCGCTCGCGAGCCCCGACATCCTCGGCCTGTCCAACGGCGCGTTCACGGGCATGCTGATCGCGCTGGTGCTGGTCTCGGGGAGCTGGCCCGTGCTCACCGCCGGGTCTCTCATCGGCGGGTTCGCGACAGCCGTGGTGATCTGGCTGTTGTCGGCACGAGGCGGTGTGCACGGCTTCCGCCTCATCGTCGTGGGCATCGGAGTCTCGGCGATCCTCGCCTCTCTCAACACCTGGCTGCTCCTGCAGATCGAGCTCGAGACCGCGATGTTCGCGTCTGCCTGGGGCACTGGATCACTGAACGGCGTCACCGCAGGCCCGCTCGCGGGCGCGCTCCTGTGCGCCCTGCCGTTCGCCGTCGCAGCGCTTCTCCTGGTGCCGCGACTGCGCCAGCTCGAGCTGGGCGACGACACGGCCGCAGCCACAGGGGCTCGGCCGGGGCGGATCCGGGTCGTGGCGCTGCTCATCGGCGTCGCACTCGTCGCCGCCGCGACGACCGTCGCCGGCCCCGTGGCGTTCGTCGCGCTCGCTGCACCGCAGATCGCGCGCCTCGTGGCCCGCACCCCGCACCTCTCGCTGATGCTGTCGGCGCTGTTCGGAGGAGTCCTCCTGCTCGGTGCCGACCTCATCGCCCAGCACATGCTGCCGACTGCTCTGCCTGTCGGCGTCGTGACCGTGTCGGTCGGCGGCGCCTACCTCGTCCTGATGATCATCCTGGAGATCCGCCGCCGTGCTTGAGAACTCGACCTCGCCCGACCCCAGCGCCGCCTCGAGCCTCAGAGCCGAGAGCATCACGCTCACATACGACCGCACCGAGATCGTCCGCGAACTCTCCGTGGCTGTGCCCGCAGGAGGCTTCACGGTGATCATCGGGCCGAACGCGTGCGGCAAGTCCACCCTGCTGCGCGGCCTGTCGCGCCTGCTGCCTCCCTCGAGCGGGCGCGTCGTGCTCGACGGCCGGTCGATCAGCGAGTACCCGGCGAAGGAGGTGGCCCGCCGGCTGGGGCTGCTTCCTCAGAGTGCGACAGCGCCGGACGGCATCACCGTGGCCGACCTGGTCGCCCGCGGACGCTACCCGCACCAGAGTCTGATGCGCCAATGGTCGGATGCCGATGAGAGTGCTGTGCGGCACGCTCTCGACGCGACAGGAACAGCAGATCTCGCGTCACGCCCCGTCGATGCTCTGTCCGGTGGGCAGCGCCAGCGCGTCTGGGTGGCGATGGTGCTCGCGCAGGAGACGGATCTGCTGCTGCTCGACGAGCCGACCACTTTCCTCGACGTGGCCCACCAGGTGGATCTCATGGAGCTGCTCGCGCATCTCAATACGCAGGGACGCACACTCGTCGCCGTTCTGCACGACCTCAATCACGCCGCACGCTACGCGAGCCACATCATCGCGATGCGCGAGGGCCGCATCGTCGCTCAAGGCCCACCCCGCGAGGTCATCACGAGCGAACGAGTGCAGCAGGTGTTCGGCCTGGCGAACGTCGTGATCGATGATCCCGTCACCGGAGGACCGCTGGTGGTGCCGCTGCGCGGCTCGACTCCTGCGGGAGTGCGGTCGTGACCGCCGAGCGCCCATGGGCCTACAGCGCTTTCCCGGTGGAGGTTCGCGCACGCGTGATGCTCAGCCCGCATTTCGTCAGGCTGACCCTGGGCGGTGAGAGTCTGCGGAACTTCGCCGACTGGGGCATGGATCAGCGCATCAAGGTCGTCCTGCCGCTGGCCGACGGAGGCATCGCCGACTTCGGACTGCTCGACGAGCCGACACCGCATCCCTCCGACTGGTACACACGGTGGCGCGCCCTCCCTGAAGACGAACGCAACGTGCTGCGCACCTACACCCCCGCCGCGATCAGAGCCGAGGACCGCGAGATCGACATCGACTTCTTCCTCCACGAGCCCGCCGGGCCCGCCTCTGCATGGGCGGCCGCGGCGTCCCCGGGTGACCGCCTCGTCGTCAACGGTCCCGACGCGCGGATGGGGTGGACCGGGTACGGACTGCACTGGCATCCCGGCGATGCGGGGCGGTTCTTGATCATCGCCGACGAGACGGCATTCCCGGCTGTGCGCGGCATCCTCGACTCCCTCGGGCCGGACGCGCGCGCCGAGGTCATCCTCGAATGCGGTCACCCCGCCGATGATCTCATCTCGCCGGCTGCCCCCGACACCGCGCGCGTGCATCGCGTGCTGCGCGACGCCCCGGATTCGACGGCGATCGAACGGGCGGTGCACGCCTGGGGCGCCACCCACGGTGCGTCCGCCCGCGAGGACACCGCCTTCTACGCGTGGATCGCGGGTGAGTCCGGCATGACCACCGGTATTCGCCGGTATCTGACCTCCGACCTCGGCATTTCGAAGGAACGGGTCTCCTTCCTCGGCTACTGGCGTCGAGGTGGGCCACTCGTCGGGTGATCCGCGCAGCGGAACACGACGAAGGGGGCGGATGCCGCAGCATCCGCCCCCTTCGTGTCGTTCAGCAGGTGACTCAGAAGTCCCAGTCGTCGTCTTCCGTCGCCTCGGCCTTGCCGATGACGTACGACGATCCCGATCCCGAGAAGAAGTCGTGGTTCTCGTCGGCGTTCGGCGAGAGCGCGGACAGGATCGCCGGGTTCACGTTCGTGACGGTCGAGGGGAACATCGCTTCGTAGCCGAGGTTCATCAGCGCCTTGTTGGCGTTGTAGTGCAGGAACTTCTTGACGTCCTCGGTCAGGCCGACGCCGTCGTAGAGGTCCTGCGTGTACTGCACCTCGTTGTCGTAGAGCTCGAACAGCAGGTTGAAGGTGTAGTCCTTCAGCTCCTGGCGGCGCTCCTCGGTCTCCTTCTCGAGACCCTTCTGGAACTTGTAGCCGATGTAGTACCCGTGCACGGCCTCGTCACGGATGATGAGGCGGATCAGGTCGGCCGTGTTCGTGAGCTTCGCCTTCGACGACCAGTAGATCGGCAGGTAGAAGCCCGAGTAGAACAGGAACGACTCGAGCAGCGTCGAGGCGACCTTGCGCTTGAGCGGGTCGTCGCCCTGGTAGTAGTCCATGATGATCTGAGCCTTCTTCTGAAGGTTCGGGTTCTCGGTGGACCAGCGGAACGCCTCATCGATCTCCTTCGTCGACGCGAGCGTCGAGAAGATCGAGGAGTAGCTCTTCGCATGCACCGACTCCATGAACGCGATGTTCGTGTACACGGCCTCTTCGTGAGGCGTGATCGCGTCGGGGATCAGCGAGACGGCGCCGACGGTGCCCTGGATCGTGTCGAGCAGCGTCAGACCGGTGAACACGCGCATGGTGAGCAGCTGCTCATCGGGCGTGAGCGTGTTCCACGACTGGACGTCGTTCGACAGCGGCACCTTCTCCGGCAGCCAGAAGTTGTTCACCAGGCGGTTCCAGACCTCGAGGTCCTTGTCGTCCTGGATGCGGTTCCAGTTGATCGCCTGAACGCTGTCGACCAGCTTGAGCGGGGGGTGAGGAGTCATGATTCTTCGTCGTTTCTCGTGTTCAGGGCCGGATCAGAGCATGCACGAGACGCACTCGGTCATGTCGGTGCCCTCGAGCGCCATCTGACGCAGACGGATGTAGTAGATCGTCTTGATGCCCTTGCGCCATGCGTAGATCTGAGCCTTGTTGATGTCACGCGTCGTGGCGGTGTCCTTGAAGAACAGCGTCAGCGACAGGCCCTGGTCGACGTGCTGGGTGGCGGCGGCGTAGGTGTCGATGACCTTCTCGTAGCCGATCTCGTACGCGTCCTGGTAGTACTCCAGGTTGTCGTTCGTCATGAACGGCGCCGGGTAGTAGACGCGGCCGAGCTTGCCTTCCTTGCGGATCTCGATCTTCGACGCGATCGGGTGGATCGACGACGTCGAGTTGTTGATGTACGAGATCGAGCCGGTCGGGGGCACCGCCTGCAGGTTCTGGTTGTAGATGCCGTGCTCCTGGATCGACGCCTTCAGCGCCACCCAGTCCTCCTGCGTCGGGATGTGCTTGCCCGCGAAGAGCTCCTTGACCTTCTCGGTCTCGGGAACCCAGGCGCGCTCGATGTACTTGTCGAAGAACTCCCCCGACGCGTAGGTCGAGTCCTCGAAGCCGTCGAAGGCCTGCTTGCGCTCGATCGCGATGTTGTTCGAGGCGCGCAGCGCGTGGAACAGCACCGTGTAGAAGTAGATGTTCGTGAAGTCGATGCCCTCTTCGGAGCCGTAGTGCACGTGCTCGCGGGCGAGGTAGCCGTGCAGGTTCATCTGGCCGAGGCCGATCGCGTGCGAACGGTCGTTGCCGTCCTCGATCGAGCGGACCGAGCGGATGTGGCTCTGGTCGCTCACCGCGCTCAGCGCACGGATCGCGGTCTCGACCGTCTGGCCCAGGTCATCGGCATCCATCGACAGCGCGATGTTCATCGAGCCGAGGTTGCAGGAGATGTCCTTGCCGATCTGGTCGTACGACAGGTCGTCGTTGTACGTGGTCGGCGTGTTCACCTGCAGGATCTCGCTGCAGAGGTTGGACATGTTGATGCGGCCCTTGATCGGGTTGGCCTTGTTCACCGTGTCCTCGAACATGATGTACGGGTAGCCCGACTCGAACTGGATCTCGGCGATCGTCTGGAAGAACTCGCGCGCGTTGATCTTCGTCTTCTTGATGCGCGGGTCGTCGACCATCTCGCGGTACTTCTCGGTGACCGAGATGTCGCCGAAGGGGACGCCGTAGACCTTCTCGACGTCGTACGGCGAGAAGAGGTACATGTCCTCGCCGTTCTTCGCCAGCTCGAACGTGATGTCGGGCACGACGACGCCGAGCGACAGCGTCTTGATGCGGATCTTCTCGTCGGCGTTCTCACGCTTGGTGTCGAGGAAGCGCATGATGTCGGGGTGGTGTGCGTTGAGGTACACCGCGCCGGCACCCTGACGCGCACCGAGCTGGTTGGCGTAGCTGAAGCTGTCTTCGAGGAGCTTCATCACGGGGATGATGCCCGAGGACTGGTTCTCGATCTGCTTGATCGGCGCACCGGCCTCACGGATGTTCGAGAGCAGGAGCGCCACTCCGCCGCCGCGCTTGGAGAGCTGGAGGGCGGAGTTGATGCCGCGGGCGATCGACTCCATGTTGTCCTCGATGCGCAGCAGGAAGCAGCTGACGAGTTCGCCGCGCTGGGCCTTGCCCGAGTTGAGGAAGGTCGGGGTCGCGGGCTGGAAGCGGCCGGAGATGATCTCCTCGACCAGTGCGACGGCGAGCTGCTCGTCGCCGCCGGCGAGGCCGAGGGCCGTCATCACGACGCGGTCCTCGAAGCGCTCGAGGTAGCGCTTGCCGTCGAACGTCTTGAGCGTGTAGCTCGTGTAGTACTTGAAGGCGCCGAGGAACGTCTCGAAGCGGAACTTCTTGCCGTAGGCGAGGTCATTGAGCTTCTGGATGAACTCGAGCGAGTACTGCTCGATCACGGCCGGCTCGTAGTACTCCTTCTCGACGAGGTAGTCGAGGCGCTCCTTGAGCGAGTGGAAGAACACCGTGTTCTGGTTGACGTGCTGCAGGAAGTACTCGCGCGCCGCCCGCTTGTCGGCGTCGAACTGGATCTTGCCGTTCGCGTCGTACAGGTTCAGCATCGCGTTGAGGGCGTGATAGTCCAGGCCCTCGTAGGTCGGGTTCATCTTGAACGCCACCGTATCCGTCACTGAGTCGGCTCCTGCCTGCTCGTCAACTGCGGTACCCACCGTCGCTCCAATCCGTCGCTCACGCGATCTACATCGTCTTGTGTGCCGAAGATCTCGAGCCGATACAAGTGAGGCACGTTGCACTTGCGGCTGATGATGTCACCGGCGAGACAGAACGAGTCGCCGAAGTTGGTGTTGCCCGCCGAGATGACTCCGCGGATGTGACGCCGGTTGCGCTCGTCGTTGAGGAACCGGATGACCTGCTTGGGCACCGCGCCTCGTTCGACGCCGCGCCCCTCACCCCCGCCATAGGTGGGGGTGACCAGCACGAAGGGCTCGTCGACGACGAGTTCTTCCTGCTGTCGGAGAAGGGGAATGCGTCGGGCCGGGAGCCCGAGCTTCTCGACGAAGCGCGCGGTGTTACCCGAGGCGCTCGAGAAGTAGACCAGGAGCGGCGCGGCGGTCGCGACGGCGCTCATGGCGGATCACGCCAGACGCGAGGCGAGCTCGTCGATCTTGTCGGGGCGGAAGCCCGACCAATGACCCTCGTCGGTGACGACGACGGGTGCCTGCATGTAGCCGAGCGCCTTGACCTGCTCGAGCGCCGTGGCGTCCTCCGACAGGTCGAGGATCTCGTACTCGATGCCCTTGGCGTCGAGCGCGCGGTAGGTGGCGTTGCACTGAACGCAGGACGGCTTCGTGTAGACCGTGATCGACATCTTTTCGCTTCCCCTCACATCTCTGGCCTGCATCTGAATCAGGCTGTTTTCCGGTAGACCCTCACCGGGATCTCAATACTACATATAGGTACGGACATTCAGGGTGACCACTAGGGGTAGTAGTTACATACGTGTAGTTTTCCACCGCTCTCCACTGTTACAACACAGGTTCTCCACCGTTTCTTCCACAGGCACAGCCCCCTTGACAGTGCCTCCGAACCGCGAGAAATCGCGGCTGGGAACGACCTGTGAGAGATCCATCCACAGGGGGGACGATACGGCCGACCTCGGACATCGGATTTTCTGTGGAAACTCGGTTTGGGCGTGTCGCGGCGTGTCGCGGAGGAGCCGCTTGGACCCGCGTCCGCGCCTCCCGGTAGCGTTGACCCGTGGCGGGATATCGGGACCTTCTTCGCACGCCCGGAGTGGCGCGCATGATCGCTGCACAGCTGACCGCTCGCTTCCCCAACGGGATGACCTCGCTCGCGATCCTGCTGCACGTCGAGCAGCAGACCGGGTCATACGGCTCGGCGGGCCTCGTGCTCGCCGCGACGAGCGTCGGGCAGGCCGTCGCCGGCCCGATCACGAGTCGGTGGATGGGCGCCTGGGGCATGCGCCGCGTGCTCACCCTGACGCTCAGCGTCTGCGTCGTCGCCGTGCTGGGGCTCGCGCTCCTCCCCCTCAGCATCCCCGGCTACATGATCCTGGGCATGATCGCCGGTCTCTCGACCCCGCCGGTGCAGGCCGCCGTGCGCACCATCTATCCGAAGCTCGTGAACTCGAAGCAGCTCACTCCGCTGTTCTCCCTCGATGCCTCGCTGCAGGAGATCATCTGGGTCATCGCGCCCGTCGTGATCACCCTCGTCTCGACCCAGGTCGGCACCGCCGAGGGTCTCCTGCTCGTCGCCGTCGTGCTGGTGGGCGGCGGGGCGTGGTTCATCCTCTCGCCCGAGGTCGGTCGCGTGCGCATCCCCCGCAGCCGCAACGCCCTCGGCAAGGTCGTCCTCAAGCCGCCCGTGCTGCTCGCCACCGTCATCGGGTTCCTCCTCATCGGCGCCTGCTCCGCCGTCGAGGTCGGCGTCGTCGCCACGTTCGAGCACGGCAGCCTCGCCGCCGGCCTCGTGCTCGCCGTCTTCTCGGTCGGCAGCCTCGCCGGCGGACTCGCGTTCGGACACATCCCCATCGGCCCCTGGGCGATGGCCCGCCGTCTCGCGATCGTCACCGTCGGCCTGGCGCTCACCATGTTCTCCCTCAACGTGTTCTGGCTCGGCGGCACGCTGGTCCTCGCCGGCATCGGCATCGCGCCGGCCCTCGCCGTGCTGTTCGCCATCACGACCGCGAGCGTGAAGTTCAGCGAGACCGCCGAGGCGTTCGGCTGGGCGGGCACGGGACAGCTCATCGGTGCCGCGGCGGGCTCGGCGGTCGCCGGCTTCCTGGTCGACGCGACGGATCCGCGCGGCGCCTACCTCGCCGCGACGCTGTTCGCCGCAGCCGGCCTCGTCGTCTCGATCGTCTTCGTCCGCTCCTTCCCCGACCTGCGCCATCGCGACGCGAGTCCCCACCCCGACACCGAACCTCTGGCGGTCACCCCTTCATGAGCTCTGCCCCCTCCCCCGCATCCGCCGCCCCCGAGGTCGTCTGCATCGGCGAGTCCATGGGACTCGTCACCGCTCTCGGAGCCCCGCTCGCCGAGACCGAGACGGCTGCGCTCGGTCTGGCGGGAGCCGAGGGAAACGTCGCGGTCGGGCTCGTGTCGGCAGGGCACCGCGCCGCGTGGGCCTCACGCCTCGGTGACGACCCGATCGGCGTGCGCATCTCGACCGAGCTCGAGCGGCGCGGCGTCGACCTCTGGGTGACGACGGATGCGGATGCTCCCACCGGCGTCATGTTCAAGGACCCCGGCGTGGAGTCGTCGTCGGTCTACTACTACCGGCGCGGTTCGGCCGCCTCGCTGATGGCACCGGGGTTCCTCGACGCCGCCCAGCTCGCCGGCGTCCGCATCGTGCACACCACGGGCATCACCCCGGCGCTCTCGCCGTCCTGCCGCGCGATGGTCGATCAGCTGTTCGTCGACGCTCGCGCCGTCGGCGCCCTCGTGTCCTTCGACGTCAATGATCGCCGCGCACTGTGGACGATGCAGGATGCCGCCGACACCCTCGCCCGCCTCGCTGACGGCGCCGACATCGCCTTCGTCGGACGCGACGAGGCCGAGCGCATCTGGGGCACCGCGACCGCCGCCGAGATCCGCACCCGTCTGCCGCACTGCGGGCTGCTCATCGTCAAGGACGGCGACGTCGGGGCGACCGCGTTCCTCGGCGACGACGAGCCGGTGTTCGTGCCCGCTCCCCGTGTCGAGGTCGTCGAGCCGGTCGGCGCCGGAGACGCGTTCGCGGCCGGGTTCCTCGCCGCGTCCCTCGACGGCGCAGATCTGTCGGCACGGCTGTCCGCGGGCCACACCGCCGCGGCCCGCGTGCTGACGACGCACGGCGACCTGCCGCCCCTCGACTGAACTCCGCAGGCCTCACCGCCGCGAGCCGGTCGTAGGCTTGCTGCATGCTCGCACCGCTCACGCTGCCCCGCATCTCCTGGGGCGACCCGGCATCCGATCGTCGCGTTCTCCTCGTGCACGGGCTCGGCTCGTCCGCGGCTCTCATGTGGCGCGTCGGCTCCGACCTCGCCGACGCCGGATGGCATGCGACCGCCGTCGATCTGCGTGGCCACGGCGACGCCCCGCGCGCCCTCGACTACTCGGTCGCCGCCTACGCGGCAGACCTCGCCACCACGACGCCCGACGGAGGGGGACCCTGGGATGCCGTCGTCGGCCACTCGCTCGGCGGGGCCTCCAGCACGGCGGCGGCGGCATCCGCTCCCGAGTGGACGCGCCGACTCGTGCTGCTCGATCCGGCGATCCTCGTCGGCGGCCGGGATGCCGCGATCGTCCGCAGGAGCCAGGAGCGCGCCTTCGCCGACAACAGGGTGGAGCTGGTGCGGCAGGAGCATCCGCACTGGCACCCGCAGGACTGGGAGCTGAAGGTCGACGCGGTGCACCGCGCGAGCGCCTGGGCGGTCGAGCAGACGAGTGCGCAGAACACTCCGTGGGACGTCACTGCGGATGCCGCCCGGCTGACCGTTCCCACCCATGTGATCGCCTCGGATCCCGCGGTCTACAGCATCTTCACCGGCGAGGTCGCGGCCGGCGTCCTCGCCTCCAACCCCCTCGTCACGATGTCGGTCGTCGAGGGCGCCGGGCACTCGCTGCACCGCGACAAGCCCGAAGAGACCGTCCGACAGCTGAGAGAGGCACTCGCGTGAGCACCTTCGATCCGACCGCGTACCTTCCCGACGACCTTCTCGAGCGCATCCGCGAGCGGGCCCCGATCCACGACCGCGAGAACACGTTCCCCGAGCAGGACCTCGATGAGCTCCGCGACGCGGGATATCTGTCGATCCTCGTGCCCGCCGAACGCGGGGGCGCGGGGCTCGGCCTCGCCGAGGCGGCGATCCTGCAGCAGCGTCTCGCGACCGCCGCTCCCGCCACGGCGCTCGCGATCAACATGCACCTGGTGTGGACCGGCGTCGCGAAGGTCTTCTCCGACCGCGGCGTGCCGGGTCTCGAGTTCGTGCAGGACGGCGCGGTCGCGGGCGAGGTCTTCGCCTTCGGAATCAGCGAGGGCGGCAACGACCTGGTGCTGTTCGGCAGCGACACCGAGGCCGCGCCTACCGCCGACGGAGGCTACGCGTTCACCGGCACCAAGATCTTCACCTCGCTCGCGCCCGTATGGACGAGGCTCGGGCTGCACGGCCTCGACACGACGAGCGCCGACGCTCCGAAGCTGGTCTTCGCCTTCGTCGACCGCACCGACGCGGTCGTCACGGGCGACGACTGGGACACCCTCGGCATGCGGGGCACCCAGAGCCGCACGACGCGTCTCGACGGAGCCGTGGCGGATGCCGCGCACGTGGTGCGTCGCATCGATCCGGGCCCGAACCCCGACCCCATCGTCTTCGGGATCTTCTCCGTCTTCGAGATCCTGCTCGCCTCCGTCTACACGGGCATCGCACGCCGTGCCCTCGACCTGGCGGTGCTCACCGCGCAGATGCGCCGTTCGAAGAAGACGGGTGCGACGTACAGCCAGGATCCCGACATCCGCTGGCGCATCGCCGACATGGGCCTCGCGTACGACGCGCTCCCGCCGCAGATCGCGGTGCTCGCCCGCGATGTCGATGAGAGGGTCGACAACGGCGCTCGGTGGTTCACGCTGCTGTCGGGCGTCAAGCACCGGGCGATCACGATGTCGAAGCACGTCGTCGATCAGGCGATGCTCGTCGCCGGCGGCGGCTCGTACTTCTCGTCGAACGAGCTGTCGCGTCTCTACCGGGACGTCCTCGCGGGCGCATTCCATCCCTCCGATCCCGAATCGGCGCACTCCACCGCGGCGAGCGCCTGGCTCGGACCCCTCGAGGCATAAGCGCGATATTCTGCGGTTTCACCCCTGAGACTCTGCCGATTCTGCGGAATCAGTTGAAGACCGGCCGCTGCGGTGCGAGGATCGCATCATGGCGTCCTCGAAGAAGCACCCCCCACTGGACGATGTCGCGAAGACGATCATCGAACTGCTGCAGGAGGACGGGCGACGCTCGTACTCCGACATCGGGCGAGAGGTGGGGCTCAGCGAAGCCGCCGTCCGCCAGCGCGTGCAGCGGCTCACCGAGTCCGGCGTGATGCAGATCGTCGCAGTGACCGATCCGATGCAGCTCGGCTTCCCCCGGCAGGCCATGATCGGCGTCCGCGTCTCGGGCGACACGAGGGTCGTGGCCGAGGCCATCGCCGAGATCGCCGCCATCGACTACGTCGTCATCACCGTGGGCTCGTTCGACATCCTCGCCGAGGTCGTCTGCGAGGACGACGAGGACCTCCTCGCCCTCATCAACGATCACATCCGCCCGATCGACGGGGTCCTGTCGACCGAGACCTTCATCTACGCCAAGCTGCAGAAGCAGCTCTACAACTGGGGGACCAGATGAGCACGCAACGCCCGACACCGTCCGAGCCCGAACTCCAGGCCATGGCCAAGGACCACCTGTGGATGCACTTCACACGGCAGTCCACGATGGAGAAGAGCGGCGTCCCGATCATCGTCAAGGGCGACGGTCACCGCATCTGGGACTCGAAGGGCAAGGAGTACTTCGACGGCCTCGCCGGACTCTTCGTCGTCAACGCCGGCCACGGCCGCCGTCGGCTCGCCGAGGCCGCGGCGAAGCAGGCTTCCGAGCTGTCGTTCTTCCCGCTGTGGTCGTATGCGCACCCGGCGGCCATCGAGCTCGCCGATCGACTCGCGGCCGAGGCGCCCGGCGACCTGAACCGCGTGTTCTTCTCGACGGGCGGCGGCGAGGCGGTCGAGACCGCGTTCAAGCTCGCGAAGCACTACTGGAAGCTGATGGGCAAGCCCACCAAGCACAAGGTCATCTCGCGATCGGTCGCCTATCACGGCACCCCTCAGGGCGCACTGGCCATCACCGGCATCCCGGCGATGAAGTCCATGTTCGAGCCCGTCACCCCGGGTGGGTTCCGCGTGCCGAACACCAACTTCTACCGCGCGGCCGAGATGGGCGGCCCGAGCGACGACCTCGAGGCCTTCGGCCGCTGGGCCGCCGACCGCATCGAGGAGATGATCCTGTTCGAGGGCGCCGACACGGTCGCCGCGGTCTTCCTCGAGCCGGTGCAGAACTCGGGCGGATGCTTCCCGCCTCCTCCCGGATACTTCGCCAGGGTGCGCGAGATCTGCGACCGCCACGACGTGCTGCTCGTGTCGGACGAGGTCATCTGCGCGTTCGGTCGCCTGGGCCACACCTTCGCGTGCACGGGCCTCGGCTACGTGCCCGACATGATCACGTGCGCCAAGGGCATGACGAGCGGCTATTCGCCCATCGGCGCGACCGTCATCAGCGACCGGATCTACGAGCCGTTCTCGAAGGGCGACGTGTCGTTCCCGCACGGCTACACGTTCGGCGGGCATCCGGTCTCGGCGGCCGTGGCCCTCGAGAACCTCGCGATCTTCGACGAGGAGGGGCTCAACGAGCACGTGCGCGAGAACTCGCCCCTGTTCCGCGCCGAGCTCGAGAAGCTCCTCGACATCCCGATCGTGGGCGATGTGCGCGGAGACGGCTACTTCTTCGGCATCGAGCTCGTGAAGGACAAGGCGACGCGGGAGACCTTCGACGACGACGAGTCCGAGCGGCTGCTGCGCGGCTTCCTCTCCCCCGCCCTGTTCGAGGCCGGGCTCTACTGCCGTGCCGACGACCGCGGCGATCCCGTGATCCAGCTCGCACCGCCGCTGACGGTGGGCCCCGCGGAGTTCCGTCAGATCGAGCAGATCCTGCGGAGCGTGCTCACCGACGCCCAGTCGGTGCTCTGACTCAGTCGGTCACCACGGTGCGCCGCCTCGCGAGGAGCGCGAGGTGGAGCGCCGCGATCGTCTCGCCGTCGTCGAGGTCGGCACCGAGCAGATCGCCGATCAGCGTGAGGCGCTGATAGAACACCGACCGCGACAGGTGACTCGCGGCGGCCGCCGCCGAGCGGTTGCCCGGGTGTGCGACGAGAGCCGCGAGCACTGCGAGCAGGTCGCCGCGACGCTCGCGGTCGTGACGGATCAGCGGCGCCAGCATCCGCTCACTGTGCTCGTGCAGCCGGTGATCGTCGCGCAGGGTGGCGACGAGCCTCTCGAGCGGGCGATCGTCGACCCGCCGCACTCTGGCCCCCGCCTCGGCGCGGTCGCTGTCGGCGAGGTCGCGCGCGGCGCGCAGCGAGCCGAGCAGTCCGACGACGTCATCGGCGACCGGGCCGACGAACACCGCGCGGTCGGGACCGGCGATGCGCAGCACGACCTCGTCGGACAGCACTGCGGATGCCGGAAGCGAGAGCAGAGCGACGTCGTCGCCCTCGACCCTGGCCGCCATGACGGCGAACCCCGCCTGCCGTGCGCGATACGCGAGCTCGCTGATCGACGCCGACCCTCGGGCGACGATCCCGTGGCACTGCCGGTCGGCGAGGGCGAAACCGCCGGCACGCAGCCGCGCGTCGATGTCGTCGGCCCTCGCGAAGCGCGCCCCCAGCAGGTCATCGATCACCGTGCGCTGCGCGAGCAGCGACCATTCGGTGTCGCCGCCGTCGGCGATGCAGCCGAACGCGAGGGCCGTCGCCCCCTGTTCGAGCACCGTGACCCGCCCGGCGGGGTGAGCCGGTCCCGGCTGGGCGAGCAGCGTGCCCCAGCGCACTCCCCGCGCCTGCACCGGCACCCGCTCGGCGTCGCCACGCGAGCTCAGGACGTCGGCGATCGGAGAGTCGAGCCCCTCGGCCGCGATCACCTCACCCGCGAGGTTCTCCAGGATCACCGGTGCGCGCAGCGCCCGCGCGGTCTCGGACACCACGACATCGGCCGGCGCGCCCTGCAGGCTCAGCGCGGTGAAGAGCTCGTGCAGGTGCTGCCGCTCGTGCAGCGCGTGCGTCTGCGCGGCGATGAGTGCGTGATGCACCGCCTCGGTCACCGCGACGAACTTGACCTCTCGGGTCAACGCGATGAGCGCCAGTCCGGCCGTCGCACACAGGTCGACCAGCGGCTGGGGAACCGCCTCCCGGGCTGTGCCGAGCTCGAGCACGATGCCGGCGATGCCCGCGCGGTGCAGGCTGGTCGCGAAGTCCCGCAGCTGCTCGACGTCGCTCGGCCACCCGGCGCCCGTGGTCAGCAGCAGTTCGCCGCCGTCGAGAAGCCGCGCGACGTCCGGGCTGTCGGAGACATGCACCCACCGCACGGCGACATCGAGAGCGGCGCCGCCCACGAGCACCGACGGGCCGCCCTGCTGCACGGCGGGCTCGGAGAGCACGTCGGAGACGCTGAGAAACGTACTGCCGTCCGGACGTTCTGTCCGACCCAGCTCGAAGTCGCTACGTTCTGACACCTGTTCGCCCTCTCGTGCTCTGTGATTATGGGAGAGAACCCAGCGTATCGCTGCTCGGTCAGAGTGTTCGATACCGATCACGCAGCACGAAGGAGCCCCGTGGACATCGTCCGTCACCTCATCAATGGAGCAGAGACCGCCGACGCGGCGCGCACGGGACAGGTCTTCGACCCGGCCACCGGTCAGGTGTCGAAGCAGGTCGCCTTCGCGTCGACCGCCGAGGTCGACCAGGCCATCGCCGCCGCGGCATCCGCTCTGCCCGCCTGGCGCGAGACGAGCCTCATCAAGCGCGCCGACGTCTTCTTCCGCCTGCGTCAGCTGCTCAAGGAGCGCACGCCCGAGCTCGCGGCGATCGTCACCTCGGAGCACGGCAAGGTGCTCTCGGACGCCGCCGGCGAGGTCTCGCGCGGCATCGAGAACGTCGAGTTCGCCGCCGGCCTCGTGCACCTGCTCAAGGGAGAGCGCAGCGAGCAGGTCTCGCGCGGCGTCGACGTGCACTCGGTCAAGCAGCCCGTCGGGGTCGTCGCGGCGATCACGCCGTTCAACTTCCCCGTCATGGTGCCGCTGTGGATGGTCGCTTCGGCGATCGCCTGCGGCAACACGGTCGTGCTCAAGCCGAGCGAGAAGGACCCGTCGGCGGCCATCTGGATCGCGAAGCTCTTCCAGGAGGCAGGACTGCCCGACGGCGTGCTCAATGTCGTGAACGGCGACAAGGAGGCCGTCGACGCGCTGCTCGAGTCGCCGCGGGTGAACGCGATCAGCTTCGTCGGATCGACCCCGATCGCCCGGTCCATCTACCAGCGGGCGGCGAACGCGGGCAAGCGCGTGCAGGCTCTGGGCGGCGCGAAGAACCACATGGTCGTGATGCCGGATGCCGACATCGACGCCGCGGCCGACGCCGCGGTCTCGGCCGCATACGGCTCGGCCGGCGAGCGCTGCATGGCCGTCTCGGTGCTGGTCGCGGTGGGAGACATCGCCGACGACCTCGTCGCAGCGATCGCCTCGCGCATCGACGGACTCACGATCGGCGCGGGCACGGACGCCGCGAGCGAGATGGGCCCGCTCATCACCCGCGAGCACCGCGACCGCGTCGCCTCCTACGTGACCGGCGCCACCGCGGAGGGTGCGACCGTCGTGGTCGACGGCACGACGAAGGAGTTCGACTCCGACGGCTTCTTCATCGGGGTCAGCCTCATCGATCGGGTCGCTCCCGGCATGAAGGTGTACGACGACGAGATCTTCGGCCCGGTGCTCTCGGTCGTGCGCGTCGAGACCTATGCCGAGGCCGTCGAGCTCGTCAACGCGAACGCGTACGGCAACGGCACCGCGATCTTCACCCGCGACGGCGGCACCGCCCGTCAGTACGAGTTCGACATCGAGGTCGGCATGGTCGGCGTCAACGTGCCGATCCCCGTGCCGATCGGCGCCTACTCGTTCGGCGGCTGGAAGGACTCGCTCTTCGGCGACTCGCACATCTACGGACCCGAGTCGGTGCACTTCTACACTCGGTCGAAGGTGGTCACGACGCGCTGGCCCGACCACACTCCCTCGCAGATCGACCTGGGCTTCCCGAGCAACCACTGAGCCCCCGAGCAGACACTGAGAACCGAGACACGAGACATGACGAACTTCATCGATCGCCACGGCGCATCGCATCCGCTCCCCGCCCCCGAGGCCGAGGCGCAGGTGCGGGCGGACGACCGCGGCCACGTCTTCCACTCCTGGAGCGCCCAGGGACTCATCGATCCGCTGCCCGTCGCCGCGGGTGAGGGCTCGACGTTCTGGGACTACGCCGGCAACGCCTACCTCGACTTCTCGAGCCAGCTGGTGAACCTCAACCTGGGGCACCAGCATCCCGACCTCGTGGCCGCGATCCAGCAGCAGGCGGGTCGCCTCTCGACCATCCAGCCGGCGATGGCCAACGACGTGCGGGGCGAGCTCGCCCGACTCATCGTCGAGGTCGCGCCCGAGGGCTTCGAGAAGGTCTTCTTCACCAACGGCGGCGCCGAGGCCAACGAGTACGCCGTGCGCATGGCGCGCCAGTCGACGGGCCGCCACAAGGTGCTGTCGATGTACCGCAGCTATCACGGGTCGACCTCCACGGCGATCTCGCTGACGGGTGACCCTCGCCGGTGGGCGAACGGCACACCGGATTCCGGAGCCGTGCGCTTCTTCGGGCCCTACCTCTACCGCTCGCCGTTCCACGCCGAGACGCCGGAGCAGGAGTCGGAGCGCGCCCTCGCCCACCTCGAGCAGACCATCCAGCTCGAAGGACCCTCGACGATCGCGGCGATCATCATCGAGACCGTCGTCGGCACGAACGGCGTGCTCGTGCCGCCGCCCAGCTACCTGCAGGGCGTGCGCGAGCTGTGCGACCGCTACGGCATCGTCTACATCGCGGACGAGGTCATGGTCGGCTTCGGCCGCCTCGGCGAGTGGTTCGGCATCGACGCGTACGACGGGCGTCCCGACCTGATCACCTTCGCGAAAGGCGTGAACTCCGGGTACGTGCCGCTCGGCGGCGTCGTCATCTCCGCGCGCATCGCGAAGGCCTTCGACACCACGCCGTTCGCCGGAGGGCTCACGTACTCCGGGCATCCGCTCGCGTGCGCCGCGGGCGTCGCGACCTTCGAGGTGTTCCGCCGCGACGGCATCCTCGAGCGGGTGCGCGACCTCGGCGAGCGCATCGTCGAGCCGACCCTGCGCCGCTGGGTCGACACCCACCCGAGCGTCGGAGAGGTACGCGGCCGCGGGCTCTTCTGGGCCGTCGAGCTGGTGCGCGACAAGGAGACGCGCGAGCCGCTCGTGCCGTTCAACGCGAGCGGAGTGGATGCCGCGCCCGTCGCCGCCTTCGCCGCCGCCGCCAAGAAGGCGGGTGTCTGGCCGTTCACGCACTTCAACCGCATGCACGTGGCACCGCCGCTCGTGATCGGCGAGGACGATCTCGTGCGCGGTCTGGCCGTGCTCGACGAGGCTCTCGCCGTGGCCGACGAGGCAGCCACGAGCTGACAGTGCCGTGAGGCGCAGCCGCTGCTGCGCGGGTTCAGATCAGGAATCCGCGCAGCAGCGCTTCGGAACCGGCGAGGTGATCGCGCATCGCCGCCTCGGCGACGTCGGGCCGCCCGGCGAGGATCGCCGTCACGATCTGCTCATGCTGCTCACCCGAGTGCTGGATGTTGCGCGGCATCAGCGGGAACGTGTCGAGCCACGCATTGACGTCGGCCCGGTTCTCGGCGACCAGCGCGACGAGCGAGGGGATGCCGGCCGCCTCCGCGATCGCGAGGTGCAGCAGCGTGTCGAGACGCCGATACTCCTCGGGCCCGGCGGGCAGCGCGGCCTCATGTCGCGCCCACAGGTCGGCGCGGGTCGCGGCATCCAGCGCCCGGCTCGCCGCAGCCCGCACCGCTCCCGTCTCGAGCACCCGCCGCAGCCCCAGCACATCGTCGATCTCGTCCGCCGTGACCTCCCCGGCGTCCGAGGGCTGGGGCAGCGGATCGGCGATGAACGTGCCGCCGTACCGCCCCCGCTTGGGCACCAGGTATCCGGTGTCGGCGAGTTCGCGGATCGCCTCGCGCACGGTGTCGCGACTGACGCCGAACGAGGCGGCGAGCTCTCGTTCCGGCGGCAGCGACTCCCCCGGGGCGACGACGCCGAGGCGGATGGTCTGCACGAGGCGAGCCACCGCATCCTCGAGGGCGTTGCCTCGGCGAAGCGGCCGGTAGACCGCCCGGCGCACCTCGACGAGATCGCCGTCGGAAGGGTGCTCGCTCATGCTTTCACCTTGTCACAGTGACATGGTCCCGCTTCACAGCGGGGTGACGTAGGCGTTCGTGATGCCGCCGTCGACCACGAAGGCGCTGGCGGTGATGAACGATGAGTCGTCCGAGGCGAGGAAGGCCACAGCGGCGGCCAGCTCGGACGGCTCGGCGAAGCGCCCCATCGGCACGTGCACGAGTCGTCGCTGCGCGCGCTCGGGATCCTTGGCGAACAGCTCCTGCAGCAGCGGCGTGTTCACCGGCCCGGGGCACAGCGCGTTCACCCGCACGCCCTGTCGCGCGAACTGCACGCCGAGCTCGCGCGACATCGCCAGCACGCCGCCCTTCGACGCGGTGTAGCTGATCTGCGAGGTCGCCGACCCCAGCAGGGCGACGAACGACGCGGTGTTGATGATCGATCCGCGACCCGCCGGCACCATGTGGCGCAGTGCCGCACGGCTGCACAGGTACACGCTCTTCAGGTTCACGTCCTGCACGCGATCCCAGGCCGGCAGCTCGGTCGTCTCGATCGAGTCGTCGTCGGCGGGCGAGATGCCGGCGTTGTTGAAGGCGATGTCGATACGGCCGAACTCCGCGGCGACGCCGTCGAAGAGCGTGTTCACCATGGTCTCGTCGGCCACGTCGACGGGACGGAACGCACCGCCCACCTCGGCCGCCGCCTTCTCGCCCGTGGCGGGGTCGACGTCGGCGATGACGACGAACGCGCCTTCGGCCGCGAAGCGCTGAGCGGTGGCGAAGCCGATCCCGCTCGCCCCTCCGGTGATGATCGCGACGCGGTCCTTGAGGCGCTGGGTCAGATCGATGGTCATGTGTGCTCTCCGTTGCAGGTGGGGATGGTCGGGCCGGGTGTCGCTGGTCAGGATTCGTCTGTCGCGAAGAAGACGTTCTTGGTCTCGGTGAAGTGCTCTGCGGCGTCGGGACCGAGCTCGCGCCCGAGTCCGGATGCCTTCATGCCGCCGAACGGCGTCGCGTAGCGCACCGACGAGTGCGAGTTCACCGAGAGCACGCCGCTCTGCACGCCGCGCGAGACGCGCACGGCCCGTCCGAGGCTCTCGGTCCAGATCGACCCGGCGAGACCGTAGGCGGTGTCGTTCGCCAGGCGGATCGCATCGGCCTCGTCCTCGAACGGCATCACCGCGACGACCGGGCCGAACACCTCCTGCTGGGCGATCCGGTCGGACGGGTCGGCGAGCACCACGGCGGGCGCGAACCAGAATCCGTCGCCGCTCGGAGCGCTGCCGCGGAACGCGATGTTCGCGTCGTCGAGGAACCCCGACACGGTGTCGCGATGCGCGGCCGAGATGAGCGGCCCCATGTCGGTGTCGGCACTCGACGGGTCGCCCACACGCCACGCCCTGACCGCGGGTTCGAGCATCTCGAGGAACCGGTCGTACACCGATCGCTGCACGAGCAGCCGGCTGCGGGCGCAGCAGTCCTGGCCCGCGTTGTCGAACACCGAGCCGGGCACCGCGGCGACGGCCTTCTCGAGGTCGGCGTCGGCGAAGACGATGTTGGCGCTCTTGCCGCCGAGCTCGAGCGTCACGGGCTTGAGCGCGCGTGCGCATCCGGCGGCGACCTCGATGCCGACCTCGGTCGACCCGGTGAACACGACCTTGCGGACGTCGGGGTGCTCGACGAGACGCTGCCCCACCACGGATCCCGACCCGGTGACCACCTCGAACAGCCCTTCGGGAAGGCCCGCCTCGAGGGCGAGCTCGCCGAGTCGGATGGCTGTCAACGGCGTGAGTTCGGCGGGCTTCAGGACGACGGCGTTGCCTGCGGCGAGCGCCGGCGCGAACGCCCACGCGGCGATCGTCATCGGGAAGTTCCACGGCACGATCACCCCGACGACTCCGTACGGGTCGTGGAAGGTGACATCGAGCCCGCCCGCCACCGGGATCTGACGGCCCGACAGCCGCTCGGGGTCGGCCGAGTAGTAGTTGAGCACCTGAGCGACATGGCCCGCCTCCCAGCGGGCCGAGCCGATCGGATGCCCGGAGTTCCGCACCTCGAGCTGTGCGAGCTCCTCCGTGGCCGCCTCGACCGCACGAGCGAAGGACCGCAGCGCGTCAGCCCGCGCGACCGGGGCGAGCGCGGCCCATCGGCGCTGCGCTGCGACCGCGCGGGCGATCGCGGCATCCGTCTCTGCGATGTCGGCGCGCGCGACCTCGCGGATCGCGGCACCGGTCGACGGGTTGATGACTGTGAACGCGCTCATCGGGCGTCCTCCTTCCGCCCTGCGGCGAACGCACGGGCCTGTGAGACGAGATCGGTGAAGAGCCGCCGATCCTCGGCGTTCTCCTCGGGGTGCCATTGGACGCCGACGATGTGGCCGGCTGACGTGTCGACGAAGGCCTGCACGAGGCCGTCGTCCGAATGCGCGGCGGCGACGAGCCCCTCGCCGAGACGGTCGACCCCCTGGTGGTGGTAGCTGTGCACCCGCATCTCGGTCTCGCCGATGATGTCGGCGAGGGGTGTGTCGGTCGACACCGCGACGTCGTTCTCGGCGAAGACACCGCCGCCGATGCGGTACTTCTCGGTGCCGAGCGACTCGGGCAGGTGCTGCTGCAGGGTTCCGCCGCGGGCGACGTTGACGAGCTGCAGACCGCGGCAGATGGCGAGCACCGGGATGCCACGACGCTCGGCCGCCTGGAAGAGCGCGAGCTCCCACGCGTCGCGGTCGACCCTCGCGGGGTCGGTGAGCGGATGCCGGTCCTCGCCGTACAGCTCGGGCGCGACATCCGCCCCGCCGGAGAGCACGAGGCCGTGCATGCCCGAGATCGCCGCATCTGCAGCATCCGGATCCTGGGGCGGGAGAAGAAGGGCGATGCCGCCGGAGGAGGTCACGCTTGTGAGGTACTGCTCCGGCAGGAACGCGGCCCTGACATCCCACACCCCCTGCTGCGCGCGCTCGAGATAGGTCGTGACGCCGATCAGCGGCGCGGGGTCAGAGGCGCTCGAAGCCACGGATGCGCTCCCAGTCGGTGACGGCCGCGTCGTAGGCTTCCACCTCGATGCGGGCCTGGTTCAGATAGTGCTCGACCACGTCGTCGCCGAACGCCGCCCGCGCGATGGTCGATTCGCTGAACAGCTTCGCCGCCTCGCGCAGGGTGGTCGGCAGGTGGTCGACCGCATCCTCGTAGGCGTTGCCGGTGAAGCGCTCGGGCAGCGGCAGTTCGTTCTCGATGCCGTGCAGACCGCCCGCGATGATCGCCGAGATCGCGAGGTACGGGTTCACATCTCCGCCCGGCACCCGGTTCTCGACCCGCAGCCCCGATCCATGGCCGACTATCCGCAGAGCGCAGGTGCGGTTGTCGATGCCCCATGCCACACCGGTCGGCGCGAAGCTGCCCTTCGCGAAACGCTTGTACGAGTTGATGTTGGGCGCGAGCAGCAGGGTGAATTCGCGCAGAGTGGCGAGGATGCCGGCGATCCAGTGCTCCATCACGGGACTGAAGCCGTGCTCGCCGTCGCCTGCCATCACCGGGGCACCCGACTCGTCGCGCAGCGACAGGTGGATGTGGCAGCTGTTGCCCTCCCGCTCGTTGAACTTGGCCATGAACGTGAGCGCCTTGCCGTGCTGCTCGGCGATCTCCTTCGCGCCGTTCTTGTAGATCGCGTGCTGGTCGGCGGTCTCCCGCACCTCCGCATAGCGGAACGCGATCTCCTGCTGACCGAAGTTGCACTCGCCCTTCACGCCCTCGCAGTACAGGCCCGCGCCGTCCATGCTGTTGCGGATGTCACGCAGCAGCGGCTCCATGCGGGTCGAGGCGAGCAGGTTGTAGTCGACGTTGTAGTCGGTCGCGGGTGTCAGCCCGTCGTACTTGCGCGCCCAGGCGTCGCGGTAGGTGTTGTCGAAGACGATGAACTCGAGCTCGGTGCCCGAGTACGCGGTCCAGCCCCGCTCGGCGAGGCGGTCGCGCTGGCGATCGAGGATCGCCCGGGGCGAGGGCCCGACGGGTTCGCCGTTCTGCCACACGAGATCGGACATGACCAGCGCGGTGCCCTCGAGCCACGGGATGTTGCGCAGGGTCTCGACGTCGGGCTTCAGCACCATGTCTCCGTAGCCGCGGTCCCACCCCGACATCGCATAGCCGTCGACGGTGTTCATGTCGACGTCGACCGACAGCAGGTAGTCGCAGGCCTCGGCCCCGTGAGCCAGGATGTCCTCCTGGAACAGCCGCGCCGACACGCGTTTGCCGACCAGTCGCCCCTGCGCATCCGCGAAGGCCACGATCACCGTGTCGATCTCACCGGCGGCGATGCCGGCATCCAGCTGTTCGATGCTCAGGTTGCCCGACATCTGACGCTCCGTTCTCGTGCGGTGAAGCGATCGGCCGACCGGCTTCGCCCTCAGAGTAGATCAACTCGTCGTCTAAAGGTAGACGAAACCACCATTGACTGTCACAATCATCCGCAAGGTGCACCCGGCGCCTGCACGCATGCGAACGGAGAGCGGATGTCCCAGCAGAGCAATGAATCCCGCAAGGTCGCCGGAGCGACCTATACACGTGCCGGGAGTGACTACTTCGAGAAACGGACGCTGAAGAGGTCGGCCGGCGTCTGGGGCCTGTGGGGTCTGGCGGTCGCCGCGGTGATCTCGGGCGACTTCTCCGGCTGGAACTTCGGCATCGACTTCGCGGGTTTCGGCGGGATGCTGATCGCGTTCGCCATCCTCGTGGCGATGTACTACGGCATGATCTTCGCGATCGGCGAGATGGCGGCCGCGATGCCGCATACCGGCGGCGCGTACTCCTTCGCCCGCTCGGCCATGGGTCCGTGGGGCGGTCTCGTCACCGGAGCCGCCGAGACCATCGAGTACGTCGCGACCACGGCGGTGATCGTCTACTTCTCGGCGTCGTATGCCAACGGCATCACGAGCGAGCTGCTCGGCCTCGAACTGCCGGGCTGGGTCTGGTACCTCATCCTCTACGTCGTCTTCATCGCCCTGAACTCCGCGGGCGCCGCCATCTCGTTCCGCTTCGCGATCGTCGTCTCCGTGATCTCCATCGGCATCATCCTGGTGTTCTCCGCCATGGCGATCTTCTCCGGCGCGTTCTCGTGGGATGCCCTGTGGGACATCGTCCCCGACGAGGGCCAGACCGCGTTCCTTCCGCACGGCGTCCTGCCGATCCTGTTCGCGCTGCCGTTCGCGATGTGGTTCTTCCTCGGCATCGAGGAGCTCCCGCTCGCGGCCGAGGAGTCGCACAACCCGACCCGCGACATCCCGAAGGCAGGATTCTGGGCCCGCGGCACCCTGATCGTCACCGGACTCCTGGTGCTGTTCCTGAACACCGGCGTGATCGGCGCCGAGGCCACCGGCACCGCCGGTGAGCCGCTGCTCGACGGCTTCCGCGCGATCGTCGGCGACCAGCTCGCCGCCGTGCTCGCGCTGTTCGCCCTCATCGGCCTGCTCGCGTCGCTGCAGGGAATCATGTTCGCCTACGGACGCAACATGTACTCACTGTCCCGCGCCGGCTACTACCCCCGCTTCCTCTCGCTCACCGGAAAGCGGCAGACCCCGTGGGTCGCGCTCACTGTCGGCGCGGCGGTCGGCTTCGTCGCGCTGATCGTGCTCGACGTGCTCACGGCCGTCGACTCGGAGGGTGCCGGAACGGTCGCCGGCGCGATCGTGCTGAACATCGCCGTCTGGGGAGCCGTCGTCGCCTATGGGCTGCAGCTCGTGTCGTTCATCATCCTGCGCAAGAAGTTCCCGAACGTCGACCGTCCGTACGTCAGCCCGTGGGGCATCCCCGGCGCGGTGATCGCCCTGGTGATCGCGGCACTGATCTTCGTGGGCTTCCTGCTCAACCCGACGTTCGGCCCGGCGATCATCGCGATCGCGATCGTCTACGCGATCATCCTGCTCGGATTCGGCCTGTTCTTCCGACACCGCCTCGTGCTCTCGCCCGAAGAGGAGTACGCGCTGTCAGGCGGTTCGCACGGCGACCCGCAGGCCGAGGGCTACGACGCCATGGAGGGCGAGGTGTTCGGCGGCGGACGCTGACGCGGAGCGGAGGAGCGCGGCGCTACTTGCGGTCGAAGTCGAACGCCTTGAGCAGCTCGTCGACGGCCTTGTCGCGCTCCTCCCCGCCCTCGTCGAACATGTGCGTCACGTGCGTGCGCAGATGGTTCTCGAGCAGCAGGCGGTTGAGGGACTCGAGCGAGCGCTGGATCGCGCGGGACTGCGTGATGATGTCCATGCAGTACTCCTCGCTCTCGATCATCCGCGCGACTCCGCGCATCTGACCCTCGAGGATGCTGGTGCGGTGCAGCGCACGCTTCTTGATGTCTTCGATCACGATTCGAGGGTACTCGGATCCTGCCTCGGTCAGCCCGAGAACGGGTTGAGGACAGCGAGTCCCGGGATGTCGAAGTCTCTCTCGTTGCGGGTGACCAGCGTCAGTCCGTGGTGCAGCGCGGTGGCCGCGATGAGCGAGTCGCCGAGCGGACGCCGGTTCGGCACTTGGATGGCTGCGGTGATCTGAGCGATCGCCTGCGTCACCTCGAGAGCGGGGTGCACCAGTCCGCTTCTGACCGAATCCAGCCACCGTTCCAGAGACGCGGCGGCGACGGCATCCCGTCGCCGCGCCAGGAGGACGCCGCGCTCGAGTTCGAGCCCGGTGATCACGCTGATGTGAATGGACTCCCGAGCCGTCGCGCCGAACCACCGCGCCACGCCGAGGTCGGGCCTGGGCCGACGGATCTCCGAGATCACGTTCGTGTCGACCAGGAACGGTGTCACAGGTCGATCTCTCGTCCGAAGTCACGCGATCTGTCGGCGGCGATCTCGTCCATGATCTGACCGAAGACGTCATCGGGATCCGCCCCCTCAGGGAGGGGCCGGACGACGTCCAGGAAGGATCGCGTGTCCTCCGTCAGAGCGGCGGGCCGGAGGCGTTCGTACTCTCCGATGCTCAGCAGTACGTAGGCGGGCTCGCCACGTCTCGTGATCATCACGGGCTGCCCGTCGGCGACGCGCTGAGCGCGCGCGACGGACTGGTTGAACTCTCGAGCGGTCATGGTGAACACGATGGACCCCGTTTCGAACTGTAGTGAGAGTACTACACAGCGTGGACTCGGTGAAGGGCGAACGGACCGGACGCTGCAAGCCGACCTCAGCGAGGACTCCCCGTGAAAGGATGACGTCATGCCGCGAACCCCGATGGCGCTCCTGTCGCCCGCAGACCAGGTACGACTTCGCGCTCTTCGCCGCATGAAGGCGGTGGCTCTCGGAGCGCTGATCTTCATGGCGGTCGTGTTCGTGATCGCGTTCGCCTTCCAGGAGCGACAGCCGTGGTTGGCCTACGTCCGCGCCGCCGCTGAAGGTGGCATGGTGGGTGCTCTCGCCGACTGGTTCGCCGTGACCGCGCTCTTCCGTCGGCCGCTGGGGCTGCCCATTCCGCACACCGCGATCATCCCGAACCGCAAAGACGAGATCGGCCGCACGCTGGGCGAGTTCGTCGAGACGAACTTCCTCGAGGCGAGCGTCGTGCGCACCAAGCTCGCGAGCACGGCGATCGCGAAGCGCGCCGGTGAATGGCTGCGTGAGCCCGCCCACGCCGACCGCGTGGCGGCCGAGGGGGCGACGATCGCGACCGCCGTCCTGAACGCTCTCAGCGACGACGACGTGCGCGACCTCATCACCGACCTCGCCCGCGAGCACCTCGTCTCTCCCGAGTGGGGACCGCCCGCCGGCGCCTGGCTCGAGAAGATCGTCGAGGCCGATGCGCATCACGGGGCGGTCGACCTCGCCGCCGACAGCATCGCCCGCTGGCTGGATGCGAACGCCGAGTCGTTCTCGGGACTCATCTCGCGCAGGCTCCCGGGATGGGTGCCGAAGCTCGCCCACCGATTCGTCGACGACACCGCCTACAACGAGGCGGTCAAGTTCGTCCGCGCCGTGCAGGCCGACCCGAAGCATCCGGCACGCATCGCCGTCGACGGCTACCTCGCCCGCCTCGCCGACAGCCTGCAGAACGACCCCGCGACGAGGGCCAAGCTCGAGAACGCCAAGGCGTCGCTGTTCGACAGCCCCCGCGTGGGCGCCCTCGCCGCCGAGGCCTGGGACACGGCGAAGAACGGACTTCTCACCGCCCTCGCCGACCCCGACAGCGGTCTGCGTGTGCGGGCAGCACAGGCTCTGCAGGAGATCGGCGACAGGCTCACGACGGATGCCGCGCTGCAGCACCGCGTCGACACGTGGGTGTCGGATGCCGCGGTGTTCCTCGTCGACCGCTACCGCCACGACATCGCGTCGATCATCACCGACACCGTCGAGCGGTGGGACCCGGTCGAGACGACCGAGAAGATCGAGCTCATGGTCGGCCGCGACCTGCAGTACATCCGTCTGAACGGCACGTTCGTCGGCGCGCTCGCGGGCCTGGCGATCTTCACGATCGCGCACCTGCTGATCCCCGGGGTCTGAGCACTGAGCAGGGTTGACGGCATCGCACCCTCCGGGTGAGGGCCTGTGGAGGGGCGGCCGCGCCACTGCTAGCGTGCACTTCAATCGCGCAGGTCGCACGGGAACCCCTCTGGCATGCCGGCATCCCTCGAAGGAGGAGTCATGGACTCGCTGCTCTCCGCGAACCTGGTCTGGTCGGTGCTCGCGATCGCGGCGTTCTGCATCAACGTGCTCGCGCTGATCTACATCCCGCGCGATCGCAAGCCCACCGCGGCGATGGCCTGGCTGCTGCTCGTGTTCCTGCTTCCTTTCATCGGCATCGCGCTCTACCTGCTGATCGGAGACTTCCGGCTGCCGAAGAAGCGCCGTGACGAGCAGCAGCGCATCACGGCGATGATCGCCGAGCGCGCCCTCGACCTTCCGGATGCCGAGGCTCCGCGGTGGCTGCAGCGTGTCGCGCAGCAGAATCACGCCCTCACCGGCCTGCCGATGGTCGGTGCCTCGTCGGCGCAACTGATCGACGACTACCAGGCATCGATCGACGCGATGGTCGCAGCCATCGACTCCGCCGAGCGATACGTGCACGTGGAGTTCTACATCGCGGCGCGCGACGAGACGACCCGGGGCTTCTTCGACGCGATGGAGAGGGCCGTCGCCCGCGGGGTGACGGTGCGCCTGCTGGCCGACTACATCGCCTCGCGCAAGATCCCGAAGTCGGAGGAGACCTTCGCGGAGCTCGACCGGGTCGGCGTGACGTGGGCATGGATGCTGCCGGTTCGCCCGCTCAAGGGCGAGTACCAGCGCCCCGATCTGCGCAACCACCGCAAACTCGTCGTCGTCGACGGCCGCGTCGGCTTCGTCGGCTCGCAGAATCTCATCTCCCGCGACTACAACTCCGAGAAGAACATCAGACGCGGCCTCATGTGGCAGGAGCTGGTGTCCCGCGTCGACGGACCGGTCGTCGCCCAGGTCGATGCGGTGTTCCTGTCGGACTGGCTCATCGAGACCGGCGAGGATCTGTCCGCGGTCGAACGCGTACCGGCCACCGCGGTTCCCGCACCTCCACCCGCCGATCTGCACTGCCAGATGGTGCCGAGCGGGCCGGCATACGGCACCGAGAACAACCTGCGGATGTTCCTCTCGCTCATCCACGGCGCGACCGAGAAGGTCATCCTGACGAGCCCGTACTTCGCGCCCGACGAGGCGATGATCTATGCCATCACCACGGCATGCCAGCGCGGACTCGACGTGCAGCTGTTCGTATCGGAGCTCGGCGACCAGGCGATGGTCTATCACGCACAGCGGTCGTACTACGAGACGCTGCTGCGAGCCGGAGTGCGCATCTTCCTCTACCCCCCCGTACATCCTGCACGCCAAGCACTTCTCGATCGACGACGACATCGCCGTGATCGGCTCGAGCAACATGGACATCCGCTCCTTCAGCCTCAACTCCGAGATGTCGCTGCTGGTGCGGGGCGGGTCCTTCGTCGCGCAGATGCGCCAGGTCGAGCAGAAGTACCGCGCCGCCGGGCGGGAGCTGACACTCGACGAATGGCTGCGCGAGCCTGCGAAGTCGACCTTCCTCGACGGCCTGTTCCGGCTGACGTCGGCGCTGAACTGAGTGGCGCTCTCCCGACGCCGTGTCAGCGGGACGCGAGCGCCGCGAGCATCTCGAGCACGCACAGAGCAGCGAGCCTCACCGTGCGCAGGTCGTCGGTGTCAGCGGTCGCATCGACCTCGGCGATGTCGGCGCTGACCACACGCGGGTCGCCGACGATCGCGCGCACGAGGTGGCGCAGCTCCCACGCGGCGAAGCCGCCGGGAACGGATGCCGGGCAGCCCGGCGCCGCGGAACGGTCGGCCGCGTCGACGTCGACGTCGAGGTGGATGCGGGCGGCGGCACCCGCTCCGGCGATGCGCGTCGCCTCCGCGACGACGTCCTCGATGCCCCGGCGGCGAACCTCGTCGAGGGTGATCACGCGGATTCCCCACCCGGCAGCACGCGCCGCGTAGGCGGCGGAGTTCGCGAAGTCCGCGATGCCGATCTGGACGATCCTCGTCGGGTCGATCCTCTCGCCGTCGGGCGCGTCTTCGATCAGCCGACGGACGGGCGATCCGTTCGAGATGCCGTCACGCAGATCGAAGTGCGCGTCGATGGTGATGAGTCCGGTGGCCCCGGCACCGCGCGCGACCGGATAGGTCAGGGCGTTGTCGCCCCCGAGTGCGATGACGAGACGGGTGGCGTCAGCGAGCTCGCGCACGCGCCGGACGGTGGTCGCGATGCCGTCCTCGCCGTCCGGCTCGTCGACGTCCCCGGCATCGAGCACGCGGAGTGCCGCCCCGAGATCGACCACGGGCGGCCCCATGAGCGTCGCGCTGTACCGGGTGAGCGCCTCGCGGATCGCGGCGGGCGTCGCGTGTGCTCCGGTCGGTGACAGCGAGGTGCGCCAGGTCGGCACACCGAGCAGCACGGCATCCGCGTCATCCCCTGTCTCGAACCCGGGCCAGGAGCCCGCGCGCGGCCAGAGCTCATCGTGCGACAGTGCCATGATTCGTCCCCTCTGCCGTTCCGGATGCTGCGAAGACCCCGACGCCGTCCTTCCACACCCGCTCGACGAGCGGGACTCCGGGTCGGTAGGCGAGATGGATGCGGGTCGGCGCCGACAGCAGCACGAGGTCCGCCCGCGCGCCCGGCGTGATCACGCCGACATCGTCGCGGCGCAGCGCCAGAGCGCCCCCGGCGGTCGCCGCCCACACCGCCTCGGCGGGGGTCAGGCCCATGTCGCGCACCGCGAGCGCGATGCAGAACGGCATCGACGACGTGAAGCTCGATCCCGGATTCGTGTCGCAGGCGATCGCCACGGTCACGCCCGCGTCGATGAGTCGTCGCGCGTCGGGATACGGCTGGCGCGTCGAGAACTCCACCCCGGGGAGCAGCGTGAGCACCGTGTCGGATGCTGCCAGCGCCTCGATGTCGGAGTCGGTCAGGTAGGTGCCGTGGTCGACGGATGCCGCGCCGAGGTCGACGGCGAGGCGTACTCCCTCACCCGGGCCGAGCTGACTCGCGTGCACTCGGGGAACGAGCCCCTGTGCGATGCCCGCCTCGAGCACCCTTCGCGACTGCTCGACCGAGAACGCACCCGTCTCACAGAACACGTCGATCCACTTCGCATGCGGAGCGCACGCGTCGAGCATCGGCCCTGTCACCAGGTCGACGTACTCGTCCGCGCGGTCGGCGTACTCCACCGGCACCACGTGCGCTCCGAGGAAGGTGACCTCGGGCGTGACTTCCGCCGCGAGGCGCACCAGGCGCTCCTCGTCCCGCACGCTCAGGCCATAGCCGCTCTTGATCTCGACCGTCGTGGTGCCCTGGGCGAGCATCTCGTCGACGAATCCCCGCAGACGCGCGCGCAGCTCGTCGTCGCTCGCCGCTCGTGTCGCGGCCACGGTCGAGCGGATGCCGCCGGCGGCGTATCGCTGCCCCGCCATCCGGGCCTCGAACTCCGCAGCGCGGTCGCCTCCGAAGACCAGGTGGCTGTGGCTGTCGACGAAACCGGGGATGACGGCGCGACCCGCCGCGTCGATGACGACGTCGGCCTCCGGCGCATCCGCGGCGGATCCGACCCATGCGATCCGCTCGCCGTCGATGAGCACGGCCGCGTCGACGAGCGTGCCGAAGCGGTCGCCGTCGGGCGAGGCGACGTTGGTCGTCAGCTCGGCGATGTTCGTGATCAGCGAGGCGCTCACAGCATCGGCACCTTGAGTCCGCGTTCACGGGCGATGTCCCGAGCGTGCTCGTATCCGGCGTCGACATGGCGCATGACACCCGTGCCCGGATCGTTGGTGAGCACGCGTTCGAGCTTCTCGGCGGCGAGCGCCGATCCGTCGGCGACGGTCACCTGCCCTGCATGGATCGAGCGCCCGATGCCGACTCCGCCGCCATGGTGCAGCGACACCCACGATGCACCGGATGCCGTGTTGAGCAGCGCGTTCAGCAGGGGCCAGTCGGCGATCGCATCCGAGCCGTCCTTCATGGCCTCGGTCTCGCGATACGGCGACGCCACGGAGCCGGAGTCGAGGTGGTCGCGGCCGATCACGATCGGCGCGGCCAGCTCCCCCGAGGCCACCATCTCGTTGAACCTGAGGCCGGCGAGGTGGCGCTCCTTGTATCCGAGCCAGCAGATGCGCGCGGGCAGTCCCTCGAAGTGCACCTTCTCGCCGGCCTTCTCGAGCCAGCGGTGGAGAGCCTTGTCTTCGGGGAACAGCTCGGCGATCGCACGGTCGGTCTTGTAGATGTCCTCGGGGTCGCCCGAGAGCGCCGCCCAGCGGAAGGGTCCGCGACCCTCTTCGAACTGCGGGCGGATGTACGCCGGCACGAAGCCCGGGAACTCGAAGGCGCGATCGAATCCGCCGAGCTGCGCCTCGGCCCGGATCGAGTTGCCGTAGTCGAAGACCGCGGCCCCGGCATCCTGGAACGCGACCATCGCCGCGACATGCTGAGCCATCGACTCGCGCGAGCGGCGGGTGAACTCCTCCGCATCCCGCTCGGCCTCGGACTTCCAGTCGGCGACGGCCATGCCGACCGGCAGGTAGGCGAGCGGGTCGTGCGCGCTGGTCTGATCGGTGACGATGTCGATCGGCACCCCGCGACGCAGCAGCTCGGGGAAGACCTCGGCCGCGTTGCCGACCACGCCCACCGAGAGCGCTTCGCCCGCATCCTTCGCCGCGACGACCCGCGCGATCGCCGCATCGAGATCGGTGGTGTACTCGTCGAGGTAGCCGTGCTGCACACGACGGGCGAGACGCGATTCGTCGACGTCGACGATCAGCACGGCGCCGTCGTTGAGCGTCACCGCGAGCGGCTGCGCGCCGCCCATGCCACCCGCACCGCCGGTCAGCGTCAGCGTTCCCTTGAGCGAGTCCTTGCCCAGCGAGCGGGCGACCGCGGAGAACGTCTCGTACGTGCCCTGCAGAATGCCCTGGGTGCCGATGTAGATCCACGACCCCGCGGTCATCTGGCCGTACATGATCAGACCGAGCTCTTCGAGCTTGCGGAACTCGGGCCAGTTGGCCCAGTCGCCCACGAGGTTCGAGTTGGCGATGAGCACGCGCGGCGCCCACTCGTGCGTGCGGAAGACGCCGACCGGCTTGCCCGACTGCACGAGCAGCGTCTCGTCCGGCTCGAGCTCATCGAGCGTGCGGACGATCGCGTCGTACGCCTCCCAGCTGCGCGCCGCCTTGCCCGTGCCCCCGTAGACGACGAGGTCTTCGGGGTGCTCAGCGACCTCGGCGTCGAGGTTGTTCATCAGCATCCGCTTCGCCGCCTCCGCACCCCAGCTCTTGGCGGTGCGCTGGTTGCCACGGGCGGCGCGAACCGTGCGCGGCCCGGTGGTCGGAGTCGTATCCGTCGTGATGTCAGTCATTCGCGTGCTCCTTTGCGATGCGGGCGATGGCGCCGGACTGCACGAGTGCGGTCACGGCCTCCATGTCGGGTGAGAGGAATCGGTCGGGTCCGGGGCCCGCGGCGACCGTGCGCACCAGGTCGCGCACCGCTCCCGTCGCGGGGCCGGCCTGCAGCGGAGCGCGCAGATCCAGCGCACGGGCACCGGTGAGCACCTCGATCGCGATGACACGGCCGAGGCCGTCGATCGCGCGGCGCAGCTTGCGAGCAGCAGCCCACCCCATCGAGACGTGGTCCTCCTGCATCGCCGAGGACGGGATGGAATCGACGGATGCCGGAACGGCGAACCGCTTGAGCTCCGAGACGATTCCGGCCGCCGCGTACTGCGCGATCATCAGCCCCGAGTCGACACCGACCTCGTCGGCGAGGAAGGGCGGCAGCCCGTGGTTGCGTGCCGGATCGAGCGCCCGGTCCGTGCGCCGCTCGGAGATGGAGGCCACGTCGGCGACCGAGATGGCCAGGAAGTCCAGCACCGCTGCGACCGGTGCACCGTGGAAGTTGCCGTTCGACTCGATGCGCCCATCGACCGTGATCACCGGGTTGTCGATGACGCTGGCGAGCTCGCGCTCGGCGATGGTCGATGCGTAGCCCATCGTGTCGCGCGCGGTGCCGTGGACCTGCGGCGAACAACGCAGGGAGTATGCGTCCTGCACGCGCCCGTCCTCCGGTCCCTTGTGGCTGTGCACGATCGGCGAATCGTGCAGGAAGGCCCGCAGGTTCGCCGCCGACTCGGCCTGGCCGGACTGCGGTCGCAGCGCCATGAGGTCGGCCGCGAAGACGGCATCCGTGCCCAGCTGCGACTCGACCGACATCGCCGCCGCCATGTCGGCCGTCACGAGCAGCGTCTCGAGGTCGTGCAGCGCCAGCACGAGCATGCCGAGCATGCCGTCAGTGCCGTTGATGAGCGCGAGGCCCTCCTTCTCGACGAGAGTGAGGGGATGGATGCCGGCGGCGGCCAGCGCGTCGGATGCCGGGATGAGCGTGCCCTCGGCGTCGCGCACATCGCCCTCTCCCATCGCCGCGAGTGCGATGTGCGCGAGCGGGGCGAGGTCGCCGGAACACCCCAGCGATCCGTATTCACGCACCATCGGGGTGATGCCCGCGTTCAGCAGAGCAGCGTAAGTCTCGACCACGACGGGGCGAACACCCGTGCGGCCGGAGGAGAGCGTCTGAAGGCGCAGCAGCTGCAGGCCGCGGACGACCTCGCGTTCGACCTCGGCGCCGGTGCCGGCCGCGTGCGAGCGGATGAGGCTCGCCTGCAGCTGAAGGCGGCGGTCGGGGGCGATGAAGGTCGTCGCGAGCGCGCCGAAACCCGTCGAGACGCCGTAGTGCGGGTGCGGATCTGCCGCGAGTCCGTCGATCACGCGCCGCGTCTCGGCGACCCGGTCGAGAGCGGCGGAGCTGATCGTGACGCTCGCGCCATGGCGCGCCACCGCGACGACGTCGGCGGGGCTCAGGGGTGCATCGCCGACGAGGACGGCGGGAAGATCGGTCATGTCTCGATTCCACACCCGACGGGTCGCGCGTGGCAGGCGATCGTGACATCCTGTGTCTGTGATCCCAGACAACATGGAGGCCGCCGCGCAGGTGCCCGCCGCCCACAACACGCTGCGGATCCTGAGCTATCTGGCCGGACGCCCCTCGCCCGTCGCCGCCTCGGCGATCGCCCGAGAACTCGAGCTGCCCCGCTCGACCGTCTATCACCTGCTCACGACCCTCGCTGCGCACGGGTTCGTGCTGCACATGAAGGAAGACCGGCGCTGGGGCCTCGGCACCTCGGCATTCGAACTCGCCGGCGGATACGCGCGGCAGCAGCCGCTCGCGCGCATCGGGCGGCCTCTTGTGGCCGCCCTCTCAGATCGTCTCGGAGAGAGCACCCACCTGGCGGTGATGAGCGGCGGCGACGTGCTCTATATCGTCGAGGAGCGCGCTCCCCGACGGCAGGCTCTCGTGACGGATGTCGGCGTCCGCTTGCCTGCGCACCTCACCGCCTCGGGGCGGGCCATGCTGGCTGCGCTCCCCCGCGAGCAGGTGCGTGCGCTGTATCCGAGCGCGTCTGCGTTCCCCGACCGTACGGGACGCGGCCCCAGGAAGCCGAGTGAACTGCGCGAGCTGCTGCGCACCGTTCGTGAACGCGGCTATGCGACCGAGGACAGCGAGGTGGCAGACGGACTGCGCAGCGTCGGCGCCGTCGTCCGCGATCATGCGGGCTGGCCTGTGGCCGCGGTCGCTGTGACCTGGGCCGGCGGCGAGCTCGATGAGCGTATCCTTGCGGACGCCGTGATCGAGACGGCGTCCGTACTCGAGTCACGGCTCAAGCGCTGACGCTGCGCATTCTCTGCCGCGCCCGGTCAGTCGGCGACTGCTCTTGCGCACACGTTAACGCAGAAAAGCCACCCAACATTGGGTGGCTTTTCTGTGTAAAAGAAGTCCGGCGGTGTCCTACTCTCCCACAGGGTCCCCCCTGCAGTACCATCGGCGCTGTGAGGCTTAGCTTCCGGGTTCGGAATGTAAACCGGG